>JAJPJB010000093.1 GCA_021324465.1 Hyphomicrobiaceae bacterium
ATGTACGGACGGGATAACCGCTGAAGGCATCTAAGCGGGAAACCCACCTCGAAACGAGTTCTCCCTTGAGAGCCGTGGTAGACCACCACGTTGATAGGCCGGGTGTGCAAGCGCGGCAACGCGTTCAGCTTACCGGTACTAATCGCTCGATCGGCTTGAACGCTCTCATTAGTCAATGTCCATTTGAGTCAATGTCCATTTGTCGGACGAGAGAGGTCGGACGACAGCGGACGGACGACGGATTAGAATCCGGTTTGCTTCACGGCGGGTCGATGACGCTCGGAAATTCAGTTTCCGTCTTCCGTCGTCTGTCCGCCGTCATCCGTTTTTGGCCGACCTGGTGGTCATAGCGAGGAGCCTCTACCCGATCCCATCCCGAACTCGGCCGTCAAAGTCCTCTGCGCCGATGGTACTAAGTCTCAAGACTTGGAAGAGTAGGTCGCTGCCAGGTCTGCCAAGAACGGAAGGAAATCCTCGTTCACGACGATTACGCAAAAGCCCCGCGACATCCGCGGGGCTTTTTTGTTGCGCCGGACGTTTTATCCTGAAGGGTCCCCGTGGCGCCAGGAACAGAGATCGCGGTGACCCCGGCAAACCTCAAATCCGATCCCGCTTACGCGATGACCGATGACGGCTATCGCCTTCCGGTGATCGACGTCACGCATCCGAATTTTACCGTGCCCGACGATGCGAAATCCGTCGCGGCGCTGTTCGAGGCCTATAAAGAAGCCGAGCGGCGTAACGCGCTCATTCCCGGCTTGGTAATGCGCCTCATGCTGCAGTCGGCGGCACGACGCTCGCGGCTGCTCGCCGACATTGTCAATTGTCGATCGGGCTTTCTCGGCGGCATGACGACTTACCTCATGAAGCTCGGCGCCGACAATCTGCCGCCGCCGTTCGATAGCGACGTGGACCGCCGCCTGGCCGCCGCGCCGCATGTGGTCGCCGTGCGCCTGCGGCTGCAGCAGATGGTCAAGCTTTTGGCCGGTGCGCTCGAGCCGTTGCTTTGTGCGGATCCGGCCGCGCCTCTGGTCCTGATCAATATCGGCGGCGGTGTCGCGATCGACAGTCTCGATACGCTTATTCTGCTCAGCCGCTCCGGAGACAGTCTGCGCCGGCGGCCGGTGCGGCTCCATGTCCTGGACATCGACGCCGCCGGACCGCATTTCGGCGCTGCGGCAGTGCGGGCGCTCTCCGCCGAAGGCGGCGCGCTCGCCGGACTCGACATCGCCTTCGTGCATCAACAACATGATTGGAACGCGCCGAAGCCGCTCGAACGGCTGGTGCGGCAGGCCGCTGATGCCGGCGCGCTCATTGCCGCGTCCTCGGAAGGCGCGCTGTTCGAATACGGCAGCGACAATGCCATCGTGGTGAACTTGCGGGCGCTCCATAACGAGGGCCGTGGTGCCAAACTGGTTGTCGGCTCCGTCACCGCCGGCGACGAGCTTCGCCGTCGCACCATTGCCAGCGGCAGCTTCAAATTGATCCCGCGCGGGCTCGACGGCTTTCGTCCGTTGGCCGAACGCGGCGGCTTTCGCATTGTCCGCAGCGAGCCCGCACCGCTTGGTGATCAGGTTCTGCTGTGTCCGCAATAGCCGCCAACGGCTGAGCAAGGCATCAATCGCGACGGACAGCCCGCGCGCGGACCGGTTCTGGAAATCGCCAGCGGCAGCGGCGGGCATGCCGCTTACTTTGCCGAAGCGTTGCCCGATCTGACATGGCAGCCGCGTGACGCTGATGACAAGGCGCTGGCGAGCACCGCCGCGCAACGCGCGGCCGCAGGTCCGCCCGATCTGCGCGCCGCTCAAGCGCGACGTCCGCCCGTTGGCCGGTTGGCTTGCGGCAAATTACGCCTTCGGCTAATCCGCCCTACACAATGCCCGCCAAAATCATTTCCATAGGCCCTGTCAGGCTGCCCAATCCGGTGCTGCTGGCGCCGATGTCGGGCGTCACAGATGCGCCGTTCCGACGCCTTGCCGCGCAACTCGGCGCCGGCCTGGTGATTTCCGAGATGACCGCCTGCGCGGCGCTCGCCGAGAACGGGCACAAGGGCAGGCGGATGGCGCGGCGGCGTCTTCAAGATCACGGCGCGGGGCTTCATGTGGTGCAGCTTGCCGGCTGCGAAGCGCGCTGGATGGCCGAGGGCGCCCGCATCGCGCAGGACGCTGGCGCCGACATAATCGACATCAATATGGGCTGCCCGGCCAAACATGTGACCGACGGCGCGGCAGGCTCGGCGCTGATGCGTGATCTCGATCATGCGCTGACCCTGATCGAGGCTGTAGTGCGGGTCGCCCGCGTGCCGGTGACACTGAAGATGCGGCTCGGCTGGGACGATGCATCGAGGAACGCGCCTGAGCTTGCACGGGGCGCCGCCGACGCCGGCGTGCAGCTTGTGACCGTGCACGGCCGCACGCGCTGTCAGTTCTACAAAGGCCGCGCCGACTGGTCCGAGGTGCGCAGGGTGAAAGGCGCCGTGTCAATTCCGGTCGTCGTCAACGGCGATATCGAGAGCTTTGACGATGCCGACGCGGCGCTTGCCGCGTCGGGCGCCGACGCCGTGATGGTCGGCCGCGGCGCGCAGGGCCGGCCGTGGTTTCCCGGCCAGCTTGCGCATTATCTCGCCACGGGTGAGCGTCAAGCGCCGCCCGCGCTGGGCGAGCAGCTTGGCTTGGTGAGCGTACTCTATGAGGAAATGCTGGCGCATTACGGCGTCGCGATCGGGCTGCGGCACGCGCGCAAGCATCTCGGTTGGACGCTGAACGTTGCGGCAGCAATTGGCGGCGCGCCGATGCATCTTCTGAAAATGCATCGCAGCACTGTGCTGACGGCGACAGATCCTATTGTCGTGCGGCGGCGGCTCGCCGAGGCGTTCGATGATTTTGGGGCGTTGGCGGGTGCGGCCCGGCATCCGAGTTTGCAAGTCGGAACCGATCGCATCTCACTTTGATCGGTGCGGCTTTTCTCCGGCGTTCCGGTCGGTCCATCGATCACTCTAGGCCTGATCTGAGGAAGCATCCATGAAAGCCGCGATCGTCACGGAGCTGGGCAAGCCTCCCGTCTACGCCGATTTCGATGAGCCTGAGCCGAGCGGGGACGAAGTACTTATCGACGTCAGCGCGGCGCCATTGAGCCATGTGACGCGCTACCGCGCGTCGGGAACGCATTACAGCTCCGCCGGAAGCTTGCCTTTTGTCGTCGGCCTCGACGGCGTCGGTCGCCACAATGGCAAGCGGGTCTACTTTGTTTTGCCGCGCGCGCCGTTCGGCAGCATGGCGGAGCGCACTGTGGTGAAGGCCTCGCAGCTCGTGCCGCTGCCGGACGGTCTCGACGACGCCACCGCTGCCGCGATCGCGATTCCCGCGATGTCATCGTGGGCAGCACTGACGGTTCGGACAAAAATGACTGCCGGCCAGGTCGTTCTGGTCAACGGCGCGACCGGCATTTCCGGGCGGCTCGCCGTGCAGATCGCAAAACTGCTCGGCGCCGGCAAAATCATCGCCACCGGCCGCGACCCTGCCATGCTGCAAGCACTGGCGACGCTCGGCGCCGATGTCACGTTGTCGCTGCTGCAAGACGGCGCCGCGCTCGACGAAGCTTTGCAAAAGCAGTTCGGAAACGGCGTCGACATCGTGCTCGATTATCTGTGGGGCGAGAGCGCCGAGCGCCTGCTCGCGGCGGCAGCTAAGACGAGCAAGGATGCCAAGCCTGTCCGCTTCGTTCAGATCGGCTCCTCCGGCGGCGCAAATATCTGCTTGCCGGCAACGACGATCCGCTCGTCCGGGCTGGAACTCATCGGCTGCGGCATGGGCAGCATTCGGTTTCCGCAGATGCTTAGCACGATTGCGGATGTGTTCACGGCCACGCTGTCGCGCGGACTGAAGATCGAGCCCAAAATTCTTCCACTGGCGAAAATCGAGGGCAATTGGGCCATGACCACGACCGCGACCCGGACAGTGTTCGTCGCCGGCTGAAGGCCGGAGGCCTGCGAGGCCGCAACTTTACCCTAACAGACTGTGAACGCTCGTATTTTCGTCTTCAAAAATTTTGCCCGCGTTGTCACTTGTCCCCCGCCTCGATCGTCTTAGGCGCAGGAAGGCGGGCCGGGGCGGCCCCCGCGCAGAGGAGACTTGCGATGTTCAGATGGTTTCTGCGGCGGCAGATCGCCGCGTTCGAGCGTACCTGGAACTACGATGCGAGTTACATTCGCGAGATGATTGACGTCGATCCGCGCGCCATGGCGACGTTCTGGAAGGTGCAGGGCCTGAGCAAGTATCGCAAAGACGTGCCGCTTGCGCCCTATGTCGCCGCCGGCCTGGTCGGGGCCATCAGCGAAGACTGCGGGCCATGCACCCAGCTTGGCATCGATATGGCCCAGCGCGCCGGCGTCGATCCGGCGGTGCTGCGCGCCGTTGTCACGCGCGATTATTCGGCCATGCCCTACGAAGTCGCGCTCGCCGCGCGCTTTGCCGAAGCGACGTTGCGCCATGCGCCGCAAGCCGACGATCTGCGCGAAGAGGTGGAGCGATTGTGGGGCAAGCGCGGCTTGATATCACTGTCGTTTGCCATGATTGCCGCGCGCACCTATCCGACGTTGAAATACGCGCTCGGCCACGGCAAGGCCTGCACGCGGCTCACGATCGGCGGCGAGAGCCGCCCGGTATCGCGCGAATCGCCAAATCTGAAAACGGCGGCGGCATGACGACTATGCACGATGTCGCGAATTTTGAGGCGCATCGCCGCGCGCTGACCGGGCTTGCCTACCGCATGCTCGGCTCGCGCACCGAAGCCGAAGATGTCGTGCAGGACGCTTACTTGCGCTGGCACGCGGCAGATCGCGCCGCGATCGAAGAGCCGCGCCGCTATCTCGGCACCGTGGTGACGCGGCTCTGCCTCGACCGCTTGAAGTCGGCGCGGGCGAAACGCGAAATCTATGTCGGACAATGGCTGCCGGAGCCGGTGGTGGATGAGGCATTCGATGATTCAGCCGATGGCGATCTGGCGCACGATATTTCAGTGGCGCTGATGCTGTTGCTGGAACGACTCTCACCGCTCGAGCGCGCGAGTTTCCTGCTGCACGACGTATTCGGTCTTGATTTCGCCGAAGTCAGCCGCGCGCTCGGCCGCACCGAGGCGGCCTGCCGGCAGCTCGCCGCGCGCGCCCGCGATCATGTCGAAGCCGGCCGGCCGCGCTTTGCCACCTCGCGCGAAGATGGTCGCCGCCTGGCGGCGGCGTTTCGGCAGGCGGCCGCATCAGGCGACATCGCTGCTTTGCAGCGCATTCTGGCCGAAGACGTCGTGCTGTATACCGATGGCGGCGGCAAACGTGTCGCCGCTTTAAACCCGATCCACGGCGCCGACAAGGTACTGCGCTTCTTCGCCGGCATCGTACGCAAGAACACCGCGCTGGCAACGGCGCAGATGCGCCCCGCCACGGTGAACGGGCTTGCCGGCTTCGTGCTGCGTGAGGCGGACGGCACGATCGAGACGCTTGCATTCGAGCACCGCGACAGCCGTATCACCGCGATCTACGCAACGCGCAACCCCGACAAGCTGCAGCACGTGCAGTTTTAGATCATTCGCGGGCGAGGCTTGGCTGCGCACCGGCGTGGGGCACCGCAGCCTTGCGGCCGGGGTCACGGCGGAGCTGGTCACGGGTTGCGCCAATGCGCGGGGCGTTGCGCTAAATTAGCTCGCCCTTCTCCTGGGCCTTGTTGGCGGCTGCCGAGTGGCTCTTTGCGTGATCGATGAAGGCGCGCAGTTTGGGCATCATTTGGTGGCGGCTGGGATAACAGAGAAACACGCCCGGCGCCGTCGTTGCAAACTGCTCCAGCACGGGTGTGAGCTTTCCGGCGGCCAGCGCCGCGGCGGCGACCGGTTTGGGGACTTGCGCAAGCCCCACCCCTTCGATCGCCGCGCCAAGCACGGTGGGAACGTCGTGCGCGATCAACGGCCCCGAGACCACCGCCTCCACCGTCTTGTTGCCGTCAATGAAGGACCACGGCGCAATCGATCCGTTTGAGCGGCGCATGCGCAGGCAGGCGTGTTGACGCAGATCGTCGATGCGCTCCGGCCGCTTCCGTAAGCGTAGATAGTCGGGGCTGCCAACGACCACGAACGGGAACGGCGGCGTCAGGCGCAGCGCAATCATGTCGGCGGCAATGAATTGACCCAGCCGGATGGCGGCGTCGAACCCTCGCGCCGCGAGGTCGACCAACTCCCCGCTTGCGGCGATCTCCACTTCGACCTCCGGATAGGCCCGACAGAACGATGCGATCAGGGGCTCGATCAGGATCGGCACCACAGCGCGCGGCGCGGTCAGGCGCAACAGTCCTGCCGGCCGCTGTCCGAGCCCGCGCGCGACCTCGCTTGCGGCCACGAGCTCCTCGAAGGCTGGTTTGGCGCGCGCAAGAAAACGTTCGCCGGCTTCGCTGAGGCCGACGCTGCGCGTCGTGCGGATAAACAGCGCGGCGCCGATGCGCGCCTCAAGTGCCCGTACCGCTTGGCTAATCGCCGACGGAGTTACGCCGAGTTCGGCGGCCGCGCGGCGAAAGCTGCGATGCTGGGCAACGCTCAGGAAGGCTTCCACGCCATCGAGCGCGCCCTGCCTGACTGTGAAGTTTTGCTTCATACCACGTCGACATTATCGCGAATAGTCGACTGCCGAAAGCGGTCGTATCTGTACGGCGAGGACCTGAAATTGATGGGAGTCCGGCAATGAACGATATCCTGGATGGCGTGCGCGACTATTATCGCGCGAGCGGCCTCACCGAGCGGCTGAAAACAGCGCTCACCACCTTGGGGCCCGAGGATCAGCGGCTCACGCCCCAGCAACTCGGCGCCCTCGACCAGTTTCACACCCGCGGGCTCGCTGCGACGGCCGAACTCGCCAAGCTGACGGGGATCAGTGCCGAAATGGCGGTGCTGGATGTTGGCTCGGGCCTCGGCGGGCCGGCGCGCTTTCTGGCGGCTACCTATGGCTGCAGGGTGACGGGCGTCGACCTCAGCGAGCCGTTTGTCGATGCCGCGCGGTATCTGACCGAGCGCACGCGACAGAGCGGCGAGGTTTCGTTTGAGACCGCCAGCGCGCTGGACCTTCCGTTTGGCAACGGCCGGTTTGACGTCGTGCTGCTGCAGCATGTGGCAATGAACATCTCCGATCGGGCGCGGCTCTATCGCGAGATCCGGCGCGTGCTGAAGCCAGGCGGCAGGTTGGCGATCTTCGACGTCGTGGTGAACAGCGGCGATCCGCATTACCCCGTCCCTTGGGCGCGAACGCCGGCCACGAGCTTCCTTCTGACCGCCGCCGCGACGCGCGAGGCGATCGAACCGGCCGGCTTCCACACACTGGTCTGGCGAGACGATACCGAGTCCGCCAAGGCCTGGTTCGCGCAGCTGCGCGAGTCCGGGCCGCCGCCTTCGCCAAATCTCGGCCTGGTGATGGGGCCGGACTTCGCGCAGACTGCCGCCAATCTGGGGCGGAATCTCATGCAAGGCCGGCTCGGCATCCTGACCGCGGTGTTCGAAGCTGCGCCAATCGACACCTGATAGGAGTCCCAATGTCACCCGAAACCATCTTCCGGATCCATCTGGCTCTAGGCTACGTCCCCTGGCTGCTTTGGTTGAACGCGTATGCCTGGCCAAGGCTCAAATCGATGGATCGCATCGACGCACAGCGCGCCATCGCGACTTTGCACAGTTTTCGCTTTTTCGGGCTTGTGTTCATCGTTCCAGGTGTTGTCGGCGTCAATCTGCCGGCGGACTTTGCCACGTTCGCCGCTTATGGCGACTTCGCCACCGGAGTGCTGGCGATGCTGGCGCTTCTCACTGTCAGACTGCGTCCGCTGTTTTGGCTGTTCGTCGTCGCCTTCAATCTCGTCGGGACGGTCGACATCGTTGTCGACTATTACCACGGCAACCAGGTCGGCCTTGCGGCGCTGGCGGGCGAGCTGGGCGCCACATACGCGATCCCAATCATCTACGTGCCCTTGTTGATGATTACGCATGTTGTTGCGTTCTCTTTGCTGCTGCGTCCGCGGCGCGACGCGACAGCGGCTCTCGCCGGCGCGCCGGCCTCTTAGATCGGATCAGGCACGCGGCTCGGGTTAGAAGGGCGATAAGGCTACTCGACGCGCCGCGGCTCGATCCCCTCGTGCCGCTCAGGAGCGGCCCGCGGCGCCTCGCTTGGGCCGACGCACGGCGCGCACCTTGCCGCTCTTGCCGCCGCCGCAAAAGAACTGATCGCGGCCATCGGATTCGAGCCCGGACACACGCGTTCCCGGCGGCATTTCGAGCCGCGCCAGAACCTCGCCGGTTCGCGGATCGATACGCCGCAAATCGCTCTCGTCACCTTCCGACGTGCCGTGCCAGAGCTCGCCGTCGACCCAGGTCACGCCGGTGACGAAGCGGGTGGTCTCGATGGTGCGCAGGATGTCCCCGGTCTGCGGATCGATCTGATGAATCTTGCGGTCCCGGTATACTCCGACCCACAGCGCCCCTTCGGCCCAAGCGAGCCCCGAGTCACCGCCGCCGCCGGGCGCCGGGATGGTCGCGAGCACGCGGCCGTTCTTCGGATCGATCTTCTGAATGCGTTTCTCGGCAATCTGAAACAGGTACTCGCCGTCGAAGGCAGTGCCGGCATGGGCGGGAACGTCGATCGCACGCACCATCTTGCCGTTCGCCGGGTCGAGCGCATTCAGTTTGTCTCCGGACGCAAACCAGACGTGCTGACCGTCGAACGTCAGCCCGTGCACATGATCGACGCCGGGAAAAGGTCCGTATTCACGGATGATCTCGGCCGCTGCTCGCTTCATGGTTGTCCCCTCATTGCGCGTTTGATGCGGCCAGTCTTAGTCGCTTGGGAGTGGGCCCGGGAGTAACAAGGTTGTCGGGAATCCCGGTATGAGCGGCGCCATCCAGCGGCGTGCCCGCCCGCGGCCGAACGACTGCACCCTGCCCGCCGCCGCCAGTTGATCGAGGGCGCGCTGCACGGTGCGCGGGCTTGCGCCAAGTGCAATCGCCAGCGCCGAACTCGACCACGATTCACCGTCGGCGAGAAGCGCCAGCACGGCCGGGTGCTGCGCTTCGACCGGCGGCGCCAACACCACGACCTCGCGCGCCTGCCGCGGTGCGAGCGCGAAGCCTTCCTTCGTCGCGCTCACGTCGGCGAGCGCGCGCAGCTCCGCGCGAAGCCGGCCCACTTCGACGCGGAGGCGGACGCGATGCGATTCATCGGCGTGTTTCGCCCGGAAAGCGCGCACCAATAGCGTGCTCCGCGGCACATCGCTTGGCCAGGCTTCCCCCAATGCGCGTGCCAGCGCGAACAGAACCGGGCGCGTCGCCAGCGAAACGACGGTGCCGGCCTCGTGCACGACATTGCGGCATGCATCCACGACCAGGGTGTCCGCAGCGAGCAGCGCTTCGACCTCCTCAAGCCGGAGAGGCCGCTCCTCGCCGCGCGCGAGCAGGCGCGCAGCGGTCGTATTCATTACCAGCGCTGCCCTTTCAACCTCCGCTGTCAGCGCGGCGATGTTCGCCTCACGGGCGGCGGACGCAGCCCGCGTGAGCGCCGAGCGCGCCGCCTTGGTCTGCAAGCGCCGTATGGCGAGCCCCGCTACGACCAGCTCGTGCGCGGCCCGCAATGCCGGCGGCAGCGGGGTCGGATCAAATCCGGCGAGCCCGCGTTCGGCTTCGTCGAGGCGTCCGATCAGAACGAGGCGCCGGATTTCGAGATTGCGGGCATGCGCGGCATTGACGCGGTCGCCGTGCGCTTCAAGCGCCACCCGCGCCGCCTCGAGCGCTTTGGTAGGCCAGCCAAGATCACGCGAAGCCAGCGCGACCTCGGCCTCGGCGACAATACATCGCGCACGGGCGATCGCCTCTCTTGCACCAAAGGCGCGCGCCGCCTTTTGCAGCAGAGCCTTCGCCCGTGCCAGATCGCCGAGCTGCGCCATCGCGATGCCGCGCAGCGCCAGCGCCGGCGCATCGTCGCGCAGCGCCACCCGGTTCAGCGCGCCGAACGGATCACCCGCGGCGAGCGCTCGCGCCGCGGCCGTGATCAGTGAATCCATGGCAATCCCGACACGCTTGTCACTCCCAGCTTTTCGCAAGCGTCGGCAATGTACCGCACGATAGGCAACGAAAGGAGTGACAGGCTATGACGATGTCTACGACAACACCGATGACCCGGCGCGGGCTATGGGCGAATGGCGGCTCGCTTTCGGCAATGGCCTTCGACATCGCCAATTGGCTGCGCCTCGCCGCAGCGCCAAGCTATGCCATCATGGCGCTCGTGACCGCGACTTTTGGCGAGAGTCCGAAGGACGTGATCTGCATGGCCACGCACCATACGCCGCCGCTGTGCAGCATGGCCTGGATGTACATGCTTAGGAGCGTGTTCCATGCAGGGCCTTGGTTGAAGCTGATTGCGAACTGGGCAAGCCCCACCTTTCAATCGTGATCCCGCAAATCCCGACACATTTGTCACTCCCGGCTTTCGATTCCGTGTCCTAAGCTTTTGACGAGTGGGACGGCGCATCGAGAGCAACACGGGCAGCGAAGAGGAGAAGAGAAATGTCGAGACACATCACCGCCACGCGCGAAGAGTGGCTCAAGGCGCGGCTCGATCTGCTCGCGGCGGAAAAGGAACTCACGCGGCGCAGCGACGAGGTGGCGCGGCGGCGGCAGGCGCTGCCGTGGGTCCGCGTCGAGAAAGCGTATCGCTTCGACACCGACGACGGCAGCGTCTCGCTCGCCGACCTCTTCAAGGGCCGCTCGCAGCTTCTGGTCTACCATTTCATGTTTGGGCCCGATTATAGCGCGGGCTGTCCCTCCTGCTCCGCCATTGCCGATGGCTTCAACGGGATCGCTATACATTTGGCCAACCATGACGTGATGCTGTGGGCGGTGTCGCGGGCGCCGCTCGCCAAGCTCAACGCGTTCAAGCGGCGGATGGGATGGACCTTCCCGTGGGCGTCTTCGCACGGCAGCGACTTCAACTTCGACTTCAACGTCGCCTTGACCGAGGCGCAACAGCGCGAGGGCGGATTCGAATACAACTACCGGCCCGGGACGCCGCTGCGCGGCGACGGACCGACTCCGGCATGTGCGGCCGCGGCGGGGACCGACGGGCCTACCTTCATGCGTGATCGGCCAGGCATGAGCGCGTTTGCGCGCGAAGATGACGTGGTCTACCACACCTATTCCGCCTATGCCCGCGGACTGGACGGCCTCTGGGGCATGTACCAATGGCTCGACCGTGCGCCTAAAGGGCGCAACGAGAGCGGCGTCTGGTGGCGCCATCACGACAGATACGATCAGCACTGAATCGAACCGCAACGATATGCCAAAGATCGATGCGTCTCAGATGCCGCGCCATTTCACATGCTTCGCGATTTCACATGCTTCGCGATTTCACATGCTTAGCGATTTCACATGGGCGCAGCGTCTGAGGTCGCTCGGCCGATTGGAGCGCTGCGGCCCTGCGAGACTCATGACACGCGTTAGGCCGCAGCGGCCTCTTTGCGCCCGTAATTGTCGGCGAGCGTTTGCAGCTGGGCGAGATAGGGCGGCAGTTTGCGGAAGGCGAAATGCATGTTCGGCTGCACCGGCACGGTTTTGTAGCCGTGCTTCTCCCAGGCTGCGGTCAGCGCTTGCTGGGAGAAAATGGACACATGACCGTTGCGCGGCGCGACATACCACCAGGCAACGCCGCATGTTGCGAGATCATAGGGCTGCAGCAGCGTCGAGTAGAGGATCAGTCCGGGATCGGCGGCGCATTCCACGATCGTGGCGATGCCGGCCGCCGGGTCGGGCAGATGCTCCAGCGTCTCGAAGCATGTCACGAGATCAAACTTGCCCTCGGGGCGTCGCGCATAGTCGGCCGCCAGCGGATCATAGGTCACCGCCGTCGCAAAACCTTTGCCGCGCAGCGCAGCACAGAACGCATCATTGCCGCCGCCGAAATCGAGTACGCGCAATTCGCGCTTCAGCTCGACCCAGTAATTCGCCACCATCCTGGCGTTCTCGCCAGGTCGGTGGCTCCGATAGTCCGGGTCGACGGCGTGATAGTCGTCGTTATAGATATGGGCGCGAAATTCCTCGGCGCTCCAGTCATCGAGCGCGTCGGTGAACATGAATTCGCAGGCTGCGCAGCGATAGTAATGCACCGGCACGCCGGCGGGCGGCAGGCGCATGCCGCGCTGTTCCTCGCATGATTTGTTGAAATCAACCGTTCCATAGAGGGCGGTCGTGCCGCCGCAGATCTTGCAGGAGGGCGGCGTGGATGCGAGCGGCCTTGTCGTGGGAAGCGGCATGATGCCGCCGATTAAGACCGTATTGACCCTAATTTTCCGTTAAAGCGCGCGCTCATTCAGCGGCGGCTTGCGCGGTTAGGTGCTGGCGGAATTTCGGCATCACCTCCTGCGCCAAAAGCCGCATCGAATTGCGCTCCCAGGCGCGGTTCGGCCCGCTCCAATCGAGTCCGGTCATCAATAACGTGCCGAACGGGCCGGCTGAGTCGCGAAAGGCAATGAGTTTGTCCAGAAATGTCTTCGGCGAGCCGTAGATGACGCTGCCTTCGGTGATGGCCTCGACCGTCGCCTCCTCATCCGACATGTCGACGCGCGGCTTGAGCGCGGAGAGGAGTCCGACCCGCGAAAGCACTTCGCGCATATAGGCGTAGAAATAACGGTTCGAACCCTTGTCGCTGTACACGCGGTCGCGCGCTTCGCTTTCAGTCGGCGCAATCATGACATTGCGCGAGACGCGCCAATTGTCGCCGCGCGCCGGCCTGCCGGCGTCGGCGCAGGCTTTGCTATAAACCTCCCAGTGCGAGCCGAGCGCCTGGCTCGGCACATTGTTCGCCGAGATGATGCCCCAACCGCGCTGCGCGGCGACACGCGCCGTCGGCGAATTGCGGCTGGCGACCGACATGGCAATCGGCGGACCGCCTTTGCGATAGGGCTTTGGCATGGTGCCGATGCCGAGCTCGGGAATGATCGCCTCGGTGAGCTTCACGCTCCAGAATTCGCCTTTGATGTCGTAGGGCGGATCCTGCGCCCAAATACGCTCGACCATGTCGATCGACTCGATGGCCTTGCGCTCGCGCACCTTGCGATCGCCGTTGTCGAACAGCTCAAAATCGGAAAACAGGCCGCCGACGCCGATGCCGAGCATGAAGCGGCCGCGGCTCATATGATCGAACTGCGCGACTTCGGCGGCGACCTTGATCGGGTGATGGTTTGGCAGGCAGATCACCGCGGTGCCGAAGGTCAGATTCTTGGTGCGCGGGATGAGACCTGCCATGAACATCAGCGGTGAAGGAATGGGCTCGGTGGTCGCGGAAAAATGCTCGCCCAGCCACAGTTCGTCGAAGCCGAGTTCCTCGGCGTAAAGCGACTTCTCTTCGTCTTCTGCCAGCGTTTCGAAGAACGGACGCCCCGGCGGGTGAACCGGCATCATGAAGAGTCCGAGACGCATCTTTTTGTTCCTCCGCCGCACTGGTCGTCTTTGGGACGGCAGCTGCACAGCAGCCGCTAACGCTGCTGCTTACATTGCACGTCTGCATTTGAGCGCAGAGAGAAATTTAACTCAAGGACGGCCGCAAAGTGGCCGTCGCCGAAAGCGGTGCGCTTCGCGCATCCTTGACCCAAATTTCTCTCTGCGCTGCGGTCGAGCGTGCCATTTAAGGACAAATCCGCCCGTGCGGGCGATTGAATAACACCGGTGTCGAAACCCGTTGTGCCACATCGTGAAACATCAGGGCCATTTCGCATCTTGACAAGGCAGGTCTGACCGCCGCGTATGGCCGCAAAAGTAGCTTCGTTTACGAGGAAATCACCGCCATGAATGCCCCCACCAACGGCAACAAACCCACCAATCGCGTCTACCGCATCGCCGTCATTCCCGGCGACGGCATCGGCAAAGAGGTGGTGCCCGAAGGCGTGCGGGTTCTGGAAGCGGCCGCCAAGAAATATGGCTTCGAACTGCGCAACGACGATTTCGATTTCGCCTCCTGCGATTACTACGAGAAGCATCAGCGCATGATGCCGGAAGACTGGAAGGAGAAGATCAGCCGCCACGACGCGATCTATTTCGGCGCGGTCGGCTGGCCGGCCAAAGTGCCGGATCACATTTCGCTGTGGGGCTCGCTGATCCTGTTCCGGCGCGAGTTCGACCAGTATGTGAATTTGCGGCCGGTGCGGCTGATGCCAGGCGTGCCGTCGCCGCTCGCCAATCGTAAACCCGGCGAGATCGACTTTTGGGTAGTTCGGGAAAACACGGAGGGCGAATATTCCGCCATCGGCGGCCGCATGTTCGCCGGCACCGAGCGCGAGGTCGTGGTGCAGGAGACGGTGATGTCGCGCATCGGCGTCGACCGCGTGCTCAGATTCGCCTTCGACCTGGCGCGCAGGACGCCAAAAAGGCATCTGACGTCGGCGACCAAGTCGAACGGCATTGCCATCACCATGCCGTATTGGGACGAGCGCGTCGAAGCGATGGCGAAGAACTATCCCGACGTGAAATGGGACAAATATCACATCGATATTCTTTCGGCGCTGTTCGTTCTCAAGCCGGACCGCTTCAATGTCGTGGTGGCGTCGAATCTGTTCGGCGACATCCTCTCCGATCTCGGTCCCGCCTGCACCGGCACGATTGGCATCGCGCCGTCCGGCAACATCAATCCGGAGCGCAAATTTCCCTCGGTTTTCGAGCCGGTGCACGGCTCGGCGCCGGATATTGCCGGGCAGGGCATCGCCAATCCGATCGGCCAGATCTGGTCGGGCGCGATGATGCTCGAACATCTCGGCGAGAGCGAAGCGGCTAAAGCGATCGTCAAAGCCATCGAGCGCGTGCTCGCCGAGCCGAAGCTGCGCACCCGCGATCTCGGTGGGGCGGCTGACACGATTGCTTGCGGCAAGGCGGTCGCCGAGGCGCTGGGCTAGGGTCAAATTTCACATTGCGAGGAGCACAGCGAGAGGCAATCCCGGAGCGGCGCGACCATTTTGGATTGCTTCGCTTCGCTCGCAATGACCGGGGGCTCGTCTAGCTCTTCCCGCCCGTAAGCCACACGGCGTCGGCGGACAGCTCCGGCCAGCCGATGGCGCGGCTTGATCGCGCCGCCGCTTCGGCTGGCGGCAGATTCTTGTCCCACCGCGCCGCGGTAATGCGGCGACCAGAAAAATTCTTGGCCTCATCCGACACGAGCCACGCCGTGGGCGGCCCCATGATTTCCGGACGCAGCATCTTGTCGCGCGGCCAGCCGGATGCATCGGCGATCAGCGGGGTATCGGTCGGGCCGCCCGGCACCAGCACATTGACCGTGATGCCCGAGCCGTCGAGCTCCTTGGCCCACACCGCCGACATCGACTCGAGCGCCGCCTTCGCTGATCCATATGGCTGCACGCGCAACATCGTGACATAGCTCGTGGTGTTATTGATGATGCGGCCAAAGCCGTTCTTCTTCATGTCGGGGAGCGCAGCGCGCACCAGCATGAGCGGCGCGCGCACGAAGATCGCCATGAAGCGGTCCCAGATCTCCGGCGTGAGCTCTTCGATGGTCGGTGCACGCGCCTCCGCGTCGGGTCGTACACTGCTCATGCCGATCCCGGCATTGTTGATGACCGCTTCGATCACGCCGAAGCGCGCGCGTGCGCCGGCTATGGCGCTGGCGCAACCGGCCGCCGTGGCAAGATCGACGATGATAGGATGCAGGCGATCCTTGGCCGCGCCGTGGTCGGCCATGAGCCGATCGAGCGCTTTGGCGTCGCGGTCGACCGCTGCTACGGAATGGCCTGCAGCGAGCAGGGCGGCGGTCATCACCCGGCCGATGCCGCCGGCCGCTCCGGTGAGAAAGACGACGCGACCGCCTGCCGATGCCATCATTTGTCCCCGTCACAAACGCTACAAAGCATATTGGCCGAGTCTGCTGATTGTCGAGTGTGATGGACCTAGAGATTGTAGTGGCACAGAAGGGCATTGGTCGCGACGGATCAGCGCGTGGCGGCCGTTGCAATCAATGCCGTACGCGACTACCTGGACACTGGCTTCGGCCGCGCCGATGGACCACCACGCTTTAAGCCGACGGATCAGCTATAAGATTTGCATGACCATGAAGGCCGCCACCCTCGATATCGGCGACCTGCTGCGCGAGGCCGTTGGCGCGCAGCAGAGCGGGCGGCTGCGCGAGGCCGAAAAACTTTATACGCGTATCCTCAAGGTCGCGCCGCAGCAGTTCGACGCGCTCAATCTGCTCGGCACGGTCAAAGCGCAGCAAGGACAGATCGGCGAGGCGCAGCGGCTGTTCAGCGCAGCGGTGAAGGCCAATCCGCGCGCGCCGCAGGGCTGGTCCAATCTCGGCCAGGCGCTGCATGCGCTACGCCGCAGCGCCGAGGCGCTGGAATGCTTCGACAAGGCGCAGGCGCTGGCGCCCGATGACATCAACACGCTCTATCAGCGCGGCAACGTCCTGCTCAGCCTTGAACGCGCCGCCGATGCGTTGGCCCAATTCCAGAAGGTGCTGGTCCGCGTGCCGCAGCATATTGAGGCGCGGATCAATTGCGGGCTGTGCCAAGCCGCGCTCGGCGCGCCCGAACTGGCGCTCACGGAATTCGATGCCGCGCTTGCGCTCGCGTCCGACCATCCGAACGCGCATTACAATCGCGGCGTCGCCTTGATCAAGCTCGGCCGCTACGAGGAAGCGATCGAGGCGACCGATCGCGCGCTCGCAGCTGCGCCGAACCATGCCAATGCTTGGCTCAATCGCGGCAAGGCGCTCATCCAGCTCAACTATCACGGCGAGGCGATTGCCGCCTATGCCGAAATGATCGAGCTCAACAAGGACAATGCGGATGCGCATTTCAACCTGGCGTTGGCGCAACTCGCGCTCGGCGATTACGCCCGCGGCTTTGCCGAATATGAATGGCGTTGGCGTCGCACGGGCATGCCGCCGCAAAAGAGCCGCGGCCGGCCGCTGTGGCTTGGCGAATATCCGCTGGCGCGCAAGACGATCCTGCTTCATGCCGAACAAGGTCTTGGTGATACGATCCAATTCGCGCGCTACGTGCCGATGCTCGCGGCAACCGGCGCAAAAGTCGTGCTGGAAGTGCAGGGCGAGCTGAAGTCCTTGCTGGCGCGGCTTGCCGGCGCCGCCGCGGTCATCGCGCGCGAGGAGCCTTTGCCGCCATTCGACGTGCACTGTCCGCTCGGCAGCCTGCCGCTGGCATTCAAGACGCAATTGGCAACCGTGCCGGCGCCAATTCCCTATCTGTCGGCCGATGAAGCGCACCTCGCCAAGTGGTCGGCACGGCTTGATGCGCTGCCGCGGCCGCGGATTGCGATCTGCTGGTCGGGCAATCCCGCGCATGAGAACGACCGCAACCGTTCGATCACCTTGACGCGGCTTAAGCCGTTATTCGCCGCTTCGCCCCAGGCAAGTTTTGTCAGTGTTCAACGTGATCTGCGCCACGAAGATATTGACGCCCTTGCCGGCGAGCCGCGGCTGGTTCACCTCGGTGCCGAGCTCGAAGATTTCTCCGACACGGCTGCCGTACTCGCATTGTGCGATCTCGTCATCACGGTCGATACCGCGCCCGCGCATCTTGCCGGCGCCATGGGGCGGCCGCTTTGGCTGCTGTTGCCGTTCTCGCCGGACTGGCGCTGGACGATCGACGCTGGCACCACGCCCTGGTATCCGGCGGTGCGGCTGTTTCGTCAGCCGGCGCCCGAAGACTGGGACAGCGTGATCGCGCGCCTTGGCGCCGCGCTTGGGCAGATGGAAGCGGGGCACCCTTAAGCGCCTTGCCCGCGGCGGAGGCGATTGCCGCTAAACCCCGCCTGCCGTTAACCTTTTTGGCGGCTGCCGTGCCCTCGAATGGACCGGAATTAACAAAAACCCGCCGCAATATCTCCGCATCGCTGCCGCGATTGCTGGCGACAAATTTCGCGGATCGGGGACGTTCCACGCTTTGTTAACCATGGCCACTGCGGCCGGGCTCGGCCGCTGCGGAGTTAGAAGCGCATTTCGGCGCGGGCTGGAGGGGGACGAGGGTGCAAGGCGCGCGGCACGCGCAATCGCTGAGCTACAGCGAGACGATTTCAGTTCAGGATGCTTTGATTCGGGCCGCCGCTCTGGTTGGCGCCGCCGCGCTATGCGCTTGGCTTATTTGCGTCTGGTTCGACGGTGCCGCGCCCGAAACTCTGCGCGATCAAATTTCCTACCGTGGCGACCGGCTTGTCGCGCGTGGCGATAAGCTTGTTGTCGTACGTCCGGCGCTGCGCGTCACCCCGCCCGGCGAGCAGTCTAGCGTCGATGTGGCGCTGCTCGACCCGAACCTCTCCTTAGGCGCCCCGCCGACCACATTTGCCGCCAAGTTTGCCAGCATTGCCGATGACGCGCCCGAGCAAGCCGCACCGACGCCGGCTGCCGCGCCGGCGCAGGATGCGCCGCAGGAGGCTCCGCCTGTCCGCAGGTTCCGGCAAAGCCCGGCGGCGGCCAAGGCGCAATTCCGCACCGCCTCGCTGCGTCCGCGCGAGACGGCCGATCGGACGAGCGCCCAGCCGGCGGCGCAAGAGCCGTCGTTCTTTGAGAAATTGTTCGGCAAGCCTTCGCCGCTTACGCTCGCCTATGCCGCGCCGGATGACGGCGGCCTGATGTCAAGCCAGAGCCTCATTTCCCGCTACGATCGCTTCACCGCGGTCTATGATATCTCGGCGCATACGGTTTACATGCCCGATGGTACCCGGCTCGAAGCACATTCCGGGCTTGGCGACAGGCTCGACGATCCGCGCCACCCCGACGAGAAGATGCGCGGCGTCACACCGCCGAATATCTATGACATCGAGCCGCGCGAGGGCCTGTTCCACGGCGTGCGCGCGCTGCGCCTGATCCCGGAAGACAGAGACAAGGTCTACGGGCGTTCAGGCCTTTTGGCACACACCTTCATGCTCGGGCCGAACGGTCAATCCAACGGCTGCGTGTCGTTCCGCAACTATGACGCCTTCCTGCGGGCCTTCGAAAACCATCAGGTCAAGCGGCTCGCCGTCGTGACGAGCTTGAATTGATGCGGCGAATGGGGCGGGTCGGGCGAAGGCGTAACCCGCGCCGTCTGCGAGCGCCGGATCATCGCAGCGGCGAGAATGGCGCCGGCAGGTAAATATCGACGTGCTGAGAGACAAGCAGGTCCCGTCCGCCGGGCGGCGGCCACACGCCGTCGGCCACGGCCTTGTCGCGCAGACGGGCGCGCTCGTCAAAACTCTTGTAGGGCCAGATATGCATGAAGCGGATCGCCGGTCCGGTCGCCGCGATCATTGCGGCGAGAAGCGGCGATACGGCCGCGCGGCCCGGCACGGCTTTGCGCCACAGCTTGATGGTCGGCGCGACGCCGCCCGGCTTGAGCACATAATTGCGCACCTCGTAGCAGGGACCGAAGTCGCCCGGCGTCATGGGCGCGACGAAATCCAAAGATACGTAGGTATCCATGGACAGGCCGGTGATGAGCTCGCCGATGCCGAAGGGATTGCTTGATTCGAGCTCCTTGCGGCGCGCTGCGATCGCCGCAGCCGCGTCCGGCGCCTTGCGGATGATCAGGATCTGATTGACGGCGCCAATCTCCGAATACCAGCATGCCAGGAGGTCGCCGCTCTTGCCGAGCCTATTGTCAAGCGCGGCGAGCGCCTTTGGATGCGTGCCCGGCCGTACTGTAATGTTGGTGACGTCATAGTGTTCGGCCACAATCTCCTCCCGCCTTCTCCGCGTCCCTTGCCGCGCGAGCAATTGACAGCCCGCCCATGGCCTCCTTACCGTTGCATCCGCCGATCACCTTAGGAGCCGGTCTGGCTTCCGACAATGCGCGGATGCGCCGCTGTGCGCATCGTGCGATACCAATAGCGCGTGACGGCGGGGGAGGAAAAAATGAAAGAAAAAATGAAACGGGCAAGCTTGCTCTTTGCTGCCAGCCTCGCCGCAGCGACGTCCTTTGCCGCGGTCTCTGCACGCGCGACCGATGCCGTCAAGATCGGCGTGTTGTTTCCGCTGACCGGCAATGCCGCCGCGGCGGGCCAGGCCTCCAAGGCCGCGGTCGAGGTGGCGCTCGACATCGTCAACAATGCGCATCCGGAGCTTGGCAATCTGCCGCTCGCCGCGCCGGCAGGCCTGCCCAATCTCGGCGGTGCCAAGCTCGACGTGACCTTCGTCGATCATCAGGGCAATCCGTCGTTGGCGCAGCAATTGGCGACGCGGCTGATCAGCGAGGACAAGGTTGATGCGCTGCTGGGCGCCTACCAGTCCTCCTGCAGCTTCACGGCAACGGCGGTGGCCGAGCGCTACGGCGTGCCGTTCCTGGTCGGCGACTCGGCGGCGCTGAACATCACCTCGCGCGGCTTCAAATGGATCTTCCGGTCGACGCCGATCGCCACCGATTATGCGCGCACCTATATGCGCTTCTTCGACGATCTCAACAAACAGGGCAAAAAGGTCGGCTCGATCGCCATCGTCAACGAAAATACCGATTACGGCACGTCGGTCGGCGACGCGATCGAGGCCGAGGCCAAGAAGGTCAATATGCCGGTCGCGATCCGCATTCCGTACAGCGCCAGCTCCACCGACGTCACCGCGCAGGTCCTGCAATTGAAGGCCAAGCAGCCCGATGTGGTGATCTTCATCAGCTATACGGCGGACTCCATCCTCTATATGAAGACGATGAAGAATCTCGATTACCGGCCGCCGATGGTGATCGGCGACGATACCGGTTTTTCCGATCCGTCCTTCATACCCGCGGTGAGCGACATCGCGCAGGGGGCGATGAACCGCAGCGCCTGGGCGGTCGGCAAGCCGGGCTCGACGACCGAGAAGATCGCGCAGATGTACAAGGCCAAAGCCGGCCGTGATCTCGACGATACCAGCGCGCGCAACATGCAAGGCTTCCTGGTGCTGGCGGATGCGATCAATCGCGCCGGATCGAAAGAGCCTGACAAGATCCGTGAAGCGCTCGCCAAGACCGATCTGAAGCCCGAGCAGCTGATGATGGGCTATCAGGGCGTCAAATTCGACGAGACCGGACAGAATGTGCTGGCCTCGACCTATCTGATCCAGCTGCACGGCAAGCAATATGACCTGGTCTGGCCGGAGAGCGCAGCGACCAGCAAATTGCAATGGCCGATGAGCGGCTCGGGGCAGTAGCGGGGGAGTGTGGCGTAGCGCGGCGGATGCGGCGAAGCCGTACGCCGCCGTGCGAGGTCGAAGAATGCAAGGCGGCGGATTACGGCTGCGCCCGATCCGCTCCTATACGCAGCTTTTCCTGATCTCGAGCCGGTGGCAGACTGACCGCGAGCGTCGGGACTGAGCGCAATGGTCGTCATTCAGGTGATCGTCGGTGGCCTGTTGCTGGGGGCCGTCTATGCACTGTTTTCTTCGGGGCTGACGCTGATCTGGGGCATGATGAATTTCATCAATTTCGCCCACGGCGAATTCGTCATGCTCGGCATGTATGTGGCGTTTCTGGTCGTGGTGTGGGCGCATGGCGGGCCGCCGGCTTTCACGCTCGGCGCGGCGCTTGCCTTGTGCGTGCTCGGCATCGGCATCTATTCGTCGCTGATCCGCTACGTAATCCGCGGCCCGATGCTGTCACAGATTCTTTCCACGTTCGGGCTCGCGCTGTTCCTGCGCTACGCCGCGTTCTGGATCTTTTCCGCCAACTTCGTGTCGCTGCCGGCGACGTCGTTGTCCGGCACGATCAGTATCGCCGGCGTCTATGTGCCGCTGGCGCAGCTCGTTGCTGGCATTGTGGCGATCGCGCTAACGTTCGCGTTGCATCTTCTGCTGACGTGCACAACGGTCGGCTCAACGCTGCTCGCCGTCGCCGAGGACCGCGCCGCCGCGATGCTGATGGGCATCCGGCCGGACCGCATGCAGGCGCTTGCCTGGGGCCTCTCGGCCGGCGCCGCCGGTCTCGCCGGTGCGCTGCTTGCGACCGCCTATCCCTGGTCGCCGTCGGTCGGCGAGACGTTCGGGCTGATCGCATTCGTTGTTGTCGCGCTCGGCGGCTTCGGCAGCGTGCTCGGCTCGCTCTATGCGGGACTGATCATCGGCCTGATCCAGGCCGCTTCGGCTTACTGGCTCGGTGCGATCTACAAGGACGTCGTCGTCTACGGCCTGTTCGTCGCGCTGCTGTGGTTTCGCCCGCAAGGGCTGATGGGGAAAGCGTGAGCAAACTGTCCTCATCCGACCCCTCGGCCATCCTCTCCCGCTTGCGGGGACGGGCGGGGTTGAGCTGTCTGCTTGTCGCGGCGCTCATTCTCTATCCGCTTGTGCTCACCGGTGCGTTCTATCGCGACATCGGCGTCACATTTCTGCTTGCGGCGATCGCCGCCTCGGCCTGGAACATCGTCGGCGGCTATGCCGGCCAGGTCTCGGTCGGTCACAGCATGTTCTTTGGGCTCGGCGCCTATGCGCCGCTGTTGTTCTATACGCTGTGGGGCTGGCCGCCGCTTGCCGGCATTATTCCCGGCGTCGCGCTCAGCATCGCGCTGGCGCTGGTGATCGGCGTGCCGACGTTTCGGCTGACCGGGCACTATTTCAGCATGGCGACCATCGCGGTCGCCGAGCTCATTCATATTTTCACCGGCACCTGGGATTTCGTCGGCGCCGCGATCGGGCTGCAAGGACCGGCGCGGGCGCGCGGCTGGTGGGACCTGACGTTTCGCAGCGAGCTGCCCTACTACTACATCTTTCTTGCCGTGCTCGCGCTCCTGCTTGTTATAACCGCAATGCTCGAGCGGCGGCGCTTCGGCTTTTACCTGCGCGCTCTCAAGGCAAGCGAACGCGCGGCGAAAAGCCTCGGCGTGCCGGTGCGGAAAATGAAGATGGAGGCGCTGACGCTGTCGGCCGCCTTCACGTCGGTCGCCGGTTCGCTGTATGTGATCAAGACCGGTTTCATCGATCCGGATTCCGGTTTCGGCATTCTGGTCTCCGTGCAGATGGTGATCGTCGCTGCGCTCGGCGGCGCCGGCACGCTGTTCGGCCCGCTGCTCGGCGCGTTGATCCTGATCCCGCTGCAGACCGCGACCAATTCCTGGTTCGGCGGCGGCGGTACGGGACTGACCTATATTCTCTACGGCGGCATCATCGTGCTGATCGCCCGCTTCGAGCCGGGCGGCTTGTTCGATCTGTGGCACCGGTTGGCGCCGCTCTTGAGAAAGCGCGCCCATGCTGCTTGAAGCCAGGAACGTCTCGAAAGCATTCGGCGATTTTCGCGCGGTCGCCGGTGCCGATTTGTCGGTCGAGGAGGGCGAGATCATCGGGCTGATCGGCCCGAACGGTGCCGGCAAATCGACGTTCTTCAATTGCCTGGCCGGTGACACCATGCCGACAACCGGCACGATTTCGTTCGCCGGCGCGGATGTGACGTTTACGCCGCCCGACTTGCGCGCGCGCGCCGGCATCGGCCGCACCTTTCAGGTGCCGACCACGTTCGAGGACATGAGCGTGCTGCACAATGTGATGGTCGGCGCCTTTCTGCGCCATCCGCACCGCAATGACGCGCGCACGCAGGCCATGCGCATCGTCGAGCTCACCGGGCTGCGGCCCGATCAGCCGGCGCGCTCGCTCGGCACGCCCGGCCGCAAGCGGCTCGAGATCGCCCGCGTGCTCGCCACGCAGCCGCGGCTTCTGCTGCTCGATGAATCGCTTGCCGGATTGACGCCGACCGAATTGCGCGACGCGATCGCGCTGGTGCGACGCATTCACGAGATGGGCATCACCATGGTCATCGTCGAGCACATCATGGAGGTGATCATGACCCTGACCAAGCGCGTGCTGGTGTTCAATCAGGGCCGTGTCATCGCCACCGGCACGCCGGAGCAGGTGGTGCGCGAACAGGCGGTGATTGAGGCCTATCTGGGCCGGCGGCATCGCGGACAGGGGACCTGACAGTGGGACTGAAGCCCTCATTCGCGCGCAGGCGGGAGTCCATACGCATGGCGCGGAAAGGTCCTGCGCCGCCGGTGACGACGCAGCCCCGCTTGGGCGGAGGCGACGGGAAATGCGAGGCGGATGCCAAATGCCCGAGCTGACGGTGGACCACCTCGAAGTGCGCTACGGCGATCTGGTCGGCGTCGGCGACATTTCACTGAAGGTCGAAGCCGGGCAGGTGGTGGCGCTGCTCGGCTCCAATGGCGCCGGCAAGACGACGACGCTCAATGCCATTGCCGGCCTGGTGCGGCCGTCGCGCGGGCACATCGCCTGGCGCGGCGAAGCCATCACCGGGCAGCCCGCTTATGCCATCGTCGCCAAGGGCCTGGCGCTGTCGCCGGAAGGCTGGCGGCTGTTCGTCGGCCAGACCGTCGAACAGAATCTGCGGCTCGGCGCCGTGGCGCTGGCCGACCGCGCGCGCATGGCCGCGCTGTTCGAGCGCGTCTACACCTTGTTTCCGCGGCTCGCCGAGCGGCGGAAACAATCGGCCGGAACGCTGTCCGGCGGCGAGCGGCAGATGCTGGCGCTCGGCCGCGCGCTGATGAGCGAGCCGCGTCTGCTGATGCTGGATGAGCCGAGTCTGGGGCTGGCGCCGGCCGTGGTCGAGCAGCTCTACGACACGCTGGACGAACTGCATCGTGCCGGCCTGACATTGTTGTTGGCGGAGCAATCGATCCCGCTCGCGCTCGGCATTGCCGATTACGCCTATGTGCTGCAGACCGGCCGCATCGCGCTTGAAGGCGCCGCGGCCGAGCTGGCGCGCGATCCGCAGGTGCAGGAGATTTATCTGGGAATGAGTAACGGCGCGACGGTGCAATGACGCGCGGGGCGGCGGGAAGCGGTGCACCGCCGATGCGGGACCTTCGCAGGCGCGGCGTGCGAGAATCCCAAATCTGCAGCGCAGCCTCGCCGGCCGTGCCCCGCCCGGGACACCGAATTGCTACCGCGCCTGCTCCCACAGCGTCTCGAGCCGAGAGCGGAATGCCTTCGGCTTCTCCGCAAACAGTCGGTGCGCGATGCGCGCCGCGCGCTGCGCCAGTGCCGCGGAGCGCTCGGCACAGGCCGGCGTCAGCCGCGAGCGCCAATGCGCCAGCAGCTGACGCGGCTCGGTCAGCCGCTTGAGCACTTCGATATCCTGACATTGGCCGAGCCGGCCGCGCAGCCGTTCGGCCTCATCGGTCCACATCCGCCCAAAGCGCGGCCACAGCGGTTCGACCAGCTCCATTTGATAGCGCAGGGCGACCACACGCTGCCGCAATATGTGCAGGTCTTCGCCGCTCGCCGCCGACCAATCGTCGGGAACATGCCGGCGCGCGTTGCGATAGCTGATCGTAAGCTGCGCGGCGATCGCGGAAAAGTCGAACGGATCGAGCGGCCACATCTCAACGGCGCCACTGGCGAGATCAAGCCAGGCCAGGATGGCATCGCGAAGCTCGGGCGTGAGCCCCGATTTCTCTTCGCTCGCGCGCAGCGCTTCGAGCCGGCCGCGAATGGTCTCGTTCGAGCGTGCCGACAGAACCAGGTTGCCCTTTGTGATGAGGCCTTCGAAGGCGTTGAGCGCGGCGGCGCCGTCGCGCGCCGAAGCCAGCGAGCGGGCGTGATCGCGCGCTTCATGGCGCCAGCGCGCTGCGTCCGGGATGAAAGGCGCCAGCAGCCGCATCAGCGCGCGCCATTGCTTCATGGTCCGGCGGAATTCGTGCACCGCCGCCTCGCTGCTGCGTTCGGGATCGCTGATCGCCACGCGCGCCTCGGCCAGGATATGACCCCCGACCGCGCGCACCGCCGGCCCGATCGCCGCTTTGGGCTTAAGGGCGGGTTTTTCGGCCATTGCCGTTTCCAGGGGGCCGTGCATGGGCGGTTCAATGGGGCTTGCCGCGGCATTATGACGAAGAATGCGGCCCGCCGCACTTCCCTTATGGCGGGGCGCTTGCTACATGACCCTGCGAAAAATCAACGCTTTGCCGCGGGGTGGAGCAGCCCGGTAGCTCGTCAGGCTCATAACCTGAAGGTCGTAGGTTCAAATCCTACCCCCGCAACCAAATTCGCCCGCTAGGCCAAAGGCTTAGCG
>JAJPJB010000008.1 GCA_021324465.1 Hyphomicrobiaceae bacterium
GAGCGCTTCGACGTGCTGCGCGTGAAAGGTTTTGCCGCGGTTGCGGGCAAACCCATGCGTCTGCTGGTGCAGGCGGTCGGGCCTCGTGTCACGCATCAATACGATCGGCCTTGGGACGCATCGGAAATACGCGAAGGCCGCTTGGTGGTGATCGGACTGAAGGGACTGGACCGTGCCGCGGTGACGCAGGCGCTTGTTGGCTGATCAGGCTGCGCGATGCATCTGTTGACGACGAGCTCAACCGGCCTCGACGAAATCGTCGAAGCGGTCGATCTCGGCCAGCCGCCGGGCGACATCGCAATTCTGTCGTTTGCCGACACCGATCTCTCAGCGCTTGCTGCCGCTTGGCAGGCCGAGCGCGAAATGCTCCCGAGCGTGCGGCTCGCGCATCTGCGCGATCTGCGCCATCCGATGTCGGTCGATCTTTGGATTGATCGCGTCGCCGTTCACGCCAAGGTCATCTTGGTCCGGCTGCTCGGCGGCCTCGATTGGTGGAAATACGGCATCGAGCGGCTTTCAGCTTTGGCGCGCGAGTGCGGCATCGTGCTCGCCGTGCTGCCGGGCGAAGATCGCGATGACCCGCGTTTGGCCGCCGCTTCGACACTGGGCGCTGCAGAGCTTGGAGGCCTGCTGCGCTTTTTCCGCGAAGGCGGGCCCGAAAATCTGCGCGGCTTGCTGCGGGCGCTGGCGCACTATGCCGGCTCTGATCTGGAATTGCCTGAGCCGCGGCCAGTGCCGCGGCTCGCCGGCTATTTGCCGGGCCAAGGCGCGGTCGAACTGGCGCAGCTGACGGCATCGCTTAAGACCGCTCGACCGATCGTGCCCATCGTCTTTTATCGCGCCATGTTGCTCGCGGCCGATACCGGACCGATCGACGATCTTCATAGCGCGCTTGCGGCGCGCGGTCTTGCGCCAGCGCCGCTTATCGTGACGAGCCTTAAAGATGGCGATGCCGCCGATTTTCTGCGGCGCGCATTTTCCCGGCTCAATCCAGCTCTGATCGTGACCATGACGGCTTTTGCCGTCTGCGGTGGCAGTTGTGAAGAGGCCACCGTACTCGACGAGCCGGGCGTTCCAGTTCTGCAAGTCGTCAGCGCGACGACCAAACGTGCTGCGTGGCGCGACAGTCCGCGCGGGCTGGGCGCCGCTGATCTTGCCATGCATGTGGTCTTGCCGGAGCTTGACGGGCGCGTCCTCGCCGGCGCCATCGCGTTCAAACATCCACTGCGGCCGCACGATGGGCTTGCTTTCACGACACTGCAAAGCCGGCCCGAGCCTGACCGCGTCAGCGCGGTTGCGGACCGAATTGCCGCGTTCGCGCGTCTTCAGAGGCTTGCGCGCAATGAGCGGCAAATCGCAATTCTGATGCCGGACTATCCCGGGGCGCCGGGTCGCGCCGGCTATGCCGTCGGTCTCGATGTTGCGGCCAGTGTCGTCGCGGTCCTGCAGGATCTCGCCGACGCCGGCTATGTCGTAAGCCATGCGCCGCGGACGCCGCGCGACTTACTCGATGCCTTGACGCGGGAATGCAACGAAGCTCAGCTCGCGGTGCCGCAGTACGAGCACTTTCTGTCGCGATTGCCACCGGCAGCGGCGGCGCGGCTGCGACAGGCTTGGGGCGCGCCGGCTGACGACCCGGATGTGCGCAACGGCGCCTTCTGCTTCCGCGCGCGAAAATTCGGAAATGTTTTGGTCGCGTTGCCGCCGGATCGCGGGCGCGCCGCGCAACGCCGCGCCGACTATCACGACCCAGCGCTGCCGCCGCGCCATGCGCTGGTCGCCTTCGCGCTGTGGTTGCGACACGTGGCCGGGGTCGACGCGCTGATCCATATGGGCGCGCATGGCACGCTGGAATGGCTGCCGGGCAAAGCCGTCGCGCTGACCAGCGAATGTTTCCCCGAGATCGTCACCGGTGCGCTGCCGATCATCTACCCGTTCATCGTCAGCAATCCCGGCGAGGCCGCGCAAGCCAAGCGCCGCATTGCCGGCATAACCATCGGACACCTGCCGCCGCCGCTTATTGCCGGCGGCCCAAGCGGCGAAGCCCAGGAGCTTGAACGGCTGCTCGACGAATACGCGCAGGCCGACGGCCTCGACCGGCGCCGCCGCGAACGGTTGGCCAAGCTGATCGTCGAGACCGCGGAGCGCACCGGCCTGGCCCGCGAGGCTGGGATCGGCGGCTCAACCGGGCCTGACGAGGCGCTCCGACGCATCGATGCATGGCTCTGCGATCTGAAGGATCTCGCAGTCAAAGACGGCCAGCACATTTATGGCCGCGCACCGACCGATATCGACGATCCAACCTGGCAGGCCAGCGCCGCAGCCGAGCGCGCCTCCTTGATCGCAGCGCTCGACGGCCGCCGCGTTGCGCCTGGGTCTGCCGGCGCACCGGCACGTGGCCGGCGCGACGTGTTGCCGACCGGGCGCAATCTCTTTACCGCCGATCCGCGCACCTTGCCGACCTCAACGGCCATGGAGCTCGGCTGCCGCGCCGCTGAGGAGGTCGTGCGTGCGCACCTGCAAACGCACGGCGAGATGCCGCGCTCGGTCGTGATCGATCCGTGGGGCAGCGCAACCTTGCGCACCGGCGGTGAAGAGATTGCCCAGGGCCTGGCTCTGATGGGCTGCCGGCCGATCTGGGACGCCGCGACCGCGCGTGTCACCGGCATCGAAGTGCTGCCGACCGCGGCCGCAGGACGGCCGCGCGTCGATGTCACCTGGCGTATTTCCGGCCTGTTCCGCGACTTGTTCCCAGCGCAGATCGCGCTGATCGACACCGCAGTCCAAGCCGTCGCGGCGCGCGACGAGGCCGACGATGAAAATCCGCTTGCGGCAGCGCGTCGGATCAACGGCAACGGGCGGCTCCTGCGCGTTTTCGGTACGGCACCGGGTGTTTACGGTGCAGGCATCGAGGACCTGCTCGGCCGAGATGTTGATCCAGAGCAGATCGGCGCGGCCTATCTCGCGGCCGCCTCGCACGCTTATGGCGGCGCTGAAGGTGAGGCGAAGTTTTCGCCCGAAGGCTTTGCGCAGCGCGTCGCCGGTGCCGATCTCCTGGTCCATATCGGCGACGATCCGGCGCGCGATCTGCTTGAAGGCGACGAAGATGCCGCGTTCGTCGGCGGCTTTGCCGCGGCGGCAAGGATGCATGGCCGATCGGTCGATCTTGTAATGCTCGACACGACTGATCCGCAACGGCCGCGGGCGCGTGCCTTGTCGGCCGCCTTGGCACGGATTGTCCGCGCGCGCGCGGTGAATCCACGCTTCATCGCCGGCCAGATGCGCCATGGTCCGCGCGGTGCGGCGGAATTCGCCGAAGCGGTGGGGCGTCTTTTTGACTTCGCCCAAATGACGGACGCGGTCAGCAGCACGCTGTTCGATCTGCTTTACGAAGCCTATGTCGCCGATGCCGCCGTGCACGAGTTCTTGCTTCGTGAGAATCCGCTGGCAGCGGCGGCGATCGCCGAAAAATTTGATGCGGCGCGTCGCCGCGGCTTTTGGCATCCGCGCCGCAACGATGTGGATGCCGGGCTCGGCGCCCTTCGCGCGAAGGCAATGCCATGACGCTCCTCGCTGCAGCAATGCCCAAGCGACGCGGCGCCTGCCCTGGGCTCTTCGCACCGATGCAGACCGGCGATGGTCTATTGGTGCGTCTCGTTCCAAAGGGCACAATTTCGTTGCACGCCTTTGCAGATTTGTGCGCGGCCGGGCGCCGTTACGGCAATGGGATTATTGAAGTCACCTCGCGCGGCAGCATTCAGGTGCGCGGGCTCAACGCGATCTCCGCGCCCCAATTTGCAGCGGCGATCGCCGCGCTCGATATGGCGGCCGGCGATGCTGTTTCGATCCTTGGCAATCCGCTCGGCGGCCTCGATGCGCAAGAAATATTTGACGCGACCGGGCTTGTGGCGGATTTGCGGAGCGCGATCGCGCAGCGCGGGCTCGCGGCGAGGCTTTCGCCGAAAGTCTCTGTTGTGATCGACAGCGCGGGCGCGATCGACCTTGAGACGATCCCGGCGGACATTCGGCTTCATGCACATGCAACGGAAGGCGACCTGATGCTGCGTGTGAGTGTCGGTGGCGATCAAGCGCGTGCAGCCGAGTTGGGCCAAGTCGCGCCCGCGCAGGGGATCGAAACTGTGATCCGCCTGCTTGAGGTGATCGCACGGCGCGGTCGCGATGTGCGAGCACGCGAGATCCTCGCCCGGGAAGGCGTCGAGGTATTTCTGCCCGCAATCCGAGAACTTTTGCTGCCCGGCCAAGACGGCCGCTCGCTCAGGCGCGAGCGCGGTGTAGCTCTCGGTTCATATCCGCTGCGCGATGAGACGATGGCGCGCGGCGTCGCGCTTGCCTTCGGCCATGCCGATGCAAGCGCGCTTGAAGAGCTGGCGGGGGCGGCAAAGACGACGGGCGCAAGTAGCCTGCGTACCGCGCCAGGTTGTGTGCTGCTGGCAATCGGCCTCGCCGCGCAATCTGTCTCAAGCTTTGCGTCCGCGGCGGAGCAGCTCGGCTTCGTTACAGACGGCAACGATCCACGCCTGAGAGTGATCGCTTGTTCCGGGGCGCCAATTTGTGCATCGGCGCATCTGCCGGCGCGCGCCCTGGCGCCGGTCATTGCCCGGAATGCCGTGGGTTTTGCCGGCACGATTCACGTTTCCGGCTGCGCCAAGGGCTGCGCGCAAAACGCGACGGCAGCCTTAACGATTGTCGGAACTCCGGAAGGCTGTGCGCTCATTGCCGACGGTTCGCCGCACGACGTACCATTCGCGGTCGTTACCGCAAGCGAACTGGCAGGCGCCGTCCAGCACCATGTGCGCGAGCGCAGGCAGGAGGATGCTCATGGCTGAGCCTGCGGCCTATTTGCGTGACGGCGCCGCGATCTATGAGCGATCTTTCGCCATCATCCGCGCCGAGGCCGATCTGTCGCGCTTCTCGGCTGAAGAAGCTGAAGTCGCCGTGCGCATGATCCACGCCTGCGGCCAGGTCGATATGGCGCGGCACATTGTGTTCGGCGGCGCTCTGGTCGCAGTCGGGCGCGCTGTACTCACCGCCGGCGCGCCGATCCTCTGCGACTCCGAGATGGTGGCGCACGGCATCACGCGCGCACGGCTGCCGGCGAACAACGATGTGATCTGCACGCTTAATGATCCGCGCACGGCGGCACTTGCGGCGGAGAACGGCACAACGCGCTCTGCGGCCGCGCTTGAGCTGTGGCGCGACCGGCTTCAGGGCGCCGTGGTTGCAATCGGCAATGCGCCGACAGCGCTGTTTCAACTTCTGGACATGCTCGGGGCCGGCGCGCCCAAGCCTGCGGCCATTCTCGGCATCCCGGTGGGCTTTGTCGGCGCCGCCGAATCCAAAGACGCGCTTGCCGCCAATTCGCACGGCGTGCCGTATCTGATCGTGCGCGGCCGCGCGGGCGGCAGTGCCATGACCGCCGCTGCGGTCAACGCTCTGGCGAAGGCTGGCTTATGAGAGCACCGACGACCACGGGAAAGCTCTTCGGCGTCGGTGTCGGACCGGGCGATCCGGAACTGATGACACTAAAGGCGATGCGCGCGCTTGAGCGCGCCGATGTGATCGCGCACTTCGCCAAAGCCGGCAATGCCAGCCACTCGCGCGCGATTGCGGCCGGCTATCTGCGGCCAGGCGTTACGGAGATGCAGCTCCTTTATCCCGTTACGACCGAACTGCCGGCGTGCAGCAAAGAGTATCGCGAGGCGATCTGCAATTTCTACGACCAAGCCGCCGCAGATATTGCAGCCCATCTCGAATCGGGCCGCACCGTCGCGGTGATCGTCGAAGGCGATCCGCTGTTCTACGGCTCCTATATGCATCTGCACGCGCGGCTGGCGCCGCGGTTTGCCACCGAAATTATTGCAGGCGTCACCGGCATGTCGGGCTGTTGGTCCTCGGCCGGCATGCCGATCGCGCAGGGCGACGATGTCTTCACCGTGCTGCCGGCAACCTTGCCTGAATCGGAATTGGTACGGCGCTTATCCGAGGCCGATGCGGCGGTGGTGATGAAAGTCGGCCGGCATTTGCCAAAGCTCCGCCGCGCGCTCGCAACGAGCGGCCGCTTGGCCCGTGCGCTTTATGTCGAGCGCGGCACGACGGCTGAAGAGAAGATGATCCCGCTTGCTGCCAAGGTCGATGACGACGCGCCCTATTTTGCTGTCGTGCTGGTGCCCGGTTGGGAGCACCAGCCGGGGAACGAGCGATGAGTGGCCGCCTGACCGTCGTCGGCTTGGGGCCGGGCGATCCGCGCCATTTGACGCCGGAAGCAGCGCATGCGCTCGCGGCGGCCGACGCGCTGTATGGCTATGGGCCTTATCTTGATCGCGTACCGGCTCGGGCGGGGCAAAGCCGCCATCCGTCCGACAATCGCGAGGAAGGCGCGCGTGCGGCCATGGCGCTGCGGCATGCCTCAGAAGGCGCCCGCGTCGCGGTCGTGTCGGGCGGCGATCCCGGCGTGTTCGCCATGGCGGCGGCAGTGTGCGAGCAAATTGAGCACGGCCCCGAGGCATGGCGCGCGCTGGATGTCGTCTTTGTTCCCGGCATCACCGCCATGCTTGCTGTCGCAGCCCGCATTGGCGCGCCGCTCGGCCATGATTTCTGCGCGCTGTCACTCTCCGACAATCTCAAGCCCTGGGAGTTGGTCGAGCAGCGGCTCGACGCGGCGGCAAAGGCCGGCTTGGTCATGGCGCTCTACAATCCGATTTCGCGGACGCGCCCCTGGCAGTTCGGCAGTGCGCTTGATCGGCTGCGCCGGCATCTGCCGCAAACAACGCCTGTGGTGTTCGGCCGCGCCGTCGGCAGACCGGATGAGCACATCAGCATCATGGCGCTTGCCGAGGCCGATCCGGCGCATGCCGACATGGCGACGCTGGTGATCGTCGGCTCGCCCGACACTCGTGTCGTTAGGCGGCCAGGCCGTGCGCCACTCGTCTATACGCCGCGCGCCGCGGCCAAGGTAAGCGCATGATCAAGCCAAGTAATGGCATCGGCGATTGTTTGGACCGCTGGCGCATCGGGCGCGGCCGGGCGGCGCAGCATAATGACGTCAAGTCCGAGCGCACGCGCTGCGGCGATCTTGCCATAGGTCGCGCCGCCGCCGCTGTTCTTAGCCACGACGATTTCGATCCGATGCGCGCCAAGCAGTGCTCGATCCTCTGCCTCGCTAAACGGACCGCGAGCGGTCACATAATGCGCATATGGCAGCGGCAATGGCGGCGCGATGGGATCAACGCTGCGAAACAGATAGAAGTGCTGTGGCGCGGTCGTGAAAGGAGCAAGCTCGTTGCGACCGAGCGCGACAAAGACGCGGCGAGGTTCTTCGCCGAGCGCAAGCACTGCGGCGCGGGCATTGTCGACCTCCGTCCAGCGATCGCCGGGCACCGCGCTCCACGGCGGACGGCGCAGCGCCAGCAAAGGCACTCTTGTCTGCTGCGCGGCCGTCATGGCATTTGCCGAAATGACCGCGGCATAAGGATGCGTGGCGTCGATCAAGGCATCGATCCGCTCGCGCGCGAGATAATCGGCAAGGCCTTTTGCACCGCCGAAGCCGCCGCGCCGCACCGGGACGGGCAATGCCGCCGGTGCGGCCGTGCGTCCGGCAAGCGAGAGTGTGACGTCCAGGTCCGCGCGCATGGCCAGGCGCTCCGCCAATGCGCGCGCCTCCGCCGTGCCGCCGAGAATGAGGATGCGTGGCATGTGTCCTGATATCCGGCTCAGTACACCGCTTCCAGATTGGCTAGCCGACAACACTGCCGCATCGCCGCGCTGGCTGTCCATTGTCGGCATTGGCGAGGACGGCGTCGAAGGGTTGAGCCCGGTGGCCCGCGCACTGATTGAAGCGGCTGAAATCGTATTCGGCGGCCGCCGTCATCTGGGCTTGGCGGCGGCGCTCATTCACGGCGCAGCGCGACCCTGGCCGAGCCCATTCGATCGTGCCGCCGACGAGGTTTTGCAGCATCGCGGCCGACAGATTTGCGTGCTCGCATCGGGCGATCCGTTCCATTACGGCATCGGCGCCGTGCTGGCACGGCATATCAACCCGCGGGAGATGATCGTGGTACCGGCGCCATCGGCCTTCAGTCTGGCCGCGGCTCGGCTCGGTTGGTCGTTGCCGCACACCGTGTTGCTGTCGTTGCATGGCCGCGATCTCGACCTGGTTCGGCCGCATCTGCAGCCGGGCGCGCGGATTCTTACCTTCACTTCTGATGGCAACGGACCCGGAATATTGGCGAAGCTCCTGGCGCGAACCGGCTTCGGCCAGTCACGGCTCACAGTGCTCGAAGCACTGGGCGGGCCGCGCGAGCGCGCCCGCGCCACCACGGCGGGCAGCTTTGATTTGGGCACGGTCGATGCGCTCAACACCGTTGCGATCGAAGTGCAGGCCGCCTCGGATGCTCGCATATTGCCGCGGGTGCAGGGCTTGGCCGACGGCCTGTTCGAGCACGACGGCCAGATCACCAAGCGTGAAATCCGCGCGCTGACTTTGTCATCGCTGGCGCCGCGGCGCGGCGAACTGCTGTGGGATATCGGCGCCGGCGCCGGCTCGATCGCGATCGAATGGATGCTGGCCGATCCGTCGATGCGGGCCATTGCCGTTGAGCGCCGCAACGATCGTGCGGCGCGCATTCGCCGCAACGCCGCCAGTTTCGGCGTGCCGGGCCTGGAAATCGTCGAAGGCTCGGCACCCGAGGCGCTTGCAAACCTGCCGACCGCCGATGCCATCTTTGTCGGCGGCGGCGCGAGCGAAGCCGGCGTGCTCGATGCCGCCACACGGGCACTGCGTTCCGGCGGTCGGCTCGTGGTGAATGCGGTCACGCTCGAGAGCGAGGCGCTGCTCATCGCACGCCGCGCGGCGCTTGGCGGCGAATTGCTCCGCATCGCGATTTCGCACGCGGAACCGCTCGGCCAAAAGACCGGCTGGCGCCCTGCGCTGCCGGTTACGCAATGGCTATGGGTGAAGCCATGATCATCGCCGGCATCGGCTGCCGCCGCGGCGCGCCGGCAAACGAGATCGAAGCGGCAATCCGCGCCGCGCTGGCGCACGCCGGCATTTCGCCGGAGGCACTGGCCGCCATTGCCACGGCTTCGGCGAAAAAGAACGAAGCGGGCATCGAGGCCGCCGCGACTCGTTTTGGCGTGAATGTCGTTTTCGTATCGGAAGCGGAGCTAAAGGCCGCGAGCCCCCGCACCCAAACGGAATCGGAGCGCGCCCTTGCATTCCTGGGCGTCGGTTCCGTGGCGGAAGCTGCCGCATTGGCCGCGGCAGGACCGCTCTCGCGCCTGATCGGCAGGCGGCTCGTGCTTGGCACGGCGACCTGCGCTCTGGCGACATCCGAGGCCGCAGCATGACCGTACATTTCATCGGCGCCGGGCCGGGCGCGCCCGATCTGATCACGCTGCGCGGACGCGACCTCATCGCGCGTTGTCCGGTATGCCTTTATGCCGGCTCGATCGTGCCGCGCGAATTGCTGGATTATTGTCCGCCAGGCGCACGCATTATCGATACCGCGCCGCTATCGCTTGACCAGATCGATGCTGAATTCGCCGACGCGCAAGCTGCCGGACACGACGTCGCGCGGCTGCATTCCGGCGATCTGTCGATCTATTCGGCGCTCGCTGAACAATTGCGTCGTCTCGACCGGCGCGGCATTCCCTACACGCTCACACCCGGCGTGCCCGCTTTTGCGGCAGCCGCCGCAGCGCTGCAATGCGAATTGACCGTGCCAGAAGTCGCACAGTCTGTCGTGCTCACGCGCGTGTCCGGCCGCGCTTCGCGCATGCCAGAGAACGAAAAGCTCGTGACATTTGCTGAGAGCGGCGCGACGCTCATCATTCACCTGGCCATCCACGCTGTTGAAGAAGTGGTCAAAGAGCTGACGCCATTTTACGGCGCCGATTGCCCCGTCGCCGTCATAGTGCATGCTTCTTCGCCGACGCAGCGCATCGTGCGCGGTACGCTCGCTGATATTGCCGCGCAGGTCGCAGCGGCGAAGATCGAACGCACTGCGCTGATTGTGGTCGGGCGGGCTCTCGCGGCCGAGAATTTTCGAGACAGCGCGCTCTATAGCGCCGACTATCGTCGTCGATTCCGCGGAGGAGCGGCGTGACGGCAATTTTAGCTTTTGAACGGTGCGCGACCGACCAGATTTTGCTCGCGGTCGAAGACCAGAATTTCAATATCGATGTTGCAACCGGCGACAAGATTCGCCGCGGTTTCGCGCGCCGCCTGCGCCACCCCGTCGCCGAGCGCAATTCCTTCGGCTTGCGTGAGCGCAAACGCTTGCGCCGCCGTATTAGCAGCGAGGATCCGCTCGCACAGGGCCGCCGAGCCGCCAGCGGCCGCGGCGAAATTGGCGAGTTCGCCGAGATCAACCGCGCCACGCTTGGAATGCAGGTCGCTCAGGCCCTGCGCCAGCTTAGTCATCTTGGCGACGCCGCCGGCGATGGTAACCCGCGGCACCGGATGACGGCGCAGATATTTCAGCATGCCGCCGACGAAATCGCCCATGTCGATCAGGGCAGTTTCCGGCAGGCTGTAAAGCTTTTGCACGCCGGCCTCGGAATTGGCGCCGGTCGCGCCGGCGATATGCGTGAGGCCCGCGGCCCGTGCGACGTCGATGCCGGAATGGATCGAATGAATCCAGGCCGAGCAGGAATAGGGCACAACGATGCCGGTGGTGCCGAGGATCGACAGACCGCCGATGATGCCGAGCCGCCGGTTCACGGTTTTTGCGGCCAGCGCTTCGCCGCCCGGAATGGCAATTTCCACTTCGACATCCGACGCACCACCGACCGCGGCCGCAACCTCGTCGATGGCCGCTTTGATCATCCGGCGCGGCACTGGATTAATGGCTGGTTCGCCCGGCGGCACGGGCAGCCCGGCGCGCGTGACCGTGCCCACGCCCTCGCCCGCTTTGAACGTGACGCCGGCGCCTCGCGCCCCGGCACGCACCGTGGCGCAGATCAGCGCGCCGTGCGTGACGTCGGGATCATCGCCCGCGTCCTTGATCACGCCAGCGAGCGCGGCGCCGTCCATCTTACGCGTCATGGCAAGCGCAAAGCTCGGCCGTTCGCCGCGCGGCAAGGTCACCTCGACCGGGTCGGGAAAATCACCGGTCAGCAGCGCGGCAAAAGCCGCCTTTGCCGCGGCCGTGGCGCAGGTGCCGGTGGTCCAACCCCGGCGCAATGGCGGGACCTGTTTGGTCATCAGTATTCCTTTAGCTTTTCCTTTAGTCCTGCGGCAGGTGCGCGTCACCCACGAGCGCCAAGCGGCCGAAAGGAGCCGCGGTGAGCGCGCGCGGTCTCATTGTTGCGGCGCCGAGTTCCGGTGCAGGCAAGACCACGGTGACCCTTGCGATTTTGGCGGCGCTGACGCGGCGCGGACTGACGGTCCGCGCCGCCAAAGCAGGGCCAGATTATATCGATCCAGCCTTCCATGCCGCCGCGATCGGCGGAGCCGGCGTCAATCTCGACAGCTGGGCCATGTCGGACGCGCTGCTCGAGACGCTTGCCGCACGGGCGGCCGATGACGCCGATATTTTTGTCATCGAAGGAGCCATGGGCCTGTTCGACGGCCTTGGCGGACCAAATGGCCGCCGTGGCGCCACCGCCGATCTCGCCTCACGGTTTGGTCTCCCGGTCGTTCTGGTGCTCGATGTCTCGCGGCAGGCGCAATCGGCCGCGGCACTGGTGCGTGGCTTCGCCGCACATGATCCTGCCGTCCGCATCGCAGGCGTGATCCTAAACCGCGTGGCGAGCGAGCGGCATCGCGCTCTGGTCGTCGATGCGATCGCTACGCTTGGTATTCCCGTGCTTGGTGCGGTGCCGCGCGAAGCGGCGCTGGCGCTGCCTGAGCGGCATCTCGGCTTGGTGCAAGCCGCGGAGCACACGGCGCTCCCCGCGTTGATCGACCGGCTCGTCGGGATGGCCAATGCTCATATCGATCTCAACGCCGTTCTGATTTCCGCCGCTCCATTGGCCTTGGCACCCAATGCGGAGCACGCGGCGGCTTTGCCGCCACCGGGCCAGCGGATTGCACTCGCGCACGACCAAGCCTTCAGCTTTGCCTATCCGCATCTGATAAACGGCTGGCGTGATGCCGGGGCCGAGATCATTCCGTTCTCGCCGCTTGCCGATGAGCCGCCGCCGGAGCATGCCGACAGCTGCTGGCTACCCGGCGGTTATCCGGAGCTTCATGCCGAAAAGCTTGCCGCGGCCGCTCGCTTCATGTCCGGACTGCGGCGCTTTGCGCATACGCGGCCGGTGCATGGCGAATGCGGCGGCTACATGGTTCTGGGCCAGGTCCTTGAGGACGCTATCGGCAAGCAGCACGCAATGGCCGGGCTGCTTGGACATGCAACGAGCTTCGCACGGCGCAAATTGCATCTGGGCTATCGCACGGCGCGGCTTCTCGCTGACAGCGCTTTGGGGAGCAAGGGCACCTTGGTGCGTGGACATGAATTCCACTACGCCTCCCTTATGGCGGCAGGGGACGACGATCCGCTGGCGGAGATGCAGGATGCCGAAGGCAAATCGCTCGGCGCCGGCGGCGGCCGCCGCGGCCGTGTCGGCGGCACCTTCTTTCACGCCATTGCCGCTGAGCCGTGAGTCAGCCTGCAGCTTTGGGCGCGGCCTCCTCTGCCGGCCGATCAGAGACACCCGCTTCGGCGAAGGTTGCCATGCCGGTATGGCACGCCAGTGCCGCCCGGAACAGCAGGAGCGCCACGGCGGCGCCGGACGCCTCGCCAAGCCGCATATCAAGATCGAGGAGCGGATCGAGCCCAAGCTCATCAAGCAGCATGCGGTGTCCCGCTTCGGCAGAAACATGCGCTGCTTGCACATGCGCCAGCGTATCGGCTCGCAGTCTGGCGAGCGGCGCGACCGCGGCCGTACAGACAAAACCATCGAGCAGAACCGGAACATTCTTGCGCCGCGCTGCAAGACAGGCGCCGAGAATGGCAGCGAGCTCGCGACCGCCGAGGGCTGCAGCGATGGCGAGCGGGTCGTGCAGCATGCCGGCGTGGCGCGCAAGCGCCTGGTCGATGGCGGCGCGCTTACGCGAAAGCCCGATTTCGTCGACGCCGGTGCCGCGGCCGGCCCAGCGCATGCCGCCGCCGCCGTACAAGGCGGCGGCGATGGCGGCCGCCGCGGTCGTATTGCCAATGCCCATCTCGCCGAGGCAGATGAGATCGCAGTCGGCCGAGACCGCATCATAGCCAGCTGCGACGGCCGTCAAGAATTCGCCTTCGCCGAGCGCCGGCTGCAGCGTGAAATCGGCTGTGGGGCATTCCAATGACAGCGGAATGACCCGCAATGCCGCGCCGCCGGCACGGGCAAGCTGATTAATGGCCGCGCCGCCGGCGGCAAAATTTGCCACCATCTGCGCGGTCACTTCCGCGGGATAGGCGGAAACGCCTTGTCCGGCCACACCGTGATTGCCGGCAAAGACGAGAATTTCGACGCGATCGAGCCGCGGCGGCGCATGGCCCTGCCAATGCGCAAGCCAGGCGACCAGATCTTCCAGCCGGCCAAGGCTCCGCGGCGGCTTGGTGAGCCTTGCTTCGCGCTGCGCCACCGCCGCGCTGGCCGCGGGAGAGCCTCCCGGCAGATCAAGACAAGCCGCACGCAAAGCGGAAAATGAGGTAAAATCGCCCATTGAAAGTGTCTAGCAAATCGCGCCAAGCACGGCCAGAAAAGCTCGCATGATCACGCTGTCGGAAAACTGGCTTGCTGGCCGCTTGGCTGAGCTCAGGGCAAGCTTCGCCTTTTCCACGCGCCTGCCGCTTGCACGCGTGGTGCCCTCCGCACCAGCCAATCTCGCACTGGCCGCATGGGCTTTTCCCATTGTGGGCCTTGTTGTCGGCTTCATCGGCGCTGTGGTCTACGGCATTCTGCACCGCGTTGGCGTGTTGGCGTGGCCGGCCGCGGCGCTAAGCGTTGCAGCGACCCTGCTCGCGACCGGCGCCCTCCATGAAGACGGACTGGCCGATACGGCGGATGGATTTGGCGGCGGCGCAACCAAAGAGGACAAGCTCGCCATTATGCGCGACAGCCGCATCGGCACTTATGGCGTCTGCGCCCTGATCCTGGCGCTGCTGCTGCGGGTCGGCGTGCTGGCAAGTTTCTTTTCAACCGTGTCGGTCGGGTGGGCGCTGCTCGCCTCGCATTGCGGCGCGCGGGCAAGCATGGTCGCATTCATGTTCCTGGCACCGCCGGCGCGCAGCGACGGTCTATCCGCATCTGCGGGCCAGCCTCCGATAGAGAGTCTCACCGCTGCGGTGGTTTTGGGCCTGCTCGTTGTTGCGCTCTGTCTGGGTCCGTTGCGTATGTTCGCGGCGCTTATTTGTTTGCTCATCGTCGTCACAATAATGCTCTGGCTCAGTCGAAGGCAGATTGACGGTCAGACCGGCGATGTACTGGGCGCCGTCGAACAAGTCAGCGAGATCGTTATTTTGCTCGTGGCCTTGCGCTAAGCCGGTCCGTTGATTGCTGCACAGATTTTGCACAGATTGAATCGCGTCTGCGCAGGTGACGCCGCTCACGCCTGCCAAGCACGTTGTTTGCATTGAGCTTTTGCTTGCGCCGCGGATTGGCACGAAGATTGAATGAACAAAGCGCCGGGACGTTGTCGAGCTTGGTGTTTTGGGCGCTCCTACAAATAGAACGAATACCGGAGGATCACCGATGCACTTCAGATCGCAGAGAGCCGAGAGAATCGGCGCGCTAGGCCGCTCGCCGGCCGTAATCCGCCTCAAGCGGCAGCTTGACCGGCTGCTTGAGCTTCGCCGACAGATCGAGGGCCTTGGTCAGCATCAGTCTGTCATGCGCTTCTGCCGCCGTGGCGGCCTGAGTGGAGAGCCCGAGCGAGACGCGATTGAGGAATGAATCGGTCTCTTCCCGCATCGGCCCGCGCAATTCGCCGAGCGCCATATCGCCGGGCGGATAGGAGCCGAGAAAGTCGACGAGTCGGCTCTGATCCGGCGCATAGCCTTCGCTTTGCGGCGCCGAGACTGCGAGCACCATGTCGCGATGGGTATCGTCGATCGTGAGCACGCCATGCGTCCCGTTGATGCCGACTTCGAGGCTATAGACCGCGCCCGGCCAGGTGATCGGCAGCGCCCAGGAAATGTTAAGATGATAGACTGTGCCGTCCGCGCACATGATCATGCCAGCGGTGGCATCGATACCTTTGTAGAGCGGCCCCAAGACCTTATCGACCGAGCGCGCATAGCATTCAACCGGTTCTTTGCCTTCGAGATACCACATCACGATGTCGAGCGCGTGGGTGCCGGAAATCACCATGGGCGAGATCGCGCTCGGGTCGTCCGTGCGCTTGTAATTGTCGATGGCGACCAGCCGATTCATGAAGGCGCGCGACGTCACCATTGTGACATCGCCAAGCGCGCCGCTGCGCACCTTCTCCTTGCCGGCGAGCCATTTGCGGCGAAAGCGCTGGGTGTAACCGACGACGGCGTCGAGCTTGGCCTCGGTGATCGCTTTGAGCACGCGCGCGGATTGCGCGAGATCGGTGGCGAGCGGCTTTTCGATCAACATCGGCACGCCGCGCTCGACCGCCGCTAAAATTGGATCGACATGGAGATGTTCGTCGGTGGCGATGATGGCGCAGTTCACCTCCGGCCGCGCCAAAAGCTCGCGATGACTGGTGGTGACGAAGTCGGCGTTAATTTTTGCAGCGACATCGCCGCCGCGATTATGATTGAGCTCGGCAATGCCGATCCATTCGACTGCGGGATGACGCGCTGCCACTTCGCCGCGGAACAGACCCACACGACCGGCGCCGATGATAGCGAGGCCGAGGCCCTTGGCGTGCTTTTTCATACATTCAACCCCGCGCGGTTCTTTTGTTTCAGCTCGGCGATGCCGGAAATCGTCTCGTTGGTGAGCGGCAAATCGATCGGCTGGTTGCGGTCGGCCGACAGATCCGCCGCGCTATAGGTTTCCATGACGCGCCGGGCGCTTTCCGGCGTCACCATGACATTGGTGTCGCGGATGCAAGCTTCCAGAAAATGCATGGTCTCCGGCCCGATGCCGCCGGCATAGACGTGATCGACCCACTCGCCCGGCATAGTTGACATGGTGAATTCCTGACCGCGCTTTGCGGTATTCAGCCAGTTATCGCGCTGCGTGTCGTCGAGCGTAAGCGCGCCTTCGGTGCCGGTGATCTCGATCCAGGTCGAGCAGTAATTCGGGTAGCTCGGCGGAAAATTCCAGCCGCCGCCGATCATCACCACGACGCCGTTGTCCATGGTAACAGTCGTGAACATGATGTCATGCGAGCCATTGACCTCCTTCATGTAGCCGTAGGCACCTTGACTGTAGACCCGCACCGGCTTGGCCGGCTCGAGCAGCCAGAACACAAAATCGAGATCGTGGGTGGATTCCATCACCACGGGCGACAGCCGCACCCGGCTGGCAATCTTCTTGCCGAGGTCGCGTGACAGATGCCGGCTGACCAGCACTGAAACGACCTTGCCGAGCGTGCCGTCGACGATCTTCTTCTTGGCGTAGGCGATCTTCGGATTGAAGCGCTGCGAATAGCCAATAGTGAATTTCAGATTGTTGCGCTTGGAGAGCTGGATCAGTTCGTCAGCCTCCCACAGCTCCAGCGCGATCGGCTTTTCCAGCATCACGTTCTTGCCGGCCTTGAGGCAATCGCGTGCGATCGGATAGTGGTTGGCCTCCGGCGTAGTCGAGATGTAAACGACCCGGATCTTGTCGTTCTTGATTATATCCTGATAGTCGAGCGTGGCGCTTGCCGGGTCATAGAGCCTGCTCACTTCGGCGAGCCGATCCGGCTTGATGTCGCACAGGTGAAGCTTATCAACCAAAGCGGTGCGCGCCAGGGTCTCCGCCCGCAAGCCGCCGATCCATCCGACGCCAATTACCCCCGCTTCAACTGTCTTCACCGCGTGTCCCTTCCCTGTCGCTTCTTATCGCGGGCGCATAAAAACCATGACGCGGCGGGCTAGGCAATGCTTCCAAGTCAGCGTGCGCAGGCGGTGGCGCCAAACACGCTTTGGGCAAATTGTGGATAGACCTCGGCCAGCATCGGCGCCACCCGCGAACGCATCAGACGCAACGTCTCGGTCGACGGCGCCGGTGTCACCGGGATATAGGCCGGCTGGTCGAAGGCGAACCCGGTATTCTCGATCACCTCATCAACGCTGTGACCGGGATGGACGCTCTGGAGCCGAAAGCGCCTGTGCTGCCGATCGAAGGCGAACAAGCATAGGCTAGTGACCAGCGCAATCGGACCGCCAGGACGGAAAACATGATCGGCGCTGCCGCCGGGCGCACTGACAAAATCGACTTTGGGCACCAGTGTGCGGCGGGAATGCTCGACCCGGAATAGGATCACCTTGGGCACGACATAATAGAGGTAAGCGGACCCAAACGAGCCGGGGAAGCGCGCCTTGGGGCGGGCGTAATCACCGATGCTGACGAGGTTGATATTGCCTGCCCCGTCGATCTGGCCGCCGGACAAAAAGAACACGTCGACGCGTCCCTGGCCCGCGCAATCGAACAGCTCGCGCGCACCGTCGGTGAAGAACGTGTGTGCGCGGCTGCCAAGCAGCGACACATAGGGTCTGCCGCCGCCACGCTCGCGCGCAAGCAGCGCCGCGGTCGCCGGAATCGGCGAGGCGGCGCCGACCGACATGGCGTACATCGCCGATCAGCCGGCAGATGACGTCGGCGAGCAATTCCTCGTCACGGAACGGCTCAAGCGGCCCGCCGCTCATAAACATATCGCTGCAAATAGTCTGCAAAGCCTTCCGGGGCGGCGGCGAGCCGTGCATATTCGCTCATATGCGCCGCATCGATGGCATAATGATCGGGAAGCGATAGCGGCCAGGCGCCGCGCGGCTCGACAGCCACCGCTTCGACATAGAAGCCCGGCAGCGTGCCGGCGACGAGGGTCGGATCGCGCAACAGATCGCCGTCATGAATCGTCTCGACCGTTACAACCGTCTTGCGCGCGGCGTGTGCCATCGTGATCAGCTCCCGTTGGGTGCCGACAAACACATTGCCGGAATGATCGGCCATCGGCGCGTGAAACAAGCCCACATCGGGCGAGAGCGCCGGCAGCAGCACGATTGGATCGTCCTTGCCGAACGGATTGTCGATCACTCTCCAATCTCGCCGCTGCGCCAAAACGTCCGAGCCGATGAGCCCGCGCAGCGGCATGAACGGCACGCCTTTCTCGGCGGCCTGAAATTGCGCATGCAGGGCGGGACAGGTCGTGTCCAGCATGCGGACCGTGCCGGACAGAATCGCCGAAGTGAAGCATGGCGCCGGACCAAATTCGCCGAGGCTGACTGCGGAGGTCTCCAGGGTCTCGATGCAGCCGGCACCGATCAGAAGATCAGCCTGCAGGCTAGAGGTCGGCAGCGCAATCAGATGCAGGCGGTTGATGCCGCGGCGAATGAGTGCGCGCGTCGCCGCCATCGCCGCGCCCGAGCTCTCGCGCGGCACCGCCAGCACACAGCCGTCTGCGATCGGCGCGAGAGCTTCGTCGAGTGAGCATATGATTGCCGTCATAGGGGAAGCTTACGCCCTCTCCTCGTTTCGGGGGAGAGGGCGCGTCTCAGGACAGCGCCGACTTCACGTTATCCGGCGAAAATGGTACGCGCCGGATGCGCACGCCGGTCGCGTCAAAGACCGCATTGGCGATGGCGGCAGCGACCGGACGTGTCGCGGGTTCACCGGCACCGGACGGCTCGATCTCCGGATGATCAATCAGAACCGTCTCGATCGTCTCCGGCGTCTCGGTGGTGTCGAGGATCGGATAGGTCAGACAATCGATGCTGGTGACGTTCTTGTTGTCAAACTTCACTTCTTCCCACAGCGTGCGGCTGATGCCCTGCACGACATTGCCTTCTATCGCGTGGCGCAGCCCGTCCGGATTGATGATCTGACCGCAATCATGCGCGACGGTGAATTTGCGCGCCCAGATTTTTCCGCTCAAGCGGTCGACATCCACCTCGGCAACGATGGCAACCCGCGTCAGACCGCGCTGCACATAGGCAAAGCCTCGACCTGAGACTTTGGTCCCGGTCAGGTTCTTGCGCGGCGACGGCCGCGTTTGCCACCCGGCCTTTTCGGCCGCCGCCTTTATGACCGCAATATCCCGCGGATCCCTGACATATTGCAGGCGGAAGGCCACGGAATCCATGTTCAGTGCAGCCGCCACTTCGTCCATGAAAGATTCGCTGGCGAAGTGGATTTGCGGCCCGACCGGGTCGCGCAGATGCGACGTGCGCAGCGGCGAGCCGCGATCGAGCAGCGGCGGCACCGTCTCCCAGTAGGTGTATTTGTTCTCGAAGCCGTAAGACTCTTGCGGAACGGCAAAGCCGTCGCCCGATTTCAGCGGCACGCCGATCAACTGACCGGCGAGCGTATCATACGGCTTGCTCTCGTTTGAATTGACGTCGACGCGCGGCAGCCCCTTGCTCATGAACTCATAGGCAATGACCTTGCCGGAGGCGTCGAGCGCGGCACGGGCGCGATGAATGGAAGCCGGCCCTTTCGGATCCCAGCCCGTAGCCTGGTCGCGCATATATTGCAGCCGCACCGGCTTGCCGACGCTTTTCGACAGGAGCGCCGCGTCCATGGCCGCGTCGCCGGCATCGTTGCGGCCATAGCTGCCGGGTCCGGGTACCCACATTGCGTGCACCTTGTCGACCGGCACGCCGAGAAGTGCGGCGACGCCGTCGCGGGTGTAATGCGGCTTCTGCGATCCGGTCCAGATCGTGACCTGATCGTCTTTCACGTCAACGACTGCGCAAGCCGGCCCCATGCTGGCATGCGACTGGAACGGCCATTCGTATTCGGCTTCAATCACGCGTGCGGCGTTTTTAAACGCGGCTTCCACGTCGCCGACCGTCTTGCCGCCAGCCTCCTTTTTGCGCGGCGGAGTATTGCGAATGTAGTCGTAGATCGCAGCCTGGGCGGGAAACGGCGGCTTTGCATCCGACCACTCGACCTTAAGCTGCCGTGACGCTTTGATCGCATCCCATTCCTTGTCGGCGACGACGCCAAGGAAGCCTTGGTTCCACACGACCTTGGCGCCGGGAATGTCCTCGATCGAGCTTTCGTCGACATTGACCGGTACCGCGCCCGCAACTTTTGGCCGGATCATGCGGCCGTGTACCATCCCTGGCACTTTGATGTCGGTAATAAAATCGAATTGCGCAAAGACTCGCGGCGCAACGTCTTCACGTTTGATCGGCTGGCCGACAACGCGATAATCCTTCGGATCCTTTGGCTTGGCTTTGCCCGGCGCATAAAGCGGGTTGCCGATTTTGCCGTTCCAGGCGAGCTGAACATTGAAATAACGTCCGCCGATCAATTCGCCATAGGACACTTTCTTGGCGGCATTCTCTTTCGCACTCACCACGCCATCGGCGACCTGCAGCTGGTCGGCCGGAAGGCCCAGTCTGTCGACGGCCATTTCCACGAGCACGCGGCGCGCTTCCGCCGCGGCGGCACGTAATTGCTTGCCGCCTTCCTGAATTCCGGTCGAGCCGGAGGCGCCGCCCTGATTGACGCTGGTTGCAGTGTCGCCCATGACGACTTTGACGCTTCTGAACGGAACATCGAGCTCTTCGGCGACCATCTGCCCGATCGCCACCGCAATGCCGTGGCCCATATCCATTTTGCCGAAATAGGCGGCGACCGTGCCGTCGGCAGCCACCGCGATGTAGCTCGAGAGCTGATCCGGTGTCAGCGCCGGCTTCACCGTCGCGCTCATGGCCGCGGCGCCGCCCGCCTCGTCGGCATGAGCGAGATCGAACGTGACCGGCGCGCCCACAGAGATCACGAGCGCGCCACCGGCTTTGAGGAGAGCACGGCGGGAGAAGTTTGTCTCGATCCTGGTCATGGCATCCTCCCGTCAGCCCATCATCGCCGCGGCGCGCTTGACCGCGCGCAGGATGCTCATATGCGTGCCACAGCGGCACTTCAGGCCTTCGAGCGCGCTCCTGATCTGTTCGTCGCTCGGCTTCTTGTTGTCGCGCAGGAAAGCGGCCGCCGTCATGATCCAGCCGTTGATGCAGTAGCCGCATTGCGGCACCTGTTCTTCGATGTAAGCGGTCTGCAGCGGATGCGGTCTTTCCGGCGTACCAAGCCCTGCGAGGGTGACGACCCTGCCGTCGCCGACATCGGAGATCGTCGTGATGCAGGAGCGGATCGGCCGGCCGTCGAGATGCACGGTGCAGGCGCCGCATTGTGCAAGCCCGCAACCGAAGTGCGGATTGTTCAGGCCAAGATCGTCGCGCAAGGCATAGAGCAGCGGCATATCCTCGTCGGCCTCGATTTTGTGGACCGTGCCGTTGACGTTGAGCGAATAGCTTTGTTTCATGAGTCTCCTCCTCGCCTGATCGCGGTTTTGTTGGGGCGTTGCCGCATGTGCCGGAGTGTCCCGCTGCCGCTGTGTTATGATTTGAAGGCTAGTCACAAACCGCAGATTTGGGAATAGCGATCCCGCAAGAGGCGACTGCGCTTTCGCTGCCACAAATATTTGAAAGGCCATCACTATTCGGCGGCAACCGGCGTCGCAGCTCAGGCCCAGAGCGCCTTGCTGGCAAGCCGCGCGCCTTTGACCAAGCTTTCGAATTTGGCCCAGACGATTTCCGGTTCAATCTCAGGCGGCTGACCGGTGGAGAGCGTCGAGGCAAAGCCGCAGTCGGCACTGGCGATCACACGTTCGCGGCCGACGATTTTGGCCAGACGCACGATGCGCTGGGCGACAAGCTCGGGATGTTCCACCAGCACTGTGGCCTGCGTGATGCAGCCCGGCAGCAGCACTTTGTCATCGGGAAGCTTTAGGCTCTGCCATACGTCCCATTCGTGCTCGTGGCGCGGGTTGGCCATTTCGAAGGAATAATAATTGGCGCGGATGGTCACGATCAAATCGGCGAGATATTTCATCTCCAAGTCGCTGGTACGAGGCCCAATATTGATGCCGTAGCAGGTATGATGGCGGATGCGATCGGGCGGAATGTTGCGCAGCGCGTGGTTGAGTATCTCGATGCGATGGCGTGCCCATTTGCGCGAATCTTCCGTCGTCTCTTCGGGCGACAGCATGTAGTTCATTGCCAGCCGCGGATCGTCGATCTGGACGACGAAACCGGCAGCGACAATGCCTTCATATTCCTCGCGCAAGGCTTCGGCGACGGCGAGCAGATGGTCTTCTTCGTTTTTGTAGAACCTGTTGACCATCATGCCGGCGCAGCTCGACGGCGATACTGAGGGAATAAAAGTGCCGATCGGATCGCCTTGCTTGAGCGCGGTCTTGAAATTGGCAATGTCGTCGGCGAGTTGCTCTTGTCCGACATATTTGATCGGCCCCGTGCAGGCGAGCCGTGGTTGCTGTGAGCCGGAATGCGCGCCGCCTTTGTAGAACGTGGGAAATGCGGTGTTCTCGCGGGTGCGTTTCTCGCCGCGCGCCGGTTGGATCGGCTCAAGCCCGGTCAAGCGATCAGCGATGTAGTGCTGGAAGCTCGTCTTCGACTGCTCGCCGTCGCTGATGATGTCGATGCCGATGTCGAGCTGCTTTTTTACGACCTCGGCGACAGCTTCGATCGTCTCGCGCGCCAGCGCAGCCGGATCGTAAGACTGCTTGAGCATGCGCGCCAGCAAAAGCGCGGAGAGCGAGTGCCGTCGTGGGAGACTGCCCACGCCGGTCGTGAGAATGCGGCGGCGGCTCTCGTCGATGACGCTCATGTGTTTTCCTCGCTGGTTTTTCTTGTGCTGCGATGGGGGCGGATCATGTCGCCTCGTATGTGCTTTACAACCCACACCGGAACGGATGCGCGTTGCGCTTTTCGGCTAGATCACCGGCAATATCGCGTCGGCAAGCTTCTCGGCGACCATGATGGTCGGAATATTGGTGTTGCCGCGCGGGATCGTCGGCATGATCGAGGCATCGATGACGCGCAAGCCGTCGAGGCCATGAACGCGCCCGGCCGGATCGGTCACCGCTTCGCGGTCGTTTGCCCCGCCCATCCGACACGTGCCGACCGGATGAAACGTGCCGGCGATGTTCTGCCGAACGTGTTCGGCGAGCGCATCGTCATCCTCAACGAGAGCGGCGAGGTCGACATGCCGGTCGGCAAGCGTCGAAAAGATCGGGCCGGCAAGCGGCGGCACAGCGTCGATCAGGCGCGCGACCAGCGCGCTCTTGATGCGGTTTCCTACCGTGAGGCGGTTGAGGCGGCGCAGCCGATCGTCGAATTTAACCGGGAAGCTCATTCGCGTCATGGCGCGCACGGCGGGATGCCCGAGAATGTCGACGCAGCGGCGAAAGCCGTGCATGAAGCGCTGCAGGTCGAGCTCGTGGCCCGCAAGATTGAACTCGACCAGCGGATAGACGGCGGGATCGGCAGAAACGAGCGTGACGCGTCCGCGCGCCATGGGCTTGAGCAGCGAGGGCGCCAGGTTGGCGACTTGACGGCCCAGCCGGCTCCAAGATGTCTTGCATTGCACGTTGATATACATGTCGGTGGGCGGCGCGCCGGGCAGCCCAGATGAATAGCGGAATGCGGTCATTGGATGCGGGCGGATCTTGTCGGATTGCCGCGCACCTGGCTTCTGCAACAGGCCGATGAAGATGATGGCGTGATTTGAAAGGTTTTCGCCAACGCCCGGAAGGTCGGCACGCATCTCGATGCCCAAAGGCCGCAATGCCGCCGCCGGCCCGATACCCGCGCGCATGAGGAAGGCCGGAGAGTTGATGCCGCCAAGCGCGACAATGATTTCGCGCCCCAAGATCTGCTTCAGTTCGCCGCGCGCGATCACCCTGACACCAATGGCTCGGCGGCCATCAAAGATCAGCCCGGTCGCGGTAGTCTCTGTCAACACGGCGAGGTTCTTGCGGGCGCGCACCTTGGCATCGAGATAGCAGATCTGCGCTGAGGCGCGTTTCTCCGGCCAGTTGCTCATAGGCACCGGACCATAGCCGTCGCGGAAATCCGCATTCATGTCGGCGATGAATGTGACTTGACGTTGGTCCGCGTATTCGCGGACGGCCTTCGACAACTGCGGCCAATCGTCGGGCTTGGTACGCCGGATCGGCACCGGACCGTCTTTGCCATGCAGGGTGCCGGCAAAATCCCGATCGTTTTCGAGCTTGCGGTAGTAGGGCAATACATCGTCCCAGCCCCAGCCGGCAGCACCAAGGGCTTGCCATTCGGCGTAGTCGTCCGGCGTGCCGCGATAGGCGACCATGCCCATCACGTTCGAGCCGCCGCCGAGCAGCCGCCCCTGCGAAAATCCGCTCAGCGGCGAGTTGTCCTTGCGGCGCCAATGCACTTTGAGGCCCGGCCAAAAATAGGCGTCGTTGTAGTAAGATCGCGGATAGGAATCGAGCACGTCGGCCGGCTCGGCGCCCGGTACGACGTCGCGCCCCGCTTCAATGAGCAGCACGTCGAGCTTCGAACGTGCCGAAAGCCGATTCGCCAGTACGCAGCCTGCGGCGCCGGCGCCGATTATGATGACATCAAAATTTTGGGTCATTTCATTGCCGGACAGGAGGCTGGTGCGAGCGGAGCAAGACGTCTGGCCATCCTCGGTTGGTATGCGGTCGGCCCAGATTGAACATCGCCGCCGCATGCTTTACTGGATCGTCGCCTGGCGCAAGCCAGCGTTCCGGACCGGCGAAAGGTAGGGAATTGCGATGAGTACGGCGACAGCCAAGACCCTGCATGGCGTGATCGCGGCGATCGCCACCGCGGTTGACGACAAGGGCGAACCGGATTGCGCGCGCTCGATCGCTCTCGCCCGCTTCCTGCTCGACAACGGCTGCGATGGGCTGAACGTGCTTGGGACCACCGGCGAGGCGACTTCGTTCTCGCTGGATCAGCGCAAGCGCGTCATGAGCGCTTATGCGACAAGCGGCTTGCCGCTCGATCGCATGATGGTCGGCACTGGTGCCGCGGCGCCCTCCGATGCCGTTGCGTTGACCAAACACGCCGCCGAGCTGGGATTTGCCGGCGCTCTGGTCCTGCCACCGTTCTATTACAAGGGCGTGCCCGATGACGGTCTGGTCGCCTATGTCGAGACAATCCTCGGCGCCACGGCGGCGCGGCCAATCCCAATCTATCTCTACCATTTTCCGGCGCAATCAGGCGTGCCCTGGCATGTCGCCTTGATCCGCCGCCTCCTCGATGTGTTCGGCGAACGCATCGTCGGGCTCAAGGATTCATCCGGCGATATGGCCTATGCACGCGAGGCCGCCGGGATCCTGCCGCGCTTTAAGGTCTTTCCGTCCACCGAGGCGGCGCTGCCAGAGGCGCGATCGGGCATCTTCGCCGGCTGTATCTCGGCGACCGCCAATCTGAATGCCGACCTCTGCGCCCGCGCCTATCGTTCCGGTGACGCCGGGGCGCTGGCCGCGGCGGTGGCGATCCGAAATTTGTTCGCCGACAAGCCCTTGGTGCCCGGGATCAAGATGCTGCTGGCCCATATCCATGGCGACCCGCAATGGTCGCGCATGCAGCCACCGTTATCCGCCTTCCCCGGGTCCGATCGCGCTGCGGTTATCGCTGGCTATGAGGCAGTCCGCGCCAAACGGGTGGCCTGAGCAAGCGTCGCCGCACACCGCGCCGCGTTTCATGCCAAGATAAGGCGGATCGGCCGGCGCCGCCTCCAAGGCTCGACCTTGGCGTTGACGATGCCGCCGGACACTCCTATAAGCGCGGCTCGCATTCACGATCTCTGTGTTGAACCATGGCTAATACCAAGTCCGCCAAAAAGGCTGCCCGTCAGGCCGTGCGCCGCACCGCCGTCAATAAAGCGCGGCGCTCGCGGGTGCGCACCGCAGTGCGCAAAGTCGAGGAGGCTTTGGCTGCCGGTGATCGTGCGCGCGCCCTCGGCGCAATGGCCGATGCCGAGCCGGCCCTTATCCGTGCGGCGCAAAAGGGAATCGTGCATCGCAATGCAGCGCGCCGCAAAGTTTCGCGGCTCGCCCGTCGAATCGCCAAACTCGCGAAGTAGCAAGACCGGATCGTCGGCACGCCTTGGTGCCGCGCGCCATCGGCAGACGCGGCGAATAGTGAATTGCCATCAAACCGTTGCTTAATTGTCACGGCCATCTGCAAAGAGGGCCGGGCCTGCGCTCGTGCGTGATTCGCACGGGCCTTTGTGCGCTCTGGCGCAACTTGCGTTTGCCATTTTTGTTTGTTCCGGGCCGCCCTGCGGACGGCTACCCCAAAAAAATGATCAAAATAATCAGTGCATAATGAAAGGGTTATTGAGCATGAAGGCCATTGGACTTGGATTTGTCGCGATTCCGCCGCGCTGAATCTTATTTGCTCGCGCCCAGGCAATCGAGACATTCCGAGCTTTACAGTCCTGTAACAGAATTGTGAATCGCCGAATTGAGTCAATGCTTTGAGGCCACAGAAGCGGTGCGGTTGGACGCGCGCTTCTGAAATTCAACTGCGTCAGCAGGTTTTTCGTAAGTGTTTTTGCGGTTGCGAGCCGCAAATCGCGTGCTACGGTTTCCTTCCCTTCGGCGTCGAAGGTCTTCAAAAACGGTCTAAGTGGAAACTCATCGAGTATGGGTGCGGGTAAGCTGTGTCTTCGGAGACGCTTTGATTTCGACGCGTGCCGGTCGCGCCCAAAAGGTGGGCGGTTCTTTGGGCGGCTCCTGTCGGTTGCCGATTGAGGCCGGGGCTGCAGGTCGAGGTCTCGCAGCCGCGTTGTGCGTAGAGTTCACGGACAACCATCGAACTGGGAGCGATGGAGGTGGGGCATGAACACGACGATATGCAATCCGTTGCGGGCTGCGAGCGTCGTTCGGAGCAAGACCTATTGGCCGAGATCCGCGTCCAGCGGGTGAGGCCACTCATCCCTTGGCGCGTCCGCCGCATTCGCCACCGGCGAAGCCGCGCCATGGCCTGACCAGTTCTTCTTCTTCACGAATTGAGTTGCGTCTCGGTAGTGCCGGGTGGGGCGGGTTTGACTCTCGCCGCAGCTGCTCGGCCCTGTTTTCCTTCGAAACGAGCTGAAGCAAAAACAAGTGGAATTACGATGACAGGCACGGATCAGGAGCGCTGGCGGCGGGTCAAAGATCGGTTGCGTTCCGAACTTGGCGACGACGTGTTTACAAGCTGGTTTGGCCGTATGGAGCTCGACACCGTTGATAAAGGTGTGGTGCGGCTGTCGGTGCCGACGCGCTTTTTGCGCAACTGGATCCAATCGCATTACAGCGAGAAAGTCTTAAGCCGGTGGCAAGAGGAAGAGGCTGACGTCACGCGTCTTGAACTGAGCGTTCGCTCGGCGACGATCCGGCCAGCCGTCGCCAAGCCCAGAATTGCGGAAGCCGTACCGCCCTGCCGCGACGGGCGCGAAGGCGCTGTCAATGGGTCGGAGACGCGGGCCAGCGTGCCATATATGACCGTGCATGAAGCGCTGGGTGGCTCGCCGCTAGATCCGCGCCTGACGTTTGAGACCTTCGTCGTCGGTCGTTCCAATACGCTCGCGCATGCCGCCGCCAAACAAGTGGCGACCAGCCGGCGCGGCGAGCCGTTGATGTTCAACCCGCTCTACGTGCACTCCGCCGTCGGGCTTGGCAAAACACACCTGCTTCAGGCCATTACCTGGGCCGGCAACAGCGCCGGTGACCGCAAAATGCTCTACCTGACCGCTGAGCGGTTCATGTACGGCTTCGTATCGGCGCTGCGCTCGCAGACCACGCTGGCATTCAAAGAGGCGGTGCGCGCCATTGATGTGCTGGTGATCGACGATCTGCAGTTTCTGCAGGGTCGCTCCACCCAGGCCGAGTTCTGCCACACGCTCAACGCGCTGATCGATGCCGGGCGCCAAGTCGTCATCGCCAGCGATCGTCCCCCAGCCGATCTCGAAAGCCTCGATGATCGTGTCCGCTCGCGCCTTGCCGGCGGTTTGGTGGTGGAGATCGCCTCGTTGGGCGAGGAATTGCGGCTCGAAATCCTCAAAAGCCGGATCGCTGCCGCACGCACGCATCATCCTGGCTTTGAAGTGCCGCAACAGGTCCTCGTCTACATCGCCAAGTCGGTAACCCACAACGGCCGCGATCTCGAGGGCGCCGTGAACCGGCTTCTGGCCCACAGCAAGCTCACGGGCCAGCCCGTGACCCTGGAAATGGCCGAGCGAGAAATGCGCGACTTGATCCGGCCGGCCGAACCGAAACGGGTCAGGATCGAGGACATTCAGCGCATCGTGGCACGGCAGTACAATGTCAGCCGCGCCGATCTGTTGTCGTCGCGCCGTACCGCCAATGTCGTGCGGCCGCGGCAGGTCGCCATGTACTTGGCAAAAATCTTGACGCTGCGCTCGCTGCCGGAAATTGGCCGCCGCTTCGGCGGGCGCGACCACACGACCGTGCTTCACGCGGTGCGCAAGATCGAGAGTCTGGCCGGCAATGACAGTGCCTTTGCCGAGGAGATCGAGTCGCTTAAGCGACAGCTTCAGGATTGAATGCAAGCCGACTTGACGGGCACCATCATGGGTTCTGCCCGCCCTGCCCGGGTGAGTTGTCGCGCCAAAAGCCTGTGAAAAGACAGGGAAAAAGCACCGAAAAGGCCCGGCCGCCGGTATGCCGGGCCTTGCCGAAATTGCCGTATCACGCCACTTTTGGCGTCCACCAAGGAGTGCGACGCTGCCACGGGTCGAGCGATGAAGGTCACGGTAGAGCGTTCCGAATTGCTGAAGTCGCTGGGCCACGTGCATCGGGTCGTCGAGCGCCGCAACACCATTCCGATTCTGGCCAATGTGCTGCTGCAAGCCGACCGGGCAAAGTTGTCGCTGAAAGCGACTGACCTCGACGTCGAAGTCACTGACGCAATCGCCGCCGAAGTGGGACCTGGCGGCTCGACCACGGTGCCGGCACACATGTTGTTCGACATCGTGCGCAAGCTGCCTGAGGGCGCGCAGATCGTTCTGGAGTCGTCCGGCGATCGCGCGGCTTTGGCGATTCGCGCCGGCCGTACCCGTTTCACGCTGCAGACGCTGCCCGAAAGCGACTTTCCCGATCTCGCGCCGGGCGACATGACGCACACATTCACGCTGAAGGCCGCCGACCTCAAGCGGCTGATCGACAAGACCCAGTTCGCCATTTCGACCGAGGAGACACGCTACTACCTCAACGGCATTTATCTGCATGCCGCCGGCACCGCCAAGGCGCCGACGCTGCGCGCGGTGGCAACTGACGGCCATCGGCTTGCGCAAATGGAGCTGGAACTGCCGAAGGGCGCCGACGGCATGCCTGGCATCATCATCCCGCGTAAGACCGTGGGCGAGGTGCAGCGGCTCATCGAGGACCCCGATGCCGAAATCTTGGTCGAGATTTCGAGCGGCAAGATCCGCTTCACCATCGGCCCGACGATCCTGACATCGAAACTGATTGACGGCACATTCCCGGATTACGCCCGCGTCATCCCGGTCAGCAACGACAAGGAATTGGTGGTCGACAAAAAGGAGTTCGCGGAAGCGGTCGATCGGGTTTCGACGGTATCGAGCGAACGCGGCCGCGCCGTCAAGCTGTCGATCACCGGGGGCCGCCTCTTATTGTCGGTAACCAATCCCGATTCCGGCAGCGCCAACGAGGAGCTCGAAGTCGGCTATGAGGCCGACCCGCTCGATATCGGCTTCAATTCGCGGTATCTGCTTGACATTGCCGCACAGATTGAGAGCGAGGCAGCCGTGCTGAAGCTTGCCGATCCCGGCTCGCCGACCCTGATCCAGGACAAGGACCCGCGCGGGGCGCTCTACGTGCTGATGCCGATGCGGGTTTGAAGCCCGTCTTCACGGTCGCTTATCTCGAAAGTTGGAATCGCAGCAGATGCGCCTATCTTGGCACTCTGTCCGCCAAGTGACAGCTGAGAGCGATTTCTCGGATGCTTCGCCGCCTGACGGTCACGAATTTCCGCAACTATCATGCGGCGTCGCTCGAGACCGACGCCGCTACCGTCGTACTGGTCGGCCCGAACGGCGCCGGCAAAACCAACCTGATCGAAGCGATCTCGTTCCTTGCCCCAGGGCGTGGACTGCGCCGGGCCACTCTCGATGAGGTCGCTTTCAGCGAAGGGGACGGCTCGTGGGCCGTCGCCGCCGAGATCAACGGCGCGCTCGGACTCGCAACCCTTGGCACCGGCATCGAGCGGCCTGCCGGCGACGGCATAATCCAACGCAAATGTCGCATCGATCGCGAGCCGGTCTCCTCGGCCGCAGCCTTCGCCGACCATCTCCGTGTGATCTGGCTGGTGCCGGCGATGGATACGCTGTTCGCCGGGGCTCCCTCCGAACGTCGACGCTTTCTCGATCGCCTTGTGCTCGCTGTCGACCCGGAACATGGCAGCCGCGTCAACGCGCTCGACCGTTCATTGCGCTCGCGCAACCGGTTGTTGGAGGAACCGCGTCCCGACGTGCATTGGCTTGATGCCGTCGAGCATGAGACCGCCGAGCTTGCCGTTGCCGTCGCCAGCCTGCGGGCTGAAACCGTGCGCCGCCTGGATGCAGTGCTCGCGCAGCGTCGAGAATCGGCCTTTCCATCGGCGGAAATCGCCCTGGATGGCTGGATGGAGCAGCTGATTGCGGTGCATCCTGCAACCGAGCTGGAAGAGCGTTACCGTGCCGTGCTGCGGGACAATCGCACGCGCGACGCGGCCGCCGGCCGCACGCTCGAAGGGCCGCATCTGACCGATCTGAAAGTCATTTATGCGCCGAAGGCGGTTGCCGCGGCGGATGCCTCGACCGGTGAACAAAAGGCATTACTGATCGGGCTCGTTCTAGGTCATGCGAGACTGATTGCCGCGATGACCGGCCACGCCCCGATCCTGCTGCTCGATGAGGTGGTAGCGCACCTCGATCCGGTCCGGCGCCGCGCCTTGCACGATGAACTTCGGCAATTGCGCACCCAGGTCTGGATGACGGGTGCCGATCCTGCGCTCTTCACCGAGGTCGCAGCCGATGCCGCGATTGTCGAGGTGCGCTCTGGACGACTTGAGCTGAAGACGCGCCCGCATTGAGCGAGCGCGCGGAAGCGTTCCAAATGGCTTGGAAAATTTGCGAATTCGCGCCGCAGCCGGCCAGGGAACGATAAGCCGGGAAGCCTCTTAAACCGAAAGAAGTTGCAAATGTCCGGTATTTGACAGAGGCCTTGATGCCGGAACCCGCAGAAGACATGATCGTCCGCAACTTGATCGAATCGCTTGAGCAACTGCGTTCCGATCTCGACCGGATGGAACTTTGGGCTGCCGTGCTGGGCTCATTCGCGCACCCAGTTCCCGAGTACAATCCTGACGATCCACATCTCCTCAGGCCTTGGCCGCAACCGCGCGTGCGACGGGAGCGATACTGAGCGGGCGGCGCATTGCGCTGCACGGATCATTCCGCTAGCGGCCTCTTCTGAACAGCTGTTTGGGTCTGGTGGCCTTACCAGGCTAAAGTTCTTTCGAGCGCTGAATTAGGCCGACTCGGCGCCCGCCAAAGTCTTGAAAAACCGCGATCGGACAATATCTTAGTTATGATCACTTTGGCCTGTACCAGGCCAGGTTTTCGTGTACAAGAATTCCTTGTTTCACCCCGTTTTTGCAAATGATTCGCGAGCTTTCTGCATGGCCGAACCTGTCCGCAAGCCGAGCCCTGACGCACACTCCGATTACGACGCCGAATCGATCAAAGTGCTTAAGGGGCTCGATGCCGTGCGTAAGCGGCCGGGCATGTATATCGGCGATACCGATGACGGCTCGGGCCTTCATCACATGGTCTATGAGGTCGTCGACAATGCCATCGACGAAGCCCTGGCCGGGTTCGCCAAAGAGGTTTTGGTCGCCCTGAATCCGGACGGGTCGTGTACCGTACGCGACGACGGCCGCGGCATTCCGACCGACATCCATAAGGGCGAAGGCGTCTCGGCAGCCGAGGTCATCATGACCCAGCTCCATGCTGGGGGGAAATTCGACCAGAACTCCTACAAAGTCTCGGGCGGCCTGCACGGTGTCGGCGTGTCGGTGGTTAACGCGCTGTCGACATGGCTCAAGCTCACGATCTGGCGCGACGGCCAGGAGCACTTCATGGAGTTTCGCCACGGCGATGCGGTTGCCCCGCTTGCTGTTGTCGGCGCCGCGCGCGACAAACGCGGCACGGAAGTGACTTTCCTGCCGTCGAAACAGACTTTCAGCATGACCGAGTTCGATTTCGCGACGCTGGAGCACCGGCTCCGCGAGCTTGCCTTCCTCAATTCCGGCGTCAAGATCGTGCTCGCCGACAAGCGCCACGCGGTCGAGAAGCGCGAAGAGATGCTGTACCAAGGCGGCGTCGAGGCTTTCGTCAAATTTCTTGATCGCAACAAGACGCCGCTGATCCCGCAGCCGATCGTCATGAAAGCCGAGCGCGACGGCGTTACCGTCGAATGCGCTCTGTGGTGGAACGACGGCTATCACGAGACCGTACTGTGCTTCACCAACAACATTCCGCAGCGCGACGGCGGTACCCATCTCGCCGGTTTTCGCGGCGCGCTGACGCGCCAAATCACCGGCTATGCCGATTCGGGCGGAGTCGCACGCAAGGAGAAGGTCGCGCTCACCGGCGACGATTGCCGCGAAGGCCTCACCGCAGTGCTTTCGGTAAAAGTCGCGGATCCGAAATTCTCATCGCAGACCAAGGATAAGCTCGTTTCCTCCGAAGTGCGGCCGGCGGTGGAAGGCATCGTCAACGATCTGCTCAAGGCCTGGCTCGAAGAGCATCCTTCCGAAGCCAAAATCGTTGTTGGCAAGGTGATCCAGGCTGCGGCGGCACGTGAGGCGGCGCGCAAGGCGCGCGAGATGACGCGCAAGAGCGCACTTGGCGTCACTTCGCTGCCCGGGAAACTTGCCGATTGTCAGGAGCGCGATCCGGCCAAGTCTGAGCTCTTCATCGTCGCGGGCGATTCCGCCGGCGGCAGTGCCAAGCAGGGCCGCAACCGCGAATTTCAGGCCGTTCTGCCGTTGCGCGGCAAGATCCTCAATGTCGAGCGTGCACGCATGGACAAGATGCTATCGTCCGAGCAGATCGGCACCCTGATCACCGCGCTCGGCACCGGCATCGGCGCCGACGAGTTCTCGATCGACAAGCTCCGCTATCACAAGATCATCATTATGACGGACGCCGATGTTGACGGCGCCCATATCCGCACGCTGCTCCTGACCTTCTTTTACCGGCAGATGCGCGAGATCATCGATCGCGGCCACCTGTTCATTGCGCAACCGCCGCTCTACAAAGTCGCGCGCGGCAAATCCGAGCAGTATCTGAAGGACGAGCGCGCGCTTGAGGACTATCTGATCGATGCCGGCCTAGAGGAGACGACATTGCGCCTCTCCTCCGGCGAGGTCTTGGCCGGTAACGAGCTGCGCAAACTCGTCGAGGATGCCCGCACCATCCGCAATCTGCTGCGCGGCCTGCACAGCCGCTACAATCGCCAAGTCGTCGAACAGGCGGTCATTTTGAGCGTGCTCAATCGCGAGATTTTTGGCGACCCGCAGAAGGCCGTTGCGGCGGTCCCCTACATCTGCCGCCGCCTTGACGCGCTCTCAGACGAGACCGAGCGCGGCTGGCAGGGTCAATTCAATGAAGGCATAGGCTTCCAATTCGAGCGCACCGTGCGCGGCGTCAAAGAAGTCGCCGTGCTGGATCAAGCCCTGCTCGGCTCGGTTGATGCGCGCAAGCTTGATGAATTCGCGCCCGAACTGCAGCGGATATTCCCGCGTCCGACCCCGCCGGCAATGCTGCGGCGGAAGGATGAGGAAACAGCGATTCACGGGCCTGTCGGCCTGTTTGAAGCTGTCACCGGCGCCGGCCACAAGGGCGTGACGCTGCAACGTTACAAGGGCCTCGGCGAGATGAACCCCGATCAGCTCTGGGAGACCACGCTCGACGTCAACGCGCGTTCTCTCCTTCAGGTTAGTGTCAAGGAGATTGATGACGCCAACACGATTTTCGACGAATTGATGGGCGACAAGGTCGAGCCGCGCCGCGAATTCATCGAAGAATATGCGCTCACAGCGAGCGTGGACGTGTAGCTGCAGGCGACAGCTTTTTCCGGGAAAGTGGGTGCCGGCTTCCCGTAAAAAGATGCGACAAGACGAAAACCCGGAGCATTTTCCGATTCCATCGAATCGGAAAATGCTCAGTGTCCCGGCAGCACGAGCACCTCGGGATTCTTCGGCAGGGTCGCCTTTGATACGATTACTGACGGGATTTCGGCCGTCCGCACGTCCCACAATTTGCGAGCGCGATCAAGAAAGCGCTCAAGGCTGAACTGACCGAAGTAGTGCATCGGGATCATCAGGGGCGCTTTCTGTGCCGTGAGCACATCCAGCATGCCGTCGAGATCGAGCGTGTAAGAGCCGTCGACTGGCGCCATGACGACGTCAACGCGGCCAATTTCCTCGATCTGTTGCTGGGTGAGCGTATGATGCAGATGACCCAGATGGGCGATGCACATATTCGCAATCTCAAAAATGAAAATCGAGTTGCCATAACGCTCGGTGCCGCCCGACCACGAGCGAATATTGGTGGGCACGTTGCGTATCCGCACGTCGCGATATTTTACATCCCATATTGCCGGCTGTTCCGGACTTGGCCCCCAGCCGCGCAGGATATATTTGATCGCCGGATCCGGATGGTCGGTGTAATGCGTATCGTGCGCGTGATTCATCGTGACAATGTCCGGCATAACCGGCGGTCGCACATAGTCGTTATAGTCCGTTGCGATGCGCACAAGCTCCGGGCTCTCGATCAGGAATGTCGCGTGGCCGACAAAGGTGAGCCGCACCTGATCGACACTGAGCGCCGCAAGATGAAATGATGCAGCAACGGGGCGCGGTCGCTCGCCAGCGACCAAGCCGGGACAATTATCGGCCACCTCCGAAGCACCCGCCGGCCGCGGCTGCGCTTGCTGATTATGCGCCGGCGCATCCGGCACTTGCGCGTATGCCAAGGGCGCGGCCGTCAAAAGCGCGCTTGCAATGGCGATGCTACCCAGCATTCCCGAGGCGTTCACGATGGACCTGTCGGGCAATCGGATCGATCAGGGAAAAGCGAATTTTGGCCCGGAATATGGTGAGAGACTATATGCATGTCATAGCTGTAATGTGAAACCGCTGAAGCAGCGCCATGAAGCAGCGCCATGCCCCCTAGCATCTTGTTTGCCGTCATTTGGCTCGGCTGGATCGTGAGTTGGATGCTTGCGGCATTGTGGTCGGCGCGCACCGAAAAGCGCATCACGACCTGGGAGACCTCGGCATCGCGCGCCGCCATTGTGATCGGTGCCATTTTGCTGTTTTACGCGGGCCGCCGTGCGTCGGCTGAAGCGCGGTTATGGCATGTCGGCCTTGCCGGCGGTTATGCGCTCGCCGCTTTGACCTTGGCCGGCGTCGCGTTTGCGTGGTGGGCGCGCATTCACCTTGGCAAGCTGTGGTCGAGCGCGGTCGCCCGCAAGCAAGACCATCGTATCATCGATACGGGCCCTTATGCCTTGGTACGCCATCCGATTTACACTGGATTGATCGTCGCCATCGTGGCCACGGCATTGGCACAGGGCGCAATCGCGGGTTGCCTGGGTGCGGCCCTTGTCGCCGTCGGCCTTTGGCTCAAGGCGCGCGCCGAAGAGCGCTTTTTAGCGGACGAACTCGGCGAGGACGTCTACGGCGCCTACCGCCGTCGCGTGCCAATGCTGCTTCCGTTCTTGCCGAACAGGTAAACGCGCGAAGCTTTGTCCGCCGCTCAGCGGCCGGACGTAATCGTGCCGCGCGCGGTGAGCACGAGCCATTGGCCATCCTGGCGTTTGATCTGATCGACGCGCCCGAGGCCGGGCAGCACGCTGCCGGTGCCGACGTCGAACATGCCGCCATAGCGGCTTTCGATGAGAGCGCGGCCTTTGCGGACATCGTGCACGATCCAATCCGCCAGAATTCGATCGCTCAGCTTCGGCGCATCCGTCGCCGGCACGGTGCTCATTCCGGCCGACTTCGCGGCGATCGAACCCGTCGTATCGGCCGCGGCAAAATGTTGATCGAGCTTGTCGAGCCGGTCGGCAATCTTGATGAATTGACTGCCGGTGGCACGGGTCGCCGAATCGACATCCGCCTTGATCAGCGCGGAGAGCTCGAGTTTCATTTGCGCAAGCGCTGTTGCTGTCGCGTCAGCATTTGCCTGCGCCGCATTGCCCGACGGCGCCGCGGGGTGAAGCATATGGGCAAAACCCGTACCCGAAACAGAGCCGATGAATGAGCCGAACGCCGCCGCAAAGGCGACCGAGGCTGCAAGCATGAGAAAGCGCGTCGAATGTCCCGGCGCCGCTGCAGCTTTCTCAGCACCGGTCGCTTCCGCCGATCCCTCGACGGCTTCGTCCTCCCCGGCGCCGAGTCTTGGCGACAGTACCATGGGCAAGTTCCTGTCGAGGCCGGTGCTGTTGGAGCTGCCGTCCGCCGCCGGCGTCCCGGTGCCCTCGCCCATACCGTCAGTGGCGCCCTGTTCGGGCCTTTCGCCGTCACCAAGGCTGTCCGGGCTTTCGGCCATCTGCGAATCTCCGGGATTAGAACGAGGTGACCAGTCGTTAACCATGTTTGGTTAGCAATTGGTTACCGGAGTCGGGGCCCGCTTGACCGGCCAACCTTTTAGTCAAGCAATCCGTTCTCGCGGGCGAGCGCATTGAGCGAGGTTTCTGGGCGCGCACCGAGATGCTGGATGACCTCGCCGGCAGCCAGCGCGCCAAGCCGGCCGCAGGTACGGTGGTCGGCGCCGCGCGCGAGGCCGCACAGGAATCCGGCGGCAAACAGGTCCCCGGCCCCGGTCGTATCGACGACGCGAGCAACCGGAAAAGCCGGCACCGCCTCATCGCCGTCCGGACCGATCACCAGACAGCCTTTGGCGCTGCGCGTGACCACCGCGACAGCGATGTCCTTGCGCAGAGAGGCAACCGCTGTGTCGAAATCCGCGGTCTGATAAAGGCTGTGCAACTCGGCCTCGTTGGCGAAAATGAGATCGACGGTGCGCGAGCGCATCAGCTGCAAAAACTCGTCGCGCCAGCGGTCGACACAGAAGGCGTCCGACAGCGACAGAGCCACCTTGCGGCCGGCCTCGTGGGCTATTTTCGCGGCTTTAACAAACGCCTCCTTGGCGTGCTTCGGATCCCACAAATAGCCTTCAAGATAGGTGATGGCGCTGTCCGCAATCATTTGCGGATCAATATCGGCGGGATGCAGGTCCTGCGCGGCGCCCAGATAAGTGTTCATGGTGCGCTCGCCGTCCGGTGTCACCAGGACATAGCAGCGCCCGGTCGACGGGCCGTCGGAGGCCGGCGGCGTGGCGAAGACCACGCCAGCCGATCGAATGTCATGCGTGAAGGCACGGCCGAGCAGATCGTCCTTGACCTTGCCGATGAACGCGCCCCGGCCCCCGAGCGAGGCGAGCCCGACGATCGTGTTCGCCGCCGAGCCGCCGGACGTCTCCACCGCGGGTCCCATCGCATCATAAATTGCCTCCGCGCGCGCCTCGTCGATCAGCGCCATCGTACCTTTGGTCATGCCTTGCCTGAGCAAAAAGTCTTCTTCGGCGCGGGCGATCACATCGACAATCGCATTGCCAATACCGAGAACGTCATAGCGGGCCGCTGCCATAGCGAGTGCTCTGAATTTGGCTGAAAAGCATGTGCGGGACGGCGGGCACTATAGCGGCGGGGGCTTGCGGGGCAAGGTAGCGCCGTGGCAACTACGCGCGCGGTGTGGAGGCCCGGCATGGCATTCAAGGAACTGGTGTTTTCCGGCGTGCAGCCGACCGGAAATCTGCATCTGGGCAACTATCTCGGCGCGATCAAGCGTTTTGTCGAGCTGCAGGAACGCTACGACTGCATCTATTGCGTGGTCGATTTGCATGCCATCACCGTGTGGCAGGACCCGGCTGAACTGCCGCATGCCATCCGCGAAGTGACGGCGGCTTTCATCGCCTGCGGGATCGATCCCAAAAGGCACATCGTTTTCAACCAAAGTCAGGTGGCCGAGCACGCCGAGCTCGCCTGGATCTTTAATTGCGTGGCCCGCCTCGGCTGGCTCAACCGCATGACGCAGTTCAAGGAAAAGGCCGGCAGGGATCGTGAGAACGCCTCGGTTGGCCTTTATGCCTATCCGGCGCTGATGGCGGCCGACATCCTGGTCTATCGCGCGACGCATGTGCCGGTCGGCGAGGATCAGAAGCAGCATCTGGAGCTTGCGCGCGACATTGCACAGAAATTCAACAATGATTTTGGGCCCTCCATCCGTGACAAGGGTTTTGGCGAGGTCTTCTTCCCGCTGCCTGAGCCCTTGATCACCGGCGAAGCGACGCGCGTGATGTCGCTGCGCGACGGCTCGAAGAAAATGTCGAAGTCCGATGCCTCGGATTATTCACGCATCAATCTGACCGACGACGCGGACGCAATCGCGCAGAAAATCCGCAAGGCCAGGACCGATCCCGAGCCGTTGCCGAGCGAAGAGAAAGGCCTGGAGAAACGAGCTGAGGCCGACAATCTCGTCGGCATCTATGCGGCGCTTGCCGGCACGACGCGCGCCGGGGTGCTCAAGGAATTCGGCAATGCGCAATTCTCCACCTTCAAAGCCGCCCTGGTCGAGCTGGCGGTGGCCACGCTTGGGCCGATCGGTGCGGAAATGAAGCGGCTCCTGCAGGACCCAGCAGCGATCGATGGCGTGCTGGCAGACGGCGCGGCGCGCGCGCAAAAATTGGCGGGGCAAACTATGAATGCCGTGAAGGACATTGTTGGGTTTGTGCGGGCCAAGGCCGATTAGGGCCCTTGAACTTTCACGCCAATTCGCCACGTATTGGAGAGCAGAGGCGCGCTTGCGGCGCGCATACCGCCAGAGGCTGCCATGTTCATCCAGACCGAAGCCACGCCGAACCCGGCGACCCTGAAGTTCCTGCCCGGCCGGCCGGTGCTCGAAAGCGGTACGCTCGATATTCGCGATGCCGAGCAGGCGGCGCAGTCGCCGCTGGCCGAGCGGCTATTCGGGATTCTCGGCGTCAGCGGTGTCTTTTTCGGTTCCGATTTCATCACCGTGACCAAGAGCGCCGGCGAGTGGCAGCAGCTCAAGCCAATGATCCTGGGGGCCATCATGGAGCACTTCATGTCCGGCGCGCCGCTCCTCAATGCCGGACATGCAGGCAAGGAGATCGGAGCCGACGAATTTTTTGACGCGGCCGATGCCGAGACCGTTGCCACGATCAAGGAACTGATCGAGACGCGGGTGCGTCCGGCGGTGGCCAATGACGGCGGCGATATCACTTTCCGCGGCTTCAAGGACGGCGTCGTCTACCTCAATATGCAGGGCGCCTGCTCCGGCTGCCCGTCCTCGACGGCGACGCTGCGTCACGGCATCCAGAACTTGCTGCGTCACTTCATTCCCGACGTCATCGAAGTGCGGCCCGTTTAAGATCATCCCTGATCGGCGTTTGGCGCCGCTATCGGCAGGGTTCCACGCTGCATGCGCGTGCTCGCCATTGATACGGCGCTGGCGGCCTGCTCCGCCGCAGTGCTGGATACCGCAGGCGGCCGTATCGTGGGCAGCGAGAGCTTGCCCATGGCACGCGGCCATGCCGAGGCGCTCATTCCGCTCCTGGCGCGGCTTATGAAAAGATCGGGCATCACCTTTCAGAAGCTTGATCGCATCGTGGTGACAACAGGACCGGGCAGTTTCACCGGTTTGCGTGTGGGGATTTCGGCGGCACGCGGCCTTGGCGTCGCAACCAATATTCCGGTCGTTGGCGTGACCACCCTGGCCGCCTATGCCGCGCCCTATCTCGCCGAAAAGAGCGATGTTCCGGTGGTGGCCGCCATCGACGCTCGCCATGGGCATGTCTATTTGGAGGTTTTTGGCGCCGGAGGACGCACGCTGATTGCGCCGCGAATCGCTGCCTTGAGCGAAGCAGTGCGCGTCGCTTCTGAAACCTCTGCTCGCATTGTCGGCTCGGCCGCAAGGACTGTCGCCGAAGCCCTTGCAAAGAGCGCTTCCGCTCCGCCGATAGTCGACGCCCGCGGGGCGCCCGACATCGCCTGGGTTGCCCAAGTCGGCGCGGTTGTACCGGACGGGCAGGCGCCGCCCAAGCCGCAATACCTGCGAGCGCCTGACGCGCAGCCGCAGCACGCGGCTTCACTGCCGCGCCGATGACCCCCTTTTTCTCACGCCTGTTATCCCGTGGCGCGCCGATCCTTGGTGATGTTCGGCCAAGCGACGCCGCTGCTATCGCCGCTATTCATGGGCTGTCGTTTCAGCGTGGCTGGGATGAGCACGAAGTCTATCGCCTGTTGATCGAAAAAAACGTCGTCGCGCACCGCGCCGTAAGCGGGCGCAAATTGATCGGTTTCATCGTATCGCGCCTCGCCGCCGGAGAGGCGGAAATTCTCTCGGTGGCCATTGCGCCGGCTTGGCGCGGCCGCAAGCTGTCGCGACAACTATTGGATCTGCACCTGCGGTGCCTCGCCGGTCTCGGCACGCGCGCGGTATTCCTTGAGGTCGATGAGCACAATGCGCCGGCCGTGCGGCTTTATCGCCGCGCCGGCTTTCGCGACATTGGCCGCCGTGCCGGCTACTATCAAGGCGGCGCCAACGCTCTGGTGCTGCGGCGCGATCTAGGCTGACGCACGGGCATAAAATTTCCTAAGATGCGAATGGACCCGAAAAATCGGGCGGCAGGGGAGGAAATCCATGGCGGCGTTCTTGCGCGTCTTCACGCTTGTGCTTGCCCTTGTGTGTTGGAGCGGCATGGTCCGCGCGCAGAATGCCGACTATCCCAATCGGCCGATCAAGATGCTGGTCGGCTTCTCGGCCGGCGGCGGCACCGATGTCGCGGCGCGAATCATCGCTCAGAAAATTTCGGAGATTCTCGGCCAATCCATTGTGGTTGAAAACCGCACCGGCGCGAGCGGTCTCTTGGCCGCGCAGGACTTGGCGAAATCGGATCCCGACGGCTACACTTTGATGATGGGGAGCCAAACCACCTGCGCGGTGGCGCCGGCGCTTTATCACAAAGTCACCATCGATCCGGCAAAGGATTTTTCCGGGATTGCGCTAACCGGCGCTTCGCCATTGGTGCTGGTGGTCAACCCATCCTTTGCGGCCGGTTCGGTTGCCGACGTGATCGCGATGGCCAAGGCCAGCCCCGGCAAGATCAATTTCGGCACTGGCGGCGTGGGCACCACGCCGCATATGACCGCCGAACTGTTCCAATACGAGGCCGGCATCAAAATGGTGCATGTCGCCTATCGCGGTGAAGCGCCTGCGATCAATGATCTCCTGGCCGGGCAAATTCCGCTGATGTTCGCCAACCTGTCCGCGGTGATGGGGAATCTCAAGGCAGGCTCGCTGCGGGCGCTCGCGGTGACCAGCGCGCAACGCTCGCCCTCCGCGCCGGATGTGCCGACGGTCGCGGAGACTGGGCTGCCCGGTTTCAATGCGGAAACCTGGTTCGGCATTGTTGCGCCTGCCGGTACACCGCGCGACATCCGCCTGAAACTCAACGCCGCGGCGCGGCAGGCGCTCGATCGCGAAGACACCAAGAGGCGCTATGTCGAGTTGGGCATGGTACCGCGAACCAGTAGTCCCGAGGAATTCGATGCCTATATCAAGGCGGAAGTCGCCAAATGGGCGCAGGTGATTAAAGAGGCCAATGTCCAAGCGCTGGACTAATGCTGAAGGCCTAGGCGGGGGCGGCATTCCTTTTTGGCGGGAATCCCGGTAAGACAAGTATGCGGCCGCCACGCCGACGCATCCGAACGCACAGACATCGCGAGCTGGAGGCGAATACACGAGCCAGCACAACGACTTAATGGCTTTCGGCTCGACCACCGGCATGAACGAATCGCGCAAGCTATACGTCAAATCCTTCGGCTGCCAAATGAACGTCTACGACTCACGTCGTATGGCGGACACGCTGGCACCGGAAGGCTTTGTCGAGACGGCCGAGGCCGGCGACGCCGATCTGGTGATCCTGAACACCTGCCACATTCGCGAAAAGGCGGCCGAAAAGGTCTACTCGGAACTCGGCCGGCTGCGCCGCATGAAGGAGGCGGCCGCCGCGCAGGGACGGCGCATGCTTGTAGCGGTCGCTGGCTGCGTCGCGCAAGCCGAAGGCCAGGAGATCATTCGCCGCGCACCATCGGTCGATCTGGTCTTTGGCCCGCAAAATTATCATCGGCTTCCCGAATTGGTGGCCCGCGCCGAACGCGGGGGCCAAGCCGTCGATACCGAATTCGCGCTCGAGGATAAATTCGATCACCTGGCGCCGCCCAGCCGTGCCGCGATCCGCGCGCGCGGCGCCTCGGCTTTTGTCACCGTGCAGGAGGGCTGCGACAAGTTCTGCACCTTCTGCGTTGTACCCTACACGCGCGGCGCAGAAGTCTCCCGGCCGGTGGAAAAGGTCGTCGCCGAGGTGACGCATTTGGCCACAGCTGGCGTCCGCGAGATCACGCTCATTGGTCAGAACGTTAACGCCTATCATGGCGAAGGGTCCGATGGCCGCATATGGTCGCTGCGGCGGCTGCTTGATCGGATCGCGCAGATCGACGGCGTTGAGCGACTGCGTTACACGACCAGTCATCCGCGTGACATGGACAACGATCTAATAACCGCGCATCGTGATTTGCCGCAGCTCATGCCGCAATTGCATTTGCCGGTGCAGTCGGGAGCCGACCGCATTTTGAGGGCCATGAATCGGCGCCACAGCCGTGCCGACTATCTCGACATAGTCCGCCGGCTGCGCGACGCGCGGCCTGACCTCGCGCTGACCTCCGATTTCATCGTTGGCTTTCCGGGCGAAACCGAGCGTGACTTCGCCGACACGCTGGCTCTCGTCGAAGAGGTCGGCTTCTCCGGCGCTTTCTCCTTCAAATATTCGCCCCGGCCGGGGACGCCCGGCGCCGAAATGGACGATCAAATTTCTGAGCAGGAAAAGTCGGAACGCTTGCAGCGCCTGCAATGGACAATTGATCGCAACCAGGCGGCATTCAACCACAGCTGCCGCGGCCGTACCTTTGATGTGTTGTTTGAAAAGCCGGGCCGACATGAGGGACAGCTGGTCGGTCGATCACCTTATCTGCAGCCGGTGCAGGTCCAGGCGCCAGCCTCTCTGATCGGCGAGATCGCCGCCGTGACCATCACTGAAGTCGCCAGCAACAGCTTATTTGGTGTGTTGGCGCACCAGCCCCGCGCCGCATCTCGAGCAATGCAAGTCCCCGCGAGCGAGCCTGGTCTTCTTCGCGCAGGAGCCTGAATTGCGAACGCCCGAAACGGAAGAATCGATCTTCATCGCGCCGGACAATACTGCGCAGATTGTGTTGACCTTCGACGATAATCGCCTCGCCTCTACTCTGTTCGGACAATATGGCCAGAACCTCGCGCTGATCGAACGTCGCCTCGGCATTGTCGCCAATTCACGCGGCAACCAGGTCACCGTCGAGGGCCCGCGCGAGGCCTGCGACCAGGCGCGCCGCGTGCTCGAAAGTCTTTACGAACGGCTTAAAGGCGGCGACGAGCTGTCGCCAGGAGATGTCGACGGCACGATCCGCCTTGCCCTCTCGCAGGGCTCGCTGTTCGATTTCGATCCGGCCACGCCGCGCGAGAATTTTGAGGAGATCAATCTGCGCAAACGCCGCGTGCGTGCCCGCACCCCGGCCCAGGATGCCTATCTTCGCGCGCTCAAGCGGCATGCCCTGGTTTTTGCGACGGGACCGGCCGGCACCGGCAAGACCTGGCTGGCGGTTGCGCACGCGGTGCAATTGTTTGAGCGCAAGGAAGTCGACCGCATCGTGCTGTCGCGGCCGGCGGTGGAAGCCGGCGAGCGGCTCGGCTTTTTGCCGGGCGATATGCGCGAGAAGGTCGATCCCTATCTGCGGCCGATCTATGATGCGCTGTACGATCTGATGGACGCGCGGATCGTCGAGCGCGCTTTGCAGACCACCGAGATCGAGATTGCGCCGCTGGCCTTCATGCGCGGCCGCACTTTGTCGAATGCCACCATCATCCTCGACGAGGCGCAGAACACTACGGCCATGCAGATGAAAATGCTGCTGACGCGTCTCGGCGAAAACAGCCGCATGGTGGTGACTGGCGACCCGAGCCAAGTCGACTTGCCGGCCGGACAGACCTCCGGGCTTGCCGAAGCGGTGCGGCTCTTGAGCGGCGTCGAAGGCATCGGGCATGTCAACTTTACCGCGGCCGACGTCATCCGCCACGAACTCGTGGCGCGCATCGTCGAAGCCTATGACAAGGAGGCGGCGCGCAAGCGTGAGCGGCGGGAATGACACCGCGATCGAGATTGAAGGTGGACGTGCTTGTCGAATCGAAGCGCTGGAACCCTGCCGCGGGCGTCAAAACAATGGTGCGGCGCGCCGTGACGTGCGCCGCAGCCATGCGGCGAATAGGAACTGCCGAGCTTGCCGTGGTTTTGACCGATGATGTGGCGATCCGCTCGCTTAACCGCGAATGGCGCGGCATCGACGCCCCCACCAATGTGTTGTCGTTTCCTGTGAAAAACGGTCAATCGACAAGCAGCGCGCCGCCGCAAGCGCATCTTGGCGATATTGTGCTGGCCTTCGAAACCGTTGCGCGGGAGGCTCGTAACGAACACAAGCCTTTCGACCACCATGTTGCCCACCTCGTGGTACATGGCTTCCTTCACCTTATCGGCTATGACCACGAGCGCGACCAAGACGCGCTTGTGATGGAGCAGGCTGAGCGCGAGATCTTGCGGCAACTTGCGATTCCAGATCCTTATCGATCGAGGACGACGAGCAGGCCCCCCCATGCTCCTCGCTCGAATTTCCATGGCCAATCGACGCCACGCCCGCGTGCGCGAAAATCCCGAGCAAGTCTCCAGCTTTGAAAACTCACGATGGTGCAATTACCGACCCGGACCGATCCTAGCGAGAGCGATCATCGCGCGCTGCCCATGGTGATTCCGCATCCGGTCCAGCATGAGGAGCGCTGGCTGCTGCGCGTCATGCGCATTCTCTTTGGCTGGAGGGCGGCGTCGACGCGCACTGATCTCGAACAGGTGCTCACCACCGCGCAGCCGCAATCGGGCTTCTCGCCGGAAGAAGCCACGATGCTGAAGAACATTCTCAGCCTGCGCGATACGCGGATCGAGCGCATCATGGTGCCGCGTGCCGATATCGTCGCGGTGCAGCAGGATATTTCGCTGCGCGAGCTCGTAAAAACATTTGAGGGCGCCGCTCACTCACGGCTTGTCGTCTACAACGACACGCTCGACGATCCGAGCGGCATGGTCCACATCCGCGATTTGATCGCCTTCATGGCCGCACACGCCTCGCCGAGACCGAGCGATCTCGACGCTCGGCAACCGCGGCTACAGCTCGATGACCCGGGTCCGGATCGCGAACAAGACCAAGCGCCCCGGGCCGAACTGGACCTGGCGAAGATCGATCTCAGCATGCCTTTGGTCGCAGCTAAGATTATACGCGAAACCCTGTATGCACCGCCGTCAATGCCGGCACTCGATCTCCTTGCCAAGATGCAGGCGACGCGTGTTCATCTTGCGCTGGTCATCGATGAATATGGCGGAACCGATGGGCTGGTTTCGATCGAGGATCTGGTCGAACTGATTGTCGGCGATATCGCCGACGAGCATGACGAAGACGAGGGCCAGATGGTGATCCGCCAGACTGACGGTTCTTTTCTTGCCAACGGCCGCGCCAGTTTGGAAGATGTTCGTGCGGTCATCGGCGAGCAGTTCGACGTTGGCGAAGTTGCCGAAGAGGTCGATACGCTCGGCGGTTACCTTGTCACCAAAGCCGGTCATGTCCCGGTGCGGGGCGAACTGGTGCCAGGCCCGGAGCCATTCGAGGCGGAGGTGCTTGATGCCGATCCGCGCCGCGTCAAACGGGTGAGAATCTACCTGCGCAAAGACCGCCGCGTGGGCGCCGTACGCGACACGCTGGGCCGCGGCCAGCCGGCTCGGCCGGCGTCGCGCGACGAGTCGAGCCGGCCAACGCAGAACACGGCACGCACGCCGTGAAGGTCAAGGCTCTGATCAATTCGATTGTGCTGGCATGGGGCTGGCGCCGTTGCGCGATCGCCTTAGTTGCGGGGGCGCTGTCGGCGCTTGCCATGGCGCCATTGAATCTGTGGCCAATTCTTTTTCTGACGTTCCCAATTCTGGTGTGGCTGATCGACGGCGCCGGCATGGGCCGCTTCGGCGGCCTTGCCGCCGCGGCCGCGACCGGCTGGTCGTTCGGCTTCGGGTATTTTGTCGCGGGGCTTTATTGGCTGGGTTTTGCTTTCCTGGTCGATGCTCCTACTTTTGGCTGGCTGATGCCGTTCGCCGTGATCGGTCTGCCGGCCGTGCTGAGTCTCTACACCGCCTGCGGCGCGCTCCTGGCCCGCCTGCTCTGGACGCGCGGGCCATCGCGCCTTTTGGCTCTGGCCGCATCCTTGACGGTCAGCGAATGGCTGCGCGGCCATTTGTTCACCGGCTTTCCCTGGAACACATTTGGCTACGCGCTCGCCGCGCCGCTGCCGCTGGCGCAAATCGCTTCAGTGATCGGCATCTGGGGTCTGACCTTCCTGGTGGTTCTGATATGTGCCACACCGGCAACGCTCACCGACGACCCTGCCGAGACCCGGCGCGCATGGCTGCCCGCCATCGTCGGGCTCATCGTCCTCGCCGCGCTCGGCGGATACGGCGCGCATCGGCTGCTACGTTCGCCCACGCGATTCGTTGACGGGGTGCATTTGCGTGTGATGCAGCCGAATTTGCAGCAGGATATGCGCTTCAATTATGCGGCCAAACAAGAGGTCATGAATCGCTACATCGCGCTATCGAGTCGTGCCGCGGATCCGCACTCCGAGGGGCTGCGCGGTGTGACCCACCTCGTCTGGCCGGAATCAGCCTTTCCATTTTTTCTGACGCGCGAAGCCGACGCGCTCGCACAAATCACAACTCTCTTGCCGCAAGGCACCATCCTGATCACCGGCGCGGTAAGACTTGCCGACCCGGATCACGCGGCGCAGTCCGGCGTCTATAATTCCATCTATGTCATCGATCACAACGGCTCGATCCCGGCGATCTACGACAAAGTTCATCTGGTGCCGTTCGGTGAATACTTGCCGTTCCAAAAGACACTCGATCGTTTGGGCCTGGAGGTACTCACGGAGCAACGCGGTGGCTTCCTCTCCGGCGATCGTCATCGGCTCGTCGCGATTCCCGGCGCGCCGAACGCGCTGCCGCTGATTTGTTACGAGATCATCTTCCCCGGCGAAATATCGAGTTCGGGCGGCCGCCCCGGCTGGATCGTCAATGTGACCAATGACGGCTGGTTCGGCATTTCGACCGGGCCCTATCAGCATTTGCAGCAGGCGCGCGTGACGGCCATAGAGGAAGGCTTGCCGGTCGTGCGCGCCGCCAATACCGGCATCTCCGCGGTGATCGATCCGTTCGGACGGATCATCAACTCTCTGCCGCTCGGCGCCGAGGGTGTGTTCGATGCGCCTCTGCCCCGCGCGATCGCCGCACCGCCCTACACGCAATTCGGCGATGCACCTGTGACTCTCATGGTCGTGATCGCACTGATTCTTGCAGCGCGCCGCAGGGCCCGAATGAAGGTGATGAAGATCTGATCATGTGGAAATCTGCGATCTGCAGGTCGTGCGTAGTGGTAAGCCGGTATACGAAGGAGGGGCGCTATCGCGATCCCGGAAATTTGCTGCGGCCCGCAACCGGGGCGTGCAGAAGGGCAAGATCGCAAGCCGGTTAATTAAAGCAGATTATAATCTTTCTAACGGCTTGGCTCCCCAACGGTTTGCATCCCGCGGCAAAGTGGTTTCATTTGGGACGGATTTGGTATCTATAGCGATTGGGCTGAGTAGACACAGGAGTTGATGGAAATGTTGGCCAAAAAGGCGCCGAACCCGACCGACAAGCATGTCGGAAGCCGCGTGCGCATGCGGCGGATGATGCTTGGGATGAGCCAAGAAAAACTCGGGGACGCCTTGGGTCTGACATTTCAGCAAGTCCAAAAGTACGAAAAGGGCACCAACCGGATCGGCGCGAGCCGGCTGCAGCAAATTTCCCACATCCTTCAAGTTCCCGTCTCCTTCTTCTTTGAAGGCGCCCCCAGCACTCACCCGTCGGGTAAGAGTGAAGGCATGGGCGAGGCGCCCTCGCCCGCTTATGTCTCAGACTTTCTCGCCACCTCCGACGGTCTGGCGCTGACCAAGGCCTTTATGCGCATCGACGATTCGAAACTGCGCCGCCGCATCGTTGATCTCGTCGAGCAAATCGCCAGCCGCGAAAAGCGCTGAATCGATTCCGCGCTTTAGAAGCGCGCCTGCCGGCGGGCATTGGCCCACTTTTTGCCCCCATCTTGACCGCGCACGGGGACACTGCAACAACCACCGCAGTGAGCGCGGCCATCGTCGCGCCGATTAGCCTTCGATTTTTCAAGGCCAGTCACGAGGGGAGTGTTTCGCTGTTGCGCACGCCAATTATCTGTTCACGAGCGAGTCCGTGTCGGAGGGCCACCCGGACAAGGTTTGCGATCAAATTTCCGACGCCGTGCTCGATGCTTTTATTGAGCAAGATGTCAAGCTCGGCATTGCCGACGATAGCCACGTGAATACGCGCCTCGGCTGCGAGACCTTGTGCACGACCAACAAAATCGTGATCGCCGGCGAAGGCCGCGGCCAGTTCTTCCGCAAATACGGCGACAGGGCGGTCGTCGATCGCGAAGCGATCGCGCAGATCGCCCGCGATGTCGTCAAGGACATCGGGTACGACCAGGAAGGCTTCTCCTATCATGGCGCTGACGTCGAAGTGCTGCTGCACGGCCAATCACCCGATATTGCGATGGGCGTCGATGCCAAGAAGAGAAGGAACGGCGAAGAAGAAGGTGCCGGCGACCAGGGCATGATGTTTGGCTTCGCCTGCACCGAGAGCGAGGTCTATGAGAAGAACTCGTTCATGCCGGCACCGATCTATTTCGCGCACAAGATCCTGAAAGTTCTTTCGGAAAAGCGGCGCTCCGGCCAATTATTCGATCTGCAGCCGGACGCCAAGAGCCAAGTCACCGTGCAATACGTCAACGGCAAGCCGGTCGGCTGCACCAAAGTCGTGGTATCGACGCAGCACAACGAGAAGAACCGCAACAACAAGAAATATACGCCCGGCATGGTCAAAGACATGATCGCCGACGCCGTGGAGTCGGCGCTGCCGAAGGGCTGGATGCCGAAACGGCCGTCCGACTTCCTGGTGAATCCGACCGGCAATTTCGTTGTCGGCGGTCCCGACGGGGACTGCGGCCTGACCGGACGCAAGATCATTGTCGACACTTATGGCGGCTATGCACCGCATGGCGGCGGCGCCTTCTCCGGCAAGGATCCGACCAAGGTGGACCGCTCGGCCGCTTATGCGGCGCGCTATCTGGCCAAGAATGTGGTCGCCGCCGGCGTCGCCGAGCGTTGCACGATTCAGGTCGCTTACGCGATCGGGGTCTCCGATCCGATGTCGGTCCTGGTCGACACACATGGAACCGGCAAAGTCGAGGAAAAGAAGCTCGAAAAACTGTTGCCCGAATTGTTCCGACTGACGCCGACCAATATTCGGCGCACGCTAAAGCTGAACCGTCCGATCTATCGACGCACCGCCGCTTACGGCCATTTCGGACGCGCACCGGAAAAGGATGGCGGCTTTTCCTGGGAAAAGACCGATCTCGCCGCCGAGATCAAAAGCGCGCTACGCTAGACCATAGACTAAATCCGACTGCGACCGGCATTGGGGCCGGCCCGAGCGCGAGCTTGTGCCGGCCCTTTTTGGCCTTGATATTTCCAACAGACGCACCCGGCATCGCCCGCTGGCCATGCCGCCCGATAGACATGCCGACCGATGAGTCAACGCGTTGACAGTCCGCCGCTCAGCCGATCGCGCACCTTCTTCGGCCGTCGCAAGGGGCACAAATTGCGCCCGCGCCAGGTCCAGCTGATCGAAACGCTTTTGCCGAAACTGGCGCTTGATCTTGAGGACCCACCGCCGGCGGACTTGCGGACCTTGTTCCCGGTTTCAGTTGACGAGGTCGGGCTCGAAATCGGGTTCGGCGGGGGCGAATCGATGATCGCGCAAGCGCGGGATTTGCCGCGAAGCGGCTTTATCGGCGTGGAGCCCTTCGTCAACGGCATGGCCAAAGCGCTTGCTGCCATTGAGAGTGAAGGCCTGCGCAACATCCGCCTGCACTTCGACGACGCCGGCGGGCTCCTCGCCTGGCTTCCCGAAAGGTCGCTCAGACAAATCGACCTGATATACCCGGACCCCTGGCCAAAGCGGCGGCACTGGAAGCGCCGGTTTGTTCAAGACGAGACCGTCGTGCAGCTCGCCCGTATTCTGCGGCCGGGCGGAGAGTTTCGCTTCGTCACCGACATCGCCGATTATGCTGCCTGGACCCTGCAGCACCTGCTCCGCTCGCCGGATTTTGAGTGGACCGCGCAGCGTGCCGACGATTGGCGCAAGCCATGGCCCGGCTTTACGCATACACGCTATCACGCCAAGGCGGCGCGCGAAGCACGGGTCTCATATTTTCTGGTGTTTCGAAGACTTTGATCTATGTTGCGCATCAGGCGTTCTGTTTGACCTGCCAGAACCTCACCACGCGCTGCGCGGTCGCGTCCGAGAGCCGTCCGTAATTGACAAAGGCGGCGTCCAGATTTTGGCTCGCCCCTCGGTTCGCATTCGCGCAGATTGTGATGACCGCCTTGACGGTCGGCCAGCTCATGCCGGCAGCCTTGCAGAGAATCAATGCCGGGTCGGTTCGCTCGCTGGACATCAGCCGGTCAGTGATCTTAAGCGGCACTTTTGACAGCGCAGCAAGCCCGGCTATCGTCTCTTCATATTTGCCGTCATTGGCGAAGGCGGCGAGAGCCGCTTCGTTCATGCGGCCGGACCGATGCAGCCCGAGCACGATGCGCTGCGCCGCGCGATAATCGCGTGGACCGACACGCCTACCCACCTCCTCTGCAACCTTGTCAAGCACGCGGCGGATTTCCGCCTGCCGTTCCGGCTGTGCTGCGGCAAGCAGCCTCTGCCGCACGACCGCGGTGGCCTTGGCCAGCAATTCGCGAAACAGTCTTGGCGGAATGTCCGGGCGCAAGCCAACCTTCTCGGCGAGAATTCCGTCGCTCTCGGCGCGCTTGACCAGACGGCTGAAACCCATCTCGGACAAGCGCGCGCCGCGATTTTCCGCGACTTTACGCGCGACTTCGCGATCGCCGCGTCGGACCAGCACATCGGTGATGGCTTCGCTCAGCGCCTGTCGCGCCGAAATCGCTTGCAGATGGGCTTGGCTCTTGGTTCTGGCGAGGTCGACGAGATCGCTCTCGGCCAACCGATGCGCCAATCTGAGAACCGGACCGGCAACAGCAATCTCGTCGTCGCAGGCCAATATGCGCAGCACGTTCGGCGGCGCATTTTCGATGGGCGCGAGGCTCCTGGACAGCTCGGCGCGCGCTTTGGTCTCGATTTCCGCGATCAGCAGGCCAAAAACAGCGTCGAATAAATTCACATGATCGGCATTGTAGCGGCTCGCGTCACGGGTGAAGAGAGCGGTGACCCGCCGCAGCATCAACGCGCGTTTTTGTCGCGTGCCATGCGCAACGACATCTTCGAGTTCGGGAATGAGCGAGACGGCGGCGTCCATCGGCAATGGTCCGGTTTTGCCACCCGCGCGCGACCAGGCGGCAACGGTATTTCGATGCGAGCCCCGTAAATTTGCGGCTTAATTGGCCCCTGCCGGCTTACATTAATTTGCTAATGCTGAAGGAAATGTTGCGACAAGGCGCCGGAAATTGGCCGCCGTCACCCTTGCAAAGGCCTGACAAGCCGCTATATTTGCTTTGTCCGTCAAGGATACCTCATAACGGTCGGGTTTAACCGAACGGTTTTGAGAGTGGGTTCCCCCGGGGCCCGCTCTTTTTTGTTACCTGAGGTCCGGCGGCGCCCTGCACTGCACGCGACAACCGAACCTCGAAGAGACGATGCGCGACGTGTATGCACGATAGGAAAGGCACCGAGCTTGCGAATTTTGCCGACGAACCGCGGCTCATCAGCGAGCCCGGCCGTGCGGCGCGCGTCGCCAGCATCGTCGAGCCGGTTTTGGCTTCACTCGGTTATCGGCTGGTCCGGGTGCGGATAACCGGATTTGCCGGCTGCACGGTCCAAATCATGGCAGAAGGGCCGGACGGCAGCATGACCATTGAGGATTGCGAAACCGTGTCGCGGGCATTGTCGCCGGTGCTGGATGTGGCCGACCCGATCGAAGGTTCGTACCGACTGGAGATTTCCTCGCCGGGGATCGATCGGCCGCTGGTGCGGCGCTCCGATTTCGATCGCTATGCCGGCCACGTCGCGCATGTCGAGATGCAAGTTCCGGTCGATGGCCGGCGCCGGTTTCGCGGCGAACTCAGCGGCATTGAGGGCGATCGTGTCCGCTTGCGCTGCGGCGAAGCCGGAAAAGAGCCCGTCGACGTGCTGCTGCCGGTCGACGACATGACGGAAGCGCGCCTGGTGCTTACCGATTCGCTCATCGTCGAATCGCTGCGGCGGGGCAAACAGACTAAACGCAAGGAGACGACTCATGGCGACGGTTAGCGCCAATAAACTGGAACTGCTGCAGATCGCCGAGGCAGTCGCCCGCGAAAAGGCGATCGATCGCAAGATCGTGCTCGGCGCCATGGAGGATGCGATCGCCAAGGCGGCGCGCTCCCGCTACGGCAGTGAAACCGAGGTACGGGCGGAGATCGATCCAAAGAGCGGCGAGCTGCATCTGTCGCGTCACATGCTGGTGGTCGACACCGTCGAAAACCCCGCGACCCAGATCAGCCTGGAAGATGCGCGCCGGCGCCATCCGGCGGCGCAGATCGGCGATACTATCGCCGATCCGCTGCCGCCCCTGGAATATGGGCGCATCGCCGCGCAATCGGCCAAGCAGGTCATCGTGCAGAAGGTGCGCGAGGCCGAGCGCGATCGGCAATATGACGAGTACAAGGATCGCATCGGCGACATCGTCAACGGCATCGTCAAGCGCGTCGAATACGGCAACGTGGTGGTCGATCTCGGTCGCGGCGAAGCGATCGTACGGCGGGACGAAATGCTGCCGCGCGAAGTATTCCGCAACGGCGACCGCATTCGCGCCTATATCTACGATGTCCGGCGCGAGCAGCGGGGACCGCAGATTTTTCTTTCGCGCACCCATCCGCAATTCATGGCGAAACTGTTCGCGCAGGAGGTGCCGGAAATCTATGACGGTATTGTCGAGGTCAAGGCGGTGGCCCGTGATCCGGGTTCGCGCGCCAAGATCGCGGTTGTGTCGCGCGATTCCTCGGTCGATCCGGTCGGCGCCTGCGTCGGCATGCGGGGCTCACGCGTGCAGGCGGTAGTGAACGAACTGCAGGGCGAGAAGATCGACATCATTCCGTGGTCGCACGACATCGCGACGTTTGTGGTCAACGCGCTCGCACCGGCGGAAGTCGCCAAGGTCGTCCTCGACGAGGAACGCGAGCGCATCGAGGTGGTCGTCCCCGACCAGCAGCTGTCGCTCGCGATCGGCCGACGCGGGCAGAACGTCCGGCTTGCCTCGCAGCTCACCGGCTGGGACATCGACATTCTCACCGAGCAGGAAGAATCCGAACGGCGCCAGGCCGAATTCGAGAACCGCACCCGAATGTTCATCGACACGCTCAATGTCGACGAAGTGATCGGGCAGCTGCTTGCTTCGGAAGGCTTCAATTCGGTCGAGGAGCTCGCGATGGTCGATGCCAAGGAGATCGCCGGCATCGAAGGCTTCGACCAGGAGACGGCGAACGAGTTGCAAACGCGCGCGCGCGAATATCTCGCGAAAGTCGAAGGCGAGCTCGATGCCAAGCGCAAGCAGCTTGGCGTCGAAGATGCGCTCAAGGAGGTCGAAGGCGTCACCACAGCGATGCTGGTCCGCTTCGGCGAGAACGACATCAAGACAGTTGAGGACCTCGCCGGTTGCGCAACCGACGATCTCGCCGGCTGGACCGAACGCAAAGAGGGCGAAGCCGTTCGCCAGGCCGGTATCCTCGATGGTTTTGAGCTGTCGCGCGAGGAAGCCGAAACGCTGATCATGCGGGCGCGCGTCAAGGCCGGCTGGATCAACGAGGCGGACCTTGCGCGAGAGCAGGCCGTCGAACCTGCGACGGCCGAGGTGCAGCCCTGATTGGACGGAACGGATTGGACGAAAACAGACGCATGATAGTCGCCGATCACATCGAGCTCGACAGCGGACCGCGTGCGCGCGGGACCGAGCGCCTGTGCATCGCGACCCGCACGGTGCGCCCCGTTTCCGAACTGATCCGATTTGTCATTGGTCCGGGCGGCGAAGCAGTCCCCGATCTGAAGTGCAAGCTACCGGGCCGCGGGGTGTGGGTGACGGCACGTCAGGACGTGCTGGCCGACGCAATCAAGCGCAAGGTCTTCACGCGCGGATTCAAGCGTGACGTCAGGCTGTCGCCCGATCTCCTCGAGCGGACTGGGCGACTGCTCGAACGAGCAGTTGTCGATGCACTCGCAATTGCGGCGAAGGCCGGCTGCACCGCATCAGGCTTTGCCAGGGTCGAAACGGCCCTCCTCGACGACGAGATTGTGGCAGTTCTGCATGCCGCCGACGCTGCACCAGACGGGGTCAAAAAGCTCGATGCTGCACTGCGTCGAAACCCCAAAGGCGGTTCGATCATCGTTGTCCGAACCTTAACTGGAGCCCAATTGGATTTGGCACTAGGCCGCCCAAATGTGGTACATGCAGCCTTGCTCGCCGGACCCGTGAGCGACACGTTCGTGATGCGACTGCGGCGGTTGGAACGGTTTCGCACCGGCGATCCAAGGCCAAATCGAAGCACCCGCACCGGCGTCGATGCCGGGAGGGCGGTGCCGCACTGACCGAGAAGAACGCGTACGGAATTGGATAAGAATGGCTGAGACGACCAAAAACAGCGGCGAGAAACTGAGCGTGGCGCCGAGCAAGACGTTGACGCTCAAACGCACCGGCGTCGAGCAGGGCGTGGTGCGCCAGAGCTTCAGTCACGGCCGCAGCAAGGCTGTCGTCGTCGAGAAGGTCAAGCGCCGTGGCGGACCGAGCGAAGCAAAGGCGGAGCCCGCGGCTGCAACACCCGATCGCGGTGCCGCCACAGCGAAGCGCGCCCCCGGCGCTCCGGCGACCGCGCGCAGCGCGGCGGCATCGGCAGCCCCGGCTGCCGCTCCCGCGTCGCCACCAAAGTCCTCCGGCGTCGTGCTGCGCACTCTTACCGAGGACGAGCGCAACGCGCGCGCACAAGCGCTCGCCGGCGCGCAACTGCGCGAGCATGAAGAGCGCGAACGGGCCGAGGAAGAGGCGCGCATTCGCCGCCATCGCGAGGAATCCGAACGCGCCGAGCGCGCCGCTGCGGAAGCGCGCAAGCGCGAGGAAGAAGAGCGCCGCAAGCACGAGGAAGAAACCAAGCGCAAAGCCGACGAGGTCGCGAAGAAGCGATTTGGCGCCGAGACGGGCGTGCCGTCGACGAAACCCGGCGGACGGCTGGCGCTTGAGGCCGACGAAGATGAAGCGCCGCGCGGCCCGCGCCGCGGCGGCGCCGCCGCTCGCCCTGCCGCGACGCCGAAAGCGCCCCGCAGTGGCGGCGAAAAACGCCGAGGCCGCCTCACGGTCGTGACCGCGCTTTCGGCCGACGAGGAGCGCGAGCGCTCGGTGGCATCGTTCCGCCGCCGCGTGCAGCGCATGACCGGCCACCGCGACGAGCCAAAGGAGAAGATCGCCCGCGAGGTGACGATCCCCGAAACCATCACCATTCAGGAACTCGCCAACCGCATGGCCGAGCGCGCGGTCGATGTGATCCGCATTCTCATGCAGCAGGGCCATATGGCGAAGATCACCGACACGATCGATGCCGACACCGCGCAGTTGATCGCCGAAGAGCTCGGTCACACCGTGCGCCGCGTCGCCGAAGCGGACGTCGAGGAAGGTATGTTCGACGCCCCGGATGATCCGGCAAGCCTGCAGCCGCGCGCGCCTGTCGTCACCATCATGGGCCATGTCGACCACGGCAAAACCTCGCTGCTCGACGCAATTCGCTCGACTGAGGTCGCAGCCGGCGAGGCCGGCGGCATCACCCAGCATATCGGCGCCTATCAGGTGACCTCGCCGTCCGGCGGACGCATCACCTTCATCGACACGCCCGGCCACGCGGCGTTCACTGCCATGCGCGCCCGCGGCGCCAAGATCACCGATATCGTCGTACTGGTGGTCGCGGCCGACGATGGCGTCATGCCGCAGACGGTCGAGGCGATTTCACACGCCAAGGCGGCGAAGGTGCCGATCATTGTTGCCATCAACAAGATCGACAAGCCCGACGCCAAGCCGGAACGCGTGCGTACCGAATTGCTGCAGCACGAGATTCAGGTCGAATCGCTCGGCGGTGACGTGCTTGAAGTCGAGGTTTCGGCCAAACAGAAGACCAATCTCGACAAGCTGCTCGACGTCATCGCGCTGCAGGCGGAAGTGCTTGAGCTGAAGGCCAATCCGAGCCGGCCGGCGGAAGGCACCGTCATCGAAGCGCGGCTGGATCGCGGCCGCGGCCCGGTTGCGACCGTGCTGGTCCAGCGCGGCACACTCAAGCCGGGCGATATCGTCGTCGCCGGCACCGAATGGGGCCGCGTGCGCGCCTTGATGTCGGATACCGGCCACGCGGTGGTTGCGGCCGGCCCCTCCATGCCGGTCGAAGTCCTGGGGTTCAATGGCACGCCGGAAGCCGGCGATCGTCTTGCCGTTGTCGATGCGGAAGCGCGAGCGAGAGAGATTACCGACTATCGCGACCGCCAGAAGCGCGAGAAAATGGCGGCGCGGCAGACCGGCATGCGCGGTTCGCTCGAACAGATGATGAGCCAGCTCAAGACCTCGGGCCGCAAGGAATTTCCGCTGCTGGTCAAAGGCGACGTGCAAGGCTCGATCGAAGCGATCGTCGGTGCGTTGGACAAGCTCGCCACGCCGGAAGTCGCCGCGCGGGTAATCTACTCGGCCGTCGGCGGCATCACCGAATCCGATGTCACGCTGGCGGAAGCCTCGGGCGCGGCGGTAATCGGATTCAATGTGCGCGCGCACAAGGAAGCGCGCGAGGCTTCCGAACGGGCAGGCGTCGAGATCCGTTATTACGACATTATCTACAACCTGGTCGACGACGTGAAGAAAGCGATGTCGGGTCTGCTCGCGCCGACGTTGCGCGAGACCATGCTCGGCAATGCCGTCATTCTCGAAATCTTCAAGGTCTCCAAGGTCGGCAATGTCGCGGGCTGCCGGGTCACCGACGGCACAGTGGAGCGCGGCGCCAATGTGCGGCTCATTCGCGATAATGTCGTCGTCCATCAAGGCAAGCTGTCGCAGCTCAAGCGCTTCAAGGATGATGCACGCGAGGTCGTTGCCGGCCAGGAATGCGGCATGGCGTTCGAGAACTATCAGGACATGCGGGTGGGCGACGTCATCGAGTGCTATCGCGTGGAGACCGTGCAGCGAACGCTGTGAGTTCAAATCTCACGTTAGCGGCTTTCGCTACATGTGCTGCCCCGTACAGCGGGGCATCGGGAAATAGCCGCCGCTTTGAGAGTACTGGATCGTCCGCCAGCGCGGACGACGACGAATGAAAATGAACGACTGCGACATGGCACGTCACCATAATCGTGATCGAGAACGGTCGGCGCGAGGCTCGCAGCGGCAACTGCGGGTTGGCGAATTGATTCGCCACGAGCTCGCCGAAATGCTGTCGCGCGGCGCCATCCATGATGCGGTCATCGAAGCGCATATGATTACGGTGCCGGAGGTACGCATGTCGCCGGATCTGCGGCTGGCCACGATTTATGTGATGCCGCTGGGCGGGCGTGACGAGAACGAGGTCGTCGATGCGCTCGAGCGCAACAAGCGTTACGTACGTGGCGAGATCGCGCGGCGCGTTAACCTGAAATTTGCACCTGAAATTCGTTTCCGCCTCGATGAGCGATTCGACGAAGCGGAACGGATCGAGAAGCTTTTGCGAACGCCGGTGGTCCAACGCGACTTGCATCCGCAAAAGGTTACCGGCAGCGACGAAGGCGAATCATGAGTGCGCAGAACTTTGCCGAGCTTGCCGATTCGCGTCCGGTCAGTGAGCCGTCGCAACAAGCCGGCAAGCAAAGAAAATCCACCAAGCGCGACGTGCACGGCTGGGTCGTGCTCGACAAGCCGATCGGCATGACGTCGACGCACGCAGTGGCGGTCATCAAGCGCCTGTATGCAGCGAAACGCGCCGGACATGCCGGGACGCTGGACCCGCTCGCGTCGGGTTGCCTGCCGATTGCGCTGGGTGAAGCCACCAAAACGGTCCCCTTCGCCGTCGACGGCCGCAAGACTTATCTTTTTACCGTCCGCTGGGGCGAGGAACGGGATACCGACGATGCCGAAGGCCGGATCGTGGCGAGAAGCGACATCCGCCCGCCCGCCCAAGCCATTCGGGCATTGTTACCTGCCTTTACTGGGACCATCCAGCAGGTGCCGCCTCGCTTCTCGGCCGTCAAAGTAGACGGTGAGCGTGCCTATGATCTGGCGCGCGAGGGCGAAGCCGTCGAATTGGCGGCCCGGCCGGTCGAAATCCATAGACTGGAACTGGTCGATATGCCCGATCCCGACCACGCGATTCTGTCGGCCGAATGCGGCAAAGGGGCCTATGTCCGCTCGCTGGCGCGTGACCTCGGCCGGGCCCTGGGGGCTCTGAGCCATGTTGTGGCCTTGCGCCGGGACCGGGTCGGCCCGTTTCACGGAGCCGACATGTTACCCCTGGAACAGGTCGAGGCTTTGTGCCATAGAGCCGCCGCGGGCGAGGGAAACCTTGCCGATACGCTCCTGCCGATCGAGACCGCGCTGGACGACATCCCGGCGCTGGCCGTGAGCTCGGCAGACGCGGCACGGCTCGCAAGGGGCCAAGCCGTATTGTTGCGCGGAAGGGATGCCTCCATCATCCGCGGTATGGTCCAGGTCGCTTCCGGCGGCCAGCTCGTGGCCATTGCCGAGGTCGAGCGAGGCGAAATCCTACCCAAGCGCGTGTTCAATTTGTCCGGCACCGCAGGTCGTGCCGGCAGAAGAAAGGTTCAGAACGATGTCGATATCGACCGCGCGTAAGGCGGAATTGATCAAGGCGTATGCTAAGAAATCCGGCGACACTGGCTCGCCCGAAGTGCAGGTGGCTCTGCTCTCGGAGCGGATCAACAAATTGACCGATCACTTCAAGACGCATGTGAAGGACAACCATTCGCGGCGCGGCCTGTTGAAGCTCGTGTCGCAGCGTCGCCAGATTCTCGATTACCTCCGGCGCACCGATGACGGGCGCTACAAGGAATTGATCGAGCGGCTTGGCATTCGCCGCTAGTAGTTTCACGCGGGAGGCCCCGCGTGTTTGACGGCGGAGCGCATGAGGTGCCCGCCGTTATCCCGGCAGCGAAGCTGCCGTTTGCCGAATGGGCTTGATGGCCCGTTCATGTCCGATGAGGGTCCGAAGGCCATGGCAGGATCGCCAGACGCTGATACTGCAGTGCAGCTTTGCTGCGCCGCCAGCGCCTTGCCGTCTTGCTTATGGCTTTCGCGCTTTCGCGAAAACCATGAGAGAAAATCGCAATGTTCAATACTCAACGGGTGCAACTTGACTGGGGTGGTCGACCACTCACGCTAGAGACGGGTAGATTGGCGCGCCAGGCCGACGGCGCAGTGTTTGCTTCCTACGGCGAGACCACGGTGCTGGCGACCGTAGTCGCCGCAAAGCAGCCCAAAGAAGGAATCGATTTCCTTCCGCTGACCTGCAATTATCAGGAAAAGTACTATGCCGCCGGACGCATTCCGGGCGGCTATTTCAAGCGCGAAGCGCGTCCCACCGAAAAGGAAACGCTGGTCTCCAGGCTCATCGATCGGCCGGTCCGGCCGTTATTCGCCGAGGGCTGGCGCTGCGACACGCAGGTGATCGTGACCGTGCTGTCCCACGATCTGGAGAACGATCCCGACATCGTGGCGATGGTTGCCGCCTCGGCGGCGCTGACGTTATCCGGCGTGCCGTTCATGGGCCCGATCGGGGCCGCCCGCGTCGGCTTCATCAACAACGAATATGTGCTCAACCCGCAAATCGACGAGATGAGCGAGAGCCAGCTCGATCTGGTCGTGGCCGGCACCCAGGACGCCGTCCTGATGGTTGAGTCGGAGGCGAGAGAGCTCTCCGAGGAAATCATGCTCGGCGCCGTGATGTTCGGTCATCGTCATTTCCAGCCGGTCATCGACGCCATAATCAGGCTCGCCGAGAAGGCTGCGAAGGAGCCGCGCGAGCTCACGCTGGCTGACAATGCCGCGCTCGAGAAGGAAATCCTTGATCTGATCGAAAAAGATTTGCGTGCGGCTTACGCAATCCCGGAAAAGGCGGAACGACATAAGGCGATCGACGCCGCGAAGGAAAAAGTGCTCGCGCATTTCTGTCCTGCGGAGGTGGCAGAGCCGAAATATCCAAAGCTGCAGGTTGCCGGCGTCTTCAAGGAACTGGAAGCCAAGATCGTGCGCTGGAACATCCTGGATACCGGCAGGCGCATCGACGGCCGTGACGTCAAGAGTGTGCGACCGATTGTGTGCGAGGTCGGCGTGCTGCCGCGCACTCATGGCTCGGCACTGTTCACGCGCGGCGAGACCCAGGCGCTTGTCGTCGCGACCTTGGGCACGGGCGAAGACGAGCAATTCGTCGACGCGCTGCAAGGGACCTACAAGGAATCGTTCCTGCTGCACTATAATTTTCCACCCTTTTCGGTCGGCGAGACCGGACGGCTTGGCGCCCCGGGCCGCCGTGAAATCGGCCACGGCAAGCTCGCTTGGCGAGCCATCCATCCGGTGCTGCCGGCGCACACCGTATTTCCCTACACCATTCGCGTGGTTTCGGAGATCACCGAATCCAACGGCTCGTCGTCGATGGCCACGGTCTGCGGCACGTCGCTGTCGCTGATGGATGCCGGCGTGCCGTTGAAGCGGCCGACCGCCGGTATCGCCATGGGTCTGATCAAGGAGGGCGAGCGGTTCGCGGTTCTCTCTGACATCCTCGGCGACGAAGACCATCTCGGCGACATGGACTTCAAGGTCGCCGGCACCGAACGTGGCGTCACCTCGCTGCAGATGGACATCAAGATCTCCGGCATCACGGAAGAGATCATGAGGATAGCCCTGGCCCAGGCCAAGGACGGGCGCATGCACATCCTCGGCGAGATGGGCAAAGCGATCACGCAGCATCGCGCCGAGCTCGGCGAGCACGCGCCGCGCATCGAGGTATTCTCCATCCCGGTGGACAAGATTCGCGAAGTCATCGGTTCCGGCGGCAAGGTGATCCGTGAAATCGTGGAAAAGACCGGCGCCAAGATCGACATCCAGGACGACGGCACCGTGAAGGTCGCTTCGGCGAAATCCGAATCGATCAAGGCCGCCATCAACTGGATCAAATCGATCGCCTCCGAGCCTGAGGTCGGCCATATCTATGATGGCACGGTCGTCAAGGTGATGGATTTCGGCGCTTTCGTGAACTTCTTCGGCGCCAAGGACGGGCTCGTCCATATCAGTCAACTGGCGCCGCGCCGTGTGCAAAAGACCAGCGACATCGTTAAGGAAGGCGACAAGGTGAAGGTGAAACTCCTCGGCTTCGACGAGCGCGGCAAGGTTCGGCTGTCGATGAAGGCCGTCGATCAGCAGACCGGCGAAGATCTTGAGGCGAGGCAGAAGGCCGAGGGCGAGCAGCCGCACGAAGCGGCGGCCGGCGGCGCCGCGGAATAGAACGGCGAGCGCCGCAACTCGATCCACAAACAAAAGGCGGCCGAGCGGCCGCCTTTTTCTTTTGTATGACGCTGCGGCGTGGCTCACTCGGGGACGACGACGTGGTCCTTGCCCGCTGCCGATGCTCTCCTGAACACCAGGAGCAACGGAAATACCGCAAGCGTCGCAATCATCAACAGCTTGTAATCATCGATATAGGCGATGATCTGCGCCTGTCCGGTGATGATTGCGTCAAGCGCGGCGCGCCCGGTGGCTGTGAGCGGATCCCAGAAATGGGCGACGCCGGGATTCTCAAAGCCGCGATTCACCGCGGTAACATGGGCAGCGATGGTGGCATGATTGACTTGCATATTGCGCGTCAAGAGTGCGTTCACGGCCGAAATGCCGACGCTTGAGCCGATGTTGCGCGATAGATTGTAGAAACCGGCACCTTCGGTGCGGTGCTCGGCCGGCAGCGTCGACAAAGTTGCCGCGCTGAGCGGCACGAACAGGAAGCCAAGGCCAACGCCCTGCACCATGCCGACGTCGATGATTTGCGCCTGCGATATGTCGGGTGTCCAGCCGGTCATGGCGTTGAACGACCAAGCCGTAACAGCAAGTCCGATGCCCAGCAAGATGCGCATGTCTACGCGCCCCACCAGGCGGCCAACGATCAGCATCGATACCATAGTGCCGATGCCGCGCGGGCCCATGACCAGGCCGGCGGTGACCACGGGATAATTCATCAAGCCTTGCAGATACGGCGGCTGCAGCGCGAGCGAGGCGTAATAGGTCAAACCCACGACCGCAACAAAGACGACGCCGGCCGCAAAATTGCGATCGCGAAACAATTGCGGACGCACGAACGGCTTCTCTGCGGTGAAGGTGTGCACCAGAAAGAGATAGAAGGCGGATGCGGCAACGACTGCTTCAATGATGATTTCGCCGGACCCGAACCAGTCCTTGATCTCACCGCGGTCGAGCATGACCTGGAGTGCGCCGAGCGCGAGACTGAGCGTGCCAAAGCCGAACCAATCGAGCCTCTCGCCGTCGCGGCGCGGTGTATCCGGCAAGAACGCGATCATGCCGAGAAGACCCAAAATGCCGATGGGAAGATTGATATAGAAGACATAGCGCCACGAGTAATTCTCGGTGAGCCAGCCCCCGAGCACAGGGCCAAGCACCGGGCCAACCATCACGCCGACGCCGAACAGGCCCATGGCGAAGCCCTGGCGCTCCTTCGGATAGATCGTGAACAGCACCGACTGTGACAGCGGTACCAGGGCCGCACCAAATGCGCCTTGCAGCACGCGAAACAGCACGATCTGCGTCAAGCTCTGCGCCATGCCACAGAGCATCGAGGCCACGGTGAAGCCGCCGACCGAAACCAGAAACAAGCGCTTGAGACCAAACCGGGCGGCAAGAAAGCCGGTCGGCGGCGTCATGATGGCCGCGGCGACAATGTAAGACGTCAGCACCCAGTCAATCTGATCCTGGCTCGCCGCGACGCTGCCCTGCATGTAAGGCAGCGCCACATTGGCAATCGTGGTGTCGAGCGCCTGCATTAGTGTGGCGAGGATCACGCATAGCGTGATCATGCCGCGATTGGTCCCCGCGGCGGTGCGATCGGCAGCCATCGCGCTCACCATAGATGCGGCAGGCCGCGGGCGTGGCCGGTGTCAACATTGACTTCGACGCTCATGCCGGCCCGCAGCGGCGGCAGCGTCCGATCGCTGGTATCGACGCGGATCCGCATGGGCACCCGCTGTACGACCTTTACCCAGTTGCCGCTGCTATTCTGCGCCGGCAGCAAGGAAAACTCCTGCGCTGCGGCCGGGCTGATGCTCTGCACCGTGCCGTGCCAGACGGCATTGGGGTAAGTGTCGACCGTCACCGTAACCGATTGTCCCGGTCGCACATAGGTCAGCTCGGTCTCCTTCGGATTGGCATCAATCCAGACGTGATCGGTATCGACGAGGTAGAATGCGGTCGTGGAAGCCGCGAGATATTTGCCGGGCGCGATGCTGGGCACGTCGGTTACAGTCCCGGAGAACGGCGCCCTGACGACCGTGTGATCGAGCTGACGCTGCGCTTCTTGGACCTGCGCCTGCGCCTGCAGATATTGCGGATGCTGCGTCGTCGGAATATCGGGGTTGCCGCCCAGCCGCGCCAATTGGGTCGCCGCCTGCTGGCGCAGTGACTCAAGCTTGCTCTTGTCGTTCAAGAGCGTGTATTGGGCCTGATCGAATACGGCCTGCGATACCGTGCCGCTGCGCACGAGCGCGCTCTCGCGGTTGTAGGTGGTCTGGTCGAGATCGACCTGCGCCTGCTCCGCCGCGACGTCGCTGATCATATGCTTATAGTCTTGCTTCATCGCGTCAACCGCGAGGGCGGATTGCGCCAGATTGGCTTTGGCGTTGTCGAGCGCAATTTGAAACTGGCGCGGATCGAGGCGATAGAGAATCTGTCCAGCGGTCACGTACTGGTTGTCGGCAACATCGACTTCCTGCACCAAGCCAGCGACGTCGGTCGAGATCGGCACTTTCTCCGCGTTCACGTAGGCGTCGTCGGTCGACATGATCTTCCCGCCGCTGACATAGGTGTGACCGCCGAGCACGAACGCGATTGGCAGCAGCGCAAACAGGGCGTAGCGAATGATGCGCCGGCGATCGGTGCGCTTGTCTTTGCCCGGAAACTCGCCGTGATCCGACGGCCGCGCCGCCGGCGCGACCGGCCGCTCGCGGACTGGCGGCGCTTCATCGCGCTCCGCCGTCGCGGAAATGGATTTGAGGGCATGTTCAGCCATAGCGCTGCTCTGCCGCGGCGGCCACAGCCGAGCCGGCGTGTTTTTGTTGGATGGCTTGGCGGAGATTTTCTTTGACGGTGGCGAGCCTTGCTACCATCATCTCGACATGCTCGCGCGCGACGCCGGCAAGCGCCGTACCCATCAATTCTTCCCCGAGATCGCCGAGGCGCTCGAGCAGAGGCCGTGCTGCCGGAGTCAAATACAACAGCTTGGCGCGGCGATCGCCCGGGTCAGGCCGCCGCTCGACCAGTCCGCATTCGGCCAGCCGATCTAGGAGACGAGTGAGCGTAATCGGCTGCAGGTCGAGCATTTCGGCGAGTTCGGCCTGCTTTAGGCCTTCAAAGCGGTCGAGCCGAACGAGCACCACCCATTGCGCCCGGGTGATGCCGAATTGACTTGCCTTTTGGTCGGCATAGGTGCGCAGCATTCTAGCTACATCATTGAGAATAAATCCGAATTCTCTGTTGAGGGAGCGCGGGAGCATAGTGGCCTCCGGAACCTTCCGTTCCGATTTTTACGGATCGAATGCTGACATAACATAAGGTCACTTATTATTTTCTGCAGCCCTAACGCGGCGCAATGCAGCCCTGCAGGACCATCATCGCGCTTTTACGCAGGAGCTAGGCGAGCCCAAGTTCGGCGAACGCGGTGGCGTAATAGTCGGCGGCACCCGGGGCGAAGCAGCAGAACACGACCCGCCCAATGCCGCGCGGGGCGGCGCCAAGTTCGGCCACGACGGTGCTGACCGCAATCCGTGCCGCCCGATCGGCCGGAAATCCATAGACGCCGGTAGAAATCGCCGGAAAGGCGATCGACGCGAGGCGATGCGCGGCCGCCAACTCTAGCGCCCTCCGGTAACAGGAGCTGAGAGCGTCTTCCTCGCCGGCGTCACCGCCGCGCCACACCGGGCCCACGGCATGGATCACATGCCTGGCGGGAAGTCGATATCCGCGCGTGATCTTGGCATCGCCTGTCGCACAGCCGCCCAGGCTTCGGCATTCGGCGAGCAGTTCCGGCCCGGCCGCGCGATGAATCGCGCCATCGACGCCGCCGCCGCCCAACAGGCTGCGATTGGCCGCGTTCACGATCGCATCAACCGCAAGCGTCGTAATGTCGGCCACGCAGACTTCAAGCCGCGCGGACCCGATCTCAGCGCTTATCCGCGGTGTCACATCCACCATGGCGGCGAACTTAGCACGCCACGAGGATGATTACGCCCACTCCGCCTGGGCCTCGGCCCGCAAATCGACGGTGCTCTTGACGCCGATATCGTGGAAATGTGCATCGAGAAATCGTCGTGCCGCCCGCTTGCCGCTGACATGCAACATGTCGAAAAAGTCGTAATCGGTCGAAAGCTTGCTGAAACTGTCGAAATGCGTGCCGAAACGGTCGAGGATGATGCGATGAACGTTGATGCGTCGATATTGCCCGCGCCCGGTGCCGCGCGGCAGCCGGCCTTGGTCGATCAGCCGGGCGACGAATTCGATGGCGCGATATTCGCCGAGCAGCGACGAATTGAAGGTGATCTCGTTGATGCGATTCATGATCTCGTTGGCAGAGGTCGGCGTTGACTGCCGTACCAAAGGATTGATCTGCACGACAAGGACATCCTCGGTGCTGGTCGTGCGAAAGAATGGAAAGATGACCGGATTGCCGAGATAGCCACCATCCCAATAGGGCGCGCCGTCGATCTCGACCGCACGAAACAATGTCGGCAGACAGGCCGAGGCCATGACGGCGTCGGCCGTGATCTTTTCGCGACTGAAAATCCGCACGCGCCCGGTTTGCACATTGGTTGCTGAGATGAAGATTTGCAGCGACGTGTTGGCGCGCAGCGCATCGAAATCGACAAAATGCTCGATGAGGTCTTTAAGCGGATTGATGTTCAGTGGATTGACGTCATAGGGCGAAAAATAGCGCGAGATCGCATTGAACCAGGCCTGCACTGGCGTGCCTTCAAGCGGCGTGAACGAAAGCAATCGCTCCATTACTGCACGCTGCAGCACCGGCAGATTGCCCGTGCTCGATACGGCGCGCCAGAAATCGGCTAGCCGTTTCTGCGCCTCGGCCCGTCCACCGCGGGTAAGGCCATCCGCCAGCATCACCGCGTTGACCGCGCCGGCCGACGTGCCGGAAATGCCCTCGATAGTGAGTCGGTCGTCGCTCAAAATCTGATCGAGCACGCCCCAGGTGAAGGCACCATGCGCGCCGCCACCCTGCAGCGCCAGATTGATGCGCTTGGTCGCGCCCGCCTTGTTATTGTCGCGGCCGGAAAACAGGGCGTTGAGGATTGTCTTCATCATCGAGAGCGCGTACGCCCGCGCACGCGCATTGCGCTTGTGGCTTGATCGATGGGGTGAATGCTAATGGCTACTCCGCCGTCCAGCCGCCATCAATCGACAGATTGGCGCCGGTGATCGACTTTGCTGCGTCAGAAGCAAGATAAACGGCAAGATCGGCGACTTCATCCACGGTGACGAATTCCTTGGTCGGCTGCGCCGCCAACAACACATCGCGCTTGACCTGTTCCGCCGTCATATTACGCGCCTTCATTGTGTCCGGGATCTGCTTTTCGACCAGCGGCGTCCAGACGTAACCAGGGCTGATGCAATTGGCGGTGATGCCGAAGGTCGCGACTTCCAGCGCGACAGTCTTGGTGAGACCGGCGAGCCCGTGCTTTGCCGTCACATAAGCTGATTTGAACGGAGAAGCGACCAGCGAATGCGCCGAGGCGGTATTGATGATGCGACCCCATCTGCGCGCTTTCATGCCGGGCACGGCTGCGCGTATGGTATGAAATGCCGCCGAGAGATTGATGGCAATAATTAGATTCCACTGTTCAATGGGAAATTCCTCGATTGGCGCCACATGCTGGATACCGGCATTGTTGACGAGAATGTCGAGCGTACCGAATGTCTGCTCCGCTGTCTCGATCATCGCGGCGATCTGATCCGGTTTGGTCATGTCGGCGGGCGAATAGGCTGCCTTGACACCGAATTCTTTTTCGATGCCGCTGCGCTCCTTTTCGATCGCATCTTTGTCGCCGAAGCCATTGATCGTGATGTTGGCGCCCTGCGCGGCAAAGGCGCGCGCCATGGCGAGGCCGATGCCCGACGTCGAACCGGTAACCAGTGCGGACTTTCCTTTCAGCATGGTGATCCCCAACTAAGCATGGAATCTGAATGAATGCCTGGCACGCGGCTCGAAGGGAGCTGGGCGCCAGACCTCGTGTGAGTCGCCGGGACTGTGCGGCGCCTGCTGTTGCAGCGCAACATAAAAATATGCGAGGCCGTCACGTTTTCGCGATCCGCATGAATCCGCTACACTCTTCGCGCAAGGGCTGCGCCATATGAGCGCAGCCTGTCGGCCACAGGTTGGGCCAGTGCAATGACCGAGCAATGACGACCATGCCCCGCGCTATATTCCCGGCGCCGGACCATGACCATGAACGCTGCGCCAGCGCGGCGATCGCCCATGCCGAGGCACAGTGCGCGGCGCGCGCGCAGCGACTGACGCCGATGCGGCGTCACGTGCTTGAGGCGCTGCTGGTGAGCCATCGGCCGCTTGGCGCCTATGAGATCATCGAAAACGTTGCACGACAGCATTCGTCACCCCGGAATTCCGCGTCCCGCAATCGCCCCGCGCCGATCACCGTTTATCGCGCGCTCGATTTTCTGCGCGAGAACGGCCTCGTGCATCGGATCGAGAGTCGCAATGCCTTCGTCGCTTGCGTTCACAATCACGGCGACGGCGACCTCGTGGTTTTTTTGATCTGCGAACAATGCGGCGCGGTGGGCGAGGCGCCCGGTGGTGCCGCCGCCGAAGGGCTCAAGGCGGCTGCACGCGCGGCCGGCTTTTCGCCAAAGAGCCCGCTGATCGAAGTCGCGGGAATTTGCGCGCACTGTCGGGACCGGTGAGAGCCGCAGCGGTCCTGCTAGAGCATTTTCCGGAAAGTGGGTACCAGCTTTCCGTAAGAAAATGCGACGAAACAAAAAACCCGATCGCGTGGACACCGGCGCCGGAAGTCCGGAAACATCTTCACGTTCCGGTAAACATCGGCTTGCGCTTCTCCATAAATGCCGTGCGGCCCTCGGTGTAATCGCGACTTTTGAAACACTCCTCGACCATTTCGGCCGAGCGTGCCAGGTTGCGCTTGCTTTCCTCTTTGAGGATCTCGCCGACCGTATACTTCACCGCCTTGATGGTGAGCGGCGCATTGGCGCAGATCATGTCGATAATGCTCTTGACATGGGCCTCAAGCTCGGCGGCCGGGACCACGCGATTGACCAGTCCCATCGCGGCGGCCTCCCGCGCGTCGAACTGGCGCGCGGTATAAAAAATCTCCTTGGCGAAGGCCGGGCCGACGATATCGACCAGCCGCTTGAGGCCGCTATAGCCGTAGCCCAGGCCGAGCTTCGCCGCCGGCACGGCAAAGCGCGCATCGTCGGCGCAAATGCGCAGATCGCAGCAGGTCGCAAGCCCGAGCCCGCCGCCGATGCAATAGCCGCGGATCATGGCGATGGTCGGCTTGGGAAATTCAGCGATGCTGGCATAGGCCGCGTCGGTCTTCACGTTATAGGCGCGGATCGCGTCAAGGGTCGCGCGCTCGCTCGCAAATTTTGAGATGTCGGCGCCCGATACGAAGGCTTTGCCGCCGGCGCCAGTGAGAACGACGACGCGAATGTCGCTGTCAGCGGCAAAGCCGTCGAGAATATGCTTGGTTGCCGCCCACATTTCGAGCGACACCGCATTGTGCCGCTCGGGATTGTTGAAAGTCACGATGCCGACACGGCCTTCTTTGCGCGACAGCATCTTGTCGGTTTCAGACATTTTTACTTCCTTCCTCGGCGTCATGCGCGGTCTTGACCCGCGCCTCCATGCAGCGTCGCCGCCCATGGGTTGCTGGATCAAGCCCGACGACGACGATTGTAAAAACGATGCTTCACAATCAAACAGCCTTGGCCTTATGCAGGGCCGCGATGTCGCGCTTTGAGAAGCCAAACTCCTTCAGGATCTCATCCGTATGCTCGCCGAGTTCGGGCGGCCGCGCCGCCAGCCGCGAAGGCGTCCGCGACAGGGTCACCGGCTGACCGACCAGCGTCATCTTGCTGTTGTCCTTTTTGGTCACGCTCTGCGCGATACCAAGATGCCGCACTTGCGGATCGGCAAAAACCTGATCGATCGAATAGATCGGGCCGCACGGCACGCCGGCCTCGTTGAAGCGTTCAACCCACTCGACACTGGTGCGACCGGCGAGCAGTCCATCGATCTCGGCATTGAGCGCGTCGCGATTTTTGGAGCGCAATTCCGGCGTTGCATAGTCGGGGTTTTTCAACAGATGCGGCGCTTCGGCCGCCTCGCAAAAGCGCTGCCAGATGCGCCCTCCGGTGGTGGCGATATTGATATGGCCGTCCTTGGTCTTGAACACGCCGGTCGGAATGCTGGTCGGATGATTGTTGCCGGCCTGCCCGGCGACTTCACCGGCGACCAGATAGCGCGCCGCCTGGAAATCGAGCATGAGGATCTGCGCCTGCAGCAGCGACGTCGCGATGTGCTGGCCCTTCTTGGATTTCTCGCGTTCGAGCAGCGCGACCAGAATCCCAAGCGCCGCGAACAAACCCGCCGTAAGATCGGCGACCGGGATGCCGACGCGAACCGGGCCCTGGCCCGGCAGGCCGGTGATCGACATCAGCCCGCCCATGCCTTGCGCGATCTGGTCGAAGCCCGGGCGGCTGGCATAGGGACCGTCCTGGCCAAAACCGGAAATGCTGGCATAGACGATTTTCGGATTGACCTTGGACAGCGTCCTGTAGTCGATGCCGAGCCGTTTCTTCACGTCGGGACGGAAATTCTCCACCACGACGTCGGCCTTTTTGACCATGCGCTTGAGCGCGGCGAGCCCTTCCGGCGCCTTGAGATTAAGCGTCATGCTGCGCTTGTTGCGGTGCAGATTCTGGAAATCCGGCCCCTCGCGCGGGCCGCCCATCTGGTCATCCAGCCCAGGCGGCGACTCGATCTTGATGACGTTGGCACCCCAATCGGCAAGCTGACGCACGCAGGTCGGCCCCGCCCGGACGCGGGTCAGATCGAGCACCGTGAAACGAGCGAGAGCCTTTGAAGCGCGGGGAAAGGGCATTACTGGCGTCTCCCAATTTTGTTTTTCGCCACCGTTACTTCAGAATGACGGCATCGAGAGCGGCAAGCGGCAAAAACTTCTCCGATCTTGTCGGCCTTGTCCACCGGCCCGCAGGCGTTGCAGGCAGTCGTTCCACGCCGGCGAATTCGATAAAATGCCGTCAGGAATGGCCATCTTTCCGGCACTTCACGAGGCGACCATGAACGAAGATGTACTCAATGTGAGCGTGCGAAAATTTCTCAAGAAGGTCGGCATTACCTCGCAGCGCGAAATCGAGCAGGCGGTGCGCCAAGCCGTATCCGGTGGCCGTCTGAAAGGCAACGAGGCTTTGCCGGCAAAGATGACTTTGACGGTCGATGGCCTTGGCCTTGCCGTCGAGATCGAAGGCGCCATCGAGCTCGAGTGAAACGCGCGCTCCGCCGCCAGCCGGGAAAGCTCATGTGCAAACTGCGTTGCCTGTTTACTGCGTTCGTCTTTTTCGCATCGGTTGCCCAGGCGGCCGTCGCCCTTGCCCAGGAGCATCATGACGAGAGCGCCCGGGCGGGACACCAGGGCGGCCAGCAGGGCGGCCCCGGCGTCCTCTCGCTCCTGCCGCCGGATTCAACCACTGAGCACAGCATTGCTCTGCCGTCGGGCGAGCTCGCTTATACGGCGACCGCGGGCACGTTCCCGCTGTTCGATCAGTCCGGCGAGCGCTCGGCCGCGGTCTTCTATACGGCTTATGTCGCGAAGACTGACATGCCGGAGCGGCGGCCGGTCACCTTCGTGTTCAATGGCGGGCCGGGCGCCGCCTCCGCCTTTCTCAATCTCGGCCTGGTCGGCCCGCGCGTCGCAGAATTTGGCCTCAACGGCCGCGACGGCTCGAAAGTGCATCTCGTCGACAATCCCGACGCCTGGCTTGCCTTCACCGATCTGGTACTGATCGATCCGGTCGGCACCGGCTGGAGCCGCGCCGCCAAGCCCGACGGGGCCAAGGCGTTTTGGAGCATCGACGCGGACGCGCAATCCATGGCCAAGGTGATTGCGCTCTACATCGCCAAGAACGGGCGGGCGACCTCGCCGAAATTCATCCTGGGCGAAAGCTACGGCGGCTTTCGCGCCGCCAAGGTTGCGCGCGACCTGCAGAACGATCAGGGCGTCGTGGTGTCGGGCATCCTGATGCTGTCGCCGATGCTCGAAGCCGCCTTTCAGTTCGGCGGCGAGCGTTTTGCACTCGGCGCCGCGCTGCAGCTGCCTTCGCTGGCCGCGGCCGAGCTCGAACGCAAAGGCAAGTTCACCCGGGAGGCGCTGGCGGACGCCGAACACTTCGCGCTCACCGACTATCTGAGCACGCTTGCCGGCCCGCCGCTGCAAGGCGATGCGGCCAGGAAATTTTACGCGAAGGTCGCCGAAATGACCGGCGTTTCCGCCGATGCGATTGCGGCGACGCGCGGCTTCATCCGCGACGATTACGTCAAAAATCTTCATATCGGCGATCACAAGATCGTCAGCCATTACGACGCGACCTTCGCTTCCGACGATCCCTATCCCGAAGTACCAGTCGCACGCGGCCCCGATCCGATCCTCGACGGCGTGATCCGCAGCTATGGCAGCGCCTTTGTCGCTTACGCGCGCGACCAGCTCGGCTTCAAAACCGACATGACTTATAACTTGCTCGAATCGGATGTTTCTCATCGATGGGATTGGGGCAGCGGCCGCAATCAGCCGAGCGTCGCCGACGATCTGCGCGTGCTGTTGGCGCTGACCCCGTCGTTCCGGCTGCTGATCGCGCACGGTTATAGCGACATGGTGACGCCGTATGAGGATTCGCGCTATGTGCTCGATCACCTTCCGACTTTCGGCGGCGAGGCGCGCGCCGAATTGAGGCTCTATCGTGGCGGCCACATGTTCTATCTCGATCCTGCGTCGCGTAAGGCCTTCAGCGCGGACGCCCGTACGATGTATGCCTCGCCCTAGCCACTGCGAGCTTCGAAACGCCGATGAGCGCGATGCAACCAAGCCTGGCCGCCGACCCTGAAGAGCCGGCGCCGGCGACCAATCAGAGCGGCGACAAATTCATTCCGATTCGCCGCTTCGATCTGCTTGATGTGCTGGTCAAGCAGGGCGATTTCGCCAACAAAGAAGAATGCGAGCAGTTTCGGCGATTGGCGCAGATGCTGCGCTCAATTTGTCACTATGAATATTCCGAGACGCTCGAGCGGCTACGCAACGACTATTATTATTTCAGCCCGGAAATGGCCGCACGCGGCCCAACTCGTCCCGCCCAGCTGGAGACCGCCTATGCCGACTTGCTGCGATCGCTCGACAAGGTTCTCAAGGACGCCAACTTCCAGGAACTGCCGCATGCCGACGTCATCGACGCGCATCGCCGGCGCAGCGTGTTGCGCGTCGAGGTGAAAGCGCATCACGACGATTTTCGCGACGTGCGCTTTTACCGGCGCGGCCACCATATCGAACAGTTCGAAGTCGCCGAGTGGTTCGGCCTGCGGCGGCGCAAGGTTGAAACGCAGGTATTTGACGATGTGGTCCTTGTGGTGGCGATGAAAACGCAAAGCGAAATCGGCTCGCGGCGGGAATTGCGCATGCTCAAGCGGCGCAAGATCGTTCCCGGCTCGGTGCTGCTCAAATATTTCCGCAATATCGCCTGCGGCGATCTCTACGCGCTGTTTCCCAATGCGCGCGTGGTGATGAGCAATTTCGACAAGGTGACGCTCGGCGTGCCGGCCATTGCCGGCGGCATTCCCATTCTGCTCAAGCTTTATGCCACGCTCGCCGTGCTGTTCGTCGTGATCGGGTATTATTTGGGCGCGTCCAATTCGGTTGCGGACAAGGATATGGCGACCGCACTCGCCGCCTTGACCGGGCTCGTCGCGCTCGGCGGTTTCATTGCGCGCCAATGGCTCAAATATCAGCGCCAGTCGCTCAAATATCACATCGAGCTGACCGAAAACATCTACTACCGCAACGTCAACAACAATGCCGGCATCTTCGATTCGCTGATCGCCACCGCCGAGGACCAGGAATGCAAGGAGGCGCTGCTCGCCTACCACTTCCTGCGGGTTGCGCCTTCGGCGCCGACCGGCGCGGAGCTTGCCCAGCGCATCGAGGTGTGGCTCAAAACGCATTTCGGCGTTGACGTTGACTTCGCCATCGGCGATGCGCTCGCGACGCTCGACCGCTTTGGCCTCGTCCGCCGCGAAGGTCAGCGGCTCTCCGTCTCGCCGCTCGAGGGCGCGATCACCAGGCTGCATCGGGTTTGGGACGACTTCTTCCCCGCCGAACAGGGCGCTTAGCTTGCATTATAACGGCGCCCGGCGCGATTTTGCGGCGCATGGCCGACCAGGCGCGCATGGTGGAACATTCATTTGATCGAACGGCCATAGTCATTTAGAGATAGCTGGGCGGTCGCAACCACAAGCAAAAGCGCCTCGGGGGAGCCGTGAGTCTGTTACGCGTTGAACGTGTCTCCAAGCACTTCGGCAGCCTGATTGCCGTCAACAACATCTCGATGACGGTGGAGCCGGGCGAGCTGCGCGCCATCATTGGCCCCAACGGCGCCGGCAAGACCACCTTCTTCAACCTGATCACCGGCTTCTTTTCGCCGACTATTGGCCGCATCGTCTTCGACGGAAAGGACGTCACTCACCTTGCGCCGGCGGAACGCGTGCACAGCGGAATGGCGCGCACCTCTCAGATCACCGAGATCTTTCCCGAGCTGACGGTGCGGGAAAATCTTCGCATCGCTGTCGAGGTCGCCTCCGGGCTTCGGCTGCGCGCCTGGCTATCGCAGAACGATGACGGGAAAATTCGCGACCGCGTCGCCGAACTGCTGGCGACAAGCGGGCTTGCCGAGAAAGCCGAGCGGCCGGTCGGCGAGCTCTCGCACGGCGACCAACGCGCCACCGAGATCATGATGGCGCTCGCGCTCAAGCCGCGGCTCCTGCTGCTCGACGAGCCGACGGCGGGTATGGGCGACCAGGAAACCTACGACATCACGCAGCTTATCCGCCGCCTGCACAAGGATTCCAAACTGACCATCGTGCTGATCGAGCACGACATGCGTGTGGTGTTTCACCTCGCGGACCGCATCATGGTACTCGATCAAGGCAAATTCCTCGCCGAGGGTACGCCGCGGGAGATTGCCGCCAATGAGGCCGTGCAGACCGCCTATCTTGGTCAAGCCGCTTGAGGGACCTGCGATGAGCGCAGCGCTGACGGCGGAAGGCTTGCACACTTATTACGGCAAGAGCCACATCCTGCACGGCGTCAGCCTGGAAGCCGCGCAGGGCCAAGTCACGGCGCTGCTCGGCCGCAACGGCGCCGGCAAGACGACGACGCTACGCAGCCTGATGGGGCTGACGCCGCCGCGCCAAGGCCACGTCAAGATTTTCGGCACCGCGACCACCGGATGGCCGTCGTTTCGCGTGGCCTCGCTCGGCGTCGGCTATGTGCCGGAGGGCCGAAGGATCTTTCCCAACCTTACGGTGGAAGAGAACTTGCTGGTGCCGCGGGAGCGGGCGGGCCCGTGGACGCTGTCCGCCATTTACGAGCTTTTTCCGCGCCTGCGTGAGCGCAGGGCCAGTCGCGGCCGACAGCTTTCCGGCGGCGAACAGGAAATGCTGTCGATCGCCCGCGCGCTATTGCTCAATCCGAAACTGCTCATTCTCGATGAGCCGTCACAGGGACTGGCGCCGCTGATCGTGCGCGAGGTCTTTCGCATCGTGAGCAAGATGCGCGCGGAGGGCATTACGGTTCTGCTGGTCGAGCAAAATGTGCGCATGAGCCTTGAAGTAGCCGACCACGCTTATGTGCTCGATGACGGTCACGTGGTCTATTCCGGCCCGGCGCACGAGCTCGCCGCCGACGAGGCGCGCGTGCAATCGCTGGCCGGCGCCAGTGCCGAGGAATGGGCGCCGCAGGCTTAGTCTAAATTAACCGCATAATCCGCGCTTGCGCCGCTCGGATCAGGTCGCGTTCTTCGGATCGAGTCCGTATTTCGCGCACATATTGCTGACGATTGCGAAATCCTTGCCGCCGGCGATCAGGCCCATCACCGCCGAGGTCACACGGCCGCCGGACATGTGCGCCTCGACGATATAGGCCTGGCGCCCGTTATAGGCGGGATAAGGACTTTGCGCGTCGACCGTCGCGCAATAATTGACCGACTCTTCGGTCACGACGGCTGGAAACTTGGCCCATCGGTATTTGGCCGAGCCCGGATTGCGCAGCGACGGCGAGACCGCATCGACGATCACTTTCTTTTCCTGCGGCGTCAGATCGCGTTGCCCAACTCCCGCCGGCGCCGCCGACGGCGACTCGCTGCCGGCTAGCGGACCTTGCGGCGAAGAGGTCTGGTTGGTGGCGCAGGCGGAAAGCAGAAAGCCGGTCGCCAACGCTGCGATCAGCGTAGATTTCGATGCTTGCACGATTGTTCCGTGTGTTGGCGCGCGCTCTTTAGCGCGACGGCACAGCCGCCGCATCCGGGCTCGTTGTCTTGCTCGACACGTGCACGGTGCCGATCGTCACTTTTGGCGTCGACGACGGATTTGCCGGCGCCACGCGCGACTGGGGCTGCCCGTTCGGCCCGATCGTGTAGACATTGTTGGCGATCATGGCGCGACCGTCGCGGGTCGGATTGCTCATCTCCTTGACGTTGTCGCTGACCAAGGTCTCATCCGCGTTGGGATTGTTCGTGTTCATCATGCGAAGATGATTGATGAATATCTTGGGATAGATCAGCGTCGAGGACGGCACCCGCAGGCCCATTTGCTTGGCGATGTCGGCGACGAAAGCGTTGCAGTTGTAGAGTTCCGCGCTCCACATATGCGAACGCCCCTGCAGATCGCGGACATAGGCCATGGTGCGATCGTACTGCTCCTTGCTCATCAGCACGCGAAAACGCGAGGTGATGTATTTGTCTTCGAGGTCGCCGTCGGTCCAGCCCGTTTCCGCCGGCACCGGAACGTAGTGGCCGATCACCCATGCCGTCGCGTCGTCGCCAACTGGTGAGAGCCCGGCTACGCTGGCCCGCGTGAGCGGCTCGCCAACCTTGCCGTGAACGATATAGGTGTGGCCGTAATCCCAGGCATAGCGCGAGCGAAATTCAACGAAATACGGACCGGAGCCGACGGTCACCAAGCCGGTCTTGGCGCCTTCGCGCGTAATTTGCAGCTTCTGGCCGCCCGAACTGATACTCTGCGCGCGCGCCGACGAAAGGCCGAAACTGAGGAGCGTCGCCAGAGCGAACGCGCTTGCCAATCGTACAGAACGGGACCGGTCGCTTAGCGTAAGCCGCATGATGCCCTCCGAGTGACGCGACAAGCCATCGAGGTAACTGATTGGATGACTGTTTTTCGACGCCGCGGCCGTCCCCCGGCGATTCGGTCGCGGTCGCTGCGCCCTCACTCCCTCAATGGTACCAACAATTGGCCGTCCGCCGATGGCAAATGTTCGGCAGGCCTCAACAGATTTTCTGCAGTGCGCCATATTTGCAACGCCGCGGCGCTGCGGGCTGGCTTCCCAAAATCTCGCCCCTATTGACCGCCCCTGGCCGGCATTGGGCGGTGTTTTGCTGCAGAACTCCAGGGCCAATGGCCTATTTGGCGCATTTGGGCCGGTGCTGCCGTACCTTTTGGCGATTATGTCGGGTATGAAACCGCGCGGGCGATAAAATCAGATCGAGACTGTGTCTTTTCAGCACTAGAGGACAGGTGGTCGCACCTGTATGGTTAATCCCGTCATGACAAGGGGGAGTTCTCTTCATGAAAAAGCTCGCTTTAGCAACAGCCGCGGTGTTGGCTCTCCTGAGCATCGCGGGCTGCGCACAAGTCGGCAAGGGTAAGGCCCCTCCGCCGGTCGTTACTAAGGGGTAAGTTGCTGTACAGCACTTGTATGGGGGAAGGGCCGGCCTCGTGCCGGCCCCTTTCTTTTCGGCTCCGCCTTCCATTCCGAGTTTTCCACAGGCCGATGACGCGATGGGCCCGCCCTATTCCGCAGCCCGCTTATGAACCAAGGCCGCTGCCGCCTTGTCATAGGCTTCCTCGCGCGCGAGCTGCTGTCTGAGCCCGACCAGCTCGTAATAGTCATCGAGTGACAGCAGGTGATCGAAGGTCGCCGTCATTGAATTCTGCCGCTTGAGGATGCGCAGCACGTTGCGCACCGCGTGCGCGGCCGCGAACAGCGCAATCGAGGGGAAGGTCGCCGCGGCGACGCCGGCCGCCGCCAGCTCTTCGAGGCTGCGCTCCTGCCGCCCTGCCGCTTGCGACAGGGTTGCCATATGTGGGCCGCTCACTTCGCGGATCACCCGCTTGATGTCGGTGATGGTGTCGACGCCGATCGGCTTGGCCATGTCGGCGCCCGCTTCCATGAACAGCTGGCAGCGCTCGATCGCGGCACTAAGACCTTCAACGGCCATGGCATCGGTGCGGCCGGCGATGAAGAAGTCCGGATCAGTTCGCGCATCGAGCGCCGCTTTGAGCTTGGCCAAAATCTGCTCGACCGGGACAATCTGCTTGCCGGGCAGATAGCCGCAGCGGTTGGGAAAGACCTGATCGCTGATAAAAACGCCGGCGGCGCCGGCGGCCTCGAAGGCGCGCACCATTTGCCGAACATTGTTGACGCCGCCGAAGCCCGTATCGGCGTCGACATAGACCGGCATATTCACGGCGCCGCAGATGCGCGCGTAGTGGTCGGCATAATCACGCATATTCGACTGGCCGGTATCGGGCTGCGCCAGCATCGAGCCGATCGCGGCATTGCCGCCGGCGCAGATCGCCTCAAAGCCTTCGGCTTCGATGATGCGCGCCGACAGGCCGTCGTAGGCGCCGGGCATCAGGACGAGCCGCTTGGCCGACATCAGCGCGCGGAATTTCTTTCGCACACTCATTGTGTTCTCTCCTGTTGGGTCTACGAACGGGCCTTCATCAGACTTGCCGGCGATCTCGTGCGGTCTGCAGCCACGGTTGCGCCTTGGCGGCCGCTTGTTCCCATGCCGCGATCTCATCGGCATGTTTCATGGTCATGCCGATATCGTCGAGGCCTTCGAGCAGGCGCGTGCGCTCGGCGGCCGGGATTTGGAAAACGACATCCGGACCGCCCGGTCCGCTGATGGTTTGCGCCAGGAGATCGACGGTGAAAGGCGCCGCGCCATCGACGGCGACGACGCGCGCAATGAAGGCATCGGCAACGTCCGGCTCGAGCACGACCGGCAGCAAACCATTCTGCAGACAGTTCTCGCGGTAAATATCGGCAAAGCTTTTTGCCACGATGACGCGAATGTCATTGGCGAGCATGCTCCAGACTGCCGATTCGCGGGAGGAGCCGGCACCAAAATTGTGGCCGGTAACCAGAATGCCGGCCTTCCGAAATTGCGGCTTGTTCAGCACAAAATCCGGATTTTCGCTGCCGTCGTCGCGAAAGCGATGACGATTAAACAGCATGATCCTGTAGTCGTCCTTGAGACTGCGCGACGCCAAGAATGGCGCGATCTGGTCGGTGTTCATATCGTCGACCAGAAGCGGCGCGGCAATGCCGATATGACGCGTGAATGGCTGTATCATGCCGCTCCCGCCACGAGCTGCCGCACGTCGGCGATGCGGCCGGCGACCGCGCTCGCCGCGGCTGTGGCCGGGCTCGCCAGATGTGTGCGCACTTTCGGGCCCTGGCGATTCTCAAAATTGCGATTGGTGGTCGAAACGATGCGCTCGCCCGGCTTGCCGCGATCGCCATTGCCGCCGGCGCACATCGAGCAGCCGGACTCGCCCCAGAAGAAGCCGGCATTGCGGAAGATGCGATCGAGGCCCGCGGCCTCGGCCTCGCGTTTGACGCTCGACGACCCAGGCACAATCATGGCGAATACGCCTTCCGCAACATGCCGGCTGCGCACAATGTCAGCCGCCACTTGCAGATCCGGCAGCCGGCTATTGGTGCAAGAGCCAATGAACACGCGATCGACGGGCAGACCCTTCAGTGGCATTCCGGGCGCCAGTCCCATATAGACGAAAGCACTTTCCGCGGCGGCCCGCCGGCCGGCGTCGATTGCTGCTGGGTCGGGGACTTTCTCCGAAATGCCGACTACCTGGCTCGGATCGGTGCCCCAACTGATCTGCGGCTCGAGGCTTGTGCAATCCAGCGCGATCTCGCGATCGAAGGCGGCATCGTCATCGGTTGCCAGTGTGCGCCAATAAGTAAGAGCGCGATCCCACATGCGGCCCCTGGGCGCATAGGGCCGGCCCTCGAGCCAAGAAAATGTCGCATCGTCCGGTGCCACAAAGCCGGAGCGGCCGCCCATTTCGATGTTGAGATTGCACAGCGTCATGCGCTGCTCGATCGGCATCGCAGCGACGGCGGTGCCTGCATATTCCACGGCATAACCGCGCGCGCCGGCAACGCCGACTTCCGCGATCAGCCGCAAGGCGACGTCCTTGGCGCTGACATGCGGGCCGAGCCGGCCATCAAGCCGCACGCGCATGCGTTTGGGCCGTTTCATTGCTATCACTTGGGTGACGAGGATATGCGCAAGCTCGCTGGTGCCGCAGCCGAAAGCGAGCGCGCCGAGGCCGCCGACTGTCGCGGCATGACTGTCCGGCACCGCATGCGTCGCCCCCGGCAACACGATGCCGAGCTCCGGCGCCACCACATGGCAGATGCCCTGCTCGCGGTCATCAATGTCGAACAGCCGAATGCCGTTCTTGCGGCAGCCGTCGCGCATCGCCTTGATGAAGGCGGCGCCGCTCGGATTGGTGTTTTCGTCGCGTCCGGGCGCAGTCGCAACCGTATGGTCCTGCACGGCAAAGGTGAGGTCCGGCCGGCGCACCGGCCGTTTTTGCTTTTCGAGCTGCGCGAACGCATGGTGCGCGTGCAGCTCATGCAAGACATGGCGATCGATATAAAGCAGATCGCGGCCGTCGACGCGTTGCCCGATGCGATGGAAGTCCCAAATCTTGTCGAACAGCGTGCGCGGCATGGTCCTTCTGACCAGTGAGCGTTCATGATCGTCCGACGCGTGTGGGCGCGCCTGCGTGGAGCGCATCTTGGGCGGAGACCTCGTCCGGCGCAAGCAGCGACAGCCGGGTCGGCTCAACGGCTGCCGCGCCGCCGGAATGCGAACCGATGGGAGCTCAGCAAGGTCTCGCCCGTCGGGAATAATCAGGATGCGGCACGCAGCGGCTCTGAGATCCGCGCCACCACGGCGTTGCGTCCGCTGCGCTTGGCTGCATAAAGCGCATTATCCGCGGCCTCGACCAGATCGGCAAAGCTCTGCTGTTCCTCGGGCACCATGGATTCGACGCCTATGCTGATGGTGACATGGCCACACGGCGATTCGGCATGATTGATCATCAGGTCTTCAACCGCCTGCCGCGCTTCTTCGGCCAGCGCTGCGGCGCGCTGAATGTCAAGCCCCGGCATCAACAACGCAAATTCTTCGCCGCCATAGCGGGCGACCAGTATCGCCTCGTCGATCGTGACCAACGACAGCGTTTCGCCGACTGCGCGCAGACACGTATCGCCCGCGACATGGCCATAGCGATCATTGAACAGCTTGAAATGATCGATGTCGACCATCATAAGCGCGAGCGGCTGGCCGTTCTGCCTGGCCTTCTGCCACTCCCGCTCGATCGCGCGGTCGAAGCCGCGCCGGTTGGCCAGCCCACTCAACCCATCGAGACTGGCGAGCTCGTCCAGGTGTGCATTGGCGATCTGCAGCTCTTCTTCACGCGCCGCAAGCTTACCAGCCATGTCATCGAGCGCGGCGGCGAGCGGCGCAAACTCGGCGACCCAGGGCTCTTGCGTCGCCCGCACGTGCAGATCGCCGCGGCCGAAGCGCGTCGCCGTACGCACCAGCGAGCGGATCGGCCGCACTACAAGCTGCTCGCCGCCGAACCAGGCGACAAGAAGAACAAACAGGCCAAAGGCAATGAGCTGCAGATAAGCAAAATCAATAGCGCGATCGATGCCGCTATGGACCACATTTTCGTCGAGGCCGACGGCGAGCCGCGCTTGGGTCCACGGCACCCGCAGATAGGCGAAGATGCGTTGCAGACCGTCAAACCCGGGCAAGGTTGCAGTGCCGCTGTCATTGGCCAGCATGTCCCGCACCAAGGCGTTGTCGGCAAACCGCTTGCCGATGAAGCTCTGCTGATCCGGCGAGCCCGCGACCACGGTGCCGGCGCCGTCGAGCATAAACACCGACGCGCTCGAAGTTTCTGCCGCGGCCGCAGCAAGCTCGCCGATCCACTTGAGATTGATCACCGCGAGCACGATGCCGTTGAGCGAACCGTCATCCTTGACCGCAGGGAAGCTCGCGACGACGGCCGGCATCTGGCCGGTGCGGCTGATGATGTAGTCCGACAACGCGAACTCGCGCGATGTCAAGGCATTCTGGAAATGCGGCCGATCCGATACGTTGAGCCCAACCGACATCGGATCGGTCGCGCATTTGATGCGTCCGTCAGTGCCGGCGACGGAAATGCCGCGGATCCATTGAACATCGCTGGTCAAGTTCGCCAGATATTTGCTGCAGGTCGAGGGCTCGAGCGGCATATCGGCGTAGACCCGCGCGATGACCAGCAGCAGCGTACGCACCGAGGCCATAACTTCACGCTGGGTTTCGGCGCCGCGCCTTGCAAGCTCGCTCACCTCGCTGTAGGCCTGTTCGATGCGGGCTGCCCGCGCTTGTGCAAGCCCATGCAGGCGCTCGAGTATCAGTGGCGCAATGGCCAGGAGCGCGAGCGCAATCAAACGGGCACGGATGGAAAACAGCGGCTTGTTCGGCGTTTTAGCCGGCGAAAGGCGTTTCGATTTTAGCTGGCCGTCAGGCATTCCGCGCACCCCCGCCCCGTTCCACAATCTAGCGAATGCGCGTAAAAATGCGCTTGGGCGCAACGCTAAAATTTGAATTGATCGACTTACAAATTCATCAAATGGAAACCATGAATCGGACGGAAGGCATCGCGACAGTGCGTGACGAGATCGCCGCGGCCTGCCGCGACGCCCGGCGCGACCCGGCAGGCGTCACGCTGGTCGCGATTTCCAAGACCTTTGGTGCCGACGCCATCGAGCCGGTCATCGCCGCCGGGCAGCGGGTCTTCGGGGAAAATAGGGTGCAGGAGGCGAAGGCCAAATGGCCGCCTCTGATGTCGCGATATTCGGGCATTGAGCTGCACCTGGTCGGCGCGCTGCAATCAAACAAAGCGCACGACGCGGTGGCCTTGTTCGACGCCATCCATTCGCTCGACCGGCCGAGCCTGGCGCAGGCGCTGAGCAAAGAGGTCCGCAAGCAGGGCCGACATCCGCTGCTGTTTGTGGAAATCAATACCGGCGCGGAGCCGCAAAAATCCGGCGTGCTGCCGCAGGATGCCGACGCCTTTCTCGCGGCATGCAAGGAGGATTACGGCCTCGAAGTTTCCGGGCTGATGTGTATTCCTCCATATGACGAAGCGCCGGCGCCGCATTTTGCGCTCACCGCCAAGATCGCAAAGCGCAACGGGCTGCGCTTGCTCTCCATGGGCATGAGCGCCGATTTCAAGACAGCAATCGCCTTCGGCGCCACCCATGTGCGGGTCGGGACGGCGATTTTCGGCGCTCGATCGCAGAGCGCAGCGTGATCTATAGTTTAATGATCTATTAAGATCGCGGTCCGGCGTCCCAGGCGCGCCACGAGCCGGATGAGATCAGCGCGCTTGAGCGCAACGCAGCCGGCCGTCGGGCTCAATCCGGGACGCGCCACATGGACAAAGATCGCGCTGCCGCGTCCGGCCACGCGGGGCCGCGAATTGTGATCGATCTCGATGATCAGATCGTAGAGATGGTCGTCGCGCTTGAGCCGATCGCCTGGTTCATTGGCCGACCGCTTGAAGGCATGATTGTAGCGGCGGTCCGCAGGATCCTCGCACCAGGCGTCATCGGACGCTATTCGGCGCACCGGCAAGAACGTGCGCGGCCGCGGCAGCCGATCGGCGCGCCACCACAGTCGCACCGGCTGAAAGCGCCCGGCCGGCGTGCCACCGTCGCCTTCGTGCTTGAGCGGCCGAATGCCGCTGCGGCCGAGCGCGACAGGTACGGTCATGGACCCGAGCTTCAGCCAACCTTGCGAGCGCACCCCCGGGCGGGAGCGCACGCGAATACAGGAAAGCACCGTCCTTTGCATCGTCATAGCCCCGGATTCCCAACCGTCGCTTGCTCCTGTATCCTGCAATGTTCTAGTTGGCGCCAGCCTAAGGCGCCCGGTATTGCTTGGCGCCCACCGGGGCGGCAAAGCGGCAAGGGCCGGATTGAATGCCGAATACGCGTACCATTCTGATTGTGGACGATGATGCCGAACTGCGCGACGCGCTGACGGAGCAGCTTTCCCTGCACGAGGAGTTCCAGGCGATCGCCGTCGATACCGGCAGCAAAGGCGTGCAAACCGCAAAGACCGGGCAGATCGATCTGGTGATCATGGATGTCGGCCTGCCGGATATCGACGGCCGTGAAGCTGTGCGCATTTTGCGCAAGAACGGCTTTAAGGCGCCGATCATCATGCTGACCGGCCACGATACGGATTCCGACACTATTCTCGGGCTCGAATCGGGCGCCAACGACTATGTGACCAAGCCGTTCCGCTTTGCGGTTCTGCTGGCGCGCATCCGCGCACAATTGCGTCAGCATGAGGCGAGCGAAGACGCGGTCTTCACGATTGGGCCTTACACGTTCCGACCAAGCTCAAAGCTGCTCTTGAACCCGAAGGGAAGCAAGGTGCGGCTGACCGAGAAGGAGACCTCGATCCTGCGCTATCTGTACCGGGCCGGACAGAAGCCGGTGTCGCGCGAAACGCTGTTGCAGGAGGTCTGGGGCTACAATTCCGGCGTCACGACCCACACGTTGGAAACGCACATTTACCGGTTGCGGCAAAAGATCGAAAAGGATGCAGCGGCGCCCGCCATTCTGGTGACCGAAGCTGGCGGCTACAAACTGGTCCCCTGATCGAAGGTCGCATGGCGATCGAGGACGACATCGCGTTCCTGGAGCGCGTACCGGTTCTCCGCCGCCTCGGAAGCGGCGCCTTGCGCATTCTCGCCATCGGCGCCGAAAGCTATACCGTCGAGGAAGGGCAGGTCCTGTTCAAGGCCGGCGATGCCGCCGATTGCGCCTATGTGATTCAAGAGGGCTCGTTCTCGCTGAACACGACGCGACCGAACGATCCTGAAACCGTTGTCGGTCCCTGCGCCTTGCTCGGCGAATCGGCGCTGCTTGCGGAAACGACGCGGCCCGTGACGGCGACGGCTCGCGAGCCGGCGCTGGTGCTGCGCATTTCGCGCGCCATGTTCCTAAAGATGCTCGACAGCCACCCGGACGCGGCAAGGCGGCTGCGTGAGCTGATTGCCGCGCGCGCCGAGCAATGGGCGCGCGAGATGGAAAACATCCGCGCGGCTTTGGCGCGCGACACGGGGCCGCAATCGTAGCCCGGATCGGGCGCAGCGAAACCCGGCAAATTCGCCTTCCCGGCTTTCGCCTCGCTCAACCCAGGCTCCACTTACACTTCGATCGCGGCCGTGACCGGCACATGATCCGACGGCCGCGCGGCGCCGCGATAGTTCCTGGCGACGACAATGCTGGAAACGCGGTCGGCGAGCATCGGCGAGGTCCAGATATGGTCGAGCCGGCGGCCCCTATCGGCGGTCGCCCAATCCGGCGAGCGATAGCTCCACCACGTGTAGAGCTTGGCCGGCTCCGGCGTGAGCTCGCGCATTGAATCGACCCAGTCGCCCGATTTGCGCGCCATGGTAAGTTTCTCGCATTCGATCGGCGTATGCGATACCACGCGGACCATCTGCTTGTGGCTCCAGACGTCGTGCTCGAGCGGCGCGACATTGAGATCGCCGACCAGGATTGCGCGCTCGGACTTTTGCGGCCTGATGACGGCGCAGTCGCGCATCTCGTCGAGAAAGGCGAGCTTATGCGCGAATTTCGGATTGAGGTCCGGGTCGGGAAGGTCGCCGCCGGCGGGCACATAGAAATTATGCACCGTGATCGGATCGCGGAAACCGGCGCGCTCGCCGAACACCGCGGAAATGTGGCGGCAATCGCTTTTGCCGCAGAAGAGCTGAACATCAAAACGCTCGAACGGCAGCCGCGACAGCACGACCACGCCGTGATAGCCCTTCTGTCCGTTCAGCGCGACATGCTCATAGCCCAGCCGCTTGAAACGCTTGAGCGGAAACTTGTCGTCCGGACACTTTGTTTCTTGCAGGCAAAGAATATCCGGCCGGGCCGATTTGATGAATTTGGCCACCAGATCGATGCGCAGCCGCACCGAATTGATGTTCCACGTCGTGACAGTGAGCTTCACGTTTCAGGAATCGGCGATCAGCAATTGAATGATCGACATATATAGTTGTCGACGAGTTATCCGCCAAGCTACATCCGATCGATGATCACCGATTTCTCGTCACTGATTGCTGATCCCACCGGTGTCGCGGGCATAATTGATCACGAACAGGTTGGGATCGGGCTTCTTGGCCGTGTCGAGATTGTAGACCGCGACAGTCGTATCAAAGCCTTGCGGATCAGTGACGGTCCATTGCTTGAGCGTCAGGTCCTTGGCGTCGAACATGATCATCAGCCGGCTGGTGCCGACCATCACCTGTTTCTGCTCGATTACCACCGTGGCGAATGTGTCGTCGGTGGTGATGCTGACGACATCCGTGTCGCGCAGCAGGTCGATGCGGTCGGCAAGCAGATAGCGCAGCGGCGTCTGCGACAGCGGATAGAGATCCTGGGTCGCGAGCTTGCGATCGCGCACCACGACGGACGAGCCGTCGGCGATGATGTCGATCGGACTCGGCGGATTATAGGTAAACCGCACGCGGCCCGGCTTCTGGATATAGAACGTGCCCTCGGTGCGGCCGCCGTCGGGTCCGATCTGCACGAAACTGCCGACCATAGTCTGCACACTCGAGAGATAGGCGCTGATGCGGTCGAGCAGCGCGCGTTGCTTGGCATCAAAGGCGGTCGCCTGGCTCGATGAATTGGAAGAGCCCGAAGAGTCCGATTTGTTCCCGAACGGCAAAGTGAAGGGAAAAAAGCCCGGGCGCTTGTCTTCGGCGGCCGGCGCGCCGGCCGACGCTGGCGCGGCGCCGGATTTCGGCTGCGGCGCCGGGGTTGGCAGCGGAACGTTTTCGGCGAAAGCCGGTGTGACGCTAACAGTGATCAAGCCGAGGATAAGGGCCGCGCAAAATCCTAAAGCACCGGTTCTCGCAGCAAACACTGCCGCCATATCCCTCTCCCGCAAGACGCCCCGACAACGACGTGTTACTGCAACCTGATGGCACGGCACCACTCACGCATGCCCACACGAATATTCCGCTATTCGAGCGATATGGCGAATTCGCGGCTTCCGCAGCTCCCCGCTTAATCGCCAAGCGCGCGATTCTCAATAGGCATCATCCTGTGCGCTTTCGACCAGGATTTCGCGTTTTCCGGCATGATTGGGCTGGCCGACAATGCCTTCCTGTTCCATCCGCTCCATCAAAGTGGCGGCGCGGTTATAACCGATTTGCAGCCGCCGCTGGATGTAGCTTGTCGAAGCTTTTCGGTCGCGGGTGACGATCGCAACCGCCTGCTGATAGAGGTCGCCGCCATCGGCAGCGCCGATGCCGGTCGAATCGAAGATCGGGTTGCCGTCCTCGTCGGTCGGATCTTCGGCGGTGACCGCTTCGAGATATTCCGGCGCGCCCTGCGCCTTGAGATGGCGCACGACCTTCTCGACCTCCTCGTCGGAGACGAAAGGCCCGTGCACGCGGCTGATGCGCCCGCCGCCGGCCATATAAAGCATGTCGCCTTGGCCGAGGAGCTGTTCGGCGCCCTGCTCGCCCAAAATGGTGCGGCTGTCGATCTTGGAGGTGACCTGGAAGGAAATGCGGGTCGGGAAATTCGCCTTGATCGTGCCGGTGATGACGTCGACCGAAGGTCGCTGGGTGGCGAGGATCACATGCAGGCCTGCCGCGCGCGCCATCTGCGCCAGGCGCTGCACCGCGCCCTCGATATCCTTGCCGGCGACCATCATCAGGTCGGCCATCTCGTCGACGATGACGACGATATGGGGCAGCGGCTCGAGATCGAGCTCCTCGTTCTCGTAGATCGCCTCGCCGGTCTCCTTGTTGTAGCCGGTATGGACCGTCCGATTGAGCTTTTCGCCCTTCTTGCGCGCTTCAGCGACGCGCGCATTGTAGCCGTCGATATTGCGCACGCCGAGCTTCGACATTTTCTTGTAGCGCTCTTCCATTTCGCGCACCGCCCATTTGAGCGCCACCACCGCCTTTTTCGGATCGGTCACGACCGGCGTGAGCAGATGCGGAATGCCGTCATAGACGGACAGTTCGAGCATTTTTGGATCGACCATGATCAGCCGGCACTGATCGGGCCTCAGTCGATAGAGCAGGCTCAGGATCATGGTATTGATGGCGACCGATTTGCCGGAGCCGGTGGTGCCGGCGATGAGGAGATGCGGCATGCGCGCAAGATCGACCAGCACCGCTTCGCCGCCGATCGATTTGCCCAGACAGAGCGGCAGCCGGAAAGCGGTCTCCCCGTAATCGCGCGAGGCGAGGATCTCGCGCAAATAGACTTTCTCACGCGTCGGGTTGGGCAATTCGATGCCGATGGCGTTGCGGCCCGACACCACGGCAACGCGTGCGGAGAGCGCGCTCATGGAGCGTGCAATATCGTCGGCAAGGCTGATCACGCGCGAGGATTTGATGCCGGGCGCCGGCTCGAGCTCGTAGAGCGTCACCACCGGACCCGGCCGCGCATTGATGATCTCGCCGCGCACGCCGAAATCGCCGAGCACGCCTTCGAGCCGCGTCGCGTTCTCCTGAATCAGATCGGCGCTCAATTTGGTGCGGTCGCTCGCTCGCGGCATGCTCAACAGGTCGAGCGGCGGCAACTGGAAGCCGCCCAAGGCGCGGCGCTGCGGTTTCGGCGCGGCCCGCGCCTTGCGCGCCCGCGGCGTGGCATCGTCCGCGTCCTCTTCCTCATCGACGTCGTGCGCCGCGCCACTGTCGAAGCGCGGTTCGACGCGCCGGCGCGGGATGGCGGGATTGTCGCGCTGCGGCATCGCCGCGCCGGTGCGGCGTCTAAACAGGCGGCCCAGCCAGGCGCGGAAGCTGAGCAGGTGGTGCTCGACAAAGCCGAGCGATATCCACGCATTGTCGACCTCCTCGGGCGCTTCTTCATCCTCGTCTGCGGCCGCTTCGTCCTCTTCCTCGCCGTCGTCCTCGGTTTCGCCGCCCCAGATCGCGCCGGCCGCGACGCCAAAGGCGAACAGCGCGGCAAAGCCGAGCGCGATCGTGGCGATGAGATGCGTGGTGCCGACGAGCTGGAGGTGAAACAACACGACGGGCAGCCGCAGCATGGCATCGCCGATGACGCCGCCGAGGCCGGACGGCAACGGCCAATGCGTGCTGCGCGGCAGGCACGAGGCGAAGGAAGCCGTCAGCACTGCGCCAAGGACCCAGACGAAGAGGCGAAGCCGCTCGCGGCTGAGCCGCTTGTGGCCCAGAAGCCGATAGCCCCAGATCGCAATGGGAAGCAGCAGCGCCAGTGAACCAAGTCCCAGGAGCTGCATCAGAAGATCGGCGGCAATGGCGCCGGGCATGCCGAGCAGATTATGCACCGGCGCGTCGGTGGCGTGGCTCAGCGATGGGTCGCTGACCGACCAGCTCGCCAGCGCCAGGCCCGCCATCATGGCAAGGCTGATCAGCGCGATGCCGCCGAGCTCGCGCAGGCACCGCCGCAAAATCGTGCCGACCTGGCCGGACAGCGCCGCCACTCCGTCAAGGCTGCGGTCGATCATCGACATCGCTGTGCCTGCCCCAGAACCCGTCGCTTGCCATCAATCCAATCGGCCCGAAACGTAGCGTTCTTGTTTGAGCATGACGTTAACCGCACACCGTCCGTGCCGGCGAAGGCGGGGATCCGGCGCCGCCCGCACGCAACCCGGGCGGCCGAGGTATGCCGCTGGATTCCCGCCTGCGCAGGAATGAGCGGGCGATGATCCGGCCCAAAATCACCGACATCCTCACCCCAGCACCTCGACCAGGCGATGCATCGCCTCGCCGGTGATCGCGTTGTTCTGCACCATGGCAACGCGGATATAGTCGGCGCCCGGATTGCTGCCGTCGGCCTGTTCGCGGGCGAGATAGCGGCCGGGCACGACGCGCAGGCCGGCCTTTTGCCAGAGCAGCTGCGCCGCCTTCTCGCCGCCGCCCTGCGCCGACACGTCGAGCCAGAGAAAGAAGCCGCCGGCCGGCCGGCGATAGCCGTAACGGTCGCCGATGATTTGATCGGCGAGGTCGAATTTTTCGCGATAGAGCCGCCGGTTCTCCTCGACGTGCTGCTCATCGCCATAGGCGGCAATGGCGACGTGCTGCAGGGGCGTCGGCACCTGCGGCGCCGCAACGTTGCGCAATTCCAGAAAGCTTGCCAGAAATTTCCTGTCGCCCGCCGCAAAGCCGACGCGCAGACCCGGCAGATTCGAGCGCTTCGACAACGAGTGGAACACCACCACCTTTTCGAAGTCGGGGCCGGCGGCTTGCAACATTCCGTGCGGCTGATGCTTGGTGTAGATCTCGCAATAGCATTCGTCGGAGAGCACGACGAAGCCGAAGCGCCGCGCCAGCGCGGTGAGCTTGGTGAGATAAGCAAGATCGGCCACCGCGCCTTGCGGATTGGACGGCGAGGCGAGAAAGACCGCGGCGGTGCGCGCCAGCAGATCACCAGGGAGCGCGTCGAGGTCGGGCAGGAAGCCGGTCTTTGCCGTTGCCGGCAAATAGACCGGTTCGCAATCGGCGGCGATCGCGCCGGCGGCATAGGCGGCATAGAACGGATTGGGGATCAGCACGGCCGGGCGGCCGGAGCGCGGCGAGACCCAGTTTTTTGCGGCGAGCGCGGCAAGAAACAGCCCTTCGCGAGTGCCGTTGAGCACCAGCACCTCGGTTGCAGGGTCCACCGGCCGCTCCAGCGCAAAGCGCCGGGTCAGCCATTGGCCGACCGCCGCGGCAAAGGCGTCCAGCCCCTTGTTCATCGGATAGCGCCCGAATTCGGCGACATGCGCCGCGATCACCGGGCCGACAAAATCGGGGATCGGATGCTGCGGCTCGCCGACCGCGAGGCTGATCGCCGGCTTGCCTGGCGGCGTATCACCTAACAGCTCGCGGAGCCGAACGAAGGGCGAGCGCCCAATCTGCGCGCGCGGCGGAGTGGAATTGAACTGGCGGGTCATTCGATACATCGTCAACAGCGGGACCGCCCGCCGCGTCAAGGAGCGAAATAGCATAGGTATGGCGAGGTTAAGACCCGTTTAACCATCTCAAGCCCCCTCCCCCGCGGGGCGCGCAGAGCATGCGCTCCCGTTGCCGCGCCGCGCTTTGGCGCGCGCGTGGCGGTGTGACGCCGGTGACCTGAAGGCGCGAAGGAGGCGGCGCAGCGGAACAAGGGGTGGGGCCTTCGTTTCAGGTTGCGC
>JAJPJB010000107.1 GCA_021324465.1 Hyphomicrobiaceae bacterium
GCGCCCGACGAAATCGAGGATCCGCGCATCTGGGCCGAGCTCATCCGCCAGCATGTGACGCTGCATCCGGAATTCTCCTTCATGCCGCGCAAGTTCAAGATCGCGGTCGGTACCGCGGTGCATGATCGCGCGGCCCTGCGCATCCACGATCTGGCGCTGCGCATGCATTGCAACGAAGCGGGCGAGCGCGGATTCGAGGTGATGGTCGGCGGCGGGCTCGGCCGCACGCCGTTTCTGGCGCAAACGATCAAGCCGTTTCTCGCGACGCGCGACGTGCTCAGCTATGTCGAGGCGGTGCTGCGCACCTACAATCAGTTCGGCCGCCGCGACAATATGTGGAAGGCGCGCATCAAGATCCTGGTGCATGAGCTCGGCGCCGAAGCCTTTGCCAAGGAAGTCGAGGCTGAATGGCAGGCGATCAGGGACGGCGCGCTTGTGCTCGATGACGCAACAATCAAGGACATCGCGAGCCGTTTCAAATATCCGAGATACGAACGACTTGCGGATAATTCGCCGGAATTCGCGCAAGCGCGCAAAACCGACCAACGCTTCGACGCATGGGTGAGCAACTGCGTCAATAATCACAAAGTGCCCGGCTATGCCATCGTGACGCTGTCGCTCAAGCCGGAAGGCGGCACCCCGGGCGACGCGACCGACGTGCAGATGGATGCCATCGCCGATCTCGCGGATCGCTACTCATTCGGCGAGGTCCGCGTCGGCCACGAGCAGAATCTCGTGCTGCCGCATGTGGCGCAGCGCGATCTGCCGGCGCTCTGGCGCGCGCTCGATCCGCTCGGCGTGGCGCTGCCGAACATCAATTCCATCGCCGACATCATTTCCTGCCCCGGCCTCGATTACTGCAGCCTGGCCAACGCCCGCTCGATCCCTATCGCGCAGGAGATTTCACGCCGCTTTAAGAATCTCGATCTGCAGCGCGATCTCGGCCGCCTGCACGTCAATATCTCCGGCTGCATCAATGCCTGCGGCCACCACCATGTCGGTCATATCGGCATTCTCGGCGTCGAGAAGAACGGCGAGGAATTCTATCAGATCACGCTCGGCGGCAAGGCCGACGAGCATGCCAGGCTTGGCGACCTGATCGGGCCGGCGGTGCCCTATGCGCAGGTGGCTGACGTGGTCGAGGACATCGCCGCCGCCTATCTCGAATTGCGCGAGCGTCCCGATGAATTGTTCATCGATACGCTCAAGCGTACCGGCATCGAGCCGTTCCGGGAGCGCGTCTATGCCGCTCGTTGAAAACGGCAAGATCGTCGAGGATCGCTTTGTGCGCATCGGCGCCGACGATCCGATCCCGGATCGGGTGCCGGTCATCGTGCCGGCGGCTCGCTTCCTCGCCGAAGCCGATGCGCTGACTGCGCGTGACGGCTCGCTCGGCGTAGCGTGGCCGAACAACCGGCGGGTCGCGGAGCTGAAGCCCTGGCTCGGACACCTGACTCTGATTGCGCTCGAGTTTCCTAAATTCCGCGATGGCCGCGCCTATAGCCAGGCGCGGCTTCTGCGCGAGCAATACGGTTTTCGCGGCACGCTACGCGCCACCGGCGACGTGCTGCGCGATCAATTCCAGTTCCTGACGCGCGCCGGGTTCGATTCCTTCGAGGTGAGGAAGCCCGCCGACGCGGCCGCCTTCGCCAAAAGCGTGGCACGATATAGCGTGGTTTATCAGCCGGGGGCCGATGGCTCTCTGCCGGCACTGCGGCGAAGGCTGCAGCGTGCGGGGGCGGCGAGCGTGCCGAAAGAATCTTAGCGCGTTTTCCGATTTGATTGAATCGGAAAGCGCTTCAGGGTCTTTGTTTTGTCGCACTTTCTTGCGGAAAAGCTGGCACCCACTCTTTTTGGAAATTGCTCTAAGCGCTGCAGCACGCAGCGCAACTGCATCGGTTTCGGCGCATGGAGCTTCGACGCGACAACTCCGACGCGACTGGCTGGCTTGGCGGCCCCACCGCTTGCTAATATCTGCCCGCGAAAAACCCCATGTCGAGGCCAGCATGACTCCAACCGTAGCCGTAATCGCCCCCGGCGCCATGGGCGCCGCGGTCGGCAAGAGGCTCAGCGATAACGGGCTCAGAGTGCTTACTTCGCTCAAGGGCCGCAGCGCCGCGACCCGGGCGCGGGCGAAAAGCGCCGGCATGAGCGATGCGAGTGATGAGGAGATCGCGCGCAGCGATTTCATTCTATCGATCCTGCCGCCGGGCGATGCACTGTCCTTGGCGCAGCATTTCGTGCCAGTGCTCGCCGCCAGCAATGCCAAGCCGGTCTATGTCGATTGCAACGCGATCAACCCGAAGACGGTCGAGAAGGTGGCCGCCGCGATTGCACCGACCGGCTGTCCATTCGTCGATTCCGGCATTATCGGCCAGCCGCCCAAGCCGGGCGACTCCGGCCCGCGCTTTTATGCCTCGGGTGCCGCGGCGCCGCGCTTCGCCACCCTGCGGGACTACGGGATCGATGTCCGTGTCCTCGACGGCGCCCTCAGTGCCGCCTCGGCGCTGAAGATGTCCTATGCCGGCATCACCAAAGGTACCCAGGCGATTGGTGCTGCGATGATGCTGGCCGCCACCCGCGCCGGCAATGCCGACCACCTGGTCGCCGAATTCCAATCGAGCCAGAAGGAGATGCTGGCCTGGTTCAAGCGCTCGCTGTCGATGATGCCGCCGAAAGCCTATCGCTGGATCGCCGAGATGCACGAGATTGCGGGCTTCGTCGGCGACGACCCGAGCGCGCGCGAGCTGTACGAAGGCGCCGCGCATTTTTACGAGGCGATTGCCGACGACTTTGAAAGCGATAAGAAAAAGACGGATGCGCTCTTGCGGTTTTTGAACAAGAGCACGCCTTGATCGTCATTGCCGGGCGTGTCCCGGCGACAACCCACACCATGATCGTACGTTCCCCCGACACGGTGCAACGCGCAGCGAAGCGGGGCGACGCACTGCAGATGCGGGGGTTTCGCACGCTCGGTGGCAGGGGCTCAGAGTTTGCAGCGACGCGGCACATCACTCCGTGTCGCGCAGCGCCTGGAAAACACGCCACCGCTCGCTACGGGGCTTGGCTTATTTATTCAGCCACCGTCGCGCAAAGCCCAGCAGCCCCTGCGGCAGGAAGATGATCATTACAATGAAGATCATGCCGAGCGGGATCAGATAGGGGAACTGATCGCCGAAGAAGCGCGACAACAGATCGCGCACCAGTTGAAAGAATCCGGCGCCGACGATCGGGCCGACCAGCGTGCCGATGCCGCCCATGACATTGTAGATCACGGTATCGCCGGAAGTGAGAAAATAGACGAAGTCGGGTGCGGCGAACTGGTTTTGCAGCGCGTAGAGCACGCCGGCAAGCCCTGCGAACAGGCCGGAGAACATCACCGACACCATCTTGTAGCGCTCCACCGCATAGCCGATGGCGCGGGTGCGCGCCTCGTTCTCGCGGATGGACTGGAGCACCATACCAAACGGCGATTGGGTGATGCGGCGCAGGAACAGATAGGAGGCGGCGACCACCGCCAGCACGAACCAGTGCATCGTCGTCGAGGTGAAGCGCGCATCATAGAGGAACGGCAGCCACAGATGCGGGCGCGAAAAGATCAGGCCGTTCTCGCCGCCGGTCACCGGCGTCCAGGTGAAGATGATCACATAGAAGATCTGGCTGAAGATCAGCGTGGTGATGGCGAAATAGATGTCGCGCAGGCGCGTCGAGAAGAACGCCACGAACAGCGCCGCGCCGGCCGCGCCGGCAAGCCCGAAGAACAGCGCGAGCCACAGATTGGGCGGGCTATGCGCTATGAGTGCGCCGGCTGCGCCATACATGCCGAGGCCGAAAAACGCCGAATGCCCGAACGAGATCATGCCGGTATAGCCGATCAAAAGATCGGACGACATCGCCAGCAGGCCCCAGATCAGGATCTCGGTCAAAAAACGCCGCCAGAATTCCGGCAAAACGAGCGGCGCGACGATCAACAGCGCCATGATCGCGCAAAACCCGATCCAGAATACGGCGGTGTGGCTCAGTCTTGCCTTGCCGAGCGGTCGCACTTTTTCGAGCGGGACGGTCGTCATTTGGGCGTCGATACGAACAAACCGGTGGGACGAAACAGCAGCGTGAGGATCAGCACGACGAAGGACACAATCACGGCCTGCGAGGGATCGACCCAGATCGTGGCATAGGATTCGAGGAGACTGATGAAGATCGCCGCAGCGATCGAGCCGGCGAGATTGCCCATGCCGCCGACAACCACGACGATGAAGGCCTTCAGCACCCAGTCGAGCCCCATCGTGTGGCTGACGCCGACCAAGGGCGCGAACAATACGCCGCTTGCAGCCGCCATGGCCGCGCCGATGGCAAACACGCCAGTATAGACCAGCGGCACCGGGATTCCCATCGCTTGCGCCATGATGCGATCTTGCGCCGTGGCACGGATCCAGACGCCGAACTTCCCGTGTTTGAGAAAAAGCCAGAAGCCGATGATGATGGCGGCGGATAAAACCGCAATGAACAGGCGATACCAGGGATATTGCAGGTAAAACAGGGTGAATGAGGTGCCGAGCGGCTCGGGAATGCGCCGCACCGTCGGGCCGAATTCCCACAGCGCGAAATTCTGCAGGATGAGCGAGACGCCGAACGTGGCGAGGATCGTGTTGAGCGGATCGCGCCCGATCAGCGGCCGCAAGGTCGCGATCTGCAAGCCGGCGCCGATCAGCGCGACGATCAGCGCCGAGGCGGTCAGCGCCAGCCAGAAGCTGCCGGTCATCGCAACAATGACAACGCCGATATAGGCGCCGAGCATGAACAATTCGCCATGGGCGAAATTCACCACGTCCATGATGCCGAAGATCAGCGTCAGCCCGGAAGCGACGAGCGCGAGGATCATGCCGGCGACTATGCCGTTCACTGTCTGAATGATGAACAGGTCGAGCGGAACGGAATGCAAGAAATGGCTCAGCGCATCCATCGCTCACACTCCCAGATATTGCCGGATCACGGGGTGATTGGCATCGACGTCGCGTGAGGCGCATTCATAGCGCACGGCGCCTTTCTCGATAATGTAGAGACGCTCGCTGGCGGCGAGCGTCAGCGGCACGTTCTGCTCGACCAGCAAAATGGCGACACCCTCGGCATGCAGCATGTCGATGATCGTGTGGATCTGCGACACCATGCGCGGCATCAGGCCTTCGGTCGGCTCGTCGAGCAGAATGACCTTGGGTTCGAGCATCATGGCGCGCGCGATCGCCAGCATCTGCTGTTCGCCGCCTGAGAGCGTGCCGCCGGCCTGATTACGCCGCTCGGCCAGCACCGGAAAGAACTTGAACACCTTGTCGAGCAGCGTCTGGCGTTTTTCGTCCGTGACGCCCGCCCGGTCGAAGCCGGTCCGCAGATTCTCCATCACCGTGAGCGCGCGGAAGATGCGCCGGTCCTCCGGCACATAGGCGATGCCGAGCCGTGCCATTTTGTGCGGCGGCAGGCCGGTGGTGACTTGGCCGTTGATCCGCACCGTGCCTTGGCTCGGTCGTACCAGGCCCATGATGGTTTTCAGCGTCGTGCTTTTGCCGACGCCGTTACGGCCAAGCAGGCCGACCACCTCGCCGGGCGCAACCGTCAATGACACGCCATGCAGGATGTGGCTCTTGCCGTAAAAGGTGTGAATGCCGTCGAGCCGGACGAGCGGCTCGGCGCTGCCAGCGGGGAAAGGCGTTACGGCTTCGGCCAAAGCGGTGCTCATGTCTTGAGATAGACCTCCAGAACCTTCGGATTCCGTTGGATCTCCTCCGGCGTCCCTTCTGCAAGAATCGCGCCGTAGTTCAGGACAGTGATGCGCTGGGCGAGCTCCATGACGACCTGCATGTCGTGCTCGACGATCAGGATGCTCAAGTCCTTCGCCGGATCACCGGCGATGCGCTGCACCAGCTCTTTGGTTTCGTCGGTTTCCGCTTGGCTCATGCCGGCGGTCGGCTCGTCCAGACACAGCAGCTTGGGTTCGGTTGCAAGCGCGATGCCGATCTCAAGATTGCGCTGCTCGCCGTGCGAGAGATTGCTGGCGAGCTCTTCCGCCTTGGACAATAGCCCCACCGATTGCAGCGCCGCTTCGGCCTTGGCATTGATGTCGGCGAAAGCGCCGTGATGCGAAACCATGTTCCAGCCGTGGCGGCGCGATTGCGCGGCGATACGGACGTTCTCGAGCACCGTCGCATTCGGCATGATGTTGGTGATCTGATAGGAGCGCGCGATGCCCTTCTGTGAGATCACGTTGGAGGGCAGGCCGGTAATGTCCTCGCCGTCAAAGATGATGCGGCCCGAGGTCGAGCGCAGCACGCCGGTGAGGCAATTGAAGAATGTACTTTTGCCGGCGCCGTTCGGCCCGATAATGGCGTGCACCGCGTTGCGCGCAATCTGGAAATTGATTCCAGACAACGCGGCTAGGCCGCCGAAACGGACGGTCAGCAGCTCGGTCCTGAGGATCGGGGCCGCGGCCGCTCCCCGGTCGCGGACCGGGGAGCCTTGCACGGCGGACGTCTGTGCGCCCACGAAACGACTTTTCTTGCGTTACGCCGCCTGGAACTTGCAGGCCGGCGGCACGTAGGTCTTTTCCTTCGGGACGATCTCTTGCAGATGATAGGTCCCGTTGCCGATGGTGAAGATGAATTCGCGAATGAAGGCCTGATGATCTTCCTTGCGCAGCGTCTTGTCGCCCTGCGGGAAGTCGTCGCTCTCCTTCACTTCGAGACCTTCCAGCGCCTCGATCAGCTTCATAGTGTCGTCACGGCTGTCGAACTTGCACTTCTCCATGGCGATCTTCATCGCGTTCAAGGCTTCGTAGTTCGATTGCACGTATTTGTCCGGCAGCGGACCGGACGGATCGACCTTCGCCAACCGCTTCTTCGCCTCATCAAAGAAGTGGTGCAGATACGGCGTGTTGAGCGCGCCGTCGAACACCGGAATGTAGCGGTTGATCGCGGTGAAGCCGTCGAGCTTGTTGCCGATGGCGATCAGATTGGTCGATTCCGAGATCGAGCCGTCGCCGGCGAATTTGTATTTCTTGCTGAGGCCCATATCGTAGGCCTGATTGGCGAGCGTGACGCCGTCCTTGCCGAAGAAGATGGCGAACAGCCCGTCGAAATCGCCGGAGATCTTTGACAGGAAAGGCGCCATGTCGGCGGTGCCGAGCGGAATGCCGGTGGTGCCGACCACTTCGCCGCCATTCTTTTTGATCTCGTTGGCATAGGCGTCGCGGGTCGACTGACCCCAGGAATAATCGGCAAAGGCGATGTGCCACTTCTTGGCCATTTTGACGAGCGTCGGCGCAAAGGCGACCGCTTGTGCCGGCGCATAGTCGTGCAGGCGGAAGCTGTAGCGATTGCAGGCCGAGGTGGTCAGCGTGGTGTCGAGGCACACCGTGATCATGTTGACAATCTTGGCGTCCTGCCACACCGGCATGCAGGCAAGGCAGATATTCGACAGAAAGCCGCCGACATGCACGTCGATATCGTCGTCGTTGATCATCTTGACGGTCTTCTGGCGCGCTACCGCCGGCGAGCTCTCGTCGTCGACGATCACGAGCTCGACGGGACGGCCGTTGATGCCGCCATTGGCATTGATGCGATCGGCGGCCATCTGCAGGCCGACCACGGCGGTCTTGCCACCGGCCGCGCCCGCGCCGGACAGCGGCTGCTCCGATCCGACTTTGTAGGGCTTCGCGGCGCCAAAGGCTGCACGCCACGGCGCCGGCACCAGCATGGCGGCACCGACCGCACCCGCGCCCCAGCCGATCAGGCGGCGGCGCGTGACCTTGCCGCGATACCAGATATCATCGGCCCAGGCCTCGTTTTTCCAGTTTTCAGTCATTGCGAATCTCCCTCTGGATCAGGTCTTCCTCGGCTGGCCGTTAACAGGCTTCTGGCGTGTTCTTAAGTGCCTTAAACAAACGCGATCTTTGTCCTACTTTCAACCGGATTCGGAGCGGACGCTGGCCGCGGAAGCCGTGATCCTGACGTGTAAGATCGTCGCGGCACGCATAGTGCGACCAGGTCTTTGATGATAAAATGGGCAATAAAATTCGCAGCTCTGCGGATATCTGCAGCAAATTCGTGCGGAGGTCGACAATGGCCACGGTGGCAGCCCTCAAGGATCATGGTGGAACGCTCGAAACGGGGCTGGCGGCGCGGCTGGCGGTGCGGCGAAAAGCGCTCTCGGGCGCAACCTCAGGTCTGGCGCCGGGCTATGTGCAAGCCAATCTCGCCATCCTGCCGCGAACCTTGGCGCAGGACTTTTTGCAATTCTGTCAACGCAACCCCAAGCCGTGTCCCCTGATCGGCGTCTCCGCGGCGGGCGATTGGCGCATTCCGGCGCTCGGCGAAGACCTCGATATCCGCACCGATCTGCCGCGCTACCGTGTCTGGCGTCACGGCGAGATCGTCGATGAGCCATCCGACATTGTGAAATACTGGCGCGACGATCTGGTCGGCTTCGCTATCGGCTGCTCATTCTCGTTTGAACAGGCGCTGCTCGACGACGGCATCGAATTGCGCCACATGACCTGCGATTGCACCGTGCCCATGTATCGCACCTCGGTCGAGACTCATCCCGCCGGGCCGTTCCGCGGTCCGCTGGTCGTCTCGATGCGGCCGATGAAACCTGCCGACGCCATCCGCGCCGTGCAGATCACGACCCGCTTTCCTTCCGTGCACGGCGCGCCGGTTCATCTCGGCAAGCCCGAGCTGATCGGCATCAAGGATATCAATAAGCCGGATTGGGGTGACGCTGTGCCGGTCCATGACGACGAGCTTCCGGTGTTCTGGGCGTGCGGCGTGACACCGCAATCCGTGATCATGGCGGTTAAGCCGGATTTCTGTATCACGCATTATCCGGGATCGATGCTGGTGACGGATCGCCGCAATACTGAATTTGCCATCATGTAGCGAATGGCGAATAGTGAATGGCGCGGCGAATAGGGACTTTCCATTTTGCCGTTCGCTCCTTGCTTCTCGCTTCTACCAGATGCTCATCGATTTCCAGCAGCACTACACGCCGCCCGAGCTGCTCAAGGGCGATCCGTCAAAGGTCGTGGTCGATCTCGACCGTGACGGCAATCCGAACTATCTGCTCAACCCGCTGCTCGCCGATCTTGAACAGCACGTGCGCGTGATGGACGCCGCCGGCATCGATGCGGGTGTGCTGTCCTGCGCTATCGGCTTCGATCAGGCCGATCTCGCCACCTGCAGGTTGATCAACGACCGCATGCGGGAGGCGGAGCGCGCTTACCCCGGCCGCTTCATCGGGCTCGCCCACGTGCCGGCGCTCAAGCCTGCGGAAGCCGCCGCCGAGCTGAAGCGCTGCGCCGTCGAGCTCGGCTTTCCCGGCGCGGTGATCGGCTCGGAATTGCAGGACCAGCCGCTCGACAGCGAAGCGCTGCGGCCTTTCTGGAAGACGTGCGCCGATCTCGGGTTATACGTCTTCATTCATCCGCTGCCACGCGTCATTCGCTGGACGCGCATGGACGCCGACGATCTCGGCCGCATGCTGGGCTGGGAATTTTCGCTCATGACGGCCGCGGTGCGGATCATCAATTCCGGCCTGCTGGACGAGCTGCCTAGCCTGAAAATCCAATTCTCGCATTTTGCCGGCGGGATCGGCCGTTATCTCGGCCGCCTCCGCGGCTTTCAGCAGCGCGACAAGTGGGGCACGGCGCAGGTGCCGCGCCATGGCCGCCAGCCGGCGCAACCGTTCGATCATTACCTCGATCACCGTCTCTATTACGACATCGCCGGCTGGGCCGGGCCGGATCACGCTGCCGAATGGGGCGCCGAATGGGTGCGCTTTGGCTTGGACGAGCTTCCCTTCTCGCAGCTCGTCTTCGCCACCGATTATCCGCAGGCGGTGCGTGAGACAGGCGAAGTCGCCGCTTATGTCGAGGCGGTGCGTGCGCTTGGCGGCAACGGCCGCGCACTCGCGTCGGGCAGCAATGCAGAAAAGCTCATTCCCGATCTTGGCGCGCGTCTTGCTCGGGACCGCAGCGCAGCACAGGTGAGGGCATGAACGATCAGACGATGACGCAAGCAAAGCCGTTCGATCCGGCCGCGCATGGTTGGGAGCGAGTGGAGGGCCACAATTTCGGCGAGCTCGTTGGCCCGATCTGGCGACGCGGCGATCCGCACTTCGGTTTTGTCGCCGCCGAAAAGCACGCCAATCATATCGGCATCGTGCATGGCGGCATGTTGATGACCTTTGCGGATCAGGCCATGGGTATGACCGGCCGTCGTGCCACTGACGACAAGCCGCACGCCACGATCGAGTTGAACATGCAATTCGTGGGCGCGGTGCAGATCGGCGACTTCGTGGAGGCGCATTGCGAGATCGTGCGCATGACGCGCTCACTGCTGTTCATCGAATCGAAGCTGAAGGTCGGCGAACGTCCGGTCGCCGCCGCCAGCGGCATCTGGAAGATTTTGGCAGAAGCATGATGGCTAGAGGATTTTCGGCAAAAGTGGATACCGGTTTTCCGTAAGAAAAAGTGCGACAGAACCGCGAGGGCTGGCCGGTTACACATGCTGCGGATTGCGAAACCTTTGCAACGTCCCGCCCTTCATCACGGAGCCCGGCAGCGGATGGCCGACAATGTCCTCGGCAAGCTTGGCGCATTCGATCAGGGCGTCGAGATCGATGCCGGTCTCGATGCCCATTTCATTGCAGAGAAAGACCAGATCTTCCGTGCAGACGTTGCCTGCCGCGCCGGCATGGCCGGCGAACGGGCAGCCGCCGAGACCGGCGACCGCGGCGTCGTACCGCGTGATGCCCATTTCGAGCCCGGCATAGGCGTTGGCGATGGCAAGCCCGCGCGTGTCATGCAGATGCAGCGCAAAGTCGAGATCGGGCCAGCGCTCGCGCAGCGCGCCGATCACCTGCTTGATCGACAGCGGCGTCGCCCAGGCCATGGTGTCGGCGAGCGTGATGTATTTCAGCGTGACGCCGTGCTCGGCCGCCACACCCAGAATTTGTTGCACCAGCGCGACGACGCGATCGACCGGGACGTCGCCCTCGAAATTGCAGCCGAAGGCGGCCATGATGCTGCCGCGCTCGACCGGAATGCCGGCGGCCTTGTACATTTCGACGATACGGTGCTGGCTTGCCAGCTGTTCCGCCGCAGTGCGGTTCTGATTGCGCTTCAAAAATTTTTCGGAGGCAACCAGCGTGATCGAGCCGCCGAGCGAGAGTCTTTTGTGCGCGAGAGCGCGCTCAAAGCCCTTTTCGTTGAGCCAGAGCGCGGTATAGGCGACACCCGGCCGCGGCGTAATGCCTTCGACGACCTCGTCAGCGTCGGCCATGCCCGGCACCGCCCTGGGATTGACGAACGACACGATCTGAATGTGATCGAGTCCGGTCTGCGAAAGCGCATCAATCAGCTCGATCTTTCGCGCCGTGGGGATCGGGCCTTTCTCGATCTGAAAGCCCTCGCGCGGGCCTTCTTCATTGATATGCACGGCTGCCGGCAGATCGCTCATGATTGGCTCTTTGCTTTGTCCGCGCCGGCAATGACGCCGC
>JAJPJB010000100.1 GCA_021324465.1 Hyphomicrobiaceae bacterium
CGATCGTATTGATGCGTGACACGAGGCCCGACCGCCTGCACCAGCAGACGCATGGGTTTGCCCGCAACCGCGGCAAAACCTTTCACGCGCAGCACGTCGAAGCGCTCGGCAAGCGCCGCGACGCGCAATGCCAGCTTGGATGGATCAGCAATTTCGCCGACAGGCACGACAAACGAGTCGAAGTCGTCGTGGTCGTGACCATCCTCTTCGTCGTGACGCGTGCGGCGATTGGCAATGTCATCTTCAGCGCCAATGCCAAGCCCCAGCAATAATTTTTGATCGACCTTACCGTCCGTGACGGTAAGCACTTTTACGCCGCGCGGCAGCACATTCGAAATCGCCGCCAAAGCCTGGTTGAGGCCCGCTTCGTCGAGCAGATCCCGTTTGTTGAGGACGACCAAATCAGCACAAGCGATCTGATCTTCGAACACCTCTTCGACCGGGTCGTCATGATCGAGCGCGGTATCGGCGGCGCGTTGCCGTGACAGGGCCTCGAGATCGTGCGCAACGCGGCCGTCGGCGAGCGCGGCTCCATCGACAACAACCACGACGCCATCGACAGTCACTCGGTTCTTGATCGCCGGCCAGTGAAACGCCTGCACCAGGGGTTTGGGCAGAGCGAGACCGGAGGTCTCGATCACGATATGCTCGACGTCGTTCCTGGCGAGAATGACATCGAGCGCGGGCACGAATTCATCGGCCACGGTGCAGCACAGGCAGCCATTGGCGAGCTCAACGATATTGTCCTCGGGGCATGCGGCATCGCCGCAGCCTCTGAGAATTTCACCGTCGATGCCGACATCGCCAAATTCGTTGACAATAACGGCCAGTCTGCGGCCCTGCGCATTGCCAAGCACGTGCCGGATCAGCGTCGTTTTGCCGGCGCCCAGGAAGCCGGTGACAATCGTGCAAGGCACGCGCGCGAGCTTGTTGTTCACGTTCATGCGTCAGTCTCATTGAAATCGAGGGGAGGAACGCGGGCGATCAGACCGCGCTTTAGGATCTCAGGACGGCCACGCCAGGGCAGAATGCCGTCGGCGGCAGTCGCGAGGAGGCGCGCACCGTTGATCAGTGCTTGCGCATTCTCCTCATCGAGGCCGCCGAATATGTAGGTCCATGAGCCGTTGCAGCGCATGGCGGCACTCGGCCCGCGCGCGCAATTGGCAAGGCAGCGCAGGCGCCGCACTCTGACTTCCGTGCCGCTGGCAGCACGCTCGATAGCGGCCGCGAGCAGGGCTCCGGGGCAGGGCTCGGTCTCGGGCTCGCCGACGCGCCTGCAGGTAATGCAAACATAGATTTCGGGTGCTGGCGCGGACGTCATGGCATCTCGCATGCGCCCGGGATCGGCTGATCGAAGCGCTGCCAGCGATAGATCAGATACGAGGCGGCCCAGCTCACGACAAAAATGCCGACGACCAGATAACCGAAATTGGCAAGGCCGCCATTGAGGCTGCCGATCATGTCCCAAAAACGGCCTTCGAGGCCAAGCTTCCCGGCGATCAGGCCCAGCGCCTCGATGCCGCCGATCAGCAGCGCGACCAGGACGGAAATGGCGGTGATGGTGAGATTGTACCAAATCTTGCGAATCGGATTGAGGAACGCCCAGCCATAGGCGCCGACCATCAGCACGCTGTCGCTGGTGTCGACTAGCGTCATACCGGCAGTGAATAGCGCCGGAAAGATCATCACTGTGCCAAAGGTCATGCCGCCGGAAGCTTGGCTTGCCGCGACTGTGAACAGCGAGATTTCGGTCGCCGTATCGAAGCCGAGCCCAAACAAGAATCCGATCGGAAACATCTGCCAGCTGCGCGACACCATGCGAAACAGCGGCCGGAAGATGCGGGCCAAAAAACCACGGCCGGACAAAAGTTGATCAAGCTCGTGTTCGCCGACGGCCTCGCCGCGGCGGGCGCGACGAAAATTTTGCCAGACATGCCGCAGAATGACGAGGTTTATGGCGGCGATGGCAAGCAGAAAGAATGCCGACGCTCCGGTGCCGATCAGGCTGCCGACCGCTCTAAGATTCTGAAAACGGCCTTGCAGCGCAAACGCTGCGGCCGCAATCGCGGCAACCGCGACCGTGATCGACAGCGAATGGCCGAGCGAAAAGAATAAGCCGACGGAAATCGGTCGCTTTCCCTCCTGCATCAGTTTGCGGACGACGTTGTCGATTGTGGCAATATGATCGGCATCGACCGCGTGACGCAGCCCAAGCACGTAAGCGAGGAAAGCGGTGCCAAGGAGCGTCGGACGTTCGGCAAGGGCCATAAACGCCCATAGCCAGACCAGAGCATTGGCGCCTAAAAGCAGCGCATAGATTGCAACGACCTTGCCGCGGTGACCCGCCGACGCGTCGTCAACCGTCGCTTTGAGGAAATCAAGCAAGACGGGTCCTCGCATGGCCATGCCGTCGGCGCGAGCGAGGACCAAAAGACGAAACGTCTTTCAGATCATCCACAGGCACACCCCGACCCGTGTTTGTCGCGTCGACACGGCCGATGGCAGGTCTCCTGGCTCGCGGATCGGCGCCTCGCCCGGCCTTCCCGGCGGCCAAGCCGCCAGTGGCCGTTGTGGACGAGACTTCCCGCTCACAGTTGCGGGGGCAGCTGCGGACTAAGCGGGCGCTTGCGCGGGCCGCACCGCATTCCCTCTTCGCCCTCTCACGAGGGACCATCGATGCACTAGTGATAGATTTCGGCGGGCGGGGCTGTCAATGTGGCCCATGAAGTTCCGGTAACAGAAGTGATGTCCGGCAGAACAAGGATCACGCTTGTGCTCGGCGGCGCTCGGTCCGGCAAGAGCCGCTATGCCGAAGGTTTGGTTGCCAAGCTGCCGCCGCCGTGGATTTATCTCGCTACGGCGGAGGCCGGCGATGCCGAGATGGCCGAACGCATTGCTGCACATCGCGCGCGCCGCGGCGCGCAGTGGCGCACGATCGAGGCGCCGCGCGACCTCGCGGCCGCACTGAAATCGGCTCAGACAACGCCAGTACTGGTCGATTGCTTGACGCTATGGTTGTCGAATTTGATCCTTGCAGAGGCCGACATCGACGCCGAGACCCTGCTCCTGGAACAAGCGCTTGCGGCGGCTTCGGCACCGGTTGTGTTGGTAGCCAACGACGTCGGTTCCGGCATCGTGCCGGATCATGCGCTGGGCCGCCGCTTTCGCGATCTGCAAGGGCTGCTCAATCAGCGTATCGCAGCGCGGGCCGACCGCGTGGTGCTGATGGTGGCCGGCATTCCGCTCGCGATAAAAGGGGCGCTCTAAGGTGACGACATGACGGAAGCGATCAACAAGGCCGAACGCCATCGCGCCAAAATGGCCAAGCGCAAGGCGGTGCAAGATGCCGAAGTCGCCGAAAAGACGATCGAGAAAGGCCTGTTGATCGTCCATACCGGCAGCGGCAAAGGCAAATCGACCGCTGCCTTCGGGCTTGCGCTGCGCATGCTCGGGCGCGGGCAGCGGGTCGGCGTCGTGCAATTCATCAAGGGCGCCTGGCACACCGCCGAGCGCGATGCGCTCGAGAAATTCGGTGATCAGCTGGTCTGGCACACAATGGGCGAGGGATTCACCTGGGAAACCCAGGATCGTGCTCGCGATATCGCTGCGGCCGAGCGTGCCTGGGTCAAAGCGCTGGAATTGATCGATGATCCGAGCCTGGCGATGGTCATTCTCGACGAGCTCAATATCGCGCTGCGCTACGAGTATCTCGATCTCGACACGGTCGTTGCTGCGCTTGCCGCACGCCGGCCAGGCTTGCATGTGGTCGTCACCGGCCGCAATGCCAAGCCGGAATTGGTCGCCGCGGCCGATCTCGTCACCGAGATGACTCTGGTGAAGCACCACTTCGCCGCCGGCGTGAAAGCGCAGCCCGGCATCGAGTTCTGAAACATGCCGCCGCGGGCGCTGATGCTTCAAGGCACCGGTTCCGACGTGGGCAAATCGCTCATTGTCGCCGGCCTGGCGCGCGCCTTCGCCCTGCGCGGCCTGAAAGTGCGGCCGTTCAAGCCGCAGAACATGTCGAACAATGCCGCGGTAACCGCCGATGGCGGCGAAATTGGCCGCGCCCAGGCGCTGCAGGCGCGCGCGGCGCGAGTGCCGGCGAGCGTGCACATGAATCCGGTGCTGCTGAAGCCGCAGAGCGAGATCGGCGCGCAGATCGTGTTGCAGGGCAAGGTTTTTGGCAGCGCCCGAGCGGCCGCTTATCAGCAGATCAAAGGCAATCTGCTGCCCGCCGTGCTCGAAAGCTATGCGCGACTGCGCAGCGAAGCCGATCTCGTGCTGGTCGAGGGCGCCGGCAGCGCCGCCGAGGTGAATCTGCGCGACAACGATATCGCCAATATGGGATTTGCGCGCGCCGCCAATGTGCCGGTCGTGCTGATCGGCGACATCGAGCGCGGCGGTGTCATTGCCAGCCTGGTCGGCACCAAGGCCGTGATCGCGCCCGATGATGCGGCGCTGATCCGCGGTTTCATCGTCAATAAATTCCGTGGCGATCCGGCCTTGTTCGCCGCCGGCATGGATCGCATCGCCGCGCTCACGGGATGGCAGGCGCTCGGCCTCGTCCCGCATTTCCCCGATGCGAGATTGCTCCCAGCGGAAGACGCACTGGCGCTCGATCAGGTGGTGCAAAAGAAATCGGGGACCAAGCTGCGCATCGCCGTGCCGATTCTGCCGCACATCGCCAATTTCGACGATCTCGATCCGCTTGAGGCTGAACCCGCGGTCGACCTCCTGCGCGTGCGCCCGGGCGCTGCGCTGCCCGGCGACGCCGATCTGGTCATTTTGCCTGGTGCGAAGGCGACCATTGCCGATCTCAATGCGCTGCGCGCCGCCGGCTTTGATATCGACATCAAAGCGCACCACCGCCGCGGCGGCACGGTGCTGGGTCTTTGCGGAGGTTATCAGATGCTCGGCCGCACCATCGCCGACCCGGACGGGATCGAAGGCCCTCCAGGGCAAGTCGAAGGCCTCGGCCTGCTTGACGTCGAAACCACGCTCTCGCACGCAAAACGCCTCGAGCCGGTGTGCGGCACGACCAACGATGGCGTCTCATTTTCAGGCTATGAAATGCATATGGGCGTCACCGAGGGTCCCGATCGGGGGCGGCCGTTTGCCCGACTTGCGGACGGGAGCGCTGAAGGCGCGACGGCGGCCGATGGACGTGTGATCGGCACGTACATTCACGGCCTGTTTGCCGATAATCGGCAGCGTTCGGCTTGGCTCGGCCGTTTCGCCGCGGGCCCGGCGAGCGTCGGCTATGATGCGGTGGTGGAGCGGACGCTCGACGCGCTCGCCGCGCATCTCGCCGCGCATGTCGATCTGGATCGCCTGCTCAGACTAGCGCGATAGCAAGCGCGGCAAGCAGAGCGAGTAGGGCAATGAGAACCGCGTCGGCGCGACGGAACAGCGTGAGCGCGCGGCGAATGTCAGCGGCATCGGCGTCGCGGCGGCCGCAGCCCATGACAGCGTCATCGATTGTCACGCCGCCATAGACCCGCGGTCCGGCAAGCGCGAGACCGAGCGCCCCTGCCACTGCCGCTTCCGGATAGCCCGCATTCGGCGAGCGGTGCCGAGGCGCATCGCGCCATACCGCGCCCATCGCCGCACCGGCGGCGAATCGTTGGCCGCTCATCGCCGCGGCGATGATCAAAAATAGCGCCGACAGACGCGAGGCCGGCAGATTGATCAGATCGTCAAGCCGCGCCGCCGCCCAGCCGAAGGCAGCATGGCGTTTGGTGCGGTGACCGATCATACTGTCGGCGGTATTGATCGCCTTGTAGAGCGCGATCCCCGGAAGCCCGGCAATGATGAGCCAGAGTACCGGTGCCACGATGGCATCGGAAAAATTCTCAGCAAGGCTTTCAATTGCTGCGCGTGCGACAGCCGCGGTGTCGAGCGCGGCTGCGTCGCGGCCGACGATGTGTGAGACTGCGACGCGGCCCGCTTCAAGCCCGTCCGCTTCGAGGCTGGCGGCGACATCGGCGACGTGGCGGTGCAGACTGCGTTGCGCGAGCAACGTGCTTGCCGCTAGCGCGACGGCAAGTGTTCCGCACGGCAATAGAAGCAGCAAATGCTGCAGCACCAAGGTGATCGATCCAACGATGGCAACAACACCGGATAAGGCGAGAATGCCGGCGAGCCGCCGCCTGGTCTGGCTGTCCGCCTCGCGGTTGAGAGAGCGATCAAGCGCACCGATCAGGGCACCGAACCAGGTTACGGGATGGCCGACCGCGCGCAGGAGCGCCTGCGGATAACCGAGGGCGAGCTCGATCAACATGGCCAAAAACGGGATCAACATGGCGATCGCAACCGACATGGCTCCGTCTGCGAACCTCTCTGCCGGCTTGGCACCCCGTCCTGGCAAGGACCCGATGCGGCGCGGTGCTGCTGAACGGCTCGTGCCGGATCATGGCGGCGATCTCGTTGCCGCTCGCGCACTGTTCCCCGGCGCGCCGGAACCCTTCCTCGATCTTTCAACCGGGATCAATCCTAATCCCTATCCGATGCCGCCGCTGCCACCCGATGTATTGGCCAGGTTGCCGGACTCCGCGACGCTCGCAAAACTCGCAAGTGTTGCCGCGACCACGTATGGCGCGCCGTCGGCCGACTGTGTCGTGCCTGCGCCCGGAACGCAGCTTCTGCTGCCGCTGGTCGCAGGCCTCGTCGAGCCGGGGCGCGCCGGCATTGTCGCGCCGACCTATGCCGAGCACAGCCGCGCGGCCACGCTTGCCGGCCACCGGGTGACCGAGTTCCGGGATATCGGCGCGATACGCGATGCCCGACTGGTGATCATTACCAATCCGAACAATCCTGATGGGCGGGAATTCGCCAAGGCGGAGCTGATTGCGCTCGCCAAGTCGCTGAAGCGGCGGGGCGGCCTGCTGGTGATAGATGAGGCATTCATGGAGGTCGGGCGGCCTGAAACGAGCCTGGCGACTGAACTCGCTTTCGGTAACGTGGTGGTGCTGCGCTCCTTCGGCAAATTTTTCGGCCTTGCCGGCCTGCGCCTGGGCTTTGCGCTCGCCGCGCCATCCCTTGCGGCTCGCCTCTCCGCGAGGCTTGGCCCATGGGCGATCTCGGGGCCGGCGCTCACGGCGGGCACCCAGGCGCTGGCGGATCAAGCTTGGATCAACAACACCAAAAGCAAGCTTGCAGCGGCGAGCACGAGACTCGACCGGATCCTTTTTGAAGCAGGCCTTGAGATCGTCGGCGGCACAACATTGTTCCGGCTCGCGCGCAGCGTCAGGGCCGGCGACTTGTTTGAGCACCTCGGACGGTGCGGGATTTTTGTGCGCAGATTTGCAGATCACTCGGAATGGCTGCGCTTCGGCTTGCCCGCTGCGGACCAGGACTGGCGCCGATTGCAGTCCGCAATGGCCGTGTTCAACGGCAAGGGCTAGGCTCTTTCCATGGCCGCGCGACCTCACCCCCAGCCTGGCCGTGCCGACGACCCTTCGTCGCCGGTGAGGTTTGATCCAACGTTCCGCGGCAAGCTGCGCGATCTCCTGACATGGCGGCGCGATGTGCGGCGCTTCCGACGTGATCCGCTGCCCGCCGGCACTTTGGAACAGCTCTTTGAGCTCGCGTGTCTGGCCCCGTCGGTCGGCTTGAGCCAGCCCTGGCGTTTCGTCGTGGTTGATGATCGGGCGCGTCGCGCCGCGATCCGGAAAAATTTCGAACTCTGCAATGCACAAGCGCTCGTCGCGCAAATGCCGGAGCGCGCAAGTCTCTATGCCAGGCTCAAGCTTGCCGGACTGGACGAAGCGCCGGCGCATTTCGCCGTCTTTGCCGATCGCTCGACCGAACAGGGCCATGGTCTCGGGCGTCACACTATGCCGGAAATGATCGACTATTCCGCCGTGACCGCAGTGCACACGATCTGGCTAGCCGCGCGCGCCCACGGCATCGGCATGGGCTGGGTATCGATCCTCGATCCCAAGGCAGTGACGACCCTGCTGGACGTCCCCGAGCACTGGAAGTTCATCGGCTATTTTTGCCTCGGTTATCCGCAGGCCGATGACGTCGTACCCGAGCTTGAGCGCGCGGGCTGGGAACGGCGACAGCCTTCACCTGTCGTGATTCAGCGTTAATCTGCGTCTGAGCCGATGTGCCAAAAGGAGGCATATCGGCTGGCACTGACCTTGCTCTTCCTTGATCGTCGTTGCGTGCCTCGCGCCGAACAAATTCCTTGCGCGATGCGCACGCGGCGAAAGCCGCGCCTGGCGATCGAATTTGCTTCGGCGCCGTGTCAAAGGGAGAGAGCGGTGTTAACCTTTCGCTGTGCCGAAATGATCTTTGGCTCGCCGCGCCTGCGCGCGCTGGCCGTGACGGTTGCAATCATCGCGGCGGCGTTGGCGTGGCGTCCGGCGCATGCTGCCGGCGTGGCAGTCGGCGGCTGCATCGGCTGGCACGGTTACTTTGACAGCTCTTTCAACTGCGTGGTGCGCTGGGGCGAGCCGACCAATCCCTATGTGAGGCTCGTGCCGTCGCCGTTAGGCGAAGCCGAAGCGCGGCGCGCCGCCGCGCGCGACCGCCAGTGGGAGCAGCGCTGCCGGCCGGCGATCTTTCAAGACATGTACGGGGTGCCGCGCTACCGCTACGCCGCGCCGGGTTGCGAATTCGGCATTATCGAATAAGCGACAAATCGCCGACGCGGCGATCGACACTAGCGAAAGTTGCCGGTCGTGCTCGGCGTGCCAACCCTCACCTGACCCGCCAGATTTTGAGCCGGCATGTGGCCGGATTGACCTGGCACGCGCTGGCCCGGCAGATATTTGGCGATCACGATTGGATCGAGCTGTTTGACGGCAGTGTCGGGCAGGCGGTGCCAGGTCTCATCGCGCCCAAACAATGCGATGCCGAGATAACCGCGCACGGTGAGTGTCTGTCCGTCGGGGCTAAGCGTCATCATGGCGCTATAGATATTGCCATCGCGCGGATCGAGGATATTGCCGCCTTCATAAGTGAGACCGTCGCGGCTCATGTCGCGGATCAGCGGCAGCCCAAGCAGCGGCTGGTTTTTGCGGTCGTCACGGCAACTCGAGCAGATCGGATTTTTCGGATCGCCCGGCCGCGGAAACAGTTTTGCAATCACGCCCTCATAGCGGCCGCCACGCTCGACAAACAGAAACCAGCCGACCGGAGCTCCAGTGTCTTCGTCCGTCTTCTGCCACAGCCCGACCACCGAAGGTTCGGCTGCCGCTGCGGGAGCGAGGGCGTCCGCGGCTGCGGCAACCAGCGAGACCAGCAGCAATAGCGCGGCCGGGCTCAGCCTATCCATTGGCCTCATCAGCTTTGCTTGTTGCGCGGTCATGCGTCTCTCCATTCGCCCGAACTGGAATCAACGACTCAACGAGGCGGAGATTGTTCGTCCACAATGCGGTGTTTTCGGGACACTTATGTCGGCTGCGCGCAGGCGAAAAGGGTGCCGGAACTGAAGCGTTGTGACGCACGAACCAATTGCAACAAGTGACGCATTGACGCGTCCTGCGCGACCTCCTTGCCGCGCAGGTTCGCTCGTGAAGCAATTAGGCTGGAACATGCCGACGCCGTCCGCCGAGCACGCGAGCGGACGGCGCCAAGTTTCGCATTGCGTCCCTATTTATTTCACTGGCGCCGGCGCCGCAGCTACCAGCATGACGTTGCGTTCGCGTATCGGTTCGTCGAGCTGTTCGGAAAGATGCAGCAGCATTTCGCGGCTCGGCCGGGCCCGACCGGTCTCGATGAAGGTCAAATGCCGCGTTGAAATCTGCGCCTCGCAGGCAAGCTCAAGCTGGCTCAGCCGCCGGCGCTGGCGCCGGCCTCGCAACACGTGGCCCACGGTTGGCACACGATTGGATTTGAGCGTGATCCAAAACCAGCCTAGACGACGAGGGCTCTCATATTGCATTGCAGGTAATCATCACGCTGGCGGATCACGGCATGGCGCTCGGGGCGCGCAGGACCGCGGGTTCGTTCGCCCTTTGGGACAATCGCGGGCCGCCGCCGCAATTTGGTTTGAACGGCGCAAAGCCAATGTTATGTGGTCGCCGCAGGCTAACCTCGCGACCTCCGAGGGGCGAGCTTGGGCGTCTTCGAACATGCGGCTTCACGACACTTCTGTGACAGCGTTTTTCCAACATTGGGCCGTGAGATATGCGCGTAAATGTCCCGATTTCCGCTGCAGCCTGGACCCGCTTTTTCAGCCGATGGGACATTCTTGCATTCCTGCTGATTCTGGGCCTTCTGGTCTTCCTGGCCGAAGCCAGTCGTCACCTGTTTGAGCCGCTTGCGGAGCTGCAGAGACAGCCGCCGTCGCTCGATCCGCGCAACTTGCCCGAATATGCCGCGCGCACCACGCTGCGCATGCTGATCGCCATGGTGGCGTCGCTGCTCTTCACTTTCACCTATGCGACGCTGGCGGCCAAGAGCAGAACGGCGGAGCGACTGCTGATCCCGCTCCTCGACATTTTGCAGTCGGTCCCGATTCTCGGCTTCATTTCAGTAACCGTCGTCTTCTTCATGGCGCTGGCGCCGGGACGGGTGCTGGGCGCCGAACTCGCCTCGATCTTCGCCATTTTCACGAGCCAGGCGTGGAATATGGCGTTCAGCTTCTATCAATCGTTGCGCACCATACCGGCCGAGCTCGAAGAAGCGTCGCGGAATTTCCGGTTGAGCCCTTGGATGCGGTTCTGGCGGCTCGACGTGCCGTTTGCGATGCCGCAGCTGATCTGGAACATGATGATGTCGATGTCGGGGAGCTGGTTCTTCGTCGTCGCATCCGAGGCGATCAGCGTCGGAAATACGACCATCACGCTGCCGGGCATCGGATCATACATCGCGCTTGCCATCGAGCGCCGCGATTTGGTGGCGGTGTGCTGGGCGATCGGCGCCATGTTGATCGTCATCTTCATCTACGATCAGGTTCTGTTCCGGCCGCTGGTGGCCTGGGCCGACCGCTTTCGCTTCGAGCAGGAGCCCGGAACGCAAGCGCCGGAATCCTGGGTGTTCGACGTATTGCGCCGCTCGCGGCTGATCGAGCGGTTGATCGCGCCGTTCGCGGCTTTGTGGCGTCAGACCCTGCGGCCGCGCCATCCCGAGAAATACGTCCCGGCTGCGCAGGCGGCGGCAAATATGCAGGGCCGCTTCGCCTTCCAAGTTGGGCTGATTGTTGTTGCGCTCGCGGCAGTCGCGCTCTGGCAGACGGTGAGCTTCGCCATCGAGGGCATCACCATGTCGGACGTGGCGACGACCTTGGTGCTCGGGCTGGCAACGCTGACGCGTGTTGTGGTTCTGATCGCGCTTGCCAGCGTCATCTGGGTGCCGATCGGCGTATGGGTGGGCGTGCGGCCGCGCGTCGCCAATCTCATCCAGCCGCTGGCGCAATTTCTCGCTGCCTTCCCGGCCAATCTCCTGTTTCCCATCGTCGTGTCGATCATCGTCGCCTGGAAGCTCAGCCCGAACATCTGGCTCAGTCCGTTGATGATCCTCGGCACGCAATGGTACATCTTGTTCAACGTCATTGCCGGCGCCGCGGCGATTCCCAATGAGCTGCGCGCCGTGGGCGTCAACCTGCGGGTGCGCGGCTGGTTATGGTGGCGGCGCATCGCTTTGCCCGCGGTGCTGCCATATTATGTGACCGGTGCGATCACAGCCTCCGGGGGCTCATGGAACGCGAGCATTGTCGCCGAGGTCGCCTCCTGGGGCGACGAGCATCTGCAGGCCGATGGGCTTGGCGCCTATATCGCGCAGCAGACCGATGCCGGCGACTTTCATAGGATTGTGCTGGGCATTGCCGTGATGAGCCTGTTTGTCGTCGTCATCAATCGCCTGTTCTGGCGGCCGCTCTATTTCTACGCCGAACGCAAATTCCGGCTCGGATGAGGTTCCCATGACCGCTGCGCTGCTCGACATTCACAATTTGCGCCAGTCATTTCCACGCGCCGACGGTGGCGAGCATCTCGTTCTCGACGGCGTCGAGCTGGCGCTCAACGAGGGCCAGATCGTTGGGCTGCTGGGGCGAACCGGCTCGGGCAAATCGACATTGCTCCGGCTGATCGCGGGACTGGCGCAGCCCACCGGCGGCACGGTCACCTATCTCGGTCAGACTGTGAACGCGCCGGCGCCCGGGATCGCCATGGTGTTCCAGTCGTTCGCGCTGTTTCCCTGGCTGACGGTCCTGGAAAACGTGCAGCTTGGCCTCGAGGCGCTCGGCCTGCCGCTGCCGGAGATTCGCAAACGTGCGCTCGCGGCGATCGATCTGATCGGTCTCGACGGTTATGAATCCGCTTATCCGCGCGAGTTGTCGGGCGGCATGCGCCAGCGCGTCGGCTTTGCCCGTGCGCTGGTCGTGCATCCCAACATTCTCCTCATGGACGAGCCGTTCTCCGCGCTTGACGTGCTGACCGCGGAAACGCTGCGCACCGATTTTCTGGAACTGTGGGGCGAGGGAAAATTGCCGATCAAGGGCGTCATTCTGGTGACGCACAATATCGAGGAGGCGGTCTTGATGTGTGACCGCATCCTGCTGTTCTCCAGCAATCCCGGCCGTATCATCAGCGACATTGCCGTCGATCTTAAACAGCCGCGCAATCGCCTGGACCCGCAATTTCGCGACATGGTCGAAAAGATCTATGTGGCGATGACGGCGCGCAAAGCGACGCCGATGCAGATCGGCACGGTGCCGACCGCCACGATCACGACCGTACTGCCGCGGGTGTCGGCCAATCTGATGGCGGGGCTGGTCGAGACGCTGGCGGCTGCGCCCTTCAACGGCAAAGCCGACTTGCCGGTTCTGGCCGACGAGCTCGCCATGGAATCGGACGAACTGCTGCCGGTTGCGGAATCGCTGCAGATGTTGCGCCTCGCCGAAATCGAAGGCGGCGACATCAAGCTCACGGACATCGGCAGGCAATTCGCCGAAATGGGCACCGACGATCGCAAGAGGCTGTTTCAGCGTCAGCTGCTCGCCTATGTGCCGCTCGCCGCGCATGTCCGGCACGTACTGCAGGAGCGTGCCAATCATGTGGCGCCGAAGAGCCGCTTTCTCGATGAGCTCGAGGATCATATGAGCACCGAGGATGCCGAGCATACGCTGCGGGCGGTGATCGCCTGGGGACGTTTTGGCGAGGTCTTCGCCTATGACGATGATTCCGAGACCTTCAGCCTGGAGAATCCCAGTTGAGACAGCGGGTGTAGCGCTCGGCGCTGCGCAAGACGCGCATGCCGGGTCTTTCAAAGTCGCGTGATCAGTCGGAAAAGCAAGCATTTGAGCCGTATCATTGGCGCGGCCGGTGGGCTTGCGACGCATGCGCGAAAGCGAGGGCGATCATGTCGATACTTCCCAAAATTGATGGAGGGCGGGTGCGCTGGCTGTTGCTCGGCTCGTTAGCGCTCAATCTGTTCTTCGTCGGCGCGGCGGGCGCTGTGGCCTATCGTTATACCAGTCCGGCGCCGCTGCGGACGGTCGCGCGGCTCGATCACAGCCTGATCGGCCGGCTCAGCCGCATGGCGGACGCGCTGCCGCCGGGCGACGCCGAGATCATGCGCGCGCAGCTACGCGAAGACGCGGTCAAACTAGCGGCCGCCCAGGCCGACCTTCGCCTGTCCCGGGAAGACGTGCGCAGAAGTCTGCGCGCCGAGCCGTTTGATGCCGACGCGATGCGCAGCGCCATGGCGACCAATCACGCCGCGCATGAGAAATTCGACAAGGTGGTTCACGATTTGCTGGCGGCGGCCGCCAGCAAAATGTCGATCGTCGGCCGCGGCCGGCTCGCCGATTGGCCCGCGGACCGCGGCAGCTCGCGGCCGGCACAATAAAGACGCCATCTAGGCAGCGCTGCGCCGGCCCTTCGCCGCAATGGCCAGCAATGCGCGCTCGGCAATGATGTCGGCGAGCGCCGGCTTGCAGCGAGACTCCAAGACCGCCTCGGCCAGCTCGGCCATGGCGGCGGTCAGCCGCGCCGCCGTCCAGTTCTTCAGCGCCGCCTCGATGAGCGCCTTGCGCCGAAAATGCAGCGGCGGCTGCACCGCGTCGAGCGACAATGATGAGCCCTCCTCGATCGCCAAGCGCCATTTGTGCAGCTGCGCGACCTGGCGCTGCGCCGTGAACAGAATCGATCCTGCATTGGTGCCGGCAATGCGCGCCTTGCCGAGCTGCGCTTCCAGATCCGCCGGACGTCCGGCAAAGGCCGCATCGACGAGGTCTTCGAGCCCGAGCGCGGAAGCATCCGAGACAATCGCGGCGACGTCATCGACGCTCACCTGACCGCCGCCGCGCGCATAAAGGATGAGCTTGCGCAGCTCGTTGCGCGAGGCGGCGCGATCGCCGCCGAGCAGCGGGATCAACAGGGCGCGCGCGTCTGGCGTGATACTGAGCCCGGCGGCGCGAATTTCATCGTCGATCAGCCGCGCGCGGTCACGCTCGGTGTCGGCATAGCAGGGCAGCGCAACGGCATTCTTGGCGCGCTCGCACAGGACTCGCAGCGGCGCATTGCGGCGCAAATCGCCGGCCTCTATCACAACGCGGCATTCGCCGACACCACTGCGCAGCAAAGACTCGACCGCAGGCGCGATGTTACGGGCGCCGGCCTTGACCCAGACCGCGCGACGCCCGCCGAAGAGCGGAACCGTGAGCGCCTCCTCGACCAGCCGCGCCGGCTCGGCGCTGAGTTCTTCGCCCTCAAGGCGCGCCAGCGCAAAGGGATCATTCACGTCATCGACCGACGCTGCGACAAGGGCGTTGACGCGCTCGCTCACCAGGCCCGCATCCGGACCGAAAACGAGCACGACCGGACGCGCCGGATCCGGACGCGCGACGAAAGCATCGACATCGGCGGCTTTGACTGCAACCATTTTGCTTCACGGCCTGGCTTGGCCCCGGCCTTCTCCGATCATTCCGTCCTGAAAGCGTAAGCGCAACTATCGATGGCAACGCCGAATTCAAGAGCCGGCAGATCAAGCGCCCCAGCCGGCTAGGTGCCGGCGACAAAATAAGACGCCAGCCTGTTGCGGATCGCCTCCGCAACAATCTGCACGGCGCGATCCTGCGCGTCGCGCTGCGCGCGCTGCTGGGCAAAGCGCTGCTCGGATCCCGGCGCGTCCGTATCCACATGCGAAAACGCCGAATCCTTGAGCACGACCTTGCCGGTGGCGATTTCCACGAGCTGATAAGTGGCGCTGACACCGTCGACCTGGGCGGTGGGCCGGCCGCTGGCGACGTCGACAATCACGGTCAGGCCGGTGGCCTGCAGCGTGACCAACAGGCGGTGCGTCGGCGCATTGGCGCCGGCGCCGCCATTGAGATCGTATTGCAGCGCGTTGCGCATGCCGACGGCGAGCCGCGCTTCCGGTGTGCCTTGGCGCGACGGGATCGCCGGAATCTCGATCTCGGCGAGCTTGTCGCGCACGCTCTCGGAATCGGGCGCCGCATTGTTGCGCCCGTAAAGCGGCTCGAAGCAGCCGGCAGTCAGGCCGGCCAGCGCCAAGATCACGGCAAGCCGCGCCAGCGGCATGGTGCGATGCTCAGACCACCACATTGACGATCCGTCCCGGCACGATGATCACCTTCTTCGGCGCTTTGCCGTCCAGCGCCCTTTCTACCGCATCGAGCGCCAGGACGGCAGCCTGGATTGTGGCATTTGTGGCGTCGCGGGGCACCGTCACCTCGGCACGCTTCTTGCCATTGATCTGCACCGGCAGCGTAAGCGTGTCATCGATCAAGAGCGCCCGCTCGGCCTGCGGCCAGGCGGCCTGTGCCACGAGCGTATCATGGCCGAGCGCCGCCCAGCACTCCTCGGCGAGATGCGGCATCATGGGTGCGAACAATTGCACAAGAACATTAACCGCTTCCCGCATCGCCCAGCGGAAATCAGGCGCGGAAACGGCCCCCGAATCTGACCCCATATCGCCAATTACCTCATTGAGCTTATTGGCGAATTCGTAGATGGCCGCGACACCAACATTAAAGTGCAGCTTTTCGATGTCATCGGTCACCTTGGCCAAAGCGAGGTGGGTCGCCTTGCGCAGAGCCAGCGCCGCGGGCGAGAACTCTGCCGGTCGATCCGCGGGCGCCGCTTTGGCGATCTCGGCCGCCTCGCCAACCAGCCGCCATAGGCGCTGCGCGAAGCGAAAGGCACCCTGAACGCCGCGCTCGGTCCATTCCACATCGCGGTCGGGCGGGGAATCCGAGAGCATGAACCAGCGCGCGACATCGGCGCCGTAGCTGCCGATGATCTCGTCGGGGTCGACGGTGTTGCGCCTCGACTTCGACATTTTCTCGATCGGGCCGATCTCGACCTGTTCGCCCGTTGCGATCAAAGAGGCGCGGCGCCGGTCGCCGATCGTCTCGATTTTCACTTCCGCGGGCGACGCCCATTCGCCGCTCTTGGTGCGATAGGTCTCATGCACCACCATGCCCTGGGTGAAGAGACCGGCAAACGGCTCGTCGAGACCGACATGGCCGGTCGCCTTCATGGCGCGGGTGAAGAAGCGGCTATAGAGCAGATGCAGGATCGCATGCTCGATGCCGCCGATATATTGATCGACCGGCATCCAGGCATCGACCATCGACCGGTCGGTCGGCGCCGTCGCGATCCACGGATCGGTAAAGCGCTCAAAATACCAGGACGAGTCGACAAACGTGTCCATGGTGTCGGTCTCGCGGCGCGCTTTGCCGCCGCATTGGGGGCAGGCGACGTGCTTCCAGGTCGGGTGATGGTCGAGCGGATTGCCCGGCCGGTCGAAGGTGACGTCTTCCGGCAACGTCACCGGCAGATCCTTTTCCGGCACCGGGACGGCGCCGCATTTCTCGCAATGAATGATCGGGATTGGGCAGCCCCAGTAGCGCTGGCGCGAAATGCCCCAGTCGCGCAGGCGATAATTCACTTGCCGCTGCGCGACAGGCTGATTGCCGCGGCTTGCTTTCTCCAGGCGTCGCGCGACTTCCTCCTTGGCTTCCGCAATCGTCATGCCGTTGAGGAAGCGCGAATTGATCATGCGCCCGTCGCCGTCATAGGCGGTGTCGGTGATGATGAAGGTCTTTGGATCCTGTCCCGGCGGACAAACGACCGGCACATTGCCGAGCTGGTATTTGTTGACGAAATCGAGGTCGCGCTGATCGTGGGCCGGGCAGCCGAAGATCGCGCCGGTACCGTATTCCATCAAAATGAAGTTCGCGACATAGACCGGCAGCGTCCATGTCTTGTCGAACGGATGAATCGCCTTGATGCCGGTATCAAAACCCTGCTTCTCGGCGGTATCGATCTCGGCCTGCGCGGTGCCGTGACGCCGGCATTCCTCGATGAATTCCGCGAGCCTTGGGTTCTTTTTCGCCGCCGCGGCGGCAAGCGGATGATCCGGCGCGAGCGCCATGAATCGGGCGCCGAACAGCGTATCCGGCCGGGTCGTGAAGATCTCGATCTCGCTTTCACCCTCCGGCGTGGTATTCGGATCGAGCGCGAAGCGGATCAGCAAGCCTTCGGAACGGCCGATCCAGTTCTTCTGCATGAGCCGGACTTTTTCCGGCCAGCGGTCGAGCGTGTCGAGCGCCTCCAATAACGGCGCGGCGTATTTGGTGATGGCGAAGAACCATTGCGTCAGCTCGCGCTGCTCGACAACGGCGCCGGAGCGCCAGCCGCGACCGTCGATCACCTGCTCGTTGGCAAGCACGGTCTGATCGACCGGGTCCCAATTCACTTTCGACTTTTTGCGCTCGACCAAGCCGGCGCGCAGAAAATCGAGAAACATCTTCTGCTGATGCTTGTAATAGGCCGGATCGCAGGTCGCGACCTCGCGGCTCCAATCGAGCGACAGCCCCATGGATTTGAGCTGCTTCTTCATCGCCGCGATGTTGGCGTAGGTCCATTCCTTGGGATGGACCTTGCGCTCCATCGCGGCATTCTCGGCCGGCATGCCGAAAGCGTCCCAGCCCATCGGATGCAGCACGTTGAAGCCCATCGCGCGCTTGAACCGCGCCACCACGTCGCCCATCGTGTAATTGCGGACGTGGCCCATATGGATGCGCCCCGACGGATAGGGGAACATTTCCAGCACGTAGTATTTTTGGCGCGGGTCGTCATTCTTCGTTGCGAAGATGCCGCGCTCGTCCCAAACTTTCTGCCAGCGCGCTTCTGCTTCGCGGGCGTTGTAGCGGTCAGTAGGCATGCGAATGCGTCGCGTTTCCGCACGTTTTGAGGCCGGGACGTGACACGAAAGCGCGCGGTGGGTCAACCGCGCAGCGAGGGAAAGAGGCGGCTAGCCCGAATGGTTTTCCGGCCAGCCGTTGCAATGCGCCCGCTCGTGGCGGACGTAAGCTCGTAAATCCTTTACCGGCCCGCCGCGCGGGATCACGAGATAGCAGGTGCGCCCGCTCTGCCAGGAGCATGCATCGGCATAGACGCCTTTCGCCGCGCAGGCCTGCCGCGCAGCGCGAAGCGGCAAGACGCGCTCAATCACCGGCCCGGAATAGGGATGATTGTAGCGCAGCGGCGGTTCAAGCACATAGATCGGCATCGGCGCCTCCCTGACCGCCCAAGGCTAGCAGATCCCGCCGTCGCGAACCGTCGCGCCGGCGACGCAGGAACCGCGCGACGCCGCCGATCAGGCGCGCGCCACGGCCGCGGCCGCCGACTCGCGGCCGAGCAGCGCGTCGAGGCTCAAGGCGCCGGCACCGAAGGCAACGACGTAGAGCATGCCGCCGATGATCGCGATGTGTTCGAAGAAGGCCGCATGCTGCTGGCGCGCCTGCGCTTCGGGAAGCCCCCAATAGGCGTGGAAGAGGACGGCCAGGACCAGAACATAAAGCGCGAAGGCAAGCGCGATCCAGCGCGTGAACAGGCCGAACAGGAGCAGCAATCCGCCGCCGAGTTCGAGCGCCACGACGCCATAGACCAGGATGTTCGGCAGCGGGATGGCGTGGCTCGCCATCTGGGCGGCAGTAGCATCCATCGTCCAAATCTTGTGGTAGCCGGAGAGAATGAAAATGAGCGCCAACAGCAGACGCCCCAATACCGGCACGAATTTCTCCACCGCGTCCATTGCAATTTCCGTCTTTGATCGTCGCCCGGCGCCAATGTCGTCAGGGCGCATGGACTGTCAACGGGGCGCCATTCACGCGGCGATCAAGGGCTCGTGAGCGCCGCTCCCTGATCGATCCATAACCGCGTGCGACGCCCAGGCGCGCGATGAGCCGAACGCGCCATGAGCCGAACACGCGATGAGCCGAACGCGCCATGAGCCGGAGCAGATTGTTTCGTTCCGGCGACAAATCAACGAAATTCCTGCTGCACGATGCTACGATGCCAAGCTCACTTCCATGGTGTCCTGGATGAAGCTGCGCAGCGCGTCGGAATCGAACGGCTTGCGCAAGATCTTCAGGTCGGGCGGCGCGGCCTGTGCGGCATCGCTGTAACCGGTGGTCAGGATCACCGGCAGATGCGGGTAGCGTGCGCGCACCTCGGTCGCCAGCCCAACCCCGTCGATCGTGCCGGGCATGACGATGTCGCTGAACACGAGATCGATCTTGGCGCCCTCGGCCAATAGCTTCAGCGCGGCTTCCGCGGAATCGCGATAAACCGTGTCATAACCCAAATTCTCGAACAGCGACGACGTCACCTCGGCGACTTCCGGACTGTCGTCGACGATCAGCACCATCGGTCGCTGCAGATGCGGCGCGGCGAAATCGGACGTTTCTTCGCTTGCGATCTGTTCGTTCTGGCAGGCCGGCAGATAGACGGTGATGGTGGTGCCCTGGCCGACTTTGCTGTCGGCCGTCACCGTGCCGCCGGCCTGATGCGCGAAGCCATAGACCTGCGAGAGGCCGAGGCCGGTGCCTTTGCCGACTTCCTTGGTGGTGAAGAACGGATCAAAGATCTTCGACAGCAGATTCGGCGGGATGCCCATGCCGCTGTCGGAAAACGAGATCGCGACATAGCCCTGGTTGTGCTCGTCGTCGCGCAGCCCTTCGTCGATCTCGACATTGCCGGCGGTGAGCGTGAACGTCCCGCCATTGGGCATGGCGTCACGGGCATTCACCGCGATGTTGACGATGGCGAGCTCGAGCTCGGCGAGATCGACCTTGACCGGCCAGATACCGGGCGCGATCTCCTCGTTATAAACGATGTTGCCGCGCAGCGAGCTCTCGATCATGGTTCGCATGTTGCGGATCGAGGCGTTGAGGTCGACCACGGTCGGGGAGAGCTGCTGGCGCCGCGAGAAGGTCAGCAACTGCCGGGTCAGGCTCTCGCCGCGCTTGGCCGCGGTCTGGATCGCTTCGATGGCGCGCGGCAATTTCGGGTCGAGCAGACGCTTGAACATCTGCGCATTGCCGCCGATGATCATCAGCAGATTGTTGAAGTCATGCGCGATGCCGCCGGTAAGCTTGCCGATGGCTTCCATCTTCTGGGCGGTGGCCAGCTGTTCGCGCGCCTCGACCAGCTTTTCCTGCGTATCGCGCCGCTCTGTGGCGTCGCGGATGATGTTGGCCAGCCCGATCAGGCTGCCATTGTCGTCGCGGATCGCGGTCAGCGCGCCGGTCATGAAAAACGGCGTGCCGTTCTTGCGGATGCGCCAGCCTTCGACTTCGTATTTGCCGTTCTGGATAGCAAGCGCGAGCGCGCGCTTGGGCTCGCCGGCGCGGCGCTCGTCGGGCCGGTACAGGATGCCGAAATGCTTGCCGATGATCTCGTCGGAGCGATAGCCGATGATGCGCTGTGCACCGGCGTTCCAGCTCGCGACGCGCCCGGAGGTGTCGAGCAGAAAGATGGCGTAATCGGTGACGCCCTCCATGAAGATCTGAAAATGCCGCTTGGCGTTCTTGAACGCGAGCTGCGTTTGTTCAAGCCGCCGATTTAATTCGGCCTGCGCGGCGAGCAGGCTCTCCTCGCTGGCGCGATGCGCGCAGATCGCAGCGCCGAGAATGAGCGGCCCCAGCGCGCTCGAGACGCAAAGCGCGAGCAGGAAAAGAATCGGTCCGGTGGCGTCGATAACAGCGCCGGCGCCGGCCGAATAGCCGGCGATGGCGCAAAAGATCAGCGCGGCGACTGCGGCATCGCGCCGATTGGCGCGCAGCCCCGCCCACATCAGCGGCGCCAGGATGAAAAACCCGACGAGCCGGCGATGCGGCACCAGGCTGTCGAGATCGATGCCGAACGACGACAGTGCCGGACTAAAGGCAATAATGCCGACGGCGGCCGCGGCAAGATAAATCGCCGCCGCTTCAGGCGCGCTCGACTTGCCAAGTGGCGGCCATAGCCGCGGCAACGGCGCGGTGGCCCACAACAGAATCGTCGGCACCACCAGCACCGTTCCCGCAGCGTCGGCGAGCCACCACGTCGCCCAGGTGCCGGCAAGCGTATTGCTCCAATTGCTCGCCCAGCTGCGCAGCGAATCGCTCATGCCCGGGTCGCCGACGAAACTTTGGCCGGCGATGAAAATGCCCGCGCTGATCAGCGCCATCGGCACAAAGGCGATCAGCGCGAACTTGCCAATTCCAAGCGGCGTGTCGAAGGTCTTGGCGCCGTAAGACCAACGATTGACCAATAACGTGCCGATGAGCGCGGCGAAGGTCGTGCCGATGGCGACGAAGCCGGATTCGGCGAGCGAGCGAATCTGGATGCCGCCGGAAAAAATCGCATGCGCGGCGAAACAGCCAACCAGGATCGCCGGCCAGACTCGATGGCCGCGCAACAACAGCACCGCGAGCGCCACCCCGGTCGGCGGCCACAGCGGCGTCGCGATCGGATTGAGCGCCGGCCACAGCAGCGCAGCGGCGGCCAAAGCGAAATACGCGGTCGCAATGATGGCGAATTCGAGCGCATAACGCGCCGCGCTCAGAACCGCGCGAAGAGGGGGCAACCGCGCTTCGCCAGTCCCAGCTCGTGTCATCCCGTCGCCTCGTGCTGGCAACTTAAAGATACCCAATATTACCTCTTAGACTAGAGTCTCGTCGGCGTCTGTTTAAATACGGCAAGATTGTGCAGCGGATTCGTAAGCGCGTGCGCTAACATTGCTTTTTGCGGACGCGCCATAATTCATCCACCGCCTGAATGCGGCGCGAGCTTGCATTGGCAGGTATTGCACCCGCGCTGTCGCTGGACTGATTCTCGCCTTTCCCTAAAAGGAAGCACAATCATGTCCGGCACCCGCGACCATCGTTACGCCGTCGCCGTCACCTGGACCGGCAATCTCGGCACCGGCACATCGGCCTACCGGGCCTATTCCCGCAATCACGAGATTGCGGCCGAGCCCAAGCCAGTCATTCTCGGCTCTTCGGATCCGCATTTCAGCGGCGACGCCACGCGCTGGAATCCGGAAGAGCTCCTCGTCGCCTCCCTGTCGGCCTGCCACAAGCTCTGGTTCCTGCATCTTGCAGCACAGGCGGGCATTATCGTGACTGCCTATGCCGACCACGCCGAAGGCGTAATGGCGGAGAACAGTGACGGTGCCGGCCGCTTCACGCGCGTGGTGCTGCGTCCCGCCGTGACGGTTAAAGCGGGGACCGACATTGCACGCGCCACGGCGCTCCATCACACTGCCCACCAAAAATGCTTCATCGCCAATTCCGTGAATTTCCCGGTGACATGTGAGCCAACATTTGTCGCGAAATGAAGTCGTCCTCTTCGCGCAGGCGCGCAGAGCATGCGCTCGCGTTGCCGCGCCGCGCCTTGGCGCGCGCGTGGCGGTGTGACGCCGGTGACC
>JAJPJB010000018.1 GCA_021324465.1 Hyphomicrobiaceae bacterium
AGCGACATTTCAATCAGACTCTGGCCGTGGATCGCGCCTTCCCAGCCGATGCCGAACGCCGAAGGCGCGTAGAGCGCGCCGGCCGCGACCAGCACCGCCGCCATGCCGACCAGCGAGTGGAAGGCGGCGACCAGTTCCGGCATGGCGGTCATCGGCACGCGGCGCGCGATCACCGCGCCGATGCTGCCGCCGGCAGCCATGCCGACGACGACAAGGCCCCATGCTGCGGCACTCGCCGGCGGATGCGCCGCCAGCGTGGTGGCGATGGCGATCGCCATGCCGGTCATGCCGAACACATTGCCGCGCCGGCTGGTCTCCGGATTGGACAGACCGCGCAGGGCCAGAATGAACAGCACGCCCGCGATCAGATAACACAGCGCGGCAAGATCGGCGCTCATCAGCTCACCTCGTTACTTCTGCCGGCGCTGAAACATGGCGAGCATGCGCTTGGTCACCAGGAAGCCGCCAAAAATATTCACTGAAGCGAAAGTGAGCGCGACAAAGCCGAGCGCGCGCGCCCAGATCGGGCCGGCATCGTCTGCGGCAAGCGCGACGCCGACCGCGAGCAGCGCGCCGACAACGATGACCGATGAGATTGCGTTGGTCACCGACATCAACGGCGTATGCAGCGCCGGGGTCACCGACCAGACCACGTAGTAGCCGACAAAGACGGCGAGCACGAAAATCGACAGCCGGAACACGAATGGATTGACCGCCTCGCTGGCGGCAACCGGCACGGCTGCATGCGTGTTGGCGAGAAGATCGAGTTGGCCGAGGATGGACAGTGTTATCATCGTCTTGAATCTCCCAATCGTCATGCGCGGCATGACCCGCGCAGCCACGCTGAATCGCAGTTACAAGCCGCGCCGCCGCATGGTTTGCCGGGTCAAGCTCGGCAACGACGATGTCGATGGCTGGGATATTGGTGTCATAACCTCAGGCCGCGGTTTTCGGCTTGAAATTCGGATGGACCACCGCCCCGTCGCGCGTGAGCGCTGTGGCTTTGATGATGTCGTCGTCGAAGTTCACTGCGATGGCCTTGGCCTTCTTATCGATAAGAATTTCCAGGAAAGCGTAAAGGTTCTTGGCATACAGGCTGGAGGCTGTCGCTGCCAGCCGCCCCGGCACGTTGCGATAGCCGACAATTTTCACGCCATTGACGTCGGCCACGGCGTCTGGCCGCACACCCTCGACATTGCCGCCGCGTTCTACCGCGAGGTCGACGATCACCGATCCTGGCCGCATCGAAGCGACCATGTCTTTAGAGATCAGCCGCGGCGCCGGCCGGCCTGGAATGAGCGCCGTGGTGATGACGATATCCTGCTTCTTGATGTGTTCGGCGACGAGCGCGGCCTGCTTGGCCTGATACTCTCTTGACATCTCTTTGGCATAGCCGCCCGCGGTCTCGGCGGATTTGAATTCCTCGTCTTCGACCGCGATGAATTTCGCGCCGAGGCTCTCGACCTGCTCTTTAGCGGCGGGCCGCACGTCAGTCGCCGTAACAACTGCGCCGAGGCGGCGCGCCGTCGCGACCGCCTGCAGGCCCGCGACGCCCGCGCCCATCACGAAGACCTTGGTGGCGGGTACCGTGCCGGCCGCCGTCATCATCATCGGCAGGGCGCGACCGAACTCGGCCGCGGCGTCAATCACCGCACGATAACCGGCGAGATTGGCTTGGCTCGAGAGCACGTCCATCGCCTGCGCCCGGGTAATACGCGGAAGCAATTCCATGGCAAAGGCGGCGATGCCGGCCTGAGCCATCGCGCGTAGCGCGTCGTCATTGCCATAAGGATCCATGATGGCGATGACGATCGCGCCTTTCTTCAGGCGCGCCAACTCGGCCACCTGCGGCCGCCGCACCTGCAGTACGATGTCGGCGCCGCTGAGCGCGTCGGCAGTGATGCTGGCGCCGGCCGCCGCATAATCGGCATCCAGGATGCCCGACTTGGTCCCCGCACCCGGCTCGACCGCGACCGCCGCGCCAAGCGCGATCATCTTCTTGACTGTGTCCGGGGTCGCAGCGACGCGCGGCTCATTCGGATCTATTTCGGCAGGAACCGCGATTTTCATAAATCCTCCGACGGCCGATCGCCGGCAATCAGTCCGATGTCGGTGGTGGGGAGCTTTGACTTAGGTCAGAAAGATCGCCATCAGAATGACGATCGCCGCGACCACCGCAATGCTGACTTTCACCAAGGTGACGAAATTTCTATAGGTCTCCTCGTGCGCGGCATAATCGTTGCCGGTTGCGGTCGCGTATTCGATCTCACCGTGGTCGGCCATCCCATTTCTCCGCAATTCGTCCCTTCGCGCGGATTGCAAATTCCTGAGGATGGAGCCGCGCCCGGCTCCACAGGAACTTGGTCCGAAGACCTTCGTCCCGCTGGCGGGCGGTCAATCGCCGCAAGCGTAAACGGAGATTTATCGCCGGGGACTTAGCTTAATTGTGTTTACAGGGCAACCGCGTTGCACGGCTGTTTCTCCCGTTTAGCATGAAGAAACAACGCCCGTTATGCGCGCCGCGCGCGTGGCGAGGCTTGCTCGGGCAAGGGCGAAATCTTACTGTGCAGGAACAACCGGTTACGGACACAACCATGCTCAGAAAAGAACAAAACGAGCTTCTCACCCAGACCGGCCCCGGCACCCCGATGGGGCAAATGTTTCGTGCCTATTGGCTGCCGGCCCTGCTTGCGGAGGAGCTGGCGGAAAACGATTGCCCGCCGGTGCGGGTGAAACTCCTCTCGGAGCGGCTGATCGCGTTCCGCGACTCGGACGGTCGTTATGGTTTGATGGATGAATTCTGCGCCCATCGCGGGGTCTCGCTGTGGTTCGGCCGCAACGAGGAGGGCGGGCTGCGCTGCCCCTATCACGGCTGGAAATATGATGTGACCGGCCAGTGCATCGAAGTGCCTTCGGAACCGGTCGAGAGCGGCTTCTGCAAGAAGATCAAGCTCACGTCCTATCCGCTGGTGAAGATCGGCGCGGTGCTGTGGACCTATATGGGCCCGCCAGAGAAGAAACCGCCGCTGCCGCAATGGGAATTTGCCTTGGTGCCGCCGGAGCAGAGCTACACATCCAAGCGGCGGCAGGAATGCAATTGGCTGCAAGCGATGGAAGGCGGCATCGATTCGAGCCACGTGTCGTTCCTGCATCGCGGCGATCTCGGATCCGATCCGCTGTTCAAGGGCGCCAAGGGCAATCAATACAATCTCAGCGACATGCAGCCGCATTTCGAAGTCGTCGAACAGCCCGGCGGCCTGTTCATCGGCGCGCGGCGCAATGCCGAGAACGGCAAGTATTACTGGCGCATCACGCCCTGGGTGATGCCGTGCTTCACCATGATCCCGCCGCGCGGCGACCATCCGATCCACGGCCATTTCTGGGTGCCGATCGACGACGAGAATTGCTGGGCCTGGTCGTATGACTTCCACCCGGTGCGGGCGCTGACCAAGGCCGAGGTCGAGGCCATGAAGAATGGCGCCGGCGTGCACTGCAAAGTCGACAGCAATTTCCGGCCGCTCGCCAACAAAGACAATGACTATTTGATCGACCGCGCCGCACAGAAGGCCGGCAAGACCTTCAGCGGGGTTGCCGGCTTCGCCATGCAGGATGCCTCACTGCAGGAGAGCATGGGACCGGTCTGCGATCGCACCAAGGAAAACCTGGTTTCGACCGACAACGGCATCATCATGGCGCGGCATCGCCTGATGCGCGCTGCCAAGGCCCTGATCGAGAAAGGTGTCACGCCGCCGGGCGTCGATCCGGCGCACCACAAAGTGCGCTCCTGCTCGATCGTGCTGCCGCCGGACGTTGCGTTCACAGACGGCGCCAAACAGGCGTTACACGCCGAACGCGGCATGGCGCAGACCACGGTGTAGGCGGACGCCAAGGGGAACAAATGTCGGTTCAGACCAGTTCGCAAAATCTGACCGGCATTTGGAACGGCCTCTACACTTATCGCGACGGCACATCGACATCGTTTGTTGCAACGCTGATCGATGGCGGCGGTTCGCTCACCGGCATCACCCATGAGCCGGACGCCCGCGCCGGCGCCACGCTCTATGCGAGCCTCATCGGTGCCAATCACGGCGGCACCGTCACTTTCACCAAGACCTACGACCAGCCGGACCGCTACCATCGCAATCCGGTCCACTACGAAGGCGCGGTAAGCAGCGACGGTACCGAGATCGAAGGGCGTTGGACGATCAGCAAACGGACGTCAGGCAAATTTCTCATGATCCGCGCGGCGCCGCGCGCCGCCGCCATTGGGCGCAGCAAATTCGCCGAAGTCTGATCCGCGTCTTGGCGGCTCTTGCGCAAAGCATTCAGACGTTGCTTTGCTCCGCTGCGGCATGCTTGCCGGCGATAAAGCCCTGGCAGATCGCGCGCGGCAGGCCATGCATGGAAAAGCCGCCTGCCGATTCGCCGCTGCAATACAGACCGGGAATGACGTCGCCGTTCATATCGACGACCTGACAGCGCGCATTGATGCGCAAGCCGGCGCGCGTGTCATGAATGACCGGCGTCGCCCAGGCGGCATAGAACGGCGGCCTTTCGAGCTTGAAGAGCGGCCGTGGTTTGCCGAAATCGACATCCTTGCCGATGTCCACAAATGAATTATAGCGCGCCACCGTGTCGATGAGATTTTGCGGCGGCATGGGCACGCGCTGATATTTCATTTCGATTTTCGCGGCGAGCTCTTCGATGCTGCCGGCGCTGAAGAAAAAGCCCGCATCCAAATCGACATGCGGCGGAGCCGGATTCCACTTTTCGCGCGCTACAGCATCGGAATCGAAAATCGCCCAGATCGGGCCGCCGCCGTTATGGCCGTCGCCGATCCCGGCCAGCGCGGCATTGATGAAATTGTTTGGACTATATTTGGCGTTCTTGGCGTTGAGATAGCTGTGCGGCTCGTAGGGGTTGGTGCTCTGGTAAGTGTTGTAAGTGAAGTGATCGCCGGTCTCGTCATAGAAGCGTTTGCCCAGCATGTTGACCAGGATGACGTTCTGCCAATCCTTGACTTTCAGCCCGATCGCGCCCGCCTTGTCGAACACCTCGCTGCCCGGATACCAGCGCACATTCACATAGCCGTATCGGCAGCCGATCGCACCCGGCTTGGTGATGGCTGAGCCGAACTCGCCGGTATAGTTGAACAGGCCCCACAACGAAGCGCCGATCGCCATGGCGGCGATCTCGCCGCTCGCGTCCTGGTCCGACCAGGGCATGCCGGCAAGGCCGCAATATTCCTCGGTTAACCGCGGATCGAACATGCGGCGGAAATTGACGTTTCCGGTCGAGCCGCCGGTAGCGATGATTACAGCCTTGCGCGCCCGGATATCGAGGGCCGTGCCGCGGTGGTCGACGGCGATGCCGACGACGCGGCCGGACCTTGCCGTCTCGCGGTGGATTGCGGTCATGCGGTGCTCGAGCAGGATGTCGACGCCGGCTTTGAGCGCCGCGGCATGGAGCGGCCGCATCAGACCGGCGCCGGCCCTGACTTCCGGATCGAGCGGATCGGCCGGTTTGCCAGTATGGACCATCGGCCAGTCGCCGACATCGATTTGCATCGTGCGCAGCGCGGAGACGCCGATCTCGTGTCCGATGCTGTTGGGGGGCCGATCGATGACCTTCACGCCGTGCGCGAGCAGAAACTCGAACGCGGCGACGCTGTTGTCGGCAAACGCGCGAATGATCTCGCGATCATTGTAGCGGTAGGGTGGAAAGCCATTGGTTTCGACGACCGACCAATCGGTCAAATCCTGGAAGAACAAATCGGGCGAATCGACGATGCCGTATTTCTTTTGATAGCTGGTGCCACCACCGAGCGGCAGATTGCCGCCCGAAGTGATGGCATGGCCGCCAATATGCGGCTCGGCTTCAACCAGGATCACCGACGCGCCGGCTTCGCGCGCCACGATGGCGGCCGGCATGCCGGCCGCGCCGGAGCCGATCACCACAATATCGGCCTCGCGATTCCACTTGGACGGTACTGCTCCCACTGCTGGTCTCTATTGCTTTGGTTCGCGGCAAACGTGCTTGAAACATTAACAGCATCACGGAGTTTGTGTCATGGGGTCGCTGCATCGCGGGTTCTGGGTGCATGCTAGGAGCACAGATTTTGTTTCCACGCCTCGCCTTACCCACGAGGCGAGCATCACGATGATCCTCGCCGAGGTACCAAGGCAAACGAAACGAACCCGGCTGCGCGGCGAGCTTGGCAGTCGTCGCCCGGAGTCGCCGCGTAGTCGGCTTTCTGATGGCGCGCGGCATTTCTCGATCATCGCCACGCAGCGCATATGCAGAAAGGCGGGCGAGCAGCCGAGGAGATAGCTTCCGGGCCGCGCTCGCCGGTGCTCACTCTGCCGGCGCGGTGATCTTGCCGCGCAACTCGTCGCGTGCGGCGCGCACCGCCTTAATGATGTTTTGATAGCCGGTGCAGCGGCAGAGATTAGAGGCGAGCACTTCGATCATGTCCTCGTCGCCGATATCCGGGTTCTTTTCCAGCATATCGGTGGCGAGCATCAGGAAGCCCGGCGTGCAATAGCCGCATTGCAGGCCGTGGTTCTCGATGAAAGCGCGCTGCAGCACGCTCAGCTCGTCGCCATTGGCGAGACCCTCGACGGTGCGGATCTTTTTGCCATCCGCCTGCACCGCAAACATCAGGCAGGAGCGCACCGCTTCGTCGTCGACGATGACCGTGCAGGTGCCACAGACGCCATGCTCGCAGCCGATATGAGTGCCGGTCTGGCCGCAATCGTCGCGAATGGCGTCGACCAAGGTGCGGCGCGGCTCGACCCGGATCGGATAATCGCGGCCGTTGATATTGAGCGTGATATCGAGCTTTTCGGTCATGTGGGAATCTATTCTCTAGCGCGGCAGAACATCAGAAAATTTCGCGCGCACCTGCGCTTCGACCTCGTCGCTGACACGCACCACGCGGGGAAACGTGTCGCGCCGCTTGAACGGCTTGCAGGCGTCGATGACCACGCGCGCATTGCGCGGATCACTGGCGTCATAGGCCATCGGATCGAGCGCGGTCGACCAGCAGCCGCGCAGTGTTTCCATATCCTCGCGCGGATCGAACCGCGTGCACATGGCCCAGATCACTTTGTCCATGTCGGCAGGATCGATGTCGTCATCGACCACGACAACGAAACGGTTGGCATAGGCGCCGGCGTGACACTGGGAGGCGATGAGACCGGCCTGCTTGGCGTGGCCGGCATATTGCTGCTTAATCGCGACCGTGAGCCAGAGTCGGCTGCCGCCGGCGGCATGGGCCCAGACGCCTTTGACTTCCGGCACGCCGGCCGCCTCGAGCTGATTCCACACTGCACCGGCGCGATAGGTGCCCCGATAAAACGAATCATCGTCCGGCGGAATACCGGGTATGGCACCGAGCAGGATTGGATCATCGCGGTGCATGAAAGTCTCGATGCGGATCACCGGCTCTTCCTTCAAGCCGCCGGCATAATAGCCGGTCCATTCGCCGAGCGGACCTTCGTCCATTACGTCGTTGGGGTGGATGAATCCTTCGAAGGCGATCTCGGCATGGGCCGGAATCGGCAGGCCGGTGCGCGGCCCGGAAATCACCTCGATCGGCTCGCCGATCAGCCCGCCGGCCGCATCGTATTCGTTGCGGCCATAAGGAATCTCGAGGCCTGCGATCATGAACAAAGCCGGATGCATACCGCAGACGACGGCAATGGGACATGGCTTGCCGCGTTCGTGATAGCGGCGCTTGATCAGATCGCCGTGCTTGCCCTTTGAGCACATCACGGTCGCGACGTTCGGACCTTGCGCCTGTACGCGATAGGCGCCGTAGTTGATCCAGCCGGTGTCCGGATCGCGCATGATCACCATGTCGCCGGTGCCGATGTAATAGCCGCCGTAATGCTCATGCCAGCGCGGCACCGGGATTTTGAAGATGTCGATAGCGCCGCCGCTATGGACGTTTTGCAGCAGCGGGCCGCGCGTCACCGTGACCGGAGGGACTGCGCGCGCCTCTTTCATGTAGCAGCGCCAATACCGCACGAGATCAATGGGGCTTGCGTCGGCCGCAAGCCCCAGCGTGAGATTGATGCGGCGCACTGAGGTAAGAATATTGGCCAGGATGCGATGGCCGCGCGGAAAGCCCGGAACGTCGTCGAACAGAACCGCCTTGTTGCCGATCCGGCGCTGATAAATATCGACGATGCCGCCGATTTCCTTCTCGCGCTCGGCGCCGGAAATGTCCTGCAATTCGCCGGCGGCGCGCAGCATCGCGATCCAGGATCGCAAATCCTGCCCTTCGGCAAGACCCTCCTTCGTCTCCGCGCGTTCCCTGACGGCCGTGCCCATGCGCTGTCCTTAAGGATCGCCGAAGGCGAGCCAGCGAGCCATGCCGAACTGCGGTCGAGGTGAGCCGCAATTCCCGACAACAGCCAGCTTATCGCAGCATGGATTGCGCGCAAAGGCGGCCGAGCGCAACGCGCCTAGAGATCGAGCACGAGGCGGTCCGTCTTGCAGCCGCAGCAGCAGATCGCGACCTTGTCGTTGGCCGCCTGCTCTTCCTCGCTGAGCACGGAATCATGATGCTCCGGAATACCGGAGATCACGCGGGTGATGCAGGTGCCGCAAATGCCGAGCTCGCAGGAATAATCGACGTCCACGCCGGCCTCGAAAAGAACTTCGAGAACCTTCTTGCCCTCCGGAATGTAAAATTCCCGACCGGAGCGAGCGAGCTCGACCCAGAAGCCGCCGATCATGGCCGCCCCCAAGCGTGCGGTAAGCTGTGCGGCGCAGCGATGGCCGCATGGGTGGATTGCAGCAGCGGCGGCGACAAGCGGTTTCGGCCCAAAGCAACAAAGAAGGATGCCGCCGACAATACGGTCAAAGTATTCATGCGACGCTTAGATAGGTGGACAGGTCGAACCTTCGCAACCTAACGCGCGGCCCTGAACGGCTTGGTCCGGTCCGCGAGCGGGGACAGGGCTTGATCTGTTCCCCCATCAGACATCGGCGCATCTGAGCCGGCCGCAACTTGATCGGCGAAGACGCGGCCTATCATGACGATCACCGGCCCGGTCGGCACGGCCGCTGCGAGCTGCGCCGGTAAGTCCTTGACCATCGCGGCGACGATGCGCTCCTCAGGACGCGTCGCGCGCTCCACCGCAACCGCCGGCGTTGTCGGGTCGAGGCCGTTTGCAAGCGCGTTCGCAACAAGCGCAGGCAAAGTCCTGATCGGCATATAGACGACGGTTGTTACTGCGGGATCCGCCACGCTGTGCCAATCGATGTCGCTCGGCAATTGCCCGTCATGGCCGTGCCCAGTGATGTATTGGACGCGGCGCGCCTGGCCGCGGCGGGTCAGCGAAACCAGGAGCCGGCTCGCCGCGCCCTGCGCAGTGGTGATGCCGGGCACCACTTCCACTGCGATGCCGGCCGCGCGGCAGGCCGCAAGCTCTTCATCGGCGCGGCCAAAGATCATCGGGTCGCCGCCCTTGAGCCGGACGACGCGGCGCCCGGCCTTGGCAAGCGAGATCATCAGCGCATTGATGTCGTCCTGCCGGCACGAGACTTTGTGCCCGGTCTTGCCGACCAGCATTTTTCGGGCTTCGCGACGGGCAAAATCCAGAATATCCGGCGCGACCAGATCGTCGAACAGGATCACGTCGGCCGACTGCAGCGCGCGCACCGCACGCAGCGTCAGCAATTCCGGATCGCCCGGGCCGGCGCCGACCAGCACGACTGAGCCTGCGTCAGCGCTGGCGCCCGGCGTGAGCAGCGCATTAAGATCGGCGTCGCTCGGTTCGCGCCCCGGCGCCGCTACTGCGCGCGCGGTGAATTTTTCCCAAAAACCGCGGCGGCCGCGAAACGACAGGGCAAGCGCTTGCACGCGTGGCCGCCACTTGCGGGCCGCTTCAGCCCACCGGCCGAAGCCGTTCGGAATCAACGCCTCGATCTTGGAGCGGATCGCCTGGCCGAAAACCGGCGCGGCGCCGTCGGTGGAAATGCCGATGACGAGCGGCGAGCGATTGACGATCGCGCCGAAAGCGAAATCACAAAATGCCGGGCGATCGATGACATTGACCAGAACGCCGACGGCGCGGGCGGCTGCAGCGAAAGCCGCGGCCTCCGCGTCGTCGGCGCAGTCGGCAACAGCGATCGCGCTGCCCTTGATGTCGGCCGCCGTCCAATGACGATCATGGACGATAATCCGGCCGTGCGGCGGCGCCGCGGCCAGGGCCTGCATGTCCTCGTCCGCGGCCGGCGTAAAAACATCAACCAACGCGCCGGCAGCAGAAAGCAATTCCGCCTTCCAGACAGCCGCCTGGGTATCGCCGGCAACGACCGCACGTTTGCCCTCCAAAGCAAAAAAAGCGGGCAGCCGCGCCAGCGGCGCCATGCGGGCGGCTTTGATCTCGGTGGGCGTGCGCGTCATGCGATGATCCAAACGGCATCAGAGTAGATAGAATTTTCTCCTTTTCGAGGCAATATTTCGTGCGGATTCTGGGATATAATTTCCATATCTATTAAGTTCAAAGAATTTTCATATTGACGATCGAGCTCTCCGGACAGATTGGCCCTCTATCCGCAGCTTTTGCCACTCAAACAGCATGCCAGAACGCCGTCATCAAAGACTTGCGCGTCAAAAAATGTACCAGAAACTTGGCGGGCGCCCGACGGGGATCCGCCGGGCGCCCTTAAAAGTCACGTCAGCCAGTCTGTAAGCCGGGTTCTGGATGGCGTGCTGGTACCTGCCCGCACGCGTGACGGGCATTCCTCTCGGACGCCGGTTACCCGGCGCCTCCAGCAACCTACCCGGACGGCTGAATCTGGACATTGATCCCGAAGTCCTCGCGCTTACGCACAAAGCTCCGCGCCGTCCCTATTCGGTCTTGCTCCCGGTGGGGTTTGCCGTGCCGCCGACGTTGCCGCCGGCGCGGTGCGCTCTTACCGCACCGTTTCACCCTTGCCGTGGCACTACGCAACGCGCCACGGCGGTCTGATTTCTGTGGCACTTTCCCTGGGCTCGCACCCGCCGGACGTTATCCGGCACCGCTTGTCCATGGAGCCCGGACTTTCCTCTCCGGCAACCTTTCGGTTTCGCCGCAGCGGCCGTCCGACCGACTGACACTACAGGGATGGGGACGCGGGTCCTTCCCGTCAAGGGCTACCGCCGAACAAGCTAAATCACCCTCAAAGAATCGGCCGAAATCAGCCGACCAGGTCGGGCGCCGCCAACAGCATGGACGTGCGCGCCCGTGCCGCGATGGTCCTGGTCCGGCCCCGGCTTGCGATCAGCTCCTGCAGGGTCGCGCGGGTCGACGCATCGAAGATGCCGTCGACCCGCTCGGGACGGAAATGACGCTGAAAGGCCGTCACCACTTCGCGCGTCACCGCATCATATTCGCTGTTTACTTCGATGCCGTAGCCATAGTCGCGCAGCAGCTTCTGCATGGCCGCCACTGCACTGCTGCGATCGCCGGGGCGCAGCGTCTGGCCGAATTCCATGATCGGCGCCGGCTTGACCCAGTGGCCGACGCCGGAATCGTAGAGCGTGCGCCAGGGAAATTTTTCGCCCGGATCCTGCTTGCGGCCCGGCGCCACGTCGGAATGGGCCAAGACACGTGTTGCCGGAATCGTATTGCGGGTCTGAATGCTGCGGCAAAGCGCGGTGACAGCCGCGATCTGGCGTCTGGGAAACGGCGGATAGCCGTGATCGTGGCCGGGATTGGCTATCTCGATGCCGATGGAACGAGAATTAATGTCGGTCTCACCGGCCCAGGACGATTTTCCCGCATGCCAGGCGCGACGGCCTTCCGGCACCATCTGTACGATGCGGCCGTCCTCAAAAACAAAATAATGGGCCGAGACATTGCTGCCTGGGGCCTTCAACAGTTCAAGCGCAGCCAGCGCATCCCGCATTCCCGTGTAATGCAGGATGATCATATCCGGCCGCCGGCCGCCTTCACGTTCGCCGTGATTGGGCGACGGATCGACCTCGGCAACGACGCAGGAATCCGGGGCAAAACGACTACGCGACATGGCCTTACATTAGGTGACCGATCTTTCGTCGACAAAACGATTCGACGCTTGTGCACAGCTTGCCAGGCTGCCGGGCCGTCGCGCCCTGCGCGCGCCAGCGTCCGGCGTCCGACACAAGACAAGGCGTGCGTGACTTGGTGAATCGTCCAGCTGGCGAAGGCCCGACGTCCGCGCCAATCTCAACCATTCCTTAAGCTTACGCCTCGCTAATCGAGATCGCGCGAAATTGCCCGCATAACGGGGCGCTTTCGTTGACGCCCATGTTATCCCATGATAGCCCATCTAATCCCACCTAAGCTGGCAAGACTGGCGAAACCTGGTCGGGTCGAGGGGCAAGATGGACCGGTTTGTGTCGCATTACCTGCTCCGCCTGGATGCCAAGGGCAGGGTCTCGGTGCCGGCCGCATTCCGCGCGGTGCTGGCGCGCGACGGCTTCGGCGGCCTCTACTGCTATCCGGCGCTCGACCGGCCGGCCCTCGATGCCGGTGGCAATGCGCTCTTGGCGGAGATCGAAGCGCTGATTGCCGGCTTTTCGCCCTATTCGGAACAGCGCGAGCAGTTCTCGCTTTCGCTCTACGGCACGAGCGAAACGCTGAATATCGACGGCGAGGGTCGCGTGATGCTGAGCGAGACGCTGAAGGCGCATGCCGGCATTACCGATACGGCCACGTTTGTCGGCCTCGGCCACAAATTTCGGATTTGGGAGCCCGGCCGCTTTCGCGCGGAACTCGCCGAGGCCACCGAGAAGGTTCGCGCCTTCAAGGCGGCGCTGGGCACCCAGACGACGGCGGCGGACAAACCGCTCGGAGCACGGGAATGACGGCGGGCAGCGACAGCGTGGCTGTCGCTGGCGGACCGGCCCGTCACATTCCCGTGCTCGCCCGCCGCGCCGTGCACTGGCTCGGCGTCAAAAGTGGCGGCCGCTATATCGATGCGACTTTCGGCAACGGCGGCTATGCGCGGGCGATCCTGGAGACTCCCGGCGCGCGCGTCATCGGCATCGACCGCGATCAGAGCGCCGTCGCCCATGGCGCCGTATTGGTCGAGCAGGCGCAAGGCCGGCTTGAGATCGTTGCGGACCGTTTTTCCAATCTCGAAACGATCGCCAGGGAACCGGTCGACGGGATTGTTTTTGATCTGGGCGTCTCGTCGATGCAACTCGACGAGGCTGAGCGCGGCTTCTCGTTCCGGCGCGAAGGGCCGCTCGACATGCGCATGGGACGCGAAGGGCCGAGCGCCGCCGACGTCGTGGCGCGAGCGAGCGAGCGCGACCTTGCGGCAATCATCGCGACGCTCGGCGAGGAACGCCGCGCCCGCGCTGTCGCGCGCGCCATGGTCAAGGCCCGCGGTGCGCATGCGATCGAGACAACCGGAGCGCTCGCCGAAATTATCGCGCGGGTGGTGCATGCGCGCGACCAAAGCATCCATCCGGCGACACGCACATTTCAAGCGCTGCGCATTTTCGTCAACGACGAGCTTGCCGAGCTGGCGCACGCGCTCGCTGCGGCCGAGCGCATATTGAAGGCGTCGGGGCGGCTTGTCGTCGTGACATTTCATTCGCTCGAAGATCGCATCGTCAAAGCCTTCCTCACCGAGCGCAGCCGCGCGCCGGCTGCTTCGCGCCACCGACCCGAAATCAAGTCGGCACCGCCGACCTTCCACGTGCTCACGCGCAAGCCTGAGGTGCCGGAGAAGGCCGAGATCGCCATCAATCCGCGCGCACGTTCGGCCAAATTGCGCGCCGCCGAACGCACCGAGGCAGCCCCGCGCGCGACCTCGCTCGATCATTTGCTGCCGCGCCTGCCGTCGATCGCCGATGTGATGCGGGGGCGCTCGTGATTTTGCGTGTGCTCAATCTCTTAGTCATCGGCCTCTTGGTGCTTGCGGCGGCCTATGTCTATCGCATCAAGTTCGATGCCACGGTCCAGGCGGAGCGGCTCGCCAAGCTGCGCGGCGAAGTCCGCCATGAGCGCGATGAGATCGCCGCACTGCGTGTGCAATGGGGTCAGCTCGACAATCCGGCGCGGATCGAGACGCTCGCCAAACGCTATCTGCAGCTCAAGCCGATTGCTCCCAGTCAGTTCGATTCGCTTGATCATCTCGCCGATCGCCCGCCGCCGCCACCGCAGGGCGTCGAGGCCAATGCCAAAGACCCGATCGGCGGACTGATCGAGGATGTCGAGGAGCCGGCGACGACCGGAAGTATTTCGCAGCGGGCGGCAAGGCCGCCAACCGGCGCCACGCCCGCGCCTGCAGCGGGCGGCGCGCATCCATGAGCGCGGTGGTAGAAATCCTGCGGGCAAAGCCCGCAGAGCCGTGGCGACGGCGGTTCATCCGCCGGCTGCTCTACGGCGCCGCGGTCGACCGCAGCGCCAAAGCGCGGGCCCGACTCGTCTTGGCGATCCTCGCCTTTTCCGCGGTTTATGTGATCATCGCCATACGCCTGGTGATGTTTGCGATCGCCTCCAACAGCCAAACCGCGCATCGCGTGGTGTCCGGCGACGCGATCGCCACCGCGCGTCCCGACATCCTCGACCGCAATGGCGAGGTGCTGGCGACCGATGTGCGGGTGCCGTCGCTGTATGGCGAGCCGCGCCGCCTGATCGACGTGGACGAGGCGGTCGAACTGCTCACCGCCGACCTGCCCGACGTGAATGCGAGCGAGCTGCGCGAGCGGCTCTCCTCCAAACGCGGCTTTGTCTGGCTCAAACGCGACATCACGCCGGAGCAGCAGCGCGAGATTTATCGCCAAGGCCTGCCCGGTATCGGCTTCATGAACGAAAACAAGCGCGCTTATCCCAATGGGCCCGAGGTGTCGCACCTGCTCGGCCGCGTCGACATCGACAATCAAGGCATCGCCGGCATCGAGAAATGGCTGGACAGCCAGGGACTCATGGCCCTGCACATGGCAGGGCTGGCCACCGACCGACTGCAAACGCCGGTGCAGCTTGCGCTCGATCTGCGCGTCCAGCACGCCTTGCGCGAGGAACTGATGGCGGCGCGCGCCAAATATCACAGCATCGCCGCGGCGGGCGTCGTGCTCAACGTCCGCACCGGCGAGATTGTCGCCATGGTGTCGGAGCCCGATTTCGATCCAAACGAGCCGCAGGATCCGCGCGATCAGACGCTGATCAATCGGCTGACCACGGGTGTCTATGAAATGGGATCGACGTTCAAGGCCTTCACCATCGCCATGGCACTCGATTCCGGCAAGGTGACCCTAAAGTCGACCTTCGATGCGCATAATCCGCTGCATTATGGCAAGTTCGACATTCACGATTTCGAGCCGATGCAGCGCGCGCTGTCGGTGCCGGAAATCTTCACCTATTCGTCGAATATCGGCGCCGCGCGCATCGCCATGGCCATGGGCGTCGACGCGCACAAGTCGTTTCTGAAAAAGATGGGCCAGCTCGATCGGCTGCAAACCGAATTGCCGGAAAGTGCGCGGCCGATCGTGCCCAGACGCTGGGGCGAGCTCAACACCATTACCATTGCTTTCGGCCACGGCCTCTCGGTTGCGCCATTGCAGGGCGTCATGGGCGTCGCTGCGCTGATGAATGGCGGCCTGCTGATTCCACCGACCTTCCTCAAGCGCAGCGAAGCGCAGGCACAAGCGCTGGCGAAGCGTGTCATCAAGCCCGAGACCAGTCTGATGATGCGCTACCTGATGCGCCTCAATGTCGAGAAGGGCACAGCGGCCAAGGCCGACGTTCCCGGCTATTACATCTGCGGCAAGACCGGAACGGCGGACAAGGTGATCTTCGGACGCTACTCAAAGACCAAGGTGCTGACCGACTTCATGGCCGTGCTGCCGGCGGATCAGCCGCGCTACCTGCTTCTCGTCATGCTGGACGAGCCGCAGGCGCTGCCGGAAACCCACGGTTTCCGAACGTCGGGCTGGAACGCGGTGCCGACCGGCGGGGCCATTGTCGCCCGCATCGCCCCGCTCCTTGGCATCACGCCGCGTATGGACCTGCCGCCCGCGGATCAGCTGATACTGGCCTCGCTGAAAGAAAACAGGTAAGGCACTCCTCGACATGTCGACTGAACCACCGTCGACCGAACCATCATGAAGCTTCGCGAGATTTTGCCGCTCGACGCGGAACTCGATGCCCGCTTTGCCGATCTCGAGATCGGCGGTGTGACCGCCGACAGCCGCACCGCCAAGCGCGGCGATCTGTTCGTGGCTGTTCCCGGTAGCAAGGCCGATGGCCTTGCCTTCGTGGCAGCAGCCGTCGCAGCCGGCGCTGTTGCTATCATTGCCGAGCAGACACCGTCGGTGGCTTTGCCAAAAAATATTCCGGTTGTGCGTGTGGCCAATGCGCGACGCACGCTCGCACTGATTGCAGCAAAACTCCATCCGTGTCAGCCCGGCACGATCGCAGCGATCACCGGCACGAGCGGCAAGACATCGGTCGCCGCCTTCACCCGTCAGATCTGGACATCGCTCGGCTGGCGCGCCGCCAGCATCGGTACGGTCGGCATCGTATCGCCGCGCGGCGAAATTTACGGCTCGCTGACCACGCCCGATCCGGTAGCACTACACCGCTCGCTCGATGCGCTTGCCGGCGAAGGTGTTACGCATCTCGCGATCGAAGCGTCATCCCACGGCCTCGACCAGTCACGGCTCGACGGCTTGCGCTTTGCGGCGGCGGGTTTCACTAACATCACGCGCGACCATCTCGATTATCATCCGAGCTTTGATGCTTATCTCAAGGCCAAGTTGCGCCTGTTCGCAGAGTTACTGCCGCCGGGCGCGCCGGCGGTCATCGAGGTCGACCACGAGCATGCAGAAGCCGTGGTGACGGCAGCCAAAGCGCGCGCCCTGTCGATTATGACGGTCGGACGGAAAGGGGCCGACATCCGGCTGGTTGCAGCCACGATTGAAGGCTTTGCGCAGGTGCTGCGGCTTGAATACGCCAACAAAGAACTTCAGATTCGTTTGCCCTTGGTCGGTGAGTTTCAGATCGAAAACGCGCTGGTCGCCGCCGGCCTTGTGATCGCAACTGGCGGCGATGCGGAGCGTGTCTTTGCTGCGCTCGGGAAGCTCACCGGCGCCAAGGGACGCCTGGAACGTGTCGGCGTCAGCCGCGGCGCGCCGATATTTGTCGATTACGCCCACAAGCCCGATGCGCTCGCCAAAGCGCTCGAGGCGCTGCGGCCCTATGCGACCGGCCGGCTCGTTGTGGTGTTCGGCGCTGGCGGCGATCGCGATCGCGGCAAGCGGCCGTTGATGGGGGCGGTGGCGGCCAAAAGAGCCGACCGCGTCATTGTTACTGACGACAATCCGCGCAGCGAAGATGCCGCGGCGATCCGCGCCGCCATCCTTGCGGCGGCGCCCGGTGCGCTCGAAATCGGCGATCGTCGCGAGGCGATCCACCGTGCCATCGCCGATTTGCATGCCGGCGATGTTTTGTTGATCGCCGGCAAAGGTCATGAAACCGGCCAGATTATCGGCGATCGAGTTATCCCTTTCAGCGATCACGAAGCGGTCGCCACGGCCCTCAAGGAACTCGCCGCATGAGCGCGCCCGCGCTGTGGACCACGGACGCCATGGCGCGCGCGATGCGCGCCGAGCGGCAAGGCGTGCTGCCGGCGGCGATCTCAGGCCTTTCCATCGATTCGCGTTCGATTGCGCCCGGCGAAGCGTTCTTCGCCATCACCGGCGCAAGCCGCGACGGCCATGATTTCGTGACCGCGGCATTGGCCGCCGGCGCCGCGCTTGCCGTGGTTGCCGCCGACCGGCGCGCACAATTTCCGGCCGACGCGCCGCTGGTGATCGTGCCAGACGTGCTTGTTGGCCTGCGCGATCTCGCCGCCGCGGCGCGGGCGCGTTCAAAGGCGGAAGTCATCGCCGTGACAGGCTCTGTCGGCAAGACCGGGACCAAGGAAGCGCTGCGGCTCGCACTGTCGAAGGACGGCGCGACGCACGCCTCGGTCGCCTCCTACAACAATCATTGGGGCGTGCCCTTATCGCTCGCCCGCTGTCCGGAAGGCGTGCGTTACGCCGTATTCGAAATTGGTATGAATCATGCCGGCGAGATCGCACCGCTCACAAAGCTCGTGCGCCCGCATGTCGCGATCATCACCACCATCGCGCCGGTGCATCTGGAATTCTTCGGCTCGCTGACAAAAATCGCCGACGCCAAGGCCGAGATCTTTCTTGGACTGGAGCCCGGCGGAGCTGCGATCCTCAACCGTGACATTGCGCAATTCAGCCATCTCAAACGGCGCGCCGCAGAAGCCGGTGTCGCGCGCATCGCGTCATTCGGCGAGCACAAAGACGCGGACGCGCGTGTGATCAAATCCGTGTTGCATCCGGACTGTTCGACGGTGGAGGCGAAAATCTTTGGCCATGATCTGGCCTACAAGATCGGCGCGCCGGGGCGCCATCTGGTCGCCAATTCGCTTGCAGTGCTGGCGGCGGCGGAGCTCGTCGGCGCCGATCTGGCGCTCGCGGCGCTGGCGCTGGCCGAGTTCAAGCCGGCCTCCGGCCGCGGCGCGCCGATCGAGATCGAGCCGCCGGGCGGTCCGGCGCTCATTATAGACGACAGCTACAATGCCAATCCGGCGTCGGTTGCGGCTGCGCTTGCCGTGCTCGGCCAGGCCAAGACTGGTCCGCGCGGCCGCCGCATCGCGGTGCTTGGCGACATGCTGGAACTCGGCGCGAAAGGTGTGGCGCTGCATCGCGGCCTCGTCGAGCCGATCCTCGACAATAGAGTCGATCTGGTATTTTGCTGCGGACCGCTGATGCGTTCCCTGTGGCGGGCTCTTCCCGCGAGCCGTCGCGGCGGCTATGCAGAGAACTCTGCCGCGCTCGAGGCGCAGGTGCTGCCGGCGATCCACGGCGGCGACGTCGTCATGGTCAAAGGTTCGCTCGGCTCGCGCATGGCGCCGATCGTCAAGGCACTGCAGCGCGCCTATCCGCGTCAAAATGGCAACGGAGACCGGGGCCAAGACGTGAGCAAAGCTGGCGAAGGTTCGCGCCAACGCGCGTCCGTACAAGGTTGATGCGATGCTTTATTGGCTGGTCGATCTGTCGGACAAGCTCTCCGTCCTCAACGTTTTCCGTTACATCACCTTCCGTACCGGCGGCGCGATCATCACTGCGCTGCTGTTCGTGTTTCTGTTCGGCCAAACCATTATCGACCGCCTCCGGCTGCTGCAGGGCAAAGGCCAGCCGATCCGTGCCGACGGTCCGAGATCGCACATCATCGCCAAGGCCGGCACGCCGACCATGGGCGGCCTGATGATTCTCTCCGGCATGCTGGTCTCGACCCTGCTGTGGGCCAATCCGGCCAACCCCTATGTCTGGGTGGTGCTCGGCGTGACGCTCGGCTTCGGCATGGTCGGCTTCTATGACGACTATCTGAAAGTCACCAAGCAGTCGGCAAACAACGGCTTTGCCGGCCGCACGCGGCTGATCCTCGAATTCATCATCGCGGGGCTCGCCTGCCTTGCGCTGGTAAAGCTCGGCACGTCGCAATTCGCGATGACGCTCGTCTTCCCCTTCTTCAAGGAGTTTGTGCTCAATCTCGGCTGGTTCTTTGTGCTGTTCGCGATGTTCATCATTGTCGGCGCTGGCAATGCGGTGAATCTGACCGACGGCCTGGACGGGCTTGCCATTGTGCCGGTCATGATTGCGGCCGCGAGCTTCGGCATGATCTCTTACCTCTCCGGCAACGCGGTGTTCTCCGACTATCTGCAGATCCACTACGTCGCCGGCACCGGCGAACTCTCGGTTCTGTGCGGCGCCGTGGTTGGCGCGGGCTTAGGCTTTCTCTGGTTCAATGCGCCGCCGGCCTCGATCTTCATGGGCGACACCGGCTCGCTTGCGCTTGGCGGCATGATCGGTACGGTTGCTGTTGCGACCAAGCACGAGATCGTGCTCGCAGTGATCGGCGGGCTGTTCGTACTGGAAGCAGTGTCGGTGATCGTGCAGGTCGTGTCGTTCAAGCTCACCGGCAAGCGCGTCTTCAAGATGGCGCCGATCCACCATCACTTCGAGCAGCTCGGCTGGACCGAGCCGCAGATCGTAATCCGTTTCTGGATTGTCTCGGTCGTGCTGGCGCTCGCCGGACTGTCGACACTGAAGCTGCGATAGGCGACCGCCATGATTCCGGTGACGACCTTTGCCGGGAAAAAGGTCGCGGTATTCGGCCTGGGCGGCTCGGGACTCAACAGCGCCGGCGCCCTGTTGGCCGGAGGCGCCGATGTCATCGGCTTCGATGACGATCCCGAAAGCGTGGCGAAGGCGCGCACCGGCGGCATCCCGACCGCCGACCTGCGGCTCGTCGATTGGAGCAAAATCGCGGCGCTGGTGCTGGCGCCCGGCGTGCCACTGACACATCCGCAGCCGCATTGGGTGGTCAAGCTCGCGCAGCAAGCCGATGTCGAGGTCATCGGCGACATCGAATTGTTCTGCCGCGAGCGCGCGCGGCATGCGCCGGGTGCGCCCTTCGTCGCCATCACCGGCACCAACGGCAAGTCGACGACAACGGCGCTGATCGCGCATCTTGCCGGATCGGCCGGTATGGACGCGCAGCTTGGCGGCAATATCGGTACGGCGATCCTGTCGCTGCTGCCGCCGTCCTTGAGCGTCATACCGCGTCGCGTTCATGTCATCGAATGCTCGTCCTATCAGATCGATCTTGCCCCCTCGCCCGATCCCTCGGTCGGCATTCTGATCAATCTCTCCGAGGATCATCTCGACCGCCACGGCACCGTGGAGCATTACGCCGCGGTGAAGGAGCGCCTGATCACGGGTGTGCCGCGCGAGGGCACCGCAATTGTCGGCATCGACGACGCCTATTGTTGCGCGATTGCCGAGCGGCGGGAAAAGTCCGGCAAAGGCGTTGTGCGCATCTCGGCGCACGAGCGGCTGGCGGACGGCGTTTATGCCGAAGCGACACGCATCATGCGCGCCGACGGTGCGGGCACGATCGCCATCGCAGACCTCGCCGGCATCGGCTCGCTGCGCGGGGTGCACAACGCGCAGAATGCCGCTTGCGCAACCGCAGCCGCGCTTGCGCTCGGGCTCGATGCGGCGGCCATCCAGGCCGGCCTGCGCTCCTTCCCCGGGCTTGCGCATCGCATGGAAGAAGTTGGCCGGCGCGGCAAGGTTTTGTTCGTCAACGACTCCAAGGCGACCAATGCCGATTCGGCCGCGCAGGCTTTGGCCTGTTTCAGCGAGATCTTCTGGATCGCCGGCGGCAAGCCGAAGACCGGCGGTATCCAGTCGCTGCGAAAGTTCTTTCCCCGCATCCGCAAGGCCTATCTGATCGGCGAAGCCGCAAACGCGTTCGCCGCGACGCTTGGCAGCGAGGTGCCGCATGAGATCACCGGCACGCTCGACAAGGCGGTCGAAGCCGCGGCGCGCGACGCCGACACTTCTCCTGCCGCCGAGCCGGTCGTTCTCCTCTCGCCCGCCTGCGCCTCGTTCGACCAGTACCGCAATTTCGAAATCCGCGGCACCGCGTTCCGCGAGCTAGTGCGCGCGCTACCGGGACTCACCTCCAACTGATGCCGCGTGCACCTCAAGGTGACGGAAAGACGGAACTGCGCCTGCGCTCTTCCGCAGCGGTCGGGTGCGAGCACAAGACTTATAGCCTGGATGACGGCCTCTGATCGCTTCGCGCGGCTATGTAGCAGAACTACTTGCCCTCACGCTCAGGTTGTTAGAAAATGGACCCGGGCTGAGGAATTCAATGCGTATACTTTCTGCGATCTTCGCCTGCGTCACGCTTTATGACGTTGCGGGCTGCGCGCCAAAGGTCGATTTTGCGCTCGTGACCAGTTCACCGCTGCCCAGCATGCAGAAATACAATGGTTACATCGGCAAGGATTATTGGGTGAGCGGCAACATATTACGATTGTGCGAGGGGCCAACGAGCTTGCATTGCTCGGAATTTCTGAAACCTGGAACGCATCTCAAGGTCGACGGCATTGTGCCCAACCACTCCGAAGTCGCGGGCACATCAATCGATGATCCGTATTTCCATGTCGTTATGGACGACGGCCGATCGGGCTTCGCCGACGCTGCGACATTGCCGATCATAACAACAACCGTTGATCCCGTCGTGGCAGCCGAGGAATGCAAAAAGAAAGGTGACCCAAAACTTGGCATGACCGCAAAGCAAGTGGCGGCAACGTGCTGGGGACTGCCGCTCTATGTAAACACCAAGGTGCGGCAAACAGGGAAATACGAGCAGTTCGTGTACAGCGATAATAAATTCGTCTACCTGCGCAACGGTATCGTGACGGCAGTCTCCGTGAAAGGCCGCCGTCCCAATGCGGATCGATTGCTCCATTGAATCGGCACCATTCGAGGCCCGCGCTTCGCGCGGATGTAAGGAAAGATGGCACTGCACCTCAGCTCCTCAGCGGCGGATAGTCGCGCGAGAATACCGGCTGCTGCAGGAACCAGGCCGGATCGGACGGACCGAACTGGCTGATCTTGTGATAGACCTTCAGCGTCTTGTTCGCCATCTTGTCGTCCTGCTTCTCGACGCGCCGCAGGAAAACGTCGATCACTGCATTGCCGTGATCGTCGAAGGAAAGCGGCCCGCGCGGCGTGTCGGTGAGCGACACGTTGCGCACCGTGTTGGCGAACAGGTCGCCGGCTTTGCCGCCGGTCTTGACGAGCGCCGCCTCGATCACCATGCCGGTCGCATAGAAGCAGGCGGCATAGTGCCCGATATGCACGTCGTTGCCGAAGTTCTTGCGCATGGCGGCGAGGAAGCGGCGATTGGCCTCGGTATCGTTGTCGAGCGAATAGGGATTGGTATTGATCAGCCCGGCCGCCTCGTCTCCGAATCCGCCGACGATGGTGTCGTCGGCCACCGTCGAGCCGCCGACCAGCGGCAGCGTCATGCCGAGGGAGCGCGCCTGTTTGGTGAATTTGAGCGGATTGGAGCCGGCCAGCACCTCGCAGACGACGTCACAGTCGGAAATCTGCGCGATGTAGGACGCATAATCCGCCGTGTTGAGCGGCGACCATAGCTTTTTGACGATGCGGCCGTCGCCGCCTTCGAACACGCGTTGGAAGCCGCCGATCTGCTCGTAGCCGAACGCAAAATCGTCGCCGATAGTGATCGCACGTTTGAGCTTCATGTCATTGAGGACGTAATCGGCGAGCGGATAGAGGCATTGCGCGGAGGTGTAGGACGTGCGCGTCAGGTACGGATTACCCCTGCGCTGCGTGACATCCTCGGCGCCAGCGAAGGCAAGCGTCGGCATCTTGTTCTGCGCCAGATAGTCGACGGTGGCGAGCAGTTCGAAGGCGGCAAACGGCCCGACCACGATATCGACGTGATCGCGCTCGACCAGTTCCTGCGCCTTGGTCTTGGCGCCGGCCGGATTGCCCCCGGTATCGGCGACGATCAGGTCGATCTTGCGCCCAGCAAGCGTGAAGTCTTTGTCCTTCAGAAAAGCACTGAGGCCCTCTTCAGCATGGGTCCCGCCGGCTGCGAGCGGTCCGGTCTTGATCGTGAGCAGGCCGACTTTCAGCGGCGCGTTCTGGGCAATGACGGGCATCGGCAGCGCCAGGGCGCTGGTCGTCATGGCGGCGCCGGCCAAGAATTTTCGGCGGGTGAGTCTTCGCATTGTGTCCTCCCGGCCCTGGTTTCTTTATATTGCGATCCTGTCGATGCTTTTTCGCCCCGCTTTGTTATGGAAGTTATCACAGTTGCTGGTCGACGACCTCCAAGACTGCGATCTTAATCCCCCATAAACCATCCCGGTGCCACCAATAACTCCCGGGGACCATTTGGCGCATCTCCTTACCGGAAAACGCTAGCCATTTTTCCGGGGCATGCGCTGACCCCCGAGGATGCAATGGCTTCGCGCGCGCAACCGACGCCGTTTTCGGAATGGTGGTGGACGGTCGACCGGCTGACCCTGGCGGCGCTGGGCGCGCTGATGCTCGGCGGCATCGTGCTGTGCCTGGCGGC
>JAJPJB010000053.1 GCA_021324465.1 Hyphomicrobiaceae bacterium
CGCCTGATCGGCATAGTCCGAACAGGTCGGCAGATGCCGGCAGTTGAAGCCGATCAGCGGCGAGAGCGTATAGCGATAAATCGTGATCAAGCCGCGCCCGAACAAGCGCGGGGCACGACGGCAGGTCTGCACAAGCGTCTGAACCGCCGGCTGCACTTTATCGTGCCGCCGTCTTGGCGGTCTCTTTGGCAAGCTCTTTCGCGCGTTTCGCCTCGATCTGGTTGATCGCGTCCACCACCGCATCGAACGTCAAAAGGGTAGAGGCATGGCGCGCCTTATAGTCACGCACCGGTTCGAGCACTGCGATATCGGCCCACTTGCCATTCGCCGGCGGCGGCCCATTCTCTTTAAGCATTTTGCGAACGCCTTCGCGCAATTCACGCAGCTCATCGGCCTTCGAGCCGATGATGTTGCGCGCCATAATCGATGAGGAGGCTTGGCCCAACGCGCAGGCTTTGACCTCATGCGCAAAATCGGTGACCGTATCGCCGTCCATCTTCAAATCGATGGTGACTGTCGAGCCGCACAATTTGGACAGTGCGGTCGCCGACGCATCCGGCTCGGCCAGCCTGCCGATCCGGGGGATGGTGCCCGCAAGCTCGATAATGCGCCGGTTATAGACCTCGTTCAGCATCGCTATGTCGCAGATTCACCCGATCGAATCAGGGTTTATTGTCTCCCGCCGCCAAGCCACTATATAGGCTTGGTTCCGCACGATTTGAAGTTCCGGAGATGGAGCAGGAATGGACGCAGTCATCAAGCAATGGCCGAGAGGGGAAACCCTTGGTGGGCCGCTTCCGGATCACGTCCGTAACGCTCCTGCACCGGTTGAAAAAAGGCCCTCCCGCGAGGAAGCCGAAGCCGCCGTGCGGGCACTGATCGCCTATATCGGCGACAATCCGGCGCGCGAAGGTCTTCTCGATACGCCCAAGCGCGTGGTCGGCGCCCTCGACGAGCTCTATCGCGGCTACCGCGAAGTTCCCGCCGAGGCCTTGGCCCGTACCTTCGGCGAGACCGAGGCCTACGATGATTTCGTGCTGGTGCGCGACATTCGTTTCACGTCGCATTGCGAACATCACATGCTGCCATTCTATGGCAAGGCGCACGTTGCCTATCGTCCGGTCGAGCGCGTGGTCGGGCTGTCGAAGATGGCGCGACTGGTCGATACCTATGCGCGCCGCCTGCAGACCCAAGAGCATCTCACCTCGCAGATCGCCGCCGCGATTGATCAGGTCTTGAAGCCGCGTGGTGTGGCCGTGATGATCGAAGCCGAGCACACCTGCATGACCGTGCGCGGCGTCAAGAAACCCGGCGCCTCGACGGTTACGACACACTTTCTCGGGACGTTTAACGATAATGCCAATGACCAGCTGCGTTTCATCACGCTGGTCCGCGACCCGGTGAAGGCGCCCAAGGAAATCGGTTGAATAGACCCTGTCGTCATTGCGAAGCGGAGCAATCCAGTGCTGAGATGCCGTTCTGGGATTGCTTTGTCGCTTCGCTCGCGACGCCGATTGTGCGGCGAGCATTCCCGCTTGGATCTCGCCGCCGAAAAGATTGAGGGCAAGATTGCCAAAGACATCGCCATTCGCCCCGCCTGGTGCGAGCGTCGACCTCGAAGAAGGCTTGACGCTGACGCCGAAATTCGACGCTGATGGGCTTATCACCTGCGTCGCTACCGACGTGGTGTCGGGCGACGTGCTCATGGTCGCGCATATGAATGGCGAGGCGCTCGCCAAGACGATCGCGACAGGCGAGGCGTGGTATTTCAGCCGCTCCCGCAACGCGCTATGGCAGAAGGGCGAGAGGTCTGGACACACCCAGCGCGTCGTCGAGATGCGCATCGACTGCGATCAGGATGCCGTGTGGCTGAAGGTCGAGCAGGCGATTGCCGCCTGCCATACCGGCCGGCGCTCCTGCTTCTATCGCGCCGTGCCGCTCGGCAAGCCCGGCTCGACGACACTGGAATTTCGCGACGATCGCGTGTTCGATCCGAAATCGCTTTACCGCAAGGATTGATCAGCGGAGACTTGTTCGTCGCAGGCCCAATGTTGCTAATTGGGGTGCAAAATCCGGTGCTTTGCAATCGCGGAATTCGGGGGATAGCGGAATTCGGGGGATACATGGATAGGCGCGAATTCGTCATGCTCGTGGGCAGTGCGGCGGCAACGGCAATTCTGCCGTCGGCCAGCGCCCAGCAGCCGACGATGCCTGCCGTCGGATTTCTGCGCAATACCGATGCTGATAGCTCGCGATCACTGGTTTCTGCATTCGCTCGTGGGCTGGCGGAGAACGGCTATATCGAAAGGCGGAACCTTACGATCGAATATCGCTGGGCAGACAATCACAATGATCGATTGCCCGAACTCGCCGCCGAGCTGATCAAACGTGACGTTGCGGTGATAGTCGCAGGCGGCGGCTCCGTGGTGGCGCTGTCAGCCAAGTCGGCGACGCAAACCATACCGATCGTATTCGAGCTTGGCGGCGATCCGGTCAAGATGGGACTGGTCGACAGTCTTAATCGCCCGGGCGGCAATCTCACAGGCGTCGCGCTTTTTTCCAATGTCATTGGACCGAAGCGCGTCGAGATCCTGCACAACTTGGTACCAGGCGCTAAGACAATCGGGTTTCTTGTCCAGCCGGACAATCCCAATGCGGAGCGGGAAATAAAACTGGCCCGAGATGCGGCAAGCTCCCTGGGACTTCACCTTGATGTCTTGAGTGCCCGGAGCAAGGACGAGATTGCCACGGCATTCGTGAAATTGCGCCAATCCAATGCAGGCGGTCTGATTGCAATGGCAACGCCGCTATTTGTGGCTAATCGCGAATATCTCGTTGCTCAAGCAGCCCGCGACGCGATACCGACGATTTATCCGTTCTCCAGCTTTGTCAAAGCGGGCGGTCTCGTGAGTTATGGCGATGACCTTGCCGATGCTTTCCGCCAAGTCGGTATCTATACCGGCCGAATCCTCAAAGGCGAGAAGCCTTCCGATCTTCCAATCGTTCAGCCGAGCAAATTTGAACTGGTAATCAACCTCAAAACTGCCAAGGCCCTGGGTCTAAACGTGCCGGCCCAGATGCTTGCGCTCGCCGACCAGGTGATTGAGTAGACTGTCGGCACGGCACATCGCTCAGCGCGCTATTGCAGGTCGATGGGCTGATAATGCCCGTTGGCGTCGAGCTGTGTCCCCCAGACCTTGTGCACGCCCTGGTGCTCGGAGCGGCTGAAGGTCACTGGCGTGCCGAGTCCAATGTCCAGATCACGAAGATTTTCAAATGTTCCAACCAGCTTCTCGGTGTCGAGCTGCGGCCCGTTGCGCTGCAAGGCGGCTGTCAGCACCATCGCGTCTACATAGCCCTCAAGCGATACGTAATCGGGCGCCTCCCCGGGAAAATATTTGGCGAGCGCGGATTTGTAATCGAGGACCAAGGACGAATGGCCTTCGACCGCCGGCACCACCTGCGTGACGATCACGCCGTTTGCATAGCGGCTGCCCAGCAGCATCAACTCGTCGGCCAAGGCCGTGCTGCCGACAAACGAAACGCTGGTGTAGATCATGTCCGGGTATAGGTCGCGAGTCTTTTCGATGAATTTGGCGGCGGCCCGGTAGGTCGGGACCATGATCACCGCTCTGATCGGAATGCGCCGCCTTTGCCGGAGCTGTGCGACGGCATCGTCGACGTCGACGGTGTTGCGCTGATAGTTGAGCCGCAAGATCGGGCTGTCATTGCCGCCGCGCAAAGCGCGGATCGCTTTCTCGACGCCGGCGAAGCCCGCGTCGCCGTATGCGTCCTGCTGAGCGAAGACGGCGATCTGCTCCGGCACCAGTCGCCGCACCTTCACCAGGTAATTCACCACGGCGGCGGTCTCTTCGGCGTAGCTTGCGCGATAATTGAAGACGTAACGGTCCGGCGGATCGTTCCGCAATAGGCCGGCGCCGGTAAAGGCTCCGAAAAACAGCATCTTGCGATCGAGCGCATAAGGGAGCGCGACCGCAGCTGTCGGCGTCCCCACATTGCCGATCAATCCAAACACCTGGTCTTTGTCGTAAAGCTGCTTCATTGCCAGTGCCGTCCGCGCCGGCTCGTAGCCGTCGTCGGCCGCGACGAGACGCAGTTGCCGGCCGAATACTCCGCCATTGGCGTTGGCGACGTTGAACGCAGCCTCGATGCCGAGCTTCATATGCTGGCCAAGCTCCTTGGCCGGCCCGGTGAAGGGCGCCGAAATGCCAAATCGAATTTCCGTTTGGCTGACCCCGCGAAACGTGTTGTTGCTCTCTTTGCCCAACGGATTCGGCGACAGCGAGGCTTGTTGTGGCGCTTGAAGCGGCGGTGCGGCTGCCGGTGCTCCGCCAGGGACCGCTGTCATCGCTGTGGCCGGAGTGAGCGCTCGCGTTGCGGGCGCGTTACTGGCTGGGCGGTCGGGTGATTTGGCGACTTGTGCGGTCTGCGGATCTGCGCTGAGCAGCGGACGCACATTTTCGAGAAGCGGCTTCCCGAAAACGACCAATAGCGCCACCACACCGGCAAATACCCCCACCAGCACGGTCCGTCCGATCAACGTAAGCAACCCGTCTTCCCGCTCTTCCCGCGGTTGTGGGACCGGTTCCGGCCATAGATCCGGCCTTGTCGGCCATTCGCGATGTCGCTCCGACGGCAAGGGCGCTGTTGATGCCGAAGCAATATAGGGCGCTCGTTCAGCTCCGGCCTGTTCGCGATGACGCCTTGGAATGAACTCGTTTAATTCGGAATCTGTGTTGCCGTCGTTGGCTGGAGCACTCACGAAACACCCCCTACGCACGCACTCGATTTTTTCTTGTTGTCGGCGGTAAAACTATCGTCTGGCCGGTTCTGAAATATGACCAAAAGGGGACAAGCTCGCGGCAAAGGCTGCGCGCCGAGACGATTGCAACGCGCGAGGCTTGACCTTTGCACCGATCCCGCGCCTTCGATACAGAGTGGCTTATCGCAATAGCTGAGCAGCCCAAGCTTGGTCGGCTCAGTGCTTGCGGCATGATTGAAATTTCGAATGGCTCAGTGCCGCACATTTGCGGTGAGCGGATAATCTGCACCGGCCATGTCGGATAATTGAGGGCGCATGCGACGCGCGCGGCGACCGGCGGCGCGGCGGCGGTCGCGGCCAGCAAAAGCTACCCCAGGCTGCGTCGCGCAAAAAGGGCCGCGATTTGCGATGCCGGCACCAGAACTGATGTGCGGATCGCGTGACCGCTTTGTCGGGGCCGAAGCTTAAGCCGGCGTCCGTGCGCCGCGAAGGTATAAGCATCGTTACCGGCTTCCTGAAACATCAATTCAACTCGACGGTTCAGACGCAGCGATGTTGAAAATAGTTTGTGACAAATTGATCCCATGGGACGGGATCATCGATGCGTTTGGCCATCACGAGATTGGCGCGCGCCGCCGCGATAGCGATTGCAATTGTCGCATCGTCCAGTTCGCTCGAAGCGACCGGGCAGCCGCTGTTTGCGACGCTGGGCAAGGTCGCTTTCAACTTGGCGGCCGTTTTTTCCGAAATGGAAGAAGTGCGCCGAAGAGTGACCGAAGCGCTGGTTGTAACGGCGCAAGAGCGCGGCGCATAAGCTTAGGGCGAAGAGCGATCTCCGCCAACAGCGACGCGAATGCGCCGGCGGCGGGAGCGCGACCGCAGGCGGCCGCGCTCCAAACGCGCTCAGCGGTGGCGATGCCGATAATGGTGAACGGGCAGCACCGGCTGCAGGTCGACCTGCGTCGCGGCCGCAACTACGTTGAGCCCGGTCTGGCCTTCGACACTCACTGGCTGCAGCGCAAATGAATTGTTTGCGCCCACGAGGCCGTTCGCGCCCACCCCAATCCCGATCGCCGCGCCGGCGGAAAAGCCGCCATAGACGCCGGCCAGTGCGCCGGGCCCGAGACGCAGCGTTGGCGCGAACACCGCCCATTCCAGGGCCACATTGCCGCTGATGCCGGCTTGGGCGCCGACGCGATGTACGGTGGCCTGATAATATTGCAATGGCCCGCCGGCGCTCGGGGTGAAGACGCAGTTGAACGGCTGATCCGACACGATGACATAACTTGTCGATTGTGCGCTTCGGCAGCTCAGCAGCCCCACCTCGACGTCGGCGCGGGCCGGCGTCGCCACAGCTACGCCCAGGCCAAACAGCGCGGCGGCGAATGCGGCGCGAGCCGCAGGTTTGATACGCATCATATATTTCCTTGCTTTCAGTTGGCTTCGATCCAAGCGAACCGCGAAAGCGATCCGCCCGCTGTCTCACATGCTAAGCGCGACGGTCGATGGTGACGTGGCAACCCAGCGGCGGTGACCTAAAGTGGACGAATTGGACAAAAGTGTTGCCCTGATGGCCCGATGTGATGGTTTTTCGGGAACTGTTGCTCGCAAGGCACACTCGGCGCCGCGGCGGGCGCTTGTCGCTCGCCCGCGGCGCCATCAATCTCGGGTCACGAGACGAATAAACCAGAGCGGGATGTCAGATTGCGCCCTAATAGGCGCAATTCTCGTAGCCCCAGTTGATGATGACGCCGTGCTGCGCGGCTGCCCAAATTTTGCAGACGAGAGCCCGGCCGCCCCAATCGGCGCCGAGATGGGCGGTAGTCCGCCAGTAGTAGATTCTCCCGCCGTCAAGCGAAGCCCGCCGAATCGGACGACCGAGCCTCGCAACGGCATCACGCACGAGCTCGCCGCGATAGGCGCTCAGATCGTGGGCAAAGTTGCCGCTGTTGAAGCCGCACAGCGTCGCTGCAATCGCGATCAACGCGAAAAGTTTTGCGAGCCTTCGCAAGCGAACCTCCCGTCGCTCCTCGCCGCGGTTTACAACTCCGAATAAGAATCGATGGTTTCACGAAGACCCGTCGTGCGGATCGGTTCCAGCGCGTGACCAGCGCCTGCATCGATAAACGAAGTCTGCAGTGACGCCGACAAGGCGGACCAACGTGCCGTGCCGCGAGCGCCTCAGCCTGATCTGACATTTGAGGGATGAACCGGACCGGTCGCGAAGCACTCCGAGGACTTCAGCAAAGCGGACTTGGGCTCAGCGGCTCTGCTTGACTCTTGGATTGACTCTTGGACTACGCAGGCTCTGCCGAGATTTGACGATCGAGGCGCCGCTGCCGGGTCTCCTGCGCGGACTTCTCGATGTGAACATCGCGATTGATGACTTGCAGGTTCGGCAGACCCCAATAGGCAAGCAAATCCGGCCAGGGCCGGTCGCGGTAGTCCTGCCAGACCTGGAACAGAGGAATGCGGTGATCGACCTGGGCGTCCTTCCGCAGGCGTCGGCCGCTTGCGCCGCAGCGGCGCGATTGCAGACGCCGTAACAGGCGCGCTTGGTCGTTCGGCGCATTCCAAAATTCCCAGGCAACGACGCATGCGGCGTGCCAAACCGCGTTTTTGTTGATCCCCGTTTGCCAAAGGTCGCTGTGCCAGCCGAAGCGATAGATCGGCTGGCCGCAGATGCAACACGCGCCCGGTCCGAGCGAGTAGGCACTTTCCCGGTATGGCGTAGGCGGCGTTCGGAACGTGGCCGGCAATCCGCTGTCATGCTCTTCTCCGAGCCTCCAGCGCCAGCCGGCCGGCGCGCCGCTGCTGCGCGCAAGCGCGCGCGCCAAGCGCTCCGCCCGCAAAGGATGCCCCGACCAGTAGGAGTTTATGGCGAGCCGCGGAGTCGGCGGGATGAACGGTCTCCTCAGCGCGCGGTCGAGCACGGGTTTTGGGAAGGGCTGCGGCAGGCGCTGCAGGAGGCGCTCGCGCGAGCGCCTGTTTTGCGCATCCTTCCGCCGCTGCCACTCGGATTGCATGCCGCCCAGGATGCGCGCACGGCAGTAAACTCTTGGCTAAGCCCGCGGCGCATGTCGATCTGTACCTGGCGGGCAGGGTGGACAGGCGCCGGAACCTACGCAGCCGACGCGCCTCTCTCTCTCGCGCGCGCGTGAGCGCGAAAAACGCGGCCCAAGGAGAATTGACTTGCGGTCAACCTGCGCGAATCACGTCCCGCTGGGGCGGCTCATCGAATCCTCCGTGATCCACAAGCCGCATTCGCCACAGCCGTATCTTCGGATTTCGGTGATCCCGCAGGTATCGGCGGTGCTGCGCCTGAGCTGCATCGTGCGCCCACATGTGGGGCAGGGTAGCGGGATTGGCAACCGATCCCTCGGAAGACGATCTGTCTCGCGCAGCCACATAATGCACCTCACCGTTTCAAACGATTGGTTGAAATTCAAACATCCGTTTGAGACGACGTCAAGTCCGGATTTGGGCGATATCGCGGCCGTCGAAATGGCAGGTTGCATATTCCACGGCGCGATCGGGGAAGTGCGCGGCCTATTCCCGGCGTTCCGTGCGGGCCAGGAGCTGCTTGGCGCGACAAAGATGCGGGCGGTCGTACATTACGCCGCCGATGCCGACTACGCCGGCCCCAGGATTTGCGGCGAACGCTGCAACGACAGCGCGCGCATGCGTAATCGCACTCGCCGATGGCGTGAACACATCGTTGATGATCGGCACTTGCGCCGGATGGATCGCCATTTTCCCGGTGAATCCGTCGCGGCAGGCTTCCTCGCATTCGCGGCGAAAACCTTCGGCATTGCGGAAATCGACATAGACTGTATCGATCGCCTGCACGCTCGCTGCAGCCGCGCCGGCAAGGCAGAGCGTGCGGGCGAGACGATAGGGATCGAGAAAACGACCTTGTGCGTCCCGATTGGTCTGTGCGCCAAGCTCGGCGGAAAGATCTTCCGCGCCCCAGGTCAGGCCGATGAGCCGCGCGCTCGCGCCGGCAAAAGTGCCGGTGAGGAACAATGCGGCGGCGGTCTCAGTCGCGATAGGCAGTATCTTGATATGGCCATCCGGCAGGCCGGCGGTTGCTTCACGAACCGCGAGTTTTGCATCGGCATGGATAACGGCCGCGCCGCCTTCGGTCTTGGGCAGCATGATGGCATCGGGCCTCGCCGGCGCGATGGTATCGAGGTCGGCATCGGTCAGGCCGGTCTGCAAGCCGTTGACCCGCACCATCACATAAGGGCGCGCCGCGCTTGCCATGGCCTCCTTCAAGAAGGCGGCCGCGCTCTGCCGCGCCGCTGCCTTGCCGTCGAGCGCGATTGAATCTTCAAGATCGACAATCAACGCATCGGCCCCGCTGGCCATGGCTTTGTCGAGTTTTTTCGGGCTGTCGGCCGGAACGAAAAGCAGGGAGCGCATCAAATTCACCTCACGCCATTCCGGATTGCCGCGCAGCGGCAAGTCCGGGATCCATACTCCCGGTGCACGGATTATGAATTCCGGGCTCCTCTTTGCGCTCGGCTGCAAAACGCCCGGTTACTCCAGCGCAGCTCGGAACGACGACGTCATTTCGGCCGCATGCGAATAAAGGCCTGGCGGCGGCATTCGGCGACAAGCTTGTTGTCCTGGTTATAGGCGCGGTGATGAAACTCGACGATACCGGCGCCGGGCCGCGACTTTGACTCGCGCTTGCTGATCACCTCGGTCGTGCAATGCACGGTGTCGCCTTCGAACAGCGGGTGGGGAAATTTCACTTCCGTCATGCCGAGATTGGCGATGGTCGTGCCGACTGTCATGTCGGAGACCTGGATGCCGATCATCAGCCCAAGCGTGAACAGCGAGTTCATCAATGGCTGCCCCCATTCGGTCTCCTGCTCGCAGAAGTGCCGGTCGATATGCAGCGGCTGCGGGTTGAGCGTCATATTGGAGAACAGCATGTTGTCCATCTGCGTGACGGTGCGCGTATAGCGGTGCTCGGTCACTTCGCCCGGCACGAAATCCTCGAAGTAAAGGCCTCCGCGCTTGTGTCTTACTGCTGTTGCCTGGGTCATCTTTGCCTCCGCAAAATCAACAATTCTCGTCGCCGCCGGGGCGTTAAGGCCCCATTTACCATAATCGTTAATGATCACTAACGCTCATGACAGCCGGTGGGAGCCGGCAAGGGGAGCACAAGAGCACGTCATGCTGGTCGACTCCAGCAATTCCACCGCCGGTTCGGCGGTGATCGGCGCCATTCGGCAAGCGGCTCAGGCCACCGGCACGAGCTTCCAATACCTGTTGGCGACGGCTCAGGTCGAGTCAGGGCTCAATCCGCAGGCTGGCGCCGCGACGTCCTCGGCGCGCGGCCTCTTCCAGTTCATCGAGCAAACCTGGCTGGCGACGCTCAAGCAATCGGGCGCGTCGCTTGGCTACGGCCAATATGCGGACGCCATCACCAAGACGGCGTCCGGCAAATACGAGGTGCGCGACCCAGCGATGCGCAACGCCATTCTCAAGCTGCGCAATGATCCGACTGCCAACGCGCTGCTGGCCGGCGCCTTCACCCAGGCGAACGCATCGGTGCTGGCGCAAAAACTCGGCCGCACGCCGAGCGAGGGCGAGCTCTATATCGCGCATTTTCTCGGTGTCGGCGGCGCGGCACGGCTGATCTCGCTGGCCGCCGACAATCCCAATGCCAGCGCGGCGAGTTACTTCCCGAATGCGGCGCATGCCAATTCCTCGATTTTTTATGATCGCGCAACCGGCACGGCGCACAGCCTCGCGCAAGTGCGCGATATTCTGACCGCCCGTTATGATGTCGCAGCCCGCGAACGTCCGGTCGGCGGCGAAGGCGTCGCCCAAGCTTCCGCAGCTTTCGGAGCGAGCTCCGCGGCAAGCGCCATGCTGCACGTGATGCCCGTTGGCAAGGTTGGCGCGAAAGCCGAGCAAACTGCAGCGGCGGCAGCGCTCGATCCGGCCGGCCTCGCCAGCGCCTATGCCGCGGCAGCGCCCGAACGCACGGCGGCAAATAACGAGGTGTTCCACAGTCTATTTTCGGATCCGGGCCGCTCCGCACCAGTTGCCGCAGTTGTGAGTCAATTGTGGGGCCTGTCGGACACGAGCCCGGGTGCAAACGCCGGTCTCCTCGGCAATCTCTTTAAGGACAAGGGCCCGCACGGCTAGACCATCGGCGCCGCATGAAAAATTGCGACCCAAACAGCATCTTTTATGGTGAACGCTTTGTTAATCCCGCCGCCCTAGCATCGCACCAAAGCCTTTCTGCGCCCTCCTGACGAACCATGATCGTCCGCGATTTTCTGCAATGGATTCGCACCGCGCCGGCCAGCGAGCGGGCCGAAGCAACCAGCGCTTTGGCGCGCGCTTATCTCTATTCGGATTTGTCACCCGATGACCTTGGCGCCGCCGAAGGCGCCATGCTGATGCTGCTCGACGATCCCTCGCCGCTGGTCCGGCGTGCGCTGGCGGACGCGCTGGCGGCCAGTCCGAGCGCGCCCCCGGCGATCATCCTTGCGCTTGCCGCCGACCAGCCGCAGATCGCGGCTCCGGTCTACGCGCTGTCGCCGCTCTTTGTCGACGCCGATCTGGTCGATGCGGTCGCGACCGGCGGCGCGGCGATCCAGGCTGCGATTGCCAGCCGCGCGGCGCTGCCGCGCGCGGTGGCGGCGGCGATCGCCGAGGTCGGTACGGCGGAATCCTGCCTGGTTCTGGTCGAGAATTTCGACTGCGATATCGCGCCATTTTCGATTGATCGCATCGTCGAGCGGTTCGGTCACCTGGCGGCGATCCGCGAGGCGCTGCTGGCGCGCGAGGACATCCCTGCCGCGACCCGGCAGACGCTTGTCACCAAATTATCCGAGACGCTCGCCGGCTTTGTCGCAGGGCGTGCTTGGCTCGAGCCCGAACACGCCAAGCGCGTTGCGCGCGAGGCTTGCGAAAAGGCCGCCGTCGCGATCGCGGCGGAAACGCCGCAGACCGAGCTCGGGCCGCTGATCCGACACTTGTGCGCAAGCGGCCAGCTCACTGCGGGTCTGATCCTGCGCGCGCTTTTGTCCGGCAATATCGTGCTGTTCGAGGAAGCGCTCGCGGAACTTGCCGACATGCCGGTCGCGCGCGTATCGGCACTGGTCCACGACCGCGGCACCGCCGGCTTGCGCGCGCTGTTTGAAAAGGCGCAGTTGCCGCCGTCGACTTATCCGGCGTTCAGGGAAGCGATCGAAGCGATGCGCGAAGGCTTGTTGTGCGAGCCGGGCGGCGCGACACGCCTCAAGCGGCGTATGATCGAGCGGGTGCTGACCCGATGCGAGAACGAAGATGTCGAGGAGCTCGCGCCGTTGCTCACCCTGTTGCGCCGCTTCGCCACCGAGGCGGCGCGCGAAGAGGCGCGCCTGTTCTGCGACGAGCTTGTCGCCGACGATTTGGACGGACGCTCGGCTGCAGCTTAGAACGTCACATCTTTAGCGTCGAATAGGGGTCGAATAGACGCTGCGCATTAGCATGAATCCAACGCTTTCGCAGAGACGAGCGCAGAGAGACATCCGATTCTAGTAACGCTCTACGATTCGGCGCCGGGAGCGAGCGGCGGCGCAAAAATCGCCTTCAGGTAATCCGGCCGAAAGCTGTTCTCCTGTCGCAGGAAGTCGTCGGTGACCTCGCGCAGGCGGCGCGTCAGCGCAGCTGACACATCGGCGACATCGGGCCGGGCATGTTCGCGGGTGATCGCACGCACCGCATCGACATGTTGATCGACGAGCATGAGCGGAATGCGCGCGATGTCTGGCGTATGCTCGAGCAGCCGGCACAGGCTTTCGGCGGCGCCGACCACCTCGGGGTAGCCGAACGTGGCCGCCTCGCCCTTGATATCGTGCGCGGCGCGGAACAGCGCCGCATGGCTGTGTTCCGTCATGCCCAGGTGCTTGAGCGCCTGGCGCGCCGTCTCGATGCGTTCGCATTCCGCCTGCATCCAGGCGCCGAATTCGGACGACAGCTCCTCGAGCGCTGCTTCGGCGCGCGCGATTTGATCCTGCTCTTCCGCAGTGGCGGGCTCGACCACCTTGCGCAGTTCGTTCGCCGGCGTGATGACTTCGTGGTCGGCATAGGTGGCGATCAACGAGCTATGATCCGTGCGGTCTTTGCGTGGCATTCGCTCAAAACTCCATCAACTCGGGATTTTGGCTTTGTCGAGCAGCGTATCTTGCGGCAGCACGTCGGCCTTGCCGCCTTTGCGGCGCTCGATCCCGCTGTAATTCGGATTGACATTACGGCGCCGATCAGGCCCGAAATAGGTCCTGGTCTTCACAAAGGGGCGCGGCCTGACCAGCACGTTGAGAATGCGCTCGTACAGCGCCTTGGCGGAGATCGGCTTGGCGAGAAACTCGGTGACGCCGGCGTCGCGTGCGATCATCACGCGTTTCTTGTCGGAGTGTCCCGTGAGCATGATGATCGGCACATACGGATTGGCATTGGCGCCGGGCTGGCGGATCATCTGCGCCAATTCCAAGCCGTCAAAGATCGGCATGACCCAATCGGCAATCACGATGTCGGGCATATAGTGGGTGAAGGCTTCAAGCCCGCTGGCGCCGTCTTCGGCCTCGTAAACTTCTCGCGCGCCGAACCCATGCAGCAGCGTGCGCAGAATGTGCCGCATATGCGCATTGTCGTCGATGACAAGAAAGCGCAGGCGGTTGAAATCAATGCGGACCATGCAGCCTCCGCCCGGCGGGCGCGCCCGCCCGCCTCGCCGGGCGGCGACCCTAGAGAAACGCCGTAAAGGGTCGGTTAAGCTTTGATCCGCGCGCGCTTCTCAGATTCGCAAGGCCATCAATACCCGAATTGCTCCCGTAAAATGCGCTCATCGAGACTATGGCCGGGATCGAACAGCAGCTGCATCGCGAGCGAGTGATCCATGCTGATCGCGACGGAGCAAACCCTGCGCACCTCGTCATGATCGGCGACCGCGGCGACCGGGCGTTTTTCCGACTCGATCACCTCAATGGTAACATGGGCGCGGTCGGGCAGCAGCGCGCCGCGCCAGCGCCGCGGCCGGAACGGGCTGATCGGGGTAAGCGCCAAAAGCGGTGCATCGATCGGAATGATCGGCCCCTGCGCGGAGAGATTATAGGCGGTTGATCCGGCCGGTGTGGCCAGCATGATGCCGTCGGCGACGAGTTCGGCGAGACGCTCCTTGCCGTCGACCAGTACACGCAGCCGCGCCGCCTGATAGGTCTGGCGGAACAGCGAGACTTCGTTGATGGCGTGGTGCTGATGGATACGGCCGCTTTCATCGCGCGCACGCATCAAAAGCGGGTGGATGACGGTGACGTGTGCAGCGGCGAGCCGCTTGGCCAGATCCGCCTCCGCGTATTCGTTCATCAGGAAGCCGACCGTGCCGCGATGCATGCCGTAGATCGGCTTGCCGGAATTCATGAACCGTTGCAGGGTCGCCAGCATGAGTCCGTCGCCGCCGAGCGCGACCACGACGTCGGCGGTCTCGGGCTTGGCGTCGCCATAGAGTTCGACCAGCCGGGCGCGCGCCTGCTGCGCGGCGGGCACGTCGCTGGCGATAAAGGCTATGTGCCGGTAGGGGGCAGCGGAGCTATTTTTTGGCATTTAGCTGTTTTTTGGCATGTCATGGCCCGGCGGAACGGGGAGGCTGCGATGGACGGCAACGTAGAACGCGCGGTGTTCGTCTATACGACGTTTCCGTCCATTGGCGAAGCCGAGCAGGTCGGCCGCACGCTGGTCGAGCGCCGGCTCTGCGCCTGCGTCAATATCCTGCCCGGAATGGTCTCGCTCTACTGGTGGCAGGGCGCGATCGAGCGCGGCGACGAGGTCGTCATGATCATAAAGACGCGCGCGGCGCTCGCCGAGGCGGTACGCGCCGCGGTGCGGCAGCTGCATTCCTATACGACGCCGGCGATTGTGGTCCTGCCGCTCGACAGCGTCGACCCGGACTATCACGCCTGGATACTGGCCGAGACGAAGGGCGCAGCGTAGCTTAGCGGGTTGCCGAAAACCCGTGCCGCTTCCTCTCGCGATGGCGGGAATGAGCGGGCGCGCGAAGCGCCCGTGCCCCGCTTTCGGCTGCTAATAGGTGACCGTGCCGTCGATGGCTTCTTTGAGCGCCGTGTATTCGCGACATTCGGTGCCGCAAATGCTGCGCACTTTCTCGAGGTCGTCCTTGGCCTTGAGAATATTGCCCTGTTCGGCCTGCCACATGCCGTAATAGGACCAGGTCTGGGCGTGGTTCGGGTCGGCCGCGAGCGCGCGCTCGTACCACACCTTGGCATCGTCGTAGCGGCCGAGCTTGCGGCTGGCATAGCCGATCAGCGTTGCGACATCGGCATTGTCGTCGTAGCCCATCGCGCGCAGGACGGCGATGCCGCCTTCATAGTCGTGCTTGTCGTAAACCAGCGCATAGGCCTTGTGCCATTCGTTCAAGAACTCCTGGCTCGATTTCTGTTTCTTTTTCTTTTTGGGGCTCGGGGTCCCCTGTTGCGTGCCGGATGACGGCGGTGGCGCGGGATTGGCGCCTTCGATGGCAAAGGCGAATTTGGGCACGCTCAAGGTTGCGCCTACCAGAATGGCGGCGGCAAGCAACGGCATTTTGCGCATGACGTCCTCCGGTTGCGGTGCAGTGCAACTATTAACCCCGCACCGTAGCTCTTCATCCCGCTGCAAATATGACCGGCGCACCGGGTGGGAAATTCCCAGGATTACAAGAATTTCACGTAGGTGAACGAAATCCGCGCGCGGACTTCAGGGCGCATTCAGTGCACGCGGCGTAGATTTCGGCCAACAACGGCAGGTTCACCCAATGATGTCTTGGGTGATGTCTTGAGTGATCTTGGGGACAATTTTTGATCGCCTGCCGTGGAACAAAAAGGAGAATACAATGTTGAACAAATTCGCCACCGCGCTTCTCGCCAGCGCTTTGATCGCCGGGCCGGCTCTCGCGCAGACGTCGGGAAATTCGGGAAGCTCGACCCCAACCACGACCGTACCCACCAAGCAAGCTGCGCCGGTCAATGCCGCGCCTGGCAGCACAGCAAGCGCTCCGGCTACGAGCAATGTGCAAACGGCAAAGCCGGGCAAGACCGTCAAGCACGCGAAAATGCACAAGAAGACCGTGAAGCACTCGGCCGGCCGGCTCGGCAAGTCGAACAGCCGGTCGAGCAGGATGCATCAGGCACGTCACCTCAAGTCGGCCAAGACGCATCAAGTCCCCGGCGGCACGTCGGCGAAGCGGTCGTAGGTCCTTCGCGCTTGCCTGCGATCCGGAATATGCACCCAACAACCGGTGCGAACCGAGGCCCGGATCGTACGCACCGACTTGCGGGTAGCCGGCGGCAGACGTCTGTGTCGCCCGCAAGTCGGCACCTCAAGCATGATCGGGGAACGGCTGCCGTTCCAACGGTCATGCGCATCAAAGTCGTCCCCGCGAGCATGAATGAAGCGCCATGCTTAACAAAAACGAGAAACCCGCGAGGATCGGGGAGGCCGGCCTGCAAGCCGGCCTCCCTTTTGTCACTCTAAATTCGGCTGCCATTCGACCGGAACATGCTCATAGCCAGTCGCGGTCTTGAACAGGTGACCGCAGGCCGGGAAGGGGAAGTGATAGCCGGTGACCAGCATGCGATCAGCCGCGGCGCGATCGAAAATCTTTTTTCGCGTGGCGACTGCGGCGGCGCCGTCGATGTCGAAAGAAGCCTGCCAGTCGGGATGGCGCGCAAACACCGCGGGATGCTGCGCGGTGTCGCCCAGCACCAAAAGCGACTGATTATCGGAGTGAATGGCGAACACCGTATGTCCCGGCGTATGACCGGCTGCGGCCAGCGCTTCGATCCCCGGCGCTACTTCCTGGCCCGGTTCGAATCGCGTCACCTGCTCGATGATGTCCGAAAAGATACGCCGCTGATTGCGGAATGTCAGCTTCAGATCCGTATCGGCCGCATTCATATTTGCGTCGCTCATCCAGAACGCCCATTCCGGCTCAGGCACCATGATCTCGGCGTTGGGAAAGATGAGCGCGTTGTCCTTGTCCTTGATGCCGTTGATGTGGTCGGGATGAAAATGTGAAATGACGATTTGATCCACGGCTTTGGGATCTATGCCGGCGGCGGCAAGATTTTCGCTGAGCACACCGGCGGATGGCGCGATCTGGCCACCAGTGCCGGTATCGATCAGGACAAGCTTGTTGCCGGTATTGACGATGAGCGTCGTAAATGGCGTCGCCAGCCTGTCATGCGGCATGAAGGCGTCATCGAGCGCGCGCTCGACTTCGGCGAAGGGTGCATTGCTGATGAATTTGTCAGTGATCGGCCGGTACCAGATGCCGTCATAGAGCGCGGTCAGTTCATAGGAGCCGATCTTGTAGCGATAGATGCCCGGCGTCGCCTTGTCCGCCGGCGGCGCCGCGGCGATTGCCGGAGCACCGGCGGCCGTCATTGCGAGGGCGGAGCCAGCGAGCAGCGATCGTCGCGTCAAGTTTGACATGGTCCTTCCAGAGCGACGTCCTTCCACAGCGACCTATTCGAGCGCGTGGGCGCAGACTGCAGGCCGCTGAATAACGCTTCCAGCCGGTGCATTATTCCAGGCAATTTATTCCAATTGTTGTCGCAAGCTTTGGATAAATTGCGGCATGCCTAGATCGGCTCTGGGCAGGGTTGCAAGTGCGCATCTCAGGCGCGAGCCCAAGGGCGGGGGTGACGGCGCGGCCTGGGAACTGTCAGTTCCCGGTCGCGTCAAGGGCGGCGTCTGGCGTGCCCGCAGCGATCGTTTGAGTCGAATGCCGATTCCGTGTACGACCGACCGCCACCTGCGGAAAGCTTACCCATGTCGAAGCAAGATATGCGCGCCGAGGCCGAACGTCTGGTGAAAGAAGCGATGGAGCGCAAATCCGTCACGATCAAGCAGGGCAATACCCGCATCGAGACCAAATGCGGCAGATGCGGCGCGCCAAACCGCGTCTCCGCCCCACCGGGGCAGACGCGCGTGCCTTATACCTGCAAGGAGTGCGGGGCGAAGCAAGTGACCCTGTGACGGGCCACTGCCTCAATCAAATGCCGCCGGCAGAATAAAAGCCAGAATAACAAGTGCATGGCGACTGAATCTCCGCTGCGGCAGGCGCCTGTATGCGGCAGGCGCCTGTATACAGAAGCAGACGCATTGCACACACGCGCATTGCCTTCCGTCATTCGTCGCGGCGTCGCGTTTCCAAACAGCAGCATCCGGGGCAGCAAATTCCACAATGACTGCCGAAGCGCGATCACTGCGGCCCGGTTCACTTTGAGTTCACTTTGAGCTCACTTGGCGGCGATGCGCTTTTTCGTCCCTGAAGGAGCCTGCGCCTCACGCTCCATCCGGAGCAATCGCAGGCGATGCATGTTCTTGACTGCCGCCTCATGCCTTGCGCGCTCCTGCTGCAGAGCGCTGTTGATCTCGGCCTCTCGGCGCTTCTCTTTGTCGAATACGGATTCGGCTGCTTCGCGGTGCTTCGCGTCCATCAATAATCTACCTGCTGGGGAACGAACGATAACGCGCGACACGACCCAAGGTTCCGTACGTAGAGCGGGGCCCGGAAGGGAAGGCGTCGGACCACGGGCATGGTCCAGCGCAAGCGTCGAGAGGCTGGCCTGCGCACAATTCATCGACGAATATGCTGGACAGTGCGTACCAAGCCTACGGCTTCAGCAACGAAAAACTCCGCTGACCGATGGCAATTCTGCCAAAATCGTCTGATTTATTGGTGCCGGGTGAGAGGATTGAACTCCCGACCAACGGTTTACAAAACCGCTGCTCTACCGCTGAGCTAACCCGGCTCCTTTCGGAGGCTTGGCGGGGTGTTATGCCGGTCGGCTTCGGCAGGATGCCCCTGCAGATTCGGCGTCGAATTGATATCTGGCGGGCCGGCAAGTCAAGCCGGCAAGTCAAGCCGGCACTTTAAGTCTGGTCAGTGAAGCAGGCGGTGGAGCGCCTCCGAAAAGCCGCAAGGAGTCGGCGCGCTGCGGTCGTTTTCGCGTTGACCTGCCAGAAAGCCGTCGTGCCGGCCAGAAAACAGCCATGCGGTTGGACGCCGTTCGCGTCGGAGCCCTGGTATCCCCGGCACTTACGTGACACGGTCCGAATCGACCAGGTCTGGCCGGTCTTTCACGGCAAGAGTTTTGGGCTTCGCGACGAGCCTTGAGGCTACCGATGAACGTGATCGTGCTAATCTCGAGCCTATGACCAAGGGACCTCCGCCCGCCGCGATCGCGTGCTGCTTCGGCCTTGCGATGCTGGCCGCGGCCTTCACGCGGTCTTCGGCACATGGCCAGTCCGCCGACCTCGTGCTATGCGACCGTCTTGCCGCCGATCCGAGCGATCCCGAGAAACCGGCCGATATCAAGGGCGTGGCTTCTATACCGCCGTCCGATATTCCAACTGCGATCAGATTCTGCAAAACGGCGTCCGTTTCGTCGCGCCGCGCGGTGTATCAGCTCGGTCGCGCCTATGCCGCCAATCAGCAGATGCCGGCGGCGCTCACCGCGTACCGCAAAGCAGCCGATAAGGGCAGCACCGCCGCGATGATTGCGCTCGGCAGCCTTTACGCGACGGGAACCGGCGTGACCAAGGACGAGGATGAGGCGCGCAAGCTGTTCGAGCGTGCGGCTTCGGCGGGCAATCCGAACGGCACGACTAACCTGGTTGCGCTTTTCGGTGCGGCCGGTACATCTTCCGATCCGGCACAGGCGAGGGCGCTGTTGTCGAAGGCGGCCGACGCCAATTCGGCCGAAGCGCAGTTTCAGCTGGGCGTGATGATGGCGGAGGGTGCCGGCGGGCCGCAGGACGACGTCGCGGCGCGTGCTTTGTTTGAAAAGGCGGCTGCGCAAAATCATGCAGCGGCGCTGGATTGGCTGGGCTCGTTCGCGGCAAGCGGGCGCGGCGGGCCGCAGGACAAGGAGGCCGCGAAAGGCTATTACGAAAGAGCCGCCGCGCTCGGTAACGAAGACGCCAAGGTTCAACTTGAGCGTCTGAAATGCCCGATGGTGCTCACCACCAAGAAGGGCGAGATCCTCACGCATCTGTGTTTTTAAGGGGCGTCTTGCGGGATCTGTGCGGGTGTTCGCGCGGCCGCATTTTATCCTTTGACGCTGTCGGCGCGTTCCAGCCATAGTGGCGCCTTCGCGCGGAAACCCTTCCCGAGAATTGACCTATGGCTCTACGACGCCCGCTTGATCGCTCTGTTGCGGCAAAGGAAAATGTCGGCACGATTGCAGCCTTTCCGCCGGTAAGCACCGAGCCGAGCCTGGGCTATCAGATCAGATATGCGTATCGCATTTTCGTAAAGGCGCTGGCCGAGGAGCTGGCGCCTTATGGTGTAACCACGGCGCAGTGGTCGGCGCTGCGGGTGCTTTGGCGCGAGGAAGGGCTCAGCCAGGTCGAACTGGCGGAGCGCATGATGGTGGAAAAAGCGTCGCTTACGGCTGTGCTGAAAGCTATGGCCGATGCGGGCTGGATCATTCGCAGCCGCAACAGCAATGACCGCCGCAAGGTGAACATTTATCTGACCGCGTCGGGCCGCCGTCTCAAGGCCAAGATCCTGCCACTGGTCGGCAAGATGAATAAACGCGCGACGCGGCGGCTGTCGTCCGGCGAAGTGCGGCAATTGCATATGCTGTTGGCGCGGGTCATGGTCAACATGCAGAACTGAAAGTCGTTGCGAAGGACGTTCTGTGTTTGGCCATCGGACGAGGCAAATCTCCCTGCTTGCAACGCGTCTCTAGCAGTTTGAGGTTGCCTGCTGCGCTTTCGCTCGCAGGGCGGTGTGCCTAGATTAGGCGGTTAGCACAGGGACGCATCGCATGGCCTCCTCCCGCCAACTTCATCTGGGCGCCTTCATGCGCCCGGCCAGCATTCATACCGGCGCTTGGCGTTATCCGGGCGCGTGGGCCGATATGAATTTCAATTACGCACACCTCAAACAATGCATCCAACTTCTGGAGCGGGCGAAGTTCGACGCCTTCTTCATGGCCGATCACATGGCCGTGCTGAATATGCCGATCGACGCGCTCAAGCGCAGCCACACCGCGACGTCTTTTGAGCCCTTCACCCTCTTGTCGGCGTTGTCCCAGGCGACCGAACGCATCGGCCTTGTCGCGACCGGCTCGACCACATTCGATGCGCCTTATCACATCGCCCGGCGCTTTGCGTCGCTCGATCATATTTCCGGCGGCCGCGCCGGCTGGAATATCGTTACCACCTCGAATCCGGACGCTGCGCACAATTTCGGGCTCGACGAGCATATGGAGCATGGCGAGCGCTATCGCCGCGCCCGCGAATTCTACGACGTGGTGACCGGCCTGTGGGACAGCTGGGCTGACGATGCCTTCATCCGCGATGTCGGGGAGGGCATCTTCTTCGATCCCGCGAAAATGCATGTGCTCAATCACAAGGGCAAATATCTGTCGGTGCGCGGCCCGCTCAATATCGCCCGCCCGATCCAGGGCTGGCCGGTCATCGTGCAGGCGGGCGCCTCGGAATCGGGCCGCCAGCTTGCCGCGGAAACGGCGGAGGCGGTGTTTACTGCGCAAAGCGACCTCACCGCCGGGCGAGAGTTCTATGCCGACATCAAAGGGCGCATGGAGAGGCTCGGGCGCTCGCGCGATCATATGAAGATCCTGCCGGCTTGCTTTGTGGTTGTCGGCGATACGGTGGAAGAGGCGAGAACGAAGCGCGCCAAGCTTGACAGTCTCGTCAACTACGCCAATGCCATCGCCTCGCTGTCGATTGCGCTTGGGCACGATGCGTCGAAGTTCGATCCGGATGGCCCGCTGCCGGACATCCCGGAAAGCAATGCGTCCAAGAGCGGGCGCGAGCGCGCCATCGCGCTCGCTCGGCGCGAAAATCTCACCGTGCGGGAGCTCGCGCAGCGGCTTGGCGGCTATTCCGGTCTCGCCATGGTCGGCACCCCGCAGACCATCGCCGACGAGATGGAGGAGTGGCTCGAAACGGAAGGCTCGGACGGCTTTACCGTGATGTTCCCGTATTTGCCGGGCGGCCTGATCGATTTTGTCGAGCGCGTCGTTCCCGAACTACAGCGCCGCGGCCTGTTTCGCCGCGACTATGAGGGAACGACACTGCGCGAGCATTTGGGCCTGCCGCGACCAAAAAATCGCTTTTTCGAGAATTGATCTTCCCAACGGTACGATCCGCAGCGCATGGCCTCGGCAGCATTGATCCGAACGGCTCGCAATAAGTTTGAACGGCTGACCGAGGCGCTCGCCGATCCGTTGCGCTCCGACCGCGCGATGCTCCTGCTGCTGGGCGGTTACACGGTGATTTGGACCGCCTACGGCAGCGTCGCCAAAAGCAGCCAGGACGTGCACCCCGATATGGCCGAATTGATCGCCTGGTCGCGGGAGCTCAGCTTCGGCTATCCCAAACATCCGCCGCTTGGCGCTTGGCTGGTGCGCTTGTGGTTCAGCATATTCCCGCTATCGGATTGGTCGTACTACTTGCTCGCAATGCTGATGCCGACGATTGCGCTGTGGATCGTCTGGCGGCTCTCGGCCGATTATCTCGACATCGACAAACGCGTCATCAGCGTGGCGCTGCTTATGCTGATCCCGCTCTATAATTTTCATGCGCTCAAATTCAACGCCAACACGATCCTGTTGCCGACATGGGCGGCGACAACGCTGGCCTTTCTGCGCTCCTATCGGACGACGAGCCTGCGCTACAGCGTGCTCGCCGGACTGGGCGCCGGCCTTTGCATGTTGGCCAAATACTGGTCGATAGTCTTGTTCGCCGGGCTGCTGATTGCCGCGCTGACCGATTCTCGCCGTTCGACCTATTTCCGCTCGGCCGCGCCTTGGATCACGGCCGCGGTGGCGATCGCGCTGCTGATTCCGCACATGATCTGGATTTACGAGCATGATTTTGTATCGCTCCGATACGCCGAAGTGACACATGTCTCGGGCTCGTTGGCGACCACGGTGGAGAAGGCCTTTTCGTATTTGGCTGGAGCTGCGGCATTTGCCGCGGCCCCTGTGCTGTTTGTGCTGATAACGGCGCGGTCCGGCCCGCCAGCGATTGACGCGATCTGGCCGGCCGATCGTGAGCGCCGGCTGGTCGCGGCCGCGTTCTGGGGACCGCTCCTGTTGCCAGTCGTCGGAGCCTTGGCAACCGGCTCCATTCTGACCCCGATCTGGCTGATGCCGGCCTGGACCCTGCTGCCGCTCCTTCTGCTTTCGCCGCCGACAATGAAAATTCCGGCGGTCGGCCGGCAGGCCCTCCTGGCGGTGGTGACAGCGGAGCCGGTCGTGATGCTGATTGCGGCTCCCGTTATCGCGTTGGCGATCCACCGCGCAGGCGTGCCGCCGGCCGCCGCGCATGGCCGCCTGCTGGCGGCGCAAACCGAACAGGCCTGGCGGCAGATGACGATGGAGCCTCTGCGCTATGTCGGCTGCGACATGGCCGATGAGGTGATCGCCTATGCGCAGGATCGGCCGCGCCCGCTGCCCTGGCGCTCTGTCGGCGGCCGCGTCGCCGATGAAACCTATGCCGAGGCTCACAACTGGCCATCCATGGCGCAGCGTGACGCAGAGCTAAGCGATGCTGCGCTTGCGCGCAGCGGCATGGCGCTGGTCTGTTCGGTGGATCGGCCGGACTGGCTGCAAGCGGCGGTCGCCAAGAGCGCCGGCGATCCGGCAAGCCGGCGCATCGATGTCGAGCTCACCCGCACCTTCATGGGTTTCGCCGGGCGACCGCATCGCTACGTCATTTTTCTTCTGCCGCCGCGGCAGTGAGCAGAATCACGCCTGCCGGTGCGGCACGCGGGAATTTCCTAGACGACGAAATCCGGCCAGCTCTTGTCGCGTTCCGAAATGAATACCGGCTCGGCCGGCCAGGAGATCGCAAATGCGGGATCGTTCCAGCGCACGCCGCGCGCCAATTCGGGCACGTAGACTTCGCCCATCATGTAGAAGATTTCGCAATTGTCCTCGAGCGTCAGAAAGCCGTGGGCACAGCCCGCCGGGATCGCCAAGGCGTCGCGATTTGCTTCGGACAACTCGGCGGCTGTCCAGCGGCGAAATGTCGGTGAGTGCGGACGCAAATCCACCACAACGTCGAAAATGCGGCCGCGGGTGCAACGAACGAGTTTTGCGTCCGGCCGTGGCGCGGCTTGAAAGTGCAGGCCGCGCAGCGTGCCCTTGCGGGCATTCCAAGACGTATTGCATTGCGGCCATTCGATCGGCAGGCCGGCGGCCGCGAAGCTTCGCGAATCATAGGTTCGAGCGAATAGCCCGCGTTCATCCTCATTGGGAGATGCCCTTACGAGCATCACTCCTGGCAGCGCGGTCGGGCGAATTTCCATGCTCGCTCTCGGCTTGGGGGCCAAACACAGTCCAAGTAGAATATTGACTGCAGCCAGGCAATTACGCGATTGGACTCAGCAATTGCGGGCGTCGTGTGACTGGGCGTGCGGGTGATTGGCCGCCGCGAGAGCGGAGGCGGGGACGCGAGGATGACGCAGAGCGGGGTCGTCTATCTGTATCGCTTTGCCGAAGGACCAGCGCCGGCTCGCAGATTTCTGGACAGCTATCGCGCGCATCCACCAGGCTTGGATCATGATTTGCATATCATATTGAAAGGCTTTCCAAACCGCCAAGCCCTTGATGCCGCGCGGGCCTTGTTCGGCGGGCTTGCGATCCACACGATCGAGCTCGATGACACGGGCTATGACATCGGCGCCTATATTGCGGCCGCCCGATTGGTCTCCAACCGAGTCTTGCTGTTCTTGAACACGTTCAGCGAGATTCTGGCGGATGATTGGCTCAAGCATTTCGACGCCGCGTTGACAATGGCCGGGGTCGGCCTGGTCGGTGCGACCGGCTCCTGGCAGTCCGTCAGCTCCGGCTATGAGGCCGCGGCTCTTAGAATTCTGCGCGACCCTATCCACTACTTGAAGTACTACCTGGGTTATTCCAGGTCCGTTTTTGATCGAGACGCGGATAGCAACGCCCTCGATCAATTCAACGCCCGTCGCGCACTGGAGAGGCTTGGGCGCTTCAGCTTATATCCTTTGCGCATATACCAATTTCCGCGCTATCCGAATCCGCACATCCGCACAAATGCCTTTATGATCGGACGAGAGCTCTTCTTGTCGTTGCAGGCGGGCGCCTTCGAAAGCAAGGTTGATGTCTACAAATTTGAAAGCGGGCGGCACTCGATGACCAGACAGATCATGGCGCGCGGCTTTGAGCCGGTCGTGGTCGACCGCAGCGGCAGGGTCTACCACATTTCGCAATGGAAATCGTCATCGACCTTCTGGATCGATCTGCAAACGAACCTTCTTATCGCCGACAATCAAACCAGCAGCTATGCGGTTGGCAGTCCCGCGCGCCGAACAGTCTTGACGAACTACGCCTGGGTTCCGCCGTCGTCTTGGGGCAAGTAGTCCCGGAATACTCATTTCAGGATAGTGAGGAAGGCTGTCACGCGCTGCGCCCAAATAACAATGAAGGTGTCCTTTCTCATTCCTTCGAAAAATCGGCTCAGCCTGCTACGGCAGGCCGTCTCATCCATCATCGATCAGGACGAAAAAGAAATTGAGATAATTGTTGTTGATAACGCTTCGGTAGAGAACTACCAGAGCTATGTTCGCGAACTCAACGACTCAAGGCTGGTGTATTGCCGGCAGCTGCGCCCTGTTTCGGTAACGGAAAACTGGCAGCAGGCGCTATCAATGGCAACCGGCGATTATATCCTTATGCTGGGTGACGACGACGCGCTGGCGCCCGGTTTTTTTTCGGCTGTGAGGCAGTTTCTTACGAAGGATGGACCGGACGTTATCTATCTCGCCGCGTACCATTACTGCTATCCGAACGTTATTCCGGAAAGGCCAGCCGGCTATTTCGCCTCAGTTCGCAATTCCGAATTTCTGCGCGACAGGCGAGATCCATTTGAGCTGGACGCAACTCATGCGCGCGAGCTCGCTCAATCGGTGCTTGATTTCCGCCATCGCTTTGGCTTGAACGCCCAGCATTTTTTGCTCAAGGCGTCATTTGTTAGGCTCTTCTCCGGCATCGGCGGCATTTATCAAAGTCCCTATCCCGACACGTTTGCGGCTGTTCTGGCGTTCGCACGCGCAGAATCCATCGTCGTTGTACCGAAGGAGCTTGTAATCATCGGCATATCGCCGAAATCTTTTGGCGCATATTATTTCTCTGGGCGTGGCGACCAAGGATTTCGCTTTCTCGACAATGAGCAGGTTGCCGCAGAAATTCGGGCGGCCTTAAAGAGCGTTATTCTTCCCGGCGATGGCAACAACACCAATTGGCTGATCGCAGCGGAGACGGTGAGACGCACATGCCCTTATGATCTGGGCGAGGTGAATTATGCGAGGTACCGGGCGTTGCAGATTAATGCTGTATTACGCGACGCTTATCTGCACGATCACCGAAGCTTGCTTGACGACCTTCACCGAAAGGTCTCTGGATCGGAGGCGCTTCTGGTCCAAACATTGGAATCAGCCTTGACCGCCGTCATGAAAAGCCAGCCTCGACTATTGCCGAAGCTCTTCGACGGCATGACGGCGCAACTCGGACAATACGAGCCCGCACTCGTGTCCGAGTTTGACATCGGCAAGCATGCCAACATTATCGACGCCTATAGGTGGTTGAGCAAAAAGCCGAATGTGGCATTTCCGGGTTCACCCTTCCGCCGGCTGCTTTCGCGGCATTTCAACCGCAACGGCTGACTGGCGGCAATTGAGTGGCCGGTCCGCAGTCAAGCCGCCAGTCGGCGCAGAAAGCCCCTCGGATTGTGAGTTAAAAAGAACCGCTCCTGATTACGATCGGCATAAAAACCAGGATTTTCGGCCAGGAAGATCTCGACTGCCTCCCACGGGCCGGGGCCGAACTCGGCGTGCACCGGGTGCCCATTGATATTAGTATCCTCAACAATCAGATGGCCGCCGCGAGGAATGAAGCGGCTGTATGTTCGCAGCTCATCAAGCACGTGGTCACGTTGATGATCGCTGTCAAGAATGACCATCACGTTCTCGCGCGTGCCGACAACGGCTCTAACTTGATCGACAATCGTCGGCTCCGTGCTTGATCCATGCAGATAAGTGATTCTCGGGTGGCAGGGAACACTTTGGCGATAGGTTTCGTCGACATCGATAGTAATGATCTGCCCATGCCCAAGCAGATCGCAGATCGTCGCCAGGAATAGCGCGCTTCCACCTCGATACGTTCCGGTCTCTATGATCACGTCGGGTTGGGTTTCGCTGATGATTTGCTGGTAATTCCAGAGGTCCGTCGGCCATTTGAACATGCCGTATCCAAGCCAAGAGACGAAGTAGGAGCGACTTCCGTTCGGACCGACTGCATCGTACGTGAGCTTATGGAAGGAGTCGACGAGTGTCTGCTCGTTGGCAGAAAGAGAAGGAGGTACAAAGACGAGAGAGGAGGGACCGATGTTTTGGCGCGACCACAGAGACGGACGGGCGGTGGCGCTATTGGCGTATTGGAATCGGAGCGGTGCGGGGCGAGTCGGCAATCTGTTTGTCCGGCGACCGAAGCGCGAAATCAAAAGCCGCATCCTTTCACGCAACGTGTGGATCATTTTGCTTCCTCCCCACGCTTAGTAAAGATTGGTCTCGCACAGAAACGCAGAACGCTCCGTGGTGGTCGCAGCGCGTTGGCCAGTCCGAATAACGGCGTAAACTGATCAGGTGCGGTTTGCTTGGCGACTGCGCGTCGCAGCCGAGGAAACTCGCCGCGCCGTGATCAAATCTTGTTCGCCCATGCCGCGACCAACAGCCCGAGATTTCCCAAAGTGGTTTGCCTGTAAATGCCGCTCTTGAAGAAGCCGATTTGCCGGCCGATCAGGCTTCGCTTGCGCATGTCGCAAAACAGGTCGAATATGTTGCGATTTTCCTCGGTCATGCGGTCGCGCAGCGGCTTGAGCGCCGCAACGTTGAGGTCGATCCAGCCGCGAAAACGACCGCGCGCGACCATGTGCACACGTCGTGCATAATTGAGCAGGCCTACGTTCGATCCCACCATGTTCTGCGAATGGACGCGATAGCGAACCAGCGGCGTCGGCTCGTAACGGACCTCGCCGCCCACAGCCGTCGTGACCAAATAGGTCCACCAGTCGTGCCCCGGAAGGCTGAGCTTGGTGGGGTTTGCCATGAGATGCTCGCGCGCCGCGGCGTTGAACACCATCGTGTTGCCGCCGGCGATATTTTGAACGAGCGCATTGCGGAAACTGGGCTCGCGTCGAAACAGCGGCGATAGGCCGTAAGCGCGTCCATTCGCGTCGATTAAGCGTGTCCGTGAGCCGAACACCGCCGGGATGTGGCTTGGAACGCTTTCGAGCCAAGCGACGGCGCGCGTCAGTTTCTCGGGCTCCCAAATGTCGTCCTGGTCCGAATAGGCGAAGTAATCGGCGCGTATTGAGCCGTCGCAGGCGAGGCCGAGAAAATTGGCAAAGTGACCCTGGCGCGGGCCACAGCGGATCTGCATCCGGTCTGATCCGAGCATCCTTCGCTGCTGCGACAGGATGGCCACGGTCTCGTCCGCCGAACCATCATCGGATGCGAACAGGCGCCAATCGCGCCAAGTCTGATCGCCGAACGAAGACAGTTGAGGTCCGAGGAATCTTGCGCCGTTGAATGTGCACAACAGGATGGCGACTTGGGGCATGGCGCATCGACATACTGACTGGAACGAATCGGCGAATTGTACCCAGTGTATTCAATCGAATGTATACTGCAGATTGTATCCGACAGAGCGCTCAACGGAGCCAGATCCACAGGCAAATCACAAGCACGCTTTGGTTGGCCGGCGCAGCAGCCAATTTGCGCGTCTAGCTTGCTGCCGATTGTGAGCGAATTCCAGGCGATTCGTCCACTTTTGGGAGAGCGGAAAGATGTCTCGCGCGCCGCAGCCACGCCCGCTCATGGCGCGACGAGCCGCATGGGCTTTGGAACGATGCGGTCACGCGATCGAATTGCGGGCGATTCTCGCACGCCATAGACTGTAAGGTCAGCCGCAAACGGTGCGGAGGAAATCGCCATGGCCGCACAAATGGCCGAAGAGGGCCTGCACGCGCGGGCGCTCGATCGGTGCGAGACGATCGAGCAGGCCAACGTCGAGGCGCTGCGCGCATTGCAGCTTGCGCGCCTCGAAGAGACGCTGTCGCGTGCCGCGCAGGTGCCGCATTATCAAAGGAAGTTCGCCGCCGCAGGGATCAGGCCCGGCGACGTCAAAAGTCTCGACGACCTGCCTAGGCTGCCGTTCACCACAAAGGATGATCTGCGCCAAAACTATCCCTTTGGCATGTTCGCAGTGCCGCTCAATGAGGTGGTGCGTATTCATGCCTCCAGCGGCACGACCGGCAAGCCGACCGTGGTCGGCTATACGCGGCGCGATATCGAGACCTGGTCGATGCTGATGGCGCGCTCGATCCGCGCCGCCGGCGGCAAGCCCGGCGACAAGATGCATATCGCCTATGGCTATGGGCTGTTCACCGGCGGGCTCGGCTTCCACTATGGCGCGGAATATCTGGGCTGCACGGTCGTTCCAGTCAGCGGCGGCTTCACCGAACGGCAAGTGCAGCTCATTTGCGACTTCGAGCCTGACATCATCGCCGTAACACCGTCTTATCTCCTGGCGATCGCCGACGAATTCGACCGCCAGGGCATCGATGCCCGCAAGTCATCGCTGCGCATCGCACTGCTGGGCGCAGAGCCTTGGACCGAATCGATGCGGGCCGAGATCGAGCGCCGCTTTGCGCTTGATGCGGTCAATGTCTACGGCCTCTCCGAAGTGATCGGCCCCGGCGTCGCCCAGGAATATGTCGCTACCAAGGACGGCCTGACCATCTGGGAGGATCATTTTCTTCCCGAGATCATCGATCCAAAGACCGGCGCGGTGTTGCCGGACGGCGAGGAGGGCGAGCTCGTCCTGACCTCGCTGACCAAGGAGGCCATGCCGGTCATCCGTTATCGCACGCGCGATCTCACGCGGCTGCTGCCTGGACACGGCCGCGCCATGCGTCGCATCGAGCGGATCAAAGGCCGCAGCGACGACATGTTGATCATCCGCGGCGTGAACGTCTTCCCGACCCAGATCGAGGCAGCGCTTGCCGCGGAGCCGTTGTTTGCGCCGCACTACATCCTCGAAGTGTCGCGGCCTGAACGGCTCGATGAGCTCGAAGTGATCGTCGAGACCCGTGACGTCCTGCCGCCGGATGCCGTCATGGTGCTGGCGCAGCGCGGCGCCCATCTCATCAAGGCGCATGTGGGCGTGAGCGCCATGGTGCGCGCCGTGCCGCCGGGTACGATCGAACGCTCGCAAGGCAAAGCCAAACGCTTCATTGACAAGCGGCCGCGCAGCTAGGCGGGAGATTTGGTCAAAAGCAGTGACAGTGGGGTGATTGATGACGGTGATCGAGACGGCGGCCAATACTGATGTTCTGGCGCGTGCCGGCTTGCCGGGCGAGACGATTGCCGCGTGGCGCGCATGCGAAGCCATCACCAGCGGGGATTATCGCCGCGACAGCGAGAATTTTTCCCGGCAATGGCGGCTTGGCGCCGAGATGCTGGCTCGCTTGCCACCAACGCCTGAACGCTCGAGCGCGCAAGCGGCGGCGGCCGCGGAAATAACGCAGCGCGATCGCGCCGCGCGGCAAGAATTTCTCAGCGCCTATGGCGAAACCGTCTATCGGCGCCTGACCGACAATTTCGCCAAGTTCAAGCGGGTCGAGCATCTCGTTCGTGACGCTGCCGCTGCCGTGCCGGGCCTTGTCCCGACTGAGGCGCAGCTCGCGCGCGAAAACACGCTGCTGCAGCGCGACAAGCAGGGGTTTGAGATCGATCAGGGCCACTTTCTCTCACATGTGCTTGGGCATGAGCGCTGCGGCATGCATCTGTGTCATGCCATGCTGCTGCCGCGGCCGGAGGCATTCGAACAGGTTCGCCGGTTTGCCGAGCGCGGCAAGCTCGAATTCCAGGGCGCGACGCTTGCGCGCCAAGGCAAAGCGGCGCTGGTGACCATGCGAAATCCGCGCTTCCTCAATGCGGAAGACGAGAGCACGGTCGACGGTCTCGAGACGGCGATCGACGTTGCTACTCTCGACGCGGCGACCGATATCGCCGTGTTGCGCGGCGACACAGTCGAGCATACGAAATATCGTGGCCGCCGACTGTTCTCGGCCGGCATCAATCTGACCCATCTCTATCACGGCAAGATTTCCTATGTCTGGTACATCAAGCGCAACATGGGGCTGGTCAACAAGCTGTTCCGCGGCGTGGCGCGTCCCGATGCGAACCCGGATGAGCTAGCCGGCGGCACAATCGAGAAACCCTGGATCGGTGTGATCGACGGTTTTGCCATCGGCGGCGGCTGTCAGCTTCTGTTGGCGCTCGACTATGTGCTGGCGGCGAGCGACGCCTATATGACTCTTCCGGCGCGCAAGGAGGGAATCATTCCCGGCGCCGCCAATCTACGTCTGCCGCGCTTTACCGGCGATCGCATTGCGCGCCAGGCGATCCTGTACGGCCGCCGGCTCGACTGCGACACCCCGGAAGGGCGGCTCATTTGCGATGAAATTGCAGCCCCCGCGTCGCTCGACGCTGCGCTGGATACGGTCATTGACGGCTTCACCAGCTCGGGCGTGGTCAGCGCCGCCGGCAACCGCCGCGCGCTGCGCGTCAGCGAGGAGCCGCTCGACCTGTTCCGCCGCTATATGGCGGTTTACGCCCGCGAACAGGCCTACTGCCACTTCAGTCCGGCCTTGATTGCCAATCTTGAACGGCACTGGAATGCGCAGAACCGCGCGCCGTAAAATCGCTTTCCCCTAACGCGAGGCAAAATTCATCGCGTCGAAGCGATTTCTTTGCTGCTCGCTCAACTTGGCCTCGAAATTGGCCAGCGCCACCTGCATCGACAAGACGGCACGCCAAGCCGAGTCGAGACGGGCCTCGATCGCGCGTAACCGGTCGAGCGGGCTTGTTGGCACGGAAGCAGGGCAGTGGGCCTCCAGGTCGTTTGCAGCATCGCTGAAGGCTTTCTTGACGTCGGCAAGCGCGCTCTGCTGCGCTTCTGTCGGCTGAACGGATTGATTGATTTGGCGAATTGACCAGTCGATCGCCGCCTGCGATCCGCCGCAGGGCCGCGCCGCGGTACCGGTCATGCTAGCGGGCTCGGCCTCCTTCTGCGCCGACGGCTGGGACGGTAGCGCTGCAAAACGTGATTGCTGGTCGCCCGTCAGCGATTGCTCGAATTCCTGCAGCGGACCGCGAATAATATCGACTGCCATCGCCAGCTCCTCGAGGCGCGACTCCATGAATTGCAGGCGCGCGGTCGGTTGCGGCGGAATGTCTATGGCGCAGGACTTGGCGAGATAGCCGGATGCCGCGCCAAGCGCGCCGCCAAGCTTTTGCAGAAGCGGCATTTGATCCTGTGTCGGCGAGACCTCCTCGCGCAGGCGCTCGACGACGGAGTTGGCATCAAGCGGCTGCTGGCACTGCCGCTGATCCCGCTGACCCGACGCCCGCGCAAAAGCCGTTGTGAATATATTCTGATAACCGAACGGCCACGGCGATGATTGCGGCCAGAAGATATTTTGGAAAATCACCGGAAGCGCCAGATTCGGGTAAAGCAGCGCCGGCGACACAGCGCCTGGCGGTGCCGGTTCGACCGCCTGTGGTCGTGGCACTTCCGGCCGCCCTTCCTCGGATCGCGCCACTTCATGCCGATTGGCATGCATATAGATCGCATGATGGTGGCGGTGATGGCCGAAAAACGGCAGACCGATATGAAACGGTCCAAGGCGCAAACCGAGCGCCGCGGCCGGCGAGCAGGAAATTGCGGCTGCCAGTCCTCCGACTGCAATGAAAGCGCCGACCCTGCGCATGATCGAGCACCGATAGTTTTTTCGGGTTCGGACAACCCTTCGGAATGGTATTCCAGGACGCTTCAAAGAACAACTTAGGTAACCGAACCACTCGCTAACGCGCCTGCGGGCCCGCCGGTTCCACCGGCCTGCTTGCCACGAGCGGCTCGCCTTGCGGCTTATTGCCAAGGCGCAGGAGTGGCACCAGGACGAAAGCGAATGCTGTGAACGCCGCCGATATCACGACAAGTGGCGGCAGGCTCCTGTGCAGGACATTGGCATACAGATAGGAGCCGAGATTGTCGCCGACTGTATTGGCGAAGTTGATGATCGACATCAGCACCGCAAACGAAAATCCTTCGGCACGGGGCGGACAATAGTCGGCCGCGAGCGTGAGCGTCGCGACGGTCGCCAACATCGTGGAAAAGCCGGCGCAGAGATTGATGATGATCGCCGACGCTTCGCTGGCGAGCAGAAGATACGCCGCAGTCGTCAATGTACCGAGCGCAATGCTGATATTGAGAAGGGTGCGCATGGTCAGCCCCGCGAAAAACTTGCGATAGAGCAGGGCGCCGATGATCCAGCCGGCCGACGCGATCGACGACAATATGCCGATAAAGGCCTGCGAAAAATGCAGATCATCGGTCATGTGATAATAGAGCGGCGTGCTCAGGCCCGGGCTGAAATAATAGAGAAAGATAAAGCCGGCCGCGATCAGAAGCTCACGGCGCTTGAATGCCGTCATGAGGCCGTTGAGCGTGGCCTTCAGGCCTTGCACGTTGATCGGCGTCTTCTTCTCCTCGATCAGGAACAGCGTGCCGAAAATCACGCTGAACGGCGCCGCCGCGACGATGGCGGCGGCCGCATGCAACGCGCTCGCTGGCGCAAGATGCTGCACGAGCTCGCCGCCGAGAATGGCAGCTCCCATGGCGGCGATGTTGAACCACAGCCATTGCTGATTGACGAATGTGCCGCTCTCATGCAGCCGTTGGCCGTTTTCCACCAGAACCGCCCCGCATAGCGTGCTCGATATCGCCATGGCATAGGCGGTGAGCATCAGCGCGACCAAGAGAACGTTCGGTTCGGTCAGCCTGGTGATCCAGAAATAGCCGCCAATTCCGGCGATATTGGCCAGGATCAAATAGCTTTTGCGTCGATAGCCGAACAGCGGCACAAAATCGGAGAGCAGCCCATAAAGCGGCTTGATCACCCAGGGCAGGTTGAAAATGGTGACGAAGGCGGTGACCTGAACCGGCGTCCAGCCTTGCGTTTCCTTCAGATAATAACTGAGCGGCTGGGAAATGAGCCCGCCGATCTGCCCCAGTCCTTCGATGACATAGACAAGCGCAAAGAACACCAGCAGGCGGTTGATCGCTCGCTTCTCGTCGGCATTTGTGGGCGACGCGAGCGATTGCTTATTCATCAGATTGTGGGCCCTCGCCGGCGCGCTTGACAGTCATGGCTTGGCATGATCGATCGCTGTCGCGACAGCTTGATCAAGATCGAGCGCTTTGACAATTGTCTCGACGATTTCGCGTGGATGCGGGACGATGGATACGGTGATCGCCCGTTCGTCCGGCGTAGGTTCTTCGAGCGTCTTGAACTGGCTGTCGAGCAGCGCCGGCGGCATAAAATGATCGGCCCGCGCCGCGATGCGTCGGGCGATCAAGCTGGCCTCGCCCTTGAGATAGACAAGCCGGACGTCGCGCCGCTCGCCGATGAGGATATCGCGATAGGCGCGCTTAAGCGCCGAGCAGGCGACGATGCCATGATTGTCCGAACGCCGCGTTGCGTCGATCCAGTCGGCGATCGCATGCAGCCAGGGCCAGCGATCCCCGTCGGTGAGGGGTTCGCCGTGATGCATCTTTTCGATGTTTGATATCGGGTGAAACCAGTCGCCGTCCTCATAGAGCCAATGCAGACGATGCGCGAGCATGCCGGCGATCGTGCTTTTGCCGCTTCCGGAGACGCCCATCACCACGATGACCGCGATATTCTCTCTCGCTTCGGCAGCCTTCATCCTAGTTCTCCGGCGCGGCGGCGCGGTCGACCAGCCAGATCAGCTCGCCATCACAGCGGGCGCGAGCCGCCGGAAGTTCCTCGCCGGCAAGGACGCGCGTGAGAATGTTGCGCTTCTCGGCGCCTTCGACCAAAAACAGCATTTCGCGGCTCGATGCGAGGGCGGGAAAGGTCAGGGTGACGCGCGGCACATAGGGCTCCATGCCGGCTTTGGCTACGCCGACAACCCAGCGGGCGTTTTCATCGAGGGCCGCGGCGCGCGGGAACAGCGAAGCTGTATGGCCGTCGTTGCCCAAGCCCATCAGTACAAGATCAAACAGCGGCCGTGCGGGGTCGAGCCGATCGGCGCCGTAAAAGCTTTTCAGGTCACTCTCATAGGCGCGCGCCGCCAGATCGGGGTCGGCAAGCTCGGTCGGAATAGGATGAAGGTTCTGCCGCGGTGCGGGAACACGATCCAAAAACAGCCCGCGCGCGGCTCCCATATTGCTTAGCGCATCGCTTTGCGGAACGAAGCGGTCGTCGCCCATGAACCAGTGCAGCCGTGGCCATGGCACCTTGCTTTGCCAGGGTTCTTGCGCCAAGAGGCGATAGAGCCGTTGCGGGCTTGAGCCGCCGGTGAGACAGACCGCGGCACGATCGCCTTGCGTGACTCGCGCGACCAGTCGCTGTGCCGCCGCCTCGGCCAGCGCCGCGGCATCGGCAACGACAATGACATTCGGGCGCGAACTCATGCAATGACTCACGCAATGGGGCGCCAGTGGTGGCCGTCGCGCGCGAGTAGCTGATCGGCCTCTGCGGGGCCGTCGCTGCCGGCCCGATAGGCCGCAAGACCCTTGGCGCCCGCATCGCGCCACGCATCAAGAAACGGCTGCACCACCGACCAACCCGCCTCGATACCGTCGGCGCGCGGAAACAGAATGGCGTCGCCGATCATACAGTCATAGATCAGCGTCTCGTAGCCGGTGCTGGGCGGCGTCTCGAAATAGTCTTCGTAGTTGAAAGTCATGCCGACGCCGCCAATGGCGATTGACGGTCCTGGAATCTTGGCGTTGAATTTAAGCCCGATACATTCATTGGGCTGAATGCCGATCACAAGGAAATTCTCCGCCAGACGTTCAACCGGCGTTTCGCGAAACATGGCGATCGGCGCCTGACGAAATTTGATCGCGACCTCGGTCTGCTTCGCACGCAACGCCTTGCCGGTGCGCAGATAGAAGGGCACGCCGGCCCAGCGCCAATTGTCGATCAGCAGCCTGAGCGCCACATAGGTTTCGGTGGTGCTCTGCGGATTCACATCCTTGGTCTTGCGATAGGCTTCGACCGGGCGGTTCTCTACGTAACCGTCTTGATATTGCGCGCGCACCGAATTGCGCAGCGCCTCCGCGTCGTTTTGCAACTGCACGGCATTGAGCACCTGCGCTTTCTCGGCGCGCACAGCGTCGGCGGCAAAGCGCGACGGCGGCTCCATGGCGATCAGCGACAACAGCTGGAACAAGTGATTGGGCACCATGTCGCGCAGCGCGCCGGTCGCGTCATAATAGCTGCCGCGGCGGCCGACGGTGAGCGATTCGGCAACCGTGATTTGCACGTGCTCGATATGGTGCCGATTCCAGATCGGCTCGAACAAGCCGTTGGCGAAGCGCAGCACCAGAATGTTTTGCACGGTTTCCTTGCCGAGATAATGATCGATGCGAAAGATCTGATCCTCTTTGAGGATACCAAGGAGCTTCTGATTGAGAGCCCGCGCCGAGGCGAGATCGGTGCCGAACGGTTTCTCGACGACCAGGCGTCGCCATGCGCCGTTTTGCTCGCGCGCCAGGCCGGATTGACCCAGATGACAGCCGATCGGCGCAAAGCCTGCCGGCGGCGTAGCCAGATAAAACAGGCGATTGCCATTGGTCGACCGCTCGCGCTCGATGCAGGCAAGCTCCTGACCAATTTGCGCATAAGTCGATTCATCGTCGGGCTCGCCTTGCACATAACGGACATAGGCGAGCAATTTTTTGACGACGCGCTCGTCGATGTCGCGCGTGGCGAATTTCGGCAGGCTTTTGGCGAGATCGTCGCGAAACGCCTCGCTCGAAGAGGGACTTCGCGCCACTCCGATCAAGGCGAATGCATCGGGCAATAATCCGGACGCGGCGAGATTATAAAGCGCAGGCACCAAGAGCCGATGCGTCAGGTCGCCGGACGCACCAAAAATGATTAGGCAACAGGGGTCAGCCGGTCGTGCCGAGCTCGCCGCCACTTTGGTCATCATGACGGTTTTGCCTTGTGTCCGGCCCCGGCCCCCGGCTCGCTGTGCTGACCAAAGCCCTTGCGCATGGCCGACAGAATCTTCTCCGCAAACGTGTGATCACGACGCGAGCGGAACCGGGTAAAAAGCGCCGCCGACAGCACGTCGGCCGGCACCGCTTCTTCGATCGCCGCCATGATGGTCCAGCGCCCTTCGCCGGAATCCTCGACCACGCCTTCGAAAGCGGACAGCTTTGGATCAGCGGTCAAGGCGATGGCTGTGAGATCGAGAAGCCAGGAGCTGATGACGCTGCCGCGCCGCCAGACTTCGGCAATATCGGCGAGATCGAGATCGAAGCGCGCTTGCGCCGGCAGCGTCTCGCTCGACGCGTTCTTCAAAATGTCAAAGCCTTCGGCGAAGGCCTGCATGATGCCGTATTCGATGCCGTTATGGACCATTTTGACAAAATGGCCAGCGCCGTTCGGTCCGGCATGGATGTAGCCTAGTTCGGCGCGCGGATCGCGCCCGTCGCGGCCGGGGGTGCGCGGCACGTTGCCAATGCCGGGCGCCAGCGCCTGAAAGATCGGGTCGAGATGATCGACGATCGCCTTTGTGCCGCCGATCATCATGCAATAGCCGCGCTCCAAGCCCCACACGCCGCCGCTCGTGCCGACATCGACATAGTGGATGCCGCGTTCGTTCAAGGCTTTGGCGCGGCGAATATCGTCCTTCCAAAATGTATTGCCGCCGTCGATGATAATGTCGCCGGCCTGCAGTAGTGTGGCGAGTTCCCCGATCACCTCTTCGGTGATCTTGCCGGCGGGCAGCATGACCCAGATTGGCCGCGGCGGCTTAAGCTTTTGCGCAAGAGCGGCCAGGCCGTCGGCAGGGATGGCGCCAACGCGGCTGACCTCGGCGATGGCGTTGGGAGCGTGATCATAAACGACGACTTCATGGCTGTACCGAATGAGGCGGCGCGCAATATTGCCGCCCATCCGTCCCAGACCAATCACGCCGATCTGCATGGAGCGCTCCGTCAGGCGATTGCGCGCTGCACTGCCGCTGCAAGCGCGCCAAGACCGGATTTGAGGTCGCCGTCGAGATGCACGCGCAGTGCCCGCCGCCCGCGTTCGAGCAGGACACTGAAATCCCCGCGGGCTTGCGCCGCCTTGATCACGCCGAAGCTGGCGCGATGGCCGGGAATGGGCAGATCCTGCGCATCATCGGAGGTGATCTGCAAAAACACGCCGCTGTCCGGCCCGCCCTTATAGGCCTGCCCGGTCGAATGCAGAAAGCGTGGCCCGAATTCGAGGCAGGTCGCGACGTGTTGCCGGTCGCGCAACGCGAGGCGCAGCTTCTGCAGAGCTGCGGTGTTGTTCTCGTCCTGCGCCACATAGGCCAGCATGGCGAAATAATCGCCGTCGCCGATGCGCGAAAAATGCGCCTTGAGCCAGCTTTCGGCGCTGCCGTCGGCGCCGGCGCTGCGCAAGGCGGCCGCGTTCGCCTCATCGGTGTAAATCTTGATCGATTGCTCCGAACAGACCGGAGTTTCCGGCGGCAAGGCACCGGCCGTTTCGAAGGCCGCAGTCAGTTCGCGCGTCTTGATCTTGCTTGCCTCGACATCCGGCTGATCGAACGGATTGATGCCGAGCAACGCGCCGGCAATGGCGGTTGCGATCTCAAAGCGGAAAAACTCCTGGCCGATATTCTCGACCGTATTGAGCGAGATGCGAATGACGGGATGACCTGCCTTCTGCAAGACTCCGAGCCTGTGCTCATGCTCAGGATCGGCCGTGCCGGCAAGCCGCAAATCGATGAAGACGCGGTCGTCGCCATAGACGACCGGCGTGCCAAGCGGCTCGCGGTCGACTGGGATGATGCCTTTACCGTTCTTGCCTGTGGATTCGGCGAACAACTGTTCGAGCCAGGCGCCGAAGCTTGCGATTTCGGGCGAGGCCAAAATGGTGACCTTGTCACGGCCCGCTGCGGCTGCGGCGCCCAGGGCGATACCAAGTGCGATGCCCGGATTTTCCGCCGGCGGCACGTCAGGGCCGCACGAGCGTGCCATGACGCGAGCCGATTGCAGAAGCGCCGCGATGTCGATGCCGGCAATCGCCGCCGGAACGAGGCCAAACGGCGAGAGCACCGAATAGCGCCCGCCGATGCTCGGTGCACCATAAAAGGTCTGCCGGAAGTGCTGCTCCCGCGCCCGCTTCTCGAGCGATGAGCCGCGATCGGTAACGGCGATAAAGTGCCGGCCCGCATTGTCGGCGCCCGCGGTGTCGGTGATGCGCTTGAAGAAATAGTCCGCCAGCACATTGGGCTCGGTCGTGCTGCCGGATTTGCTCGAAACGATGAACAGCGTCCTGCCGAGATTGATCTTGCTTTCGAGCGCTTTGATCTGCGCCGGAACGGTGGAATCAAGAATCCGCAAGTGCGGCCAGCCGCTGCGCCGGCCGAAGGTCAAGCCCAAGACTTCGGGGCCGAGGCTCGATCCGCCCATGCCGAGCAGGACCGCGTCGGTGAAGCCTTCGCCTTTGATCTCTTCCGCAAAGGCCGTGAAGCAGCCGATCTCCTTGTCATCGACCAGATCAAGCCAGCCGAGCCAGCGGTCCTCGTCGGCGTCCGTCCACAGCGATTTGTCGCGCGCCCAGAGCTTTCGGATGTTGCCGTGCAGGCGCCAGTCTTCGGCAATCGACTCGGTTTGCTTCTTCACGCCGTTGGGCAGCGTGATGTTCTGCGTGTCGATGCGCGCGCCGAGGATATCGAGGCGCTTCCTGGCGACGGCCGCGAAGAGCTTGTCGGCTGCGTCGGCAAAGAGTTGCACGCCGTCATGAGTCAGTTTCTCCGTGACATCATCGAGCGAGATGCCGGCCCGCTCAAGCGCGCCCAGCAGCTGCCGTGCATGCGCCGGCTCCTCCAGGAGGCTGTCGCGCAGCTTGCCGTGATCGCGAAAGGCGTCCATCGTCTGCAACGGCATGGTGCTGACCGTGTCCGGCCCGATCAGTTCCTCGACATAGAGCACGTCGCTATAGGCTTTGTTCTTGGTGCCGGTCGAAGCCCACAGCAGCCGCTGCACCTTGGCGCCATGCTGCCTGAGCGCATCCCAGCGGGCGCCGGCGAACAGACGCAAATAGCGTTGATAGGCGAGCTTGGCATTGGCGATGGCAACCTTGCCTTTGAGCGCCTCGAGCCGCGCCTTCTCATCGGGGTCGTTGACGCGGGCAATTTTCTCGTCGAGCAATTTGTCGACCGCTGTATCAATGCGACTCACAAAGAAGCTTGCGACGCTGGCGATTTTCGAGATGTCGCCGCCCTTGGCGGCAAGCGCCTCGAGACCGGAGAGGTAGGCTTCGACGACTTGTTCATAGACCTGCTGCGCGAACAACAGCGTGATGTTGACGTTGATGCCGTCGGCGGTGAGGTCGTGGATAGCCGGCAGGCCTTCGGGCGTGGCCGGCACCTTGACCATGAGATTCCGGCGATCGATCTTCCGCCACAGCCGCTTCGCCTCCGCAATGGTGCCCGCGGTGTCCTTCGCCAGATAGGGCGATACTTCGATGCTGACAAAGCCGTCGGCGCCGTGCGTGGCGTCGAACACCGGCCGCAGCACGTCGGTCGCCTGCTGAATATCCTCGACCGCCAGTTGCTCGAAAATTTCGCCGGCCGAAAAGTCGCGCGTGTTTAGAATTTTGACGATGTCTTCGTCGTATTCGTCGGTGTGGCCAATCGCATGTTCGAAGATAGACGGGTTCGAGGTGACACCATGCAGCCCGTCCTCATCGACCAGTCTTTTCAGTCCGCCGTTTCTGGTGAAACCGCGCGACAGAAAATCGAGCCAGACCGTCTGACCATGATCCTGCAGCTCTTTCAAGGCATTCATTGGCTATTCCTTGCAATCCGCTGTTTTGCAGTCCGTGCCAATTCAATTTGAGCTTTCGCAGCTTGCAGCACTCTATCCGAAGTGAATCCAAATTTCTTCATTAAGCCGGTGCCGGGCGCCGAGCCGCCAAACCTGTGCATGCCGATGATCGCTCCGCTCGGCCCGGCATAGCGCTCCCAGCCGATGACGGCGGCAGCCTCGACGGTGACACGCGCGGTGATGTGTGGCGGCAGCACCTCGCGGCGGTAGCTCTCGTCCTGACGCTCGAACAATTCCCAGCTCGGCATGCTGACCACGCGCGCACCAATGCCTTCCGACTTGAGCTTTTCATAAGCCTCGACGCAAAGCTGCACCTCGCTGCCGCTGGCAATGAGAATGACTTGCGGCTCTGCTTGCTCGGCATCCGCCATCACATAGGCGCCACGGGCGAGACCGGCCGCCGGCGCATAACGGGCTCGGTCGAACGTGGGGAGCTTTTGCCGGCTCAAGATCAGGCACGCCGGCTCGGTTTTGAGCTGAACAATGACCTTGTAGGCTTCGGTGACTTCGTTCGCGTCGGCGGGGCGCAGCACGATCATATTGGGGATGGCGCGCAACGCAGCCAATTGTTCGATCGCCTGATGGGTCGGGCCATCCTCGCCCAGGCCGATCGAGTCATGGGTGAAAATATAAAAAACCGGCAGCTCCATCAGCGCGGCGAGCCGCATTGACGGGCGCATGTAATCGCTGAAGATCAGAAACGTGGCGCCGAAGGCGCGCAGCTTCGAGGCGACGAGGCCATTGACGATTGCGCCCATTGCGTGCTCGCGGACGCCGAAATGCATGATCCGCCCGCCGGGATTGTCGGCGCTCAGCGCGCTCGCATTGTCAAATGCAGTCTTGGTGGAGGGCGCGAGATCGCCCGCGCCGCCAATGAGCCACGGAATGTTCTTGGCAACCTGATTGAGAACCTTGCCGGACGCTTCGCGTGTTGCCAGACCCTTGGGATCGGCGGGAAATGTCGGCAGACCGGCGTCCCAGTCCTCCGGCAGGGCGCCGGCCAGCAGCGTGTCGATCTCGCGGCCGCTCTGCGGATGTTCGCTTTTAAAGCGCGCGAATGACTTCACCCATTGCTCGCGCGCTGCGCCGCCGCGCCGCCCGATGCCGTCGCGAAAACAGTCATAGACGCCGTCGGGCACCAGGAACTGCGCGTCCTCGGGCCAGCCGTAAAATCGCTTGGCAAGCCGTACTTCGTCTTCGCCGAGCGCGTCACTATGCGCCGCGGCAGTGTTCTGTTTGTGTGGCGCGCCATAGCCGATAATGCTGTCGACGATGATCAGTGTGGGCCTGTCCTTGGTATTCAGAAACGCTTTCAAGGCCTCGCTGACGGCGGCGCGATCATTGGCGTCGCGCACGTGCAGAACGTTCCAGCGGTAGCCCTTAAACCGCGTCTCGACATCCTCGCTGAAAGCGAGATCGGTGTGCCCTTCGATGGTCACCGTGTTATTGTCGTAGATCCAGCAGAGATTGGCGAGCGCGAGATGTCCGGCAAGCGAAGCGGCCTCGCTGCCAACGCCTTCCATCAGATCGCCGTCGCTGCACATCGTGTAGACATTGAAATCAAAGATCCTGAAATCGGCGCGGTTGTAGCGCGCGGCAAGCCAACGCGACGCGATTGCCATGCCGACGCTGTTGCCGCAGCCCTGGCCCAGCGGCCCGGTGGTGGTTTCGACGCCCGTCGTGCGCTCGCATTCGGGATGGCCCGGCGTCATGCTGTCGAGCTGACGAAAGTTTTTGATGTCGTCGAGACTGATCGACGGCGTCTCCGTCACATGCCCGCCCTCGGCGCGACGCACTCCGGCAAGATGCAACAGGGCGTAAAGCAGCATCGAGGCGTGGCCGTTCGACAGCACGAAACGGTCGCGATTGGGCCACAGCGGATCGCGCGGGTCGTAGCGCAGAAAGTCCTGCCACAACGTGTAGGCAACCGGCGCCAGCGCCATCGGCGCCCCGGCGTGACCGGAATTCGCCTTCTGGACCGCGTCCATCGCCAGCGTGCGAATCGTATCGACACAGACTTTGGCGATGTCCTGACCGGGCTCGACGGCGAGAGCGGTTGAACGCCGGGGCGTGGAGGCAGCTTGACTTGTCATAGTCCGCATCTCTCACGGTGCTCGTGCGCGAAATGCCCCCGATCTGACCAGAACGGCTCAGAGCCAAGCCTGGTTCCATGCCGTGTTATGCGTCGGCGACGGGCACAAATTTCGCGCCAGGGCAGGGAGGATGGATGCGAGCGGCGCTGCCAATTTTTCTGCTGCGCCGGAGCTGAACAGCGTTCTGAAACTAGCGCGGAGGCGCGCGATAAGCGCGCAGGAAATTGCGCACCGCGACGTCGACGACGTGCCTTATCGCTTCCGGTTTCGGGGTGCCGCGGAAATTAAACAGCACCGGCATGAACAGCGTCGATTTGCATGCATCCAAGAACATTGCCGCCGCGAGCTCGTAATCGTCGACCGACAGAATCCCAGCTTCGGACTGGGCTTTGAGATAGTCCGCAAGCCGCGCGATCCCCACCGCGGGTCCGGTCTCGTAGAACACCCGGCCAATTTCCGGCATGCGGTCGGCGATGGCGATGACTGTGCGCAACGCCGAGGCCTTCTCGGCTGCGCACAGGAACTCGAGATAAGCCACGCCGAGCCGCGTCAGCACGGCCTCGACGTCATGGTCGGTGTGATCGAGGCTGAAGGCGCCCTCGGCATGGACCCGGCATTCCTCGTGCACGATGGCCTGAAAGAGCTGCTCCTTGTTCTCGAAATAGACGTAGAGCGTGCCCTTGGATACACCGGCGGCCTTGGCGATATCGCTCATGCTGGCGGCATCAAAGCCGCGCGCCAGGAAGATTTCCCGCGCGCCCTGGACGATCTGCCGCCGCTTGGCGTTATCATCACCGGGGGACGAGGTAGCGGTTTTGAGCTGGGCCTCGGCGTTCATGTCCCGACTCCTTTGCGGCGCGTATCAAGATTTACTAGTGCCTGCAATTTCTTAGCGGAAGAGTCTCAATTTTAATTGACCGAACGGTTCGGTCATATTGACTCCCCATTTCCTCCCCTATATAGCTTGACCGAACGGTTCGGTCAATCACCGCGTGGTCAAACACCGCGTCCGACCGGACCGCGATTTTGCAAACGTCTTGGATGTGGGAACGCGTCATGTACCGCCAGCAAAACGACGACCAGACCGAGGCACACCTTCCGAAGCCGCCTGCACCAGCAGCCCTCGAAGGCCATAGCACGCGCGCGCTCGTTCCAACGAAGCCCCTCGAGCGTGAGGCGCCCGGAGCCGGGCAAGCCGCCCGTAGCAGAATCTCCTTCCACCTTGCTCTCAATCGACGGACCTTGATCGCGTCGGCGGCGGCGATCGCGATCCTGACCGGCGGCGGGGTGGGCGCGCATTGGTGGATCGATGCCCGTTACATCGTGTCGACCGACGACGCCTATGTCGGCGCGCACAACACCACATTGGCCTCAAAAGTTTCCGGCTACGTCGCGAGCGTTCCCGTTCACGACAATGCGGCGATCCATGCCGGCGACGTTATCGCCACGATCGATGACGGCGACTATCAGCTCGCGGTCGACGCCGCGCGCGACAAGGTTGCTACCCAGCGGGCGACGGTCGATCGCATTGGCCGCCAGGTCCTCGCGCAGCAGGCCAATGTCGATCAGGCCAAGGCGCAAATGGTCTCGGCGCAGGCCGAAGCCAAGAAGACGCAGCTCGAATACGAGCGGCAGCAGGCGCTCGCGGTGCAGAAATTCGCAAGCCAGCAGACGCTCGAACAGGCGATCGCCAACCGCGACCAGGCGGCCGCTTCCGTTAAGAGCGCGCAGGCCGTCATCGATGCCGCGGCCGCCAATCTCGATGTGCTCAAGGCGCAGCAACTGGAAGCCTCGCGCACGCTCGACGAATTGCAGACTGCGCTCGCGAAGGCCGAGCGTGATCTGTCGTTCACGGTGATCCGCGCGCCGGTCGACGGCGTGTTCAGCAATCGGGCGGTGCAGACCGGCGATTATGTGCAGACAGGTCAGCGCGTCGCGACGCTGGTGCCGCTCAATGAGGTCTATATAGACGCGAATTTCAAGGAGACGCAGCTGGCGCGCATTCGACCCGGTCAGCCGGTGTCGATCAGCGTCGATGCGCTGCCCGAACATGCGATCACCGGGCGCGTCGCCTCGCTCGCGCCGGCTTCGGGCTCGGTGTTCTCGCTGCTGCCGCCGGACAATGCCACCGGCAACTTCACCAAGATCGTGCAGCGCCTGCCGGTGCGCATCGAGGTGCCGGCAGGCGTCGCGGCGCAGCGCGTGCTGCGGCCCGGCATGTCGGTGGTGGTCAGCGTCAACACCAAGCCGGGACAGGTGTCGCAGGCTGGTCTGACCTCGACGGCTCAGGCGGCCGATCCCGGTCCCAATCTGCAATCTGATCTGCAGTAGCAGCGAGGGCGTGTCGTGGCCTCGACAAGTGCATCCGCTCCCGCACTCGAACCGATCCCGCTCCGCCGGCTATTGGCCTTTCTCGCCATGTGCTTCGGCATGTTCATGGCGTTTCTGGACATTCAGATCGTGTCCGGCTCGCTTGCCGATATTCAGGCCGGACTCTCGGCGTCGGCGGACGAAATTCCCTGGGTACAGACGTCCTATCTCATCGCCGAGGTCGTCGCGATCCCGCTGTCGGGATTTCTGTCGCGCGCGCTCGGCACGCACGTTTTGTTCACGATCTCCGCCGCCGGCTTCACGCTTGCGAGCATCATGTGCGGCACGAGCTCCTCCATCAACAGCATGATCGTGTGGCGCGCGATTCAAGGCTTTATCGGCGGCGGCATGGTGCCCACGGTGTTTGCTTCCGCCTATTTCATCTTCCAGGGGCCGCGGCAGAAATTCATCGCGCCGGTGGTCGGACTGATCGCCACTCTGGCGCCGACCATCGGCCCGACAATCGGCGGCTATCTCACCGACGCCTATTCCTGGCACTGGCTGTTCTTCATCAATGTCGCGCCCGGCATCATCGTCACCATCGCCACTTATCTCCTGGTCGACTTCGACAAGCCGGATTTCGCGCTTCTGAAGAATTTCGATTGGTACGGCCTCTTCACCATGGCCGGGTTTCTCGGCGCGCTCGAATATGTGCTTGAAGAGGGACCGCGCTACGAATGGTTCGACGATGACACGATCTTCATGGTGGCCATCGTCTCGGCGCTCTCCGCGCTCGCCTTCTTCATCCGCGCGTTCACGGCACGCGTGCCGATCGTCGATCTGCGCGCTTTCGCCAATCGCAATTTCGCGGTCGGCAGCCTGTTCTCCTTTGTGCTCGGCATCGGGCTCTACGGACTGACCTACCTCTACCCGGTCTATCTCGCGCAGGTGCGCGGCTATGATGCACTGATGATCGGCGAGACCATGTTCGTCTCCGGCCTGGTGATGTTTGCGACAGCGCCGATCGCCGGCCGGCTCAACGCGCGATTCGATCCGCGCTTCATCCTGGTGGCGGGCTTTGTGTTCTTCGCCATCGGGACCTGGCAGATGACCTATCTCACCTCGGACTGGGATTTTTGGGAATTGCTGTGGCCACAGGTATTCCGCGGCGTCGGCCTGATGTTCGCGATCATTCCGGTGACCAATACCGCGCTCGGCACGCTGCCGGTCGAGCGGGTCAAAAACGCCTCCGGCCTGTTCAACCTGATGCGCAATCTCGGCGGCGCCATCGGTCTTGCCGCCATCAACACTTGGTTCAACGATCGCATGGATCTGCATTTGGCGCGCCTGCACGAGGCGGTCAATCCGGCGCGCGTTCCGGCGACCGAGATGCTCTCCAATCTCACCGCCCATTTCCAGGGTTCGGACGCGCAACTGCGCGCGCTCAAAGAGATGATGGGCATGGTGCGGTTGCAGGCGGCGGTCATGAGCTATGCCGACGTGTTCCTGATGCTGACCGTGCTGTTCCTCGCGCTCGCCGCCTTCGGGCTTCTGATGAAGCGGCCGAACGCGCCGGCTGAGGCGGTCGGAGAGCCTTGACAGGATCGATCGACCGCAAGCACTTGCGGCTGTTGCAATCGGCACCTTTCTTTGCGGCGCAGAGGTCGCTCGCTGTTGCGGACATTTAAATGCGTGGAGACGCCAATCCCAATCCGTGGAACACGCGCCGCGCCTTGCTGTACGGCGGGGCGATCGGGCTTGTCGCGGCGGCGTTCAAGCTCTTGGCACCATGGAGAGCGCCGCATTCGATCACGCAGATCGTCGAAGAGCTGATTGGCGCCGCGCTCGCCTTCGCGCTGTTGTGCGGGCTTGCGGCGGCGCTGCGCAATTGCATCGCCAGCCGGCTGATTGGACCCAAGATTCAGTAGGTCGTCCCGGCGCGCGCCTATTGCGTTGGCGCCAGATTACCGATGACAAGCACGACATATGCGAGGATGGCGATCCACACTCCATACGCCGTGATGTGCGGAATTGGCGTGAGAGCACTAATCACTGCGACAAGAGCAAATATGAGCGAAGCAATGAACCACCACGTCGACGGCGCATGAAGCTTCACGGCAGCCTCCTTGGACGCGCCTGGTGCGATTAGACTGCGAGGCGATTGGAAGGAAGCTCGCAGGACGGCGGCAGCGCCGCCGTCCTGCACGTTGCAACTAGGCCGTGGCCTTGGACTCGATTGGCTTCCAGATGCTGATATGCCGGGTCTCCGGCATCAGGAAGAGGCTGAGCACGAAGCACACCGCGGGAACGGCGATGGGATAGATCAGCGCGTAGGCGATGCTGCCCGTCGCCGTGTAAGCCGCTGTCGTGATGAACGGCACTAAACCGCCGCCCCAGCCGTTGCCGATGTGATAGGGCACCGACACCGATGTGTAGCGAATGCGGCTCGGGAAGTATTCCGCCAGGAATGCGCCGATCGGCCCATAGACCATCCCGACATAGCAGACGAGGATGGCGATGATGATGACCGCCACGGCGTAGTTGATATTGCTCGGCTGCGTGACCGATTGCAGCCACACATAGAGCGGATAATAGGTGACCGCTGCCAGCAGGAAGCCACCCAAGATCACCGGCTTGCGTCCGATACGATCGGAAAGCCATCCAAACAGGATGAGACTTGGCGTGCCGATGAGGAGAGCCCCTCCGACGATGTACGCGGTGGTCAGAGCGTCGACCTTGGAAACCGTCTGCAAGAAATACAGCGCCCAGAACTGGCCGCTGTACCAGACCACGCCTTCGCCGATCACCACGATGCTGGCGATCAAGACGTACTTGATGTTGGAGCTGAGGAAGGCCTCCTTCCAGGGATTCCTGGTCATCTCGCCTTTGGCTTTGATCTCCTGGAAGATCGGCGTCTCCTGCAATTGCAGGCGGATATAGATGGCGATCGCCACCAACAGGAAAGAGACCAGGAAGGGAACGCGCCATGCCCACGCATCGAAGTCGGCAGTGCCGAAGTAAGTGCGCGTCGCGATGATGACCGCGAGCGACACGACGATGCCGAGCGTCGGCGAGGTCTGCAGCCAGCCTGTATAGTAACCCCGGCGCGCGTCGGATACATGCTCCGCCACATAAGTGATGGCGCCGCCGTACTCGCCGCCCAGGCACAAGCCCTGGATCATGCGCAGACCGAACAGCAAGAACGCGGCGGCTAGTCCAACCTGTTCGAAGGTCGGGAGCAAACCGATTGCGCCGGTGCCGAGTCCCATGCCGCTCAGTGTGATGAGGAACGTGTATTTACGGCCAACCCGGTCGCCCATCCATCCAAACAGGAATGCCCCCAATGGACGGATCAAAAAGCCGGCTGTGAACAGCGCCACTGTGCTCAGCAGCGCCGCAACTGGATGGCTCTTTTCGAAAAACTTGACGGACAAGACCGCAGCCAAGCTGCCGAAAATGTAGAAGTCATACCATTCGATAACGTTTCCCACCGAGGCGGCGAGAATGACCCGCCGGAAATCCCGCGGAATTTGCGCCATGTTCCCCTCCCTAGCTTTGTTTGCGGTCCTTGTTCAACGTTCCGCCGTCCCGAGCGAAACTGCTCGTCAACCACGATGGCTCGATCGCGAACGCTAACGTTTGGGTCGCGTTCTGTCTGTTCGTCGGAGGTCGTAGATCAAAAGTCGCGGGCGGCTATGGAGGCCTGCACTGACGTCTTTGCTGCACTGCGGCCGTGCGCGAGGCGGCGTGGGTAGCACGCGGTTAATGTTACCAAATAATTCAGCGGGCCGGGCCACGCGTTTTAAACGAATTCCTCCTGCGACTTCCCTAGTGTGGCGGCACCTTTGCAGCTCTGCAGGTCCTCATGCGTCTCCTCAGCGCGGCTTTGCTGCTCGGAATTACGGCGTCGCCCGCGCTGGCGCAGCGCGAGCCGGAAATCGTCATTCCGGGCCGGCCCGATGTGCCCGTTTACATCAACGGCATCGACGCATCCTGGGGCATCGTCGAGGGTGAATTCGGTCTTGACCGGCCGGGGCTGATGGCGCCAGCGGTGACCTATCGCCCGCTCATCCTTTCGAACTATCCGACCGAAGTCGCGCCGTTTTTTCCGAAGGACAACAAGCGTCCAGGCTATGGCCGGCTGGAAATCATTCCGCCGCCGAACCGACCGCTGCCGCCGCCGGCGCCGACCTATTACCGCAGCTGGTCGGCCGGTTCCGCGCCGGGACCGGTCACGCAATATCCGCCGTACCCGATGCCGAATATCGACGTCTATACCGGTTGGGGCGGCGGCCGTCGCCATTCACGTCATCATGATCACACGCCGGGTCCTGGTTCAGGTCCTGGTTTCGGTCCGGGGCCGGGACCAGCTCCAGAAGGTCCGTAACTTTTTTGTCCGGCAGGCCGCAGGGCCTGCTGATCCGCCTCCTTGCGGGGCAAGCCAGTAGGGGAAAGTAACATGCATCGCGTTGTTCTTGTGGCCTTGGCCACGCTGTTCACTGCCGGCATGACGTCGATGGCGTCCGCCTGCTGCGATTGGGGCTATGCCGCGCCGGTCGCTTATGTGCCCGCCGCGCCGCTTGCTTACGCTGGTTGCGGCAACTGCGCCGCACCAACGGCGGCCGTGGTCTATGCGCAACCGGTCGCGCCGGCGCCGATCGCCGTCAACGCCTGCTGCGGCTCCGCTTGGGGCGGCACCTCGTATTGGGGAGCTTGGGGCGGTAATTGCTGTGGCGGCAATTGGGGCTTCGGCTCCGTCGGCTGGAACGACTGCTGCGGCTCGGGCTGGACTTCGAGTTGGACGTGGGGCCGTTGCGGCAATTGCGGCTGGAGCGCCGGCTGCTGCGCCACGAGGGCGGCCTATGTCTCGCCGCTCTATGTGGTCAATCAGGGACCCTACTATTCCGGCCCCGGCCTGATGCAGCCCTATGCGACCTATTCGCCGGATACCGCTTATGCGCCGGCCACCGATTATCCCTATGTGCCGGGCTACGGTTATGGCCCGGCGCCGGTGCCGCCGCCCGCTTACACGCATCTCTATTACCGCCCGCACTATGCCTACCGGGCGCCGCTTTATCCGCGTCCGCACTACTGGGGACCGGCCCGCTATCACCGCTATCCGTATTGGCGCCGCCCGCTCGGTGTGCGCGGCTGATAAGCGTCCCACGTCGATATCGGAAAAGGCCCGCGTTCAGCGCGGGCCTTTTATGACGGGGCGACGGGCAAAGCGATCAAAGTCAGGCGGCCTGGATTTTGTTCAGCGTGTCCCCCGCGAGGCGATGTACAGCGCCAGCGCCGCCGCGTTCGACACGTTGAGGCTCTTGATCGCGCCGGGCAGATCGAGGCGCGCCAGCCGATCGCAGGTCGCGCCGGTCAGTTGCCGCAAACCCTTGCCCTCGGCGCCGAGCACCAGCGCCAAGGGCGATCGCAGCGCAATCGATGCGAGATCCTCCGGCGCATCCGAATCGAGCCCCACGGTAAGGAAGCCGCGCTCCTTCAGCGCCATCAGCGCGCGAGCGAGATTTTGCACGACGACGATCGGCACCAGTTCGAGCGCGCCGGAGGCCGACTTGGCGAGCACGCCGGTGGCTTCAGGACTGTGCCGCGCCGTCGTGACGACAGCGCTAACGGCGAATGCCGCCGCCGTGCGCAGGATCGCGCCGACATTGTGCGGATCGGTGATCTGGTCGAGCACCAGCACGATGCCTGACGCGCCAAGCTCTTCGATGCTCGGGGAGGGCAGGGGATCGGCCTCGGCGATGAGCCCCTGATGCACGGCATCCGGCGTGAGCCGTGCCGCGAGCGCATCCGGCCGCACCACGTCCGGCGTGACGGGAAGCGCAATGCCATCATCAGCGAGGCGCCGCAGCGCGTTTTCCGTCGCAAACAGCCGGCGGATGAGCCGCGCCGGATTGGCCAGCGCCGCGGTCACCGTGTGCCAGCCATAGAGCACGATCGCGTTGGAGTCGTCGTCTTGAAACGGCCTCGGTGGGCGCTGCCAGTGCGTGCCGCGCTGTGGCGGCCGCCGCCGGCCTCGCGGCTTGCCTGATCGCTGTGCTCGCCGGTCACGCATGCGCGCTTCTGTCACGCGGTTTGGGCGATGGCAATAGGGAGATTTTTCGCGTGATGAGTTCGCGGCTGGCCAAGCCGAAGCAGCGAAGCTTCCGATGCGAGCGAAGGCTGGTGGGGGAGGTAGGACTCGAACCTACGAAGGCGTCAGCCAGCGGATTTACAGTCCGCCCCCTTTGCCGCTCGGGACACTCCCCCGCAAGGCCATTTGCGGGCGCGCTCTGCGAATGGCGCTATATGGTTGGCTCGACAGAGCTAGTCAATCGGAAATACCGGCGCAAGCAAGCGCCAGCGCGCAGCGCGGAATTTCAAGCGGTATTGCGTCTGGTCCGTCGCCTGTGCGCGGCGAAGAGCCTCGAAGGGCGCCGGTTGAGGGGCCTGAAAGGGCCCCTTCGCGTGCCACCTGGATGGCGGCTATGGTGGTCGCTATTTCACCGACATACGTCACCGAATACATTACATCAGCGCGCCGCCGGCGACGACAAGCTCCCCGCGGCAAGAGCCATCATGGCATGGCGGGGGCAAGCGCATTCGCAAGCGCCGGGGTAGCGCAAGCCGCCTCGTCGTGGAGCGCACCGCAGCCGCTGCCGCGGACAGTCAGGACGCTGCATCCGCTGGCGGTCCGCCCTCGTCGCTTTTGTCGGTGGTGGGCCGAGCCAAGCGAAGCCCACGCGATAAGCTTCTTACGGTGAACAAATCGTCGCAAAATCCGCCGCGATTTTACGCGCAATAGACGGTGCGCCGAGGCACGAATAAACGCTATTTTTAGCGTGTTATTTAAACTGATCTTAGAGCGTGCCCGGTATGGTGGCGCTACTACGGCGGGAAACAGGGCCCGTCGATAACAAGACATACTTGTTACAGCAAGGCTTGGGAAAGGCGTCACCATGAAAGCCGTCGTCAAGACGGTCGAGCCCGCCGATCGTGAGGCGCGCTTCGACCATATTCGGCCGCATTATCTCGAGGCGCTCACGCTGGTTGAGCGGCTCCATCGGCGTCTGCTCGACGTCATCAAGGACGAATTCGATCGGCGCGGCCGCGCCGACATCAACTCGGTGCAGGCACTCTTGCTCTACAATATCGGCGACAAGGAGCTGACCGCGGGCGAACTGCGCACGCGCGGTTACTATCTCGGCTCCAACGTCTCTTACAATCTGAAGAAGCTCGTCGAAATGGGCTTCCTCGACCATCAGCGTTCACGCGTCGACCGCCGCTCGGTGCGCATCAAGCTTACCGAAAAGGGCCGCGAGGTGCGCGATGTTGTCGATGCGCTCTACCAGAAGCATGTGCGCACGGTCGAGCAGGTTGGCGGCATCAATGCCGACGAGTTCAGCGTGCTCAACAAAGCGCTGCATCGGCTCGAGCGCTTCTGGACCGATCAGATTCTGTATCGGCTGTAATCGCAAGCCGGACGCGGTCCGAAACGGCGCTAGCGGCTCGCCAAGTACGGCGAGCGTTTTGGACCAGGCGCGACGGCTTCATTCGCCAGCGTTTCCCTTGTACTGGCGTGCCTGAAACCCCGGCGAGAATGCCGGGGTCTTTTTGCGTTGAGCGCGCCGCTTGTTCGTCCGCCACAAATCGGCCCAGTGCGGCGGGCAAGACGCAGCGTCGGCGCGGCGGGCCGAGGCCTTTGGTTCCATTCTCGCGCTGTGCTAATTCCCTTTGGGCGCCTTTGCGGACGCGAGGGTGATGGGTCACAGCGACTCGCAGAATTTAGGGGGCGAAGCGCGGGTTTCGCGCCGCCTGCTGTTGCGCGGCTTGGCCGGCGCGGCTTACGCGGGCGGGCTCATGGCCGGTCGAGCGCGGGCGCAAACGCGGCTCGATGATCGCTCGCTCGAAGCGCTGATGCGTGAGACCGACCGCGGCGAGTTCGGCCAGAGCTTTGATCAGGCCTCGCGCACCATCCATATGCCCAAGGCATCGGCGCCGACGCTGTCGCCGACTACCGCCGAGACCACCGAGCGCGCAGTTGCGATCTATGACGCGATAGTCGCGCGCGGCGGCTGGCGCAAAGTGCCGAAGGTCGAGGAGCTTAAGCTCGGCATGCGCCATCCAAGCGTGGTCGATCTGCGCGCACGGCTTTCGGTCTCCGGCGATCTCGATCCAAGCGCGGTGGGCAACGACATTTATGATTCCTATGTCGAGGAAGCCGTGCGGCGCTTCCAGGCGCGCCATGGGCTCAACATCGACGGCATTGTGCGCGAGGCGACGCTGGATGCGATGAACGTGCCGGCGACGACGCGGCGCGATCAACTGAAGATCAATATCGAGCGGCTCAGGACGTTGTCGACCAATCTCGGGCCGCGTTATGTGGTGGCTAATATTCCCGCCGCGCGTGTCGAGGCGATCCAGAACGACGTCGTCGTCTCGCGTCACGCTGCGGTCGCCGGCAAGCCCGACCGGCCGTCGCCGGACATCAACAGCAGGATCGTCCAGATCAATTTCAATCCCTACTGGACGGTGCCGGCCTCGATCGTGCGCAAGGATCTGATCCCGAAAATGCAGGATCAACCGGATTATCTGACCGAGAACCACATCCGCATTCTCGACAGTCACCAGAAAGAGCTTAAGCCCGCCGACATCAACTGGTACTCCGAGGAGGCGACCAATTACACGTTCAAGCAGGATCCGGGCGCCAAGAATTCGCTGGGCTCGATCCGCATCAATTTTCCGAGCCCCTACGGCGTATATATGCACGACACGCCGCTGAAGAATTTGTTCGGCGATGATTTTCGCTTCCACTCGTCGGGCTGCATGCGCGTGCAGAATGTGCGCGAGCTGGTCGTATGGCTGCTGGACGAAACCAAAGGCTGGCCGGCGGCGGAGATCGACAGCGTGATCAAGTCGGGCGAGCGCAAGGATGCGCAGCTCGCCAAGCCCGTGCCGCTGCACTGGGTCTATGTCACCGCCTGGGCGGCTTCCGACGGCGTGGTGCAGTTTCGCGAAGACATTTACGGTCGCGACGGCCTGGGCGCGCCGGCGATTCCGCCGACGACGAAGCTCTAGCAAACTCCAAACTCACAAATGCGGGACCAACTCGGAGTCTGAGGATCGCCCTATCATGCCTGACTGCGGCCGGGATCGACGGCGCGAACCGATCGGAGGCCGTCATCCAAATCTGCGGGTTTCGACCCGAGTCGATCGTCCAGGTGCTTTGGCTTAGGTGCTTTTGCCGAGCGTCGCGCGGCGCTGTTGCAGGAAGCGGCGCACCGCGGGATCCGCTTCGAGGCCGATGGCGCGGTCATAGGCCGTCTCGGCGTTCGCCACATCGCCGGCGTGCATGAGCAACTCGGCACGCGCCGCCCAATAGGGCTGATAGGCGGCGAGCCGCGCATCGGCCGCAACCGTGTCGAGAAGCGCGAGCGCCGCCGCGGGACCGCTCACCTCGGCGAGCGCAACGGCGCGGTTGATCGTCACGACGGGTGAATTGGTCAGCGCGGCCAGCGCGCCATAAAGCTTTTCGATCGCTGCCCAATCGGGCCGCCCGGTGCGGCGGCGAATGACATGCGCCGATTGTATCGCGGCCTCCAGCTGATAGCGGCCGATCGCGCTCATCTGGCTCGCGCGCGATAACAAGGCTTCCGCCTCTTCGATCAGAGCGAGATCCCACAAAGCGGGGTTCTGCTCGGCCAACGGGACGTAATCACCTTGCGCGTCGCGCCGCGCGCGGCGCCGCGCCTCAAGGTGCAAAATGAGAGCTAGCAGGCCAAGCGCCTCGGGTTCGACCGGCAGAAGCGTCACGACAAGCCGGCTCAGCCAGATCGCTTCCTCGGCAAGGTTGCGGCGGCGCGTCTCCGTGCCGGCCGGATCGCACCAGCCTTCGGCAAAAATGGCATAGATCGCTTCGAGCACGGCATCGAGCCGGCCGGCGAGCTCGCTGCGCTCCGGCACGCGAAACGGAATGCCGGCCTGCTTGATCTTGGCTTTGGCGCGCACCAGACGCTGACTCATGGTAGCCGGCGCAACCAGGAAAGCCGAAGCAATGGTCGCCGCATCGAAACCGAGGACCGTTTGCAGGATCAGCGGCGCTCGCATCGCCGGCTCGATCGCCGGATGAGCGCAACCAAACATCAGCGACAGGCGCTGGTCGGGAATTTGCGTGTCGGTCGAAGCCTTCACAGCAAGCTCCTGCAGCTCCTCCGTAATGAGGGTAAGCGGGCCCGCGGCCTGCGCCGCGCTGCGTCGCTTGCGAGCGGCATCGATTCCCTTGCGGCGCGCGACCGCGATCAACCAGGCTTCCGGGCTTTTCGGCACGCCGTGTTCGGGCCAGTCGACCAGCGCCGCCGCAAAAGCCTCAGCCAAGGCATCCTCGGCTTCCGCGACGTCGCCGGTGCGCGAAGACAGAAACGCAATCAACCGTCCATAGCTGCGGCGCGCGACACTTTCCGCGGCCCTTTCCGCGGCATCGCCGTTATGGCCGACGGCCTCGCTCACGCGCTACATTGTCCAGAGCGGACGCACCTCGACTGTGCCGTGACTGGCGCCCGGACAGCGCGCCGCCCAGGACAAAGCCGCATCGAGGTCGGGAACGTCGATCATGTAATAGCCGCCCAGCTGTTCCTTGGTGTCGGCATAGGGGCCGTCGAGGACATTGGTTTTGCCGCCGGTGATGCGCACTGTGGTTGCAGAGGTGGAGCGCTGCAGCCGATTTCCGTCGACCAGGGCGCCGGCTTTCTGCAGAGCCTCGGTATAGGCGTTGTAAGCCGCCAACATCTGGTCCATGTCGGCCTTGCTGAGCCCCTGGACGCTGGTTTCGTTGCTGTAGATAAGCAGCATGTACTTCATCGCAGTCTCCTCATTGAGACGGCACTGCTACCGTCGACCACAATGACGGTCGGGCCGCAGCCATTTCGACAGCATGGCCAACAGCTCGTGCGGGATCGGGCGCCGCGCAGAGCAATCGCGCAGAGCAATTGGGGGTCAAGCCGGTCCTCGATCGGGACGGCGGGAATTCTTGTCGCGACCCCCGTAATCCCCAAATATAGCGTGGTTATGAGCCGAAATATGCCAAGCCTTGCGGCCCGTCGCTGGCGCGATGCCGGCCGGCGGTGTATCACCGTGGCTCGCCGCGCCTTCCGGCGAACAACCAGCGCATAGTCGAGACAGGGAACGAGGCATGTCGGTCAGCCAGCAAGCCAAAGCGATGGAAGAGGATTTTTTCACGGCGGCGCTCGCCGACAGCGACCCTGAGGTCGCGGCGGCGATCAAGGCCGAGCTCGACCGGCAACGCGACGAGATCGAATTGATCGCGTCGGAAAACATCGTCAGCCGTGCCGTTCTCGAGGCGCAAGGCTCGGTTCTGACCAACAAATATGCCGAAGGCCTGCCGGGCAAGCGTTATTATGGCGGCTGCCAATTTGTCGATGTGGCGGAACGTCTTGCGATAGATCGTGTAACCAGATTGTTCGGCTGCGCCTTCGCCAATGTGCAGCCGCATTCCGGCGCTTCCGCCAATGCCGAAGTCTTCATGGCACTGATGCAGCCGGGCGACACCTTCATGGGGCTCAATCTGGCTGCCGGCGGCCACCTGACCCATGGCTCGCCGGTTAATCTTTCCGGCCGCTGGTTCAAGGTCGTGCCCTATGGCGTGCGGCGCGACGACCATCTGATCGATATGGAGGAAGTGGCGCGGCTTGCCAGAGAACATCGCCCCAAAGTCATCATTGCCGGCGGCTCGGCCTATCCGCGCATCATCGACTTCCGCCGCTTCCGCGAGATCGCCGATGAAGTCGGCGCGTATCTGGTGGTTGACATGGCGCATTTCGCCGGCCTCGTTGCCGGCGGCGCGCATCCGTCGCCGTTTCCGCATGCGCATGTGGTAACCACGACCACGCACAAGACGTTGCGCGGGCCGCGCGGCGGCGCGATCCTCACCAATGACGAGGAGCTTGCGAAAAAGCTCAATTCGGCGGTCTTTCCCGGCATGCAGGGCGGGCCGCTGATGCATGTTGTCGCCGCCAAGGCAGTCGCCTTTGGCGAGGCGCTGCGGCCATCGTTTCGGCTCTATGCCAGGAATGTCGTCGAGAACGCGAAAGCACTGGCTGAAACCTTGAAGAACCGCGGGCTGGATATCGTCTCCGGCGGCACCGACACGCATTTGATGCTGGTCGATCTGCGGCGCAAAAATCTGACCGGGAAGGTGGCGGAGCTCGCGCTCGGCCGCGCCCATATCACCTGCAACAAAAACGGCATTCCCTATGATCCGCAAAAGCCGACCGTAACGTCTGGTGTCCGCCTTGGCACGCCGGCGGGCACGACGCGCGGCTTCGGCATCGCCGAATTCAGGCAGATCGGCGATCTGATCGCCGAAGTGCTTGACGCGCTGTCGCACAGCGGGTCGGAGGAGCACGCACAAGCCGAAGCGAGCGTGCGCGACAAGGTCAAACGTCTGGTAGGCCGATTCCCGATCTACGAGGGATAGGATGCGCTGTCCGAGTTGCGGAAGCCTCGACACCCAGGTGAAGGATTCGCGGCCGACGGAGGACTCGTCCGTCATCCGCCGCCGCCGCGTCTGCCTCGCCTGCAACTTTCGCTTCACGACTTTCGAACGCGTGCAGTTGCGTGAACTCGTAGTGATCAAACGCAACGGCCGGCGCGTACCCTTCGATCGCGACAAGCTTCTGCGCTCGGTGCAGATCGCCTGCCGCAAGCGCCCCGTTGAGCCCGAACGCATTGATCATATGGTGTCCAAGATCGTGCGCGAGCTCGAGAGTATCGGCGAAAGCGAAGTCTCCTCCGAAACCATCGGCGAGACGGTAATGGCGCATTTGCGCGAGCTCGACGATGTCGCCTATGTGCGCTTTGCCTCGGTCTATCGCAATTTCCGCGAAGCCAAGGATTTCGAGGCGGCGCTCGCCGAACTGTCGGGGGACGAGGCGGCGGAGTGAGCGCGCGAGCTGGCGCCAATGAAGACGGACGCTTTATGGCGCTCGCACTCAGCCTCGGCCGTCGTGGGCTTGGTCGAACCTGGCCCAATCCGGCAGTCGGCGCGGTGATCGTGAAAGACGGCGTCATCGTTGGCCGCGGCTGGACGCAGCCGGGCGGGCGACCGCATGCGGAGATCGAGGCGCTGCGCAGGGCCGGCGCTGCCGCGCACGGCGCGACGCTCTATGTCACGCTCGAACCATGCTCGCATTACGGCAAATCGCCACCCTGCGCCGATGCCGTCATCGCCGCCCGACTGGCGCGCGTGGTGTCGGCGATTGAAGACCCGAATCCCGAAGTAGCAGGCCAGGGGCATGCAAGGCTCCGTGCCGCCGGCATTGCCGTGGACGTTGGCATGGGCGCAGACGAAGCGCGCCGCGATCACGCCGGACACATTCGGCGCATGACGCAAGGACGGCCGCATGTCTTGCTCAAGCTCGCGATCTCGGCCGACGGCAAGGCCGGCGCAGCAGGCCGACACCCGATCGCCATCACCGGCGCTGCGGTGCGCGAGCGCGTTCACCGCCTGCGCTCGCAGAGTGACGCGATCATGATCGGCATTGGCACGGCGCTTGCCGACGATCCCATGCTGACATGCCGATTGCCCGGCATGGCGAAGAACTCTCCGGTTCGTATTGTCGCCGACAGCATGCTGCGCTTACCGCTCGATTCGCGCCTGGTGAAAAGCGCGTATGAAGCGCCGGTATGGGTGATCGCCGCCGCGGCGGCTCCACAGGATGCGGAGTTCAAGCTCTTGCCGCTCGGCGTCGAAGTCCTGCGCTCGCCGGGAAGCGCCGCTTCGCTTGACCTTGCAGCTGCGCTGGAGTCTCTGGCCGCCAGGGGCATCACCAGGCTCATGGTGGAAGGCGGCCCGACATTGGCGGCGGCCATGGTCGAGGCCGATCTGGTGGACGAGGCTATGCTGTTTCATTCGGAAACGATTGTCGGCCCCGACGGCGTCGATGCACTTGATCTATCGGCATTCTCGAAATTGAAAGGCCGCCTTAAGTTTATCGGCAGCGAGACGATTGGATCTGACCGACAGGATCGTTACGAGCGCGGGTGATCTGATGTTTACCGGCATAATCAGCGAATTGGGCGAGGTCATTGACGTTCAAGAAAAGGACGCAGGGCTGCGCCGTCTGATCATCGCCTGCGGTTTCGATCCGGAATCGATCGATATCGGCGCGTCCATCGCCTGCTCAGGAATCTGCTTGACAGTCGTCGCGCGCGGCCGCGCTGGAAATAGAACGTCGTTCGCCGTGGATACGGCCGCCGAAACGCTGCGGATGACCACGGCAAAAGCCTGGCTACGCGGCACCAGGCTCAATCTCGAACGGGCGCTGCGGCTTGGCGACGAGCTCGGCGGCCACTTGGTCAGCGGCCATGTCGATGGCATCGCCGAGCTCGTCACCCGCGATGATTTTCTCGACAGCGCCGCCTTATCGTTTCGTGTGCCGCCCGAACTGGCCCGTTTCATCGCGCCGAAAGGATCGGTGGCGCTCGACGGGGTTTCGCTTACCGTCAACGAGGTCAAAGGCGACACGTTCTCGGTCCTCATCATTCCGCATACTTTGGCGGTCACCACATTAGGATCGCTGCGGCCGGGCGCGCATCTCAACCTCGAAGTGGACCAGATGGCGCGTTACGCGGCGCGGCTCCTGGCGCATGTCCCGGAAAGGAAGGAACCGGTTTTCCGGCAAGGACATGCGCAAGACGGCAAGATCTAGAGCCGCGCTGCGGCATTAAAGCTGTGCTTGTGAGCCTTCGCGTCGCTTGGTACCACCACGCTCAATCTGATGGAGCGCAGCATGGCCGGCCCGCGCCGAGGCAAACGTGACAACAACGGCGGCAAGGGCGCGCGCGTCCTCATCGTCGAGGCGCGCTATTACAATGATATCGCCGACGCGCTTCTCGCCGGCGCCACCAGTGCCTTGAAGAAAGCCGGCGCCCAGTTCGATTGCGTCAGCGTGCCGGGCTCGCTCGAAATTCCAACCGCGATCGCTATCGGCCTTGATGCCGCGCAACGCCGGCGTCGTCCTTATGACGGCGCCGTTGCGCTCGGCTGCGTCATTCGCGGCGAGACGATTCATTTCGAGATCGTGTCGCAAGAATCCGCGCGTGGATTGATGCAAGTGTCGTTGGCGCGCAAGATCCCGATCGGCAACGGCATCATTACTGTCGACAACGAGGCACAGGCCTGGGCGCGCGCCCGCGTCGAGAACCAGGACAAGGGCGGCGATGCCGCGCGCGCGACGCTGGCGCTGATCGACCTGAAGCGGCGGCTCAAAATGAAAGGCCAAGATGGCTGACGGCACATCACAGATTCGCAAGGCGAATAAGCGCGGCGCCGCGCGGCTCGCCGCCGTGCAGGCGCTTTATCAGATGGACCTCGCCGGCACCGGCCTCAACGAGATCATGGCCGAGTTCGAAAGCCATTGGCTCGACGGCGAAGTCGAAGGCGTCAAATATCTGCCGGCCGAAGCCGCCTATTTCCGTGACATCGTCACCGGCGTGGTGCGCGAGCAGACGCGTCTCGATCCGCAGATCGACACCGCATTGGCCCGCGGCTGGCCGCTCAAGCGCATCGAGGCGGTGCTGCGTGCCGTGCTGCGCGCCGGTGCCTATGAGCTCGCTTGCCGCAGCGACGTGCCGGCGCGCGTGGTGATGGCCGAATATGTCGACGTCGCATCAGCCTTCGTCGACAAAGACGAGACCGGCATGGTCAACGCCGTGCTTGACCAGCTGGCGCATCAAATGCGGGCCGGCGAATTCGCCGGCGGCTAGGCTTCGACGACGATGGCCGACGACTCGACACAAAAGCCCGCAGGCGCTGACTCGTCGTCCGAAGACCGCCTGATCGCGCGCTACTTTGCCCCGCTCGCCAGCGATCCGGGAGCGTTTGGCTTGATCGACGATGCAGCCGCCATTACGCCGTCGGCCGGCTGCGATCTTGTGATGACGACCGACGGCGTCATCGCCGGCGTGCATTTTTTTCCGGACGATCCGCCGGACACAATCAGCCGCAAGGCGTTGCGCATGAATCTCTCCGATCTCGCCGCCAAAGGCGCCAGGCCGATCGGCTTTCTCATGGCGATCGCTCTGCCATCGGCGGTCGATGACGCGTGGCTCGCGGCATTCGCGCAAGGACTTGGCGAAGATGCAAGGCGCTATGATTGTCCGCTCCTGGGCGGCGACACGGATCACACGCCGGGGCCGCTTTCCGTTTCGATCGCGGCATTCGGCGAAGTGCCGCATGGCGGCATGGTTCGGCGCTCGAGCGCGAGAGTCGGCGATTGCGTCGTGGTCACCGGCACGATTGGCGATTCCGCGCTCGGCGTTCGGCTGCGGCGCGATGCGGACCTCGCCGCAAAATGGCAGCTTACCGAAGCGATGCAAGCGCAGCTCAAGCAGCGTTATCTGTTGCCCGAGCCGCGCAATGCGCTCGCTGACGTCGTGCTGCATCATGCCTCGGCCGCGATCGACGTTTCCGATGGCTTGGCCGGTGACCTCGCCAAATTGTGCCGCGCTTCCGCTGTCGCGGCGGCGATCGACGTGGTGCGCGTGCCATTGTCAGAGGCCGCCCGCGCTGCTGCGGCTGCCGAACCGGCGCTGATCGAAGCAATGCTGACGGGCGGCGACGATTATGAGATCGTCGTGACGCTGGCGCCGGAAAAGCTGCAAGCGTTTCGCGCCGAGGCGGAGCGCGTCGGCGTCGCGGTGAGTGAAATCGGCCGCATCGCCGCAGGCGAGGGCGCGCGCTTCCTGCGCGGCGGCAAAGCGCTTGCATTCGCACGTCCTTCCTACAGCCATTTCTGATTTTGATGTGCGAGCGCGATTGGATCAGCCCGCGCCGTCGCTGTTCGCTGTCGCGCCACCGGCTATAATGGCCGTCGCCATAACGGCGCGCTTCGTTTCTGATGAATGCGGGAGGGAAATCACATGGCGAAAGCAAAGCGGATGCGATCAACAAAGGCTAAAGCGCAAGGGGGGAGAGCTATACACAGTCGCCTGCGCGCCAAGCCGTCGGCGCGCCGCCGTGTCGGTGCCACCGGGCACAAGCCGGCGGCCAAGAGGGCGCCGAAAAAGCAGCGTTTTGTCGTCAGCCATCACGATCCGAATGCCTTTAAGGCGGGGCTGCGCCGCTATGCGCAATATCGCGATCTCGGCATCGCGGCTGCAACCAACGGCCTGGCACGCGCTCATGTCATCAAGATGATTCCGCCTTGCGATCCGGCGGAAGTATCCAAGCGCCATTATCACGATGTCGATTTTCAGATGGTCTACGTGCTGCGAGGCTGGATCAAGGGCGAGTATGAAGGGGAGGTCGTCACCATGCGCGAGGGCTCGTGCTGGCTGCAGCCGCCCAAGATCAAGCACACTGTGCTGGATTATTCCGACGACTGCGAATTGCTCGAGGTCATCCTGCCGGCGGATTTCGAGACCGTCGAGCTCTAACTTAGGTGCGGCGCCTCAAGACGTTGTCCTTGGGGAGGCCGCGCCCGCTGACGGGTGTTTTATCATCGATGCCGGCATGCGGCCGATGCCGCTCGAATGCGCCCGCAAACGCGCGATATCGAACCGGCACAGTGGTTGACGCTTTATATTTCAGCCTTTGGTGACGACCGGCGGCGGGGCTTTGCCCTTACCTATATACTGCGCACAGCCAGCGATGCTTAGGAGAGCGATCGCCGCTGCCACTATGAGACTGAGCTTCTTCATATGATACTCCCCCTGCCACGACGCGCCGACAGTCGCGGCTTACTCTACGAGCGCAAACTTCCGGCTATCGCGGCACAGCGGGCAGAAGGTGGGAGCGGCCAGATAGCGCGCGTTCAAGACCATAGAGGCGATAGACGGGAAGACCCACCATCCCGCTGTAACAAACATGAAGCCTGCAATTGGTTCCCATCTTTTTTGATGAATCGGGCCGCTCGCGCAGCCGGACAGGCTGCGATCCCGCAACGCTCTCTATGGCTGGGCTTATGAAGCCCCGGTGCTTGTCTGCCACCGGGGTGCTCGGAAAGCCGTTGCCGGTTGTTCAGGGCATTCGCCCGCCGCTCATGCGATCGGCAGGAGGTGCGAATATTTCGCCTGTTCGAGCGCGAAGCTCGATTCGATCGAGGCGACGCCGTCGATGCGCGTCAGCTTCTGCTTGAGGAAGCGCTCATAGGCCGCGAGATCCGCCGCGACGATGCGCAGGAGATAGTCGCGCGGGCCGGTCATCAGGTAGCATTCGAGCACTTCCGGCCATTTGGCGATGGCCTTCTTGAAGCGCTCGAGTGCTTCGACGCGCTGGCTCTCGAGCTTGATCGAGACGAAGACGCTGACCGGAAGGCCGACCTTGGCTTGATCGAGCACCGCCACATAGCGCGCGATGATGCCTGAACGCTCCATGCGGCGAATGCGTCGCAGGCACGGCGAGGGCGACAAATTCACGCGGGTGGCGAGATCGGACAGGCTGATGCGGCCGTCCTCCTGCAGCACCGCGAGGATTTTGCGGTCGAGATCGTCCATCGGCTCCTTTGGCAAGATCTGCTCCTGGTTGGAACCTGAGTGCGGAAATCTGCTAATATGATGCAAATCATAGCCAGAAACGGCAGCCTTTTGCCAGGCTTGAGGGCGACAATCGCAGCGTCGGCAAAAGCCGCAATTGGTTTTCCAGGAACTCTTCTATGACGGCGCCGGACAGCTCGCGCAATCTCGCCATCCTTGCAGAACTCGAGCGCAAGGTGCTCTGGCTTGCGACCTGGATCATCCATCACGCCAACCACCTCCGCGAGAATGGCGACGGCCTGAAGGTCGGCGGGCATCAGGCGTCGTCCGCATCGCTCGCGACCATCATGACAGCGCTTTATTTTCACACGCTGCGGCCGGCCGACCGCGTGGCGGTGAAGCCGCATGCCTCGCCGAATTTCCACGCCATCCAGTATCTGCTCGGCCGGCAGACGCGCGAGAAGCTCGAGGCGTTTCGCGGCTACAAGGGTGCGCAGTCCTATCCCTCGCGCACCAAGGATACCGACGACGTCGATTTCTCGACCGGCTCGGTGGGCTTAGGCGTCGCGCAGACGCTGTTCTCATCGCTCGTGCAGGATTACGTGCGCGCGCACGGCTGGGGTCTCGATCGCCCCGAAGGCCGCATGATTGCGCTCATTGGCGATGCCGAGCTCGACGAAGGCAATATTTTTGAGGCGATGCTGGAAGGCTGGAAGCAGGGCCTGCGCAATTGCTGGTGGATCGTCGATTACAACCGGCAGAGCCTCGATGCCGTGGTGCGCGAAGGACTTTGGGAGCGCTACCAAAATCTGTTCCGCAATTTCGGCTGGGACGTCGTCGTGCTCAAATATGGGGCGCTGCAGCAGGCCGCGTTTCGCGAGCCGGGCGGCGAGGTGCTGCGGCAATGGATCGATCGTTGTCCTAACCAGCTCTATTCGGCACTCGTTTTCCGAGGCGGCGCGGCCTGGCGCAAGCGCCTGCTCGACGAAATCGGCGATCAGGGTCCAGTGACGCAGCTGATCGAGCGACGCAGCGACGAGCAGCTGGCGCGGCTGATGAACAATCTCGGCGGCCATGATCTGCCGACCGTCATCGAGGCCTTCGATGCGATCGATCATGATCGGCCGGTTTGCTTCATCGCCTATACGATCAAGGGCTTTGGCCTGCCGTTCGCCGGCCACAAGGATAATCATGCCGGCCTGATGACGCCCGCCCAGATGGAAACATTTCGTGCGGCAATGAAAATTCGCGCTGGGCACGAATGGGACCGTTTTGAGGGCCTTGATGTGCCGGCGCCGGAGATTCAAGAATTTCTTGACGCGGTGCCGTTTGCAACTGCCGGCAATCGCAACTTGCAGGCCGCGCGCATCGAGGTTCCGGAGACGCTTTCCGTCACGATCCAGCCGGACATGTCGACCCAGACCGGATTTGGCGCACTCCTCAACGAGATCGCGCGCGGCACGACGCCGTTTGCCTCGCGGATAGTGACGACATCTCCCGACGTCACCGTATCGACCAATCTCGGCCCGTGGGTCAATCGTCGCGGCCTGTTCGCGCGCGAGGCGCTCGCCGATACGTTTAAGAGCGAGCGCATTCCGTCGACGTTCAATTGGGAGTTCTCGCCCAAGGGCCAGCACATCGAGCTCGGCATTGCCGAAATGAACCTGTTCATCCTGCTGTCCGCGCTCGGTCTGTCGCATGCGATTCATGGCGAGCGGCTGTTGCCGATCGGCACGCTCTACGATCCGTTCATCGCGCGCGGTCTCGATGCGCTGAACTATGCCTGCTATCAGGACGCCCGTTTCATTCTGGCCGCGACGCCGTCGGGCATCACGCTCGCGCCGGAGGGCGGTGCGCATCAGTCGATCGCCGAGCCGCTGATCGGCATGGCGCAGGACGGCCTCGCCGCCTTCGAGCCGGCCTTTGTCGACGAACTTGCCGTCATTCTGCGTTTTGCGCTCGACTACATCCAGCGTGACGGCAGCGCGGCGCCGTCGGAACGCACGTGGTTGCGCGACGAGACCGGCGGCTCGGTCTATCTGCGACTATCGACGCGGCCGATCGAGCAACTCAAGCGGGATATGACGCCGGATTTGCGCCAGGCGATCGTTGATGGCGCTTACTGGCTGCGCGAACCGGGGCCGAACTGCCAGGTCGCCGTTGCCTATACCGGTGCGGTCGCGCCTGAGGCCATCCGCGCGGTCGGCCTGATGGCAGAAGACCGGCGCGATGTAGGGCTGCTGGCGGTGACGTCCGCCGACCGCCTCAATGCCGGCTGGACGGCGGCTTGGCGTGCGCGGGAACGCGGCCTCATTCATGCCCGCTCGCATGTCGAACGTCTGCTTGCGCACCTGCCACGGCACTGCGGCATTGTCACCGTGCTTGACGGCCATCCGGCGACGCTGGGATGGCTCGGTGCGGTCCATGGTCATCGCGTGCGGCCGCTCGGCGTCGAACATTTCGGCCAGACCGGCGCGATTGCCGACCTGTATCGCCACTACGGCATAGACGCCAATGCCATTATCGCTGCGGCGGAAGCGATCGCGCCGGGGCGCCCAATTCGCTATTTGGGTGCCGCCTAGCCGCGCCTCGTCGCCGCAACGCTTTGGAAATCAACGCTGTCTGGGCTTTTGCACGCTTTCGCGCCCAGTTGCGCCCGATCCGTTGACCTTATGCGGGGAGGGCATTATGGCAGTGGCCGCGTCGCATCGCGCATGACGCGCGCCTCAGCGCTCATTCCTTGCGGGCGGACCTGATGTCCGCCCCTCCAAAAACACCGGGGATGTTCAATGCAAACTTTGTGGCTCATCGTTCTATGCGGCGCGTTGGCGGTTGCCTACGCCATCTGGGCCACCACCTGGGTCCTTTCGCAGGATGCCGGTAGCGAGCGCATGCAGGAAATTGCGGCCGCCGTGCGCGAAGGCGCCCAGGCCTATCTGCGGCGCCAATACAGCACGATTGCGCTGGTCGGCGCCGTCATTTTCCTGGTGGTCGGCTATTTCCTCGGTTGGCTGGTCGCGATCGGCTTTGCGGTCGGTGCGGTCCTGTCCGGCGCGGCAGGCTTCATTGGCATGAACGTCTCGGTTCGTGCCAATGTGCGCACCGCGCAAGCGGCCATTGGCTCGCTGGCCGGCGGCCTCGAGCTTGCGTTTCGCGCCGGCGCCATCACCGGTCTTCTGGTCGCCGGGCTGGCGCTCCTTGGCGTAACGCTCTATTTCGGCTTTCTCACCGGCACGCTGCATATGGCGCCTAATGACCGCGAGGTCGTTGATTCTATCGTGGCACTCGGCTTTGGCGCCTCGTTGATCTCGATCTTCGCCCGCCTTGGCGGCGGCATTTTCACCAAAGGCGCCGATGTCGGCGGCGACCTTGTCGGCAAGGTCGAGGCCGGCATTCCCGAAGACGATCCACGCAATCCTGCGACTATCGCCGACAACGTCGGCGACAATGTCGGCGATTGCGCCGGCATGGCGGCCGATCTGTTCGAGACTTACGCGGTGACCACGGTCGCCACGATGGTTCTGGCCGCGATCTTCTATCGGGCCGCTGGCGCCGACACGCTGCTCACGATGATGACCTATCCGCTTGCGATCGGCGGCGTCTGCATCATCGCCTCCATCATCGGCACCTTTTTCGTCAAGCTCGGCCCGAGCCAGGCGATCATGGGCGCGTTGTATAAGGGCATGGTCGCGACTGCGATCATCGCGCTTATCGGCATTGCCGCGGTGACCTATTTCCTGATCGGTTGGGGCACGCTGCCCGGCGCCAACTATGCGGGCCAGACGCTGTTCATTTGCGGCATCGTCGGCCTCGCCGTCACCGGCCTGATCATCTGGATCACCGAGTACTATACCGGCACCGACTATCGTCCGGTGCGCGCGATCGCGCTTGCTTCGGTCACCGGTCACGGCACCAATGTGATCCAAGGCCTCGCCGTATCGCTCGAAGCGACGGCGCTGCCGGCCCTGGTCATCATCGCCGGCATTCTGATCACCTACAATCTTGCCGGTCTGTTCGGCATCGCCATCGCCGTAACAACGATGCTGGCATTGGCCGGCATGGTGGTGGCACTCGACGCTTTCGGCCCGGTTACGGACAATGCCGGCGGCATCGCCGAAATGGCCGGCCTGCCGAAGGAAGTGCGCAAGTCGACGGATGCGCTGGACGCGGTCGGCAACACCACCAAAGCGGTAACCAAGGGCTATGCCATCGGCTCGGCCGGTCTTGGCGCGCTGGTGCTGTTCGCCGCCTACAACGAGGACCTAAAATTCTTCGTCGCGGGTTCAAGCAGTCATCCTTTCTTCCAGGGCGTGGCGCCGGATTTCTCGCTCAGCAATCCGTATGTGGTCGCCGGTCTGCTGTTTGGCGGCCTCTTGCCTTATCTGTTCGGCGCTTTGGGCATGACCGCCGTCGGGCGCGCCGCGTCCTCGATCGTTGAGGAGGTGCGGCGCCAGTTCCGCGAGCGACCGGGCATCATGCAGGGCCGCGACAAGCCCGATTACGGCCGTGCCGTCGATATGCTTACGCGCGCTGCGATCAAGGAAATGATCGTGCCCTCGCTGCTGCCGGTGCTGTCGCCCATCGTCGTCTACTTCGTCATTTACTTCATCGCCGGGGGCGGCGCGCAGGGCAAATCCGCGGCGTTCTCGGCGCTCGGCGCGATGCTGCTCGGCGTCATTGTCACCGGCTTGTTTGTTGCGATCTCGATGACATCAGGCGGCGGCGCCTGGGACAATGCCAAGAAATACATCGAGGACGGCCATTACGGCGGCAAGGGCTCGGACGCGCACAAGGCGGCGGTAACGGGCGACACGGTCGGCGATCCGTACAAGGACACGGCGGGTCCGGCGGTGAATCCGATGATAAAGATCACCAATATCGTCGCGCTGCTGCTGCTCGCGGTGCTGGCGCACTAGCTGCACGTCGACCGCGAAGCCGCGCCAGCCGCCGTCGGCAGTCTATCGGCGCAGCGCGCCGAGATTGGATCGAACGTCTAGACGGGCTATCGATTCCGTGTTCGCCACTGGCTGGCGCCACGGAATCGCCGTGCGATAGTTAGGTGCCCTTGCCTTCGAGATTGTGAATAATCGTGGTAATCACGTTGAGATCGTTGCCGCTGGTCGGCGTGGTGCGGCTGACAAAATCGAAGACTTTGCCGTCCTTCATGCCATATTCGGCGAGCCGTTGGACCTTGCGGTCCTTGTCGAAATACACGGCAATGACGCGCTGGTCGGTCACTTTCGTCCGCATGAAGGCGATCGGGCGATCGGCGCGCTGCGAAATATAGTAGAAGGCTTCGCCGCTCACGGTCGCCACGGTCGACGGCGTGCCAAGCACAAGCAGCACCTGCTCCTGCGAGGCGCCGAGCGGAATCTGCTCCAGCGCGCCTTCCGGCAGCACATAGCCGCGCTGAAAGGTCTCGCGCGTGCTGCAGCCGGCGACCGCAAGTGCCGACAGCAGCGTCAGCGCCGCGATCCGGGCCGCAGCCGCCAGCCGGCTTTCATTGCGCGCCAAACTGCCCCGCATACTCGTCCCTAACCGCCTGGCTTGCGTGAAGCCGTCGCGTGCCGTACCCCCAAAGTGCGCGATTGGCAATCGGCCGGTCGGTAAGCGTCCGCGGCAACGTCGGTTAACCTAATGATCTTCGGGCTTTTTCGACAAAGTTCCTCCGCCGGCACCATCCGTGACCTCTATGGCGCGATCGTGGCGCAGGCGCGTTCGGCCGTGTTTTATCGCGCCTATGGCGTGCCCGACAGCGTCGAAGGCCGGTTCGACTTGATCGTGCTTCACCTCGTGCTCGTGCTGGCGCGGCTCGAGGCCGACGCGAGCAGCGGCCGAGCGATCGGACAGAAGCTGTTCGACGAATTCTGCCGCGACATGGACGATAATCTACGCGAAATGGGCGTCGGCGATCTTGCCGTGCCTAAGAAGATGCGGCAGTTCGCGGAAGCCTTTTACGGCCGCCAAGCCGCCTATCGCGCAGCCCTCGCCGCATCCGACGAGCGAGAGCTTGCGAATGCGCTCGCACGCAATATCTTCGCGCATGGAGATCGCGCGTCTGAGCGGCTAGACGGACCGGCACGACTTGCGCGCTATGCGCGCGCGGTGATGCGCCAGTTCGAAGCCCAGAATGGACTGGTATTCGAAAGCGCCCTGCTGCGCAGCGAAATCGCGTTCCCGAATCCGGAAACCGTTATAGAATCGGTCGCAGAGACCATCCAAAATGGCTGAGCAAAAACCGCAGAATTCCGGCTTGCCCGCGTGGCGGGTGCCGGTCGCGCTGGACGATATCCCCGAATGCGGCCAGCATTTTGACCTCGATGCCGATGCCGGTGTGCGCAATGCGGTCGCAAAACTCGCAGGGCTGCGCGACTTGCCGCGCTTGCAAGCAAGCTTCGACGTGACGCGTCGCGGCAATGACGGATTGCGCGTCGCCGGGCAGGTCTCGGCGACCGTCGGGCAGAATTGTGTCGTCACCCTGGAGCCGCTCAGCAACGAGGTGGATGAGAGGGTCGATCTCGTGTTCCTGCCGGAGCGGGCTCCCCCCGCAGCCGTGAAGGGCGCCGAGCCCGAGCCGCGCTATGTCAAATGGGATGATCCCGAGCCGTTGGTCGGCGGCATGGTTGATCTCGGCGCATTGGCGATCGAGTTCCTGATTCTGGGGGTTGATCCTTATCCCCGTAAGCCCGGCGCCGCGTTCCAGGCGCCGCAGGACGAGAAGCCCGAGCCGGGCCCGTTCGCCGCGCTCGCCAAGCTGACGAAGGACTAAGGTCGGGCCGGTGCCGGGGCTAGTTCGACGGTAATGGACCGCGTATAACTTTGCGGCCGCGACGCCGCCATATCCAAGAACCACAATCGAAACATACGCTTGACGGTGGGTTTTAACTCCAAAAATCAGTGGAATTGGCGCCGTCAGCAGTTGGGGGGCACCGACATGGTCATAGGACTGGCTGCCGCAGCCAGAGGTGCGGCTATGGCTGCTCAACAGAGTTGTGTCCGGGTGGCGAACCGTTATTCTCACGCCCGCCGCCGCTTTCGCATCGTTCGGACCTAGATCAATTCATGTCAGAAAAGGTCCGCATTGCGCTCGATACGATGGGGGGCGATCACGGCCCGCCCGTAACGGTTGCCGGCGCCGAACTGGCGCTTGAGCGTCATCCCGGCACCGAATTCATCTTTTTCGGCAACGCTTCGCTGATCGCACCGCTCCTGGACGCGAGGCCGCAACTCAAAGCGCTGTCGAGACTCGTGCATACCGATGTGGCGGTGCGCATGGAGGACAAGCCGAGCCAAGCCTTGCGCTATGGCCGCTGGAAATCGTCGATGTGGCTTGCCATCGACGCGGTCAAAAAAGGCGAGGCCGACATGGCACTTTCCGGCGGCAATACCGGCGCCTTGATGGCGATGTCGAAATTCAATCTCAGAACACTGCCTGGCATCGAACGGCCCGCGATCGCGGCGCTGTGGCCGACCTTGCGCGGGGAATCGGTCGTGCTCGACGTCGGCGCTTCGATCGGCGCGGATGCCGATCATCTGGTCGACCTTGCCGTCATAGGCGCGGCCACCGCGCGCATTCTGTTCGGTCTCGACCGTCCGACAGTTGGTCTTCTCAATATCGGCGTCGAAGAAGTGAAGGGACTCGAAGAAGTGCGCGAAGCCGGCCGCATCCTGCGCGAAGAAAATTTTCCGCATCTCGACTACCGGGGCTTTGTCGAAGGCGACGATATCGGCCGCGGCAAGGTCGACGTCGTCGTCACCGAAGGTTTTGCCGGCAATATCGCGCTCAAAGCCGCCGAAGGCACGGCCCGCCAGATCGGCGAATATCTCAGAGCCGCGATGACGCGTTCGCTGTCCGCCAAGATCGGGTATCTGTTCGCGCGCGCGGCGTTCCGCCAATTGCGCGAGCGCATGGATCCACGTCGCGCCAATGGCGGCGTCTTTCTCGGCCTCAACGGCATTGTCATCAAGAGCCATGGCGGCTCCGATGCCGAAGGCTTTGCCGCAGCCATCGAGCTTGGCCATGGTGTGGTCCGCAACGAACTGCTCGACAAGATCAAGGCGGCGCTCGGGCGGCCGCATCGGCCGCGCTCGCAAAACACACGACACAGCGGAGGGCAGGGCGCACCGCATGCAGTGAGCGGAGCCACTTCGTGACCATAACCCGCTCCGTTGTCCTCGGCTGCGGCAGCTATCTGCCGAGCCAGGTTCTCACGAACGAAGACCTGGCGCGTAAGGTCGATACGTCGGACGAGTGGATCGTCCAGCGCACCGGTATCCACGAGCGCCGCATTGCCGCACCCGGCGAGCTGACCTCGCACATGGCGCTGCATGCGGCGAAGAGCGCGCTGGCGCATGCGCGCGTCGACGCGCAGTCGATCGATCTGATCGTGCTGGCGACCTCGACGCCGGACAACACGTTTCCGGCGAGCGCCGTATCGGTGCAGGCCGACCTCGGCATCACGCACGGCGCCGCGTTCGATCTGCAGGCGGTGTGCTCCGGATTCGTCTATGCCTTGGCCACGGCCGACGGCTTGCTCAAATCGGGGGCGTATAAGCGCGCCCTGGTGATCGGTTCGGAGACATTTTCGCGCATTCTCGACTGGACCGACCGCACCACTTGCGTGCTGTTCGGCGACGGCGCCGGCGCGGTTGTCATGGAAGCGCAGCAGCAGCCGGGAACGCGCGACGATCGCGGCCTGCTTACGGTACATCTGCGCTCGGACGGGCGTTTCAAATCCAAGCTCTATGTCGATGGCGGGCCGTCTTCGACCGGCACGGTCGGCTATTTGCGCATGGAGGGGCGCGAAGTGTTCCGCCATGCGGTGGCGATGATCACCGACGTGGTCGAAGACGCGTTCAGGGCGACCGGCTATGCGGCAGCCGATGTCGACTGGTTCATTCCGCACCAGGCGAACAAGCGGATCATCGACGGTTCCGCGCACAAGCTCGGCATCGCGCCGGACAAGATCGTCACCACGGTCGATCGTCATGGCAACACGTCGGCTGCGTCCATTCCGCTTGCGCTTTCCGATGCCGTCACCGACCGCCGCATCAAGCGCGGCGACCTGCTGCTGCTCGAAGCCATGGGCGGCGGCTTCACCTGGGGCGCTGCTTTGCTGCGCTGGTGAGGCGCGCCGATCTTATCCCGAACCGTCGAAGGCCCCGTTGACCACGCGCCGCCAAGCTAATATCGTTGATAATTCAGTACGATATGGCCGAGGCGACTCAGAGTCTCGGGTCGAGCGCCGTGCATGGGGCTGGCGATGGCGGGAAAGACGGTCACACGTGCGGATCTGTGTGAGGCGGTCTATCAAAAGGTCGGACTGTCGCGCACCGAGTCCGCTACCCTCGTTGAGCTCGTGCTCAAGGAAATCACCGACTGCCTTGAGCGGGGCGAGACGGTGAAGCTGTCCTCGTTCGGCTCCTTTGTGGTGCGCAAGAAGGGCCAGCGGATCGGCCGCAATCCCAAGACCGGCAAGGAAGTTCCGATTTCGCCGCGCCGCGTCATGGTGTTCAAGCCGTCGGCGATTCTCAAGCAAAGGATCAATGCCGGCTCGGACGGCGGCGGCGCCGGCGCCGCCGAGCCGTAGCGCGGCGCGGTGTTCGGTCAAAAGAGTAAGCGTTCTTTCATCGCATTTTGCCAATCGACGTTGTGTCGGCCGACGGTCTGTCCCAAGATTCGTCACAAGACTCGGCGAAGGACTTGACGCACCGTGGCTGTGACCTGGAGCAGGGCAGGTGGAAAAGGCGCCGGACGCATTTCGGACCATCAGCGAGGTCGCCGAGGAAATCGACGTACCGCAGCACGTGCTGCGCTTCTGGGAGAGCCGATTCCCGCAAATCCGGCCGATGAAGCGCGGCGGCGGCCGGCGCTATTATCGGCCCGACGATGTCGATCTGCTGCGCGGCGTACGGCATCTGCTCTACGGCGAGGGCTATACGATTCGCGGCGTGCAGCGGATTTTGCGCGAGCAGGGCGTCGCCTTTGTGCAGGGCGTCTGGCGTGAAAGCGCCGAGGAGCTTGCGCCGAACCTTGTGGAGGAGGAGGCCGAGGAACAGGCCGAACTCGCCGCTGAGCGCATCGAGCCGAATCTGCTGGCGGTCGGAGCGCCCAAAGCTGCACCCGGTGAGCCGCAGCAATGGCGCGGGCCGGCGATTATCGCCTCGCCGGCATCGCACGGGTCGCAGTTGGCGCAACCTGCCGCGACAGACGCCGGGGCCGCTGCAAGGCGCGACCTCGACGAGGACGACCGCGGCAAGCTGCAGGCGGCGCTCGACGAGCTTCTGGCCTGCCGCGGCATTCTCGAAACAGCGCTGCAAGACCGCTAAGCCGCGACCGAGCGCGACGATCAAAGCCCGCTCGCCACGGCGCTGCGCAGGAGGGCGCGATACGGATAGCCGCTATAGGGCATGACCGGCGCTTCCGCCCAGGCCAATCGCTCGAGCGTCGAGAGAAACTCCGCGGGATCCCGGTAATAGGAGACGTCGCTGTCGCCGAGCTCGGTAAATTCCGGAATGTTCGTGCAAATGACGCGGCTGCCGGCCAGCCGGCCTTCCACCACGCAGCGTCCAAAACCTTCGCGCCGCGAGTGAACCCAGACGATCTCGTGCTTCTTGTATTCGGCCGCCACTTCGGCATCCGTAAGCTGGCCGCACAATCTGAGCTGTCCGCCATCGAGAAATTTCGCGAGCGACGCAAGCCGCGCCGGGTCGTCGCTTTTATGCAGGCCGAGGATCGAGACGGCAAATCCCCTGGCCAGCACCTTCGGCAGATAATCGACGACGACGGTTTCGAGATCCTTGTTGGCGGTCGAGCCGGTGCAGAGCAGGATCGAAGTTCTTGGTGCGCGCTGCGGCGTTGCGGCGGCAAGCAACCGCTCGAACGCATAAAATGTGTTCGGCAGGATCAGGATCGGGCCGCTGCCGAACAGGCCGCTCGCGGCGATGCGCTCGCGACTCAATCGGGAGATCGTGAAGATCGCCGCATTACGCGCTTTGATCGCGCGGTAGCAGACGAGATAGTAGAGCTTCGATGGCGAGAGGCCGCGCTCGAGCTGCTCGAGGTCGTGCACGACGATGCGGCCGCGGCGGGTGAACAGGTCCGCAACCGCGATCGAGTTGTACGGATAGAGCGTGACGTCGGCGCGTTTGAGCGCACCGAGGATCGGCATCACGATCTGCTCGAAGGCAACCGCGAGCACATAGAACAGATTGCGCGGCAGCCTGCGGCAGACCGCCGGCGCGCGCGGCGCGCTGACGCGGAAACCTTCCTCTTTGAGCCCGTCGATCAGATTGCGCACATAGAGCGGCATGCCGCGGTCGAGTGCGCCACCGATGAAGTCGTTGATCAGGATATGCAAGCGCGGCTCCCGCTGCATGTTGCGTGTGGCGATGCGACGAGACGCGGAACCTCGAAACAGCGAGAACGAGTGGCGCGCGCGTTTCCGCCGGCAGCATAGAGTGGCCTTTGCTACGAAGCGGTTAATCCTGCGCCGCGCCGCTACCGGCGAGCATTCGCGTTGCCGCGCCGCGCCTTGGCGCGCGCGTGGTGGTGTGACGCCGGTGACCTGAAGGCGCGAAGGAGGCGGCGCAGCGGAACAAGGGGTGGGGCCTTCGTTTCA
>JAJPJB010000101.1 GCA_021324465.1 Hyphomicrobiaceae bacterium
ATGCCAAGTCCCTGATGCCAAGTCCCTGATGCCAAGTCCCTGATGCCAAGTCCCTGATGCCAAGTCCCTGATGCCAAGTCCCCGATGCCAAGTCCCTGATGCCAAGTCCCCGATGCCAAGTCCCCGATGCCAAGTCCTGATGCCAAGTCCGCATGTTTGTGTGCGGCAAGACAGGCGCACGATAGTATTGCAAACCGATGACAGATACGACGTCGTCGCAGGCTTCACACAGCCGCAAGGCGGCCAGGCGCTGAGCGGACGGCGATCAATAAAGCAGCCATGGGGCTCAGCCGCTATGGCACCACAGGCACCAGCTGCTGTGCCACAGCGGCGGGATTGGAGCCGGTGTCCGCCGCTGCCGCTTTAGGCAGGCCGCCGAAGCGGCGCTCGCGCCCGCGGAAATCGGCCACCGCCGCGGCGAGGTCTTCGCCGCCGAAATCAGGCCACATCCGGTTGGTGAAATAGAACTCCGCATAGGCGCATTCCCAGAGCAGAAAGTCGGACAGCCGCTTTTCGCCGCCGGTGCGGATCAACAAATCCACATCGCCGCCGCTCTCGCGTTCGCCCGCGATCAGCCGGCCGAACATCTCGCGATTGAGCGCTTGGCCCCCGACGACGGCGGCCACCGCCCGCAAAATGGCATCGCGCGACGAATAGTCGATGGCGACGCGCAGATGCAGCGCCCTGCCATTGAGGGTGTGCCGCTCCGCCGCCGCGATCTCTTCGGCAAGGCCGTCCGGCAGCCGGTCGCGGCGACCGATCACCGTCAGGCGCACGTCCTTTTCGGCAAAACGCGCGATTTCGGTGCGCAGATAGTGACGCAGCAGGGCCATCAGCGTGCTGACTTCATCGGCGGGCCGCCGCCAATTGTCGGCCGAGAAGGCAAACAGCGTCAGGGTTGTCACACCGAGCGAGGGCGCGGCTTCGCAGACGCGGCGAATGGCCTCGACGCCGGCGCGATGCCCGGCCGCGCGCGGCAGGCCCCGCGCCGTTGCCCATCGGCCGTTGCCGTCCATGATGATGGCGACGTGCATTCCGCTGCCCTGGTCGAGAGCACTTTGCATCGTAAAGTCTCCGGGTAGGTCAAGAGCGGTCGCTGGATTGCATTTTCGAGGTCTGCTTCAGGTTCGCACGGGACCGGCCGCAAGCAGCGCGTCGAGCTTTGCCGCCTCCGCGGCATCGCGCACGATCTGCTCGAGCACGGCGAGATAATTGAGAAAACGCCGACGGCCGCTCGGCGTGATCTTGCAGATGGTTTGCGGCCGGTTCTGGTCGTAGCCTTTGAGAACCTCGACAAGACCGGCTTCGTGCAGGACCTGCAGATGGCGGCTGAGATTGCCGTCGGTCAGCCCGCACAGCCGTTTCAGATCGGCAAACGTCAGACCCTTTGGATGGGCGACGAGGGAGCTGAGCACACCGAGCCGTGCCTTCTCGTGCATCACGCGCTCGAGCCCTTCATAGGCGAAGCGCCCGTTCTGGTCTTTGGCCTTAGCCTTCGCCATAACTGTCCTCGAACGGTCCGCCGCCCAGCGTGCGATACAGGATGCCCGCCATCAGCAATTGGCCGATGCCGAAGGGAAGACCCATGCGCCAGGGTGAGAAGGCTTCGCCCTCTGCGCCCCAGGCGACGTTGATCAAGCCGGCGGCGAGATACCAGGCGCCGGCCGCGAACAATGATTTCGGCAGCAGGCGGCAGGAGGCGAAAATGCCGAGGCTGTAGAGGATCTGCCACAGGCCGGGGAGCAACCATGTGCTCTCGGGCGCAAAACGCACCAGCACAAAGGTCAAAAGCGCGCCGGCTACCGCAACGGGAATGAGCTGCTCGATCGCGGCATGGATCATCTCGTCGGCGAGCTCGGAATGCAGACGCCGCGAGCGGGTGATGGTCTCACCGCCGATCATGGCGGCGCTGATCAGCGCGACGCCGACCCAAACGATGAGGTAGCCGGCGATGTCGTGGGAACCGCCGAGCCAGATTGCCTGAAAGAACGCGCCCAAACCGGCCACCATGCCGGTCAGCGCCACGGTCGCCGGGCCATAGCCGCGAAACAAGGTGGCGCGCGCCACCTGACCTCTGATGGCGTGGATATCGGCAAGCGCTTTGCGCAAATCCTGCATCTGCCCCCCGGGCACGACGGCGGGACGCGGTTACTTTGCAATGCAAAGTACATGGTTTGGTAGAGCAGTCAAGGCGCTTGCGGCACTCGCGGCGCCGGTGCGCTGACGCCCATAGCGGCCATGGCGGCCCATGGCGATCGATCGTATCCTTCGCGCATGGATTTCGATTTCAGCGACGAACAAAGGCAATTCGCCGAACAGGTGCGGCGTTTTGCGCGCGAGCAACTGGCCGCGGGCGCGCTCAAGCGGGCCCGGGACCCACGCTTTCCATTCGACATCGCAAAGCTGATGGCCGAGCACGGTCTGATGGGCATCACCCTGCCGCAGAGCGAAGGCGGCCAGGGCGGCACGCTGATGGATGCGGTGATCGCCATCATGGAGGTTGCCGCCGTGTGCCCGCGCAGCGCCGACGTCGTGCAATTCGGCAATTTCGGCCCGATCCGCACATTTGCCGAATATGCGAGGCCGGCGCAAAAGGCGCGCTGGCTCGGCGAACTCCTGTCCGGCCGGATGGTCATGAGCCTCGGCATGACCGAGCCGGACGCCGGCTCGGCGGTCACCGATTTGAAAACCAGCGCGCGCGCCGACGGCGCGTCTTACGTGATCAACGGCAGCAAGGTGTTTGCGACCTTCAGTCCCGACGCGCAAATCTTTCTGGTTTACGTGCGCTTCGGGCCCGGTCTCGACGGAATCGGCTCGGTCCTCATCGAACGCGGCACGCCGGGCTTTTCGATCGGTGCGCCGTCGGCCTTCATGAGCGACGAGGAATGGAGCGAGCTGCACTTTGCCGATTGCAGAATTCCCGCGGAGAACGTACTGCTCGGTCCCGGCGGTTTCAAGAAACAGATGGCGGGTTTCAATGTCGAGCGGCTCGGCAATACCGCGCGCTCGCTGGCGCTCGGCCGCTATGCCTTCAATGCGGCGCGCGATTACGCGCTCAAGCGCGAGCAATTCGGACGGCCGATCTGCGAGTTCCAGGGTCTGCAATGGAAGTTCGCCGAGATGGCGATCAAGCTCGATGGCGCTGAGCTTTTGCTTTATCGCGCTGCGGCCAATGCCGATCGCGGCCTTCCCTCCGCCTACGAAACGGCGGTCGCAAAAGCCGCTTGCAATCAAGCCGGATTTGAGGCCGCCAACGAGGCCGTGCAGATCATGGGCGCGCTCGGCTATAGCCGCGAGACGCTGGTTGAATATTGCATGCGCCGCACCCGCGGCTGGATGATCGCTGGCGGCTCGATCGAAATGCTGAAGAATCGCATTGCCGAGCACGTCTTCGACCGCCGCTTCGATCAGCGCAAGCCTGCGCCGAAGGCCGCGCAGTGAGCGTTATCGCCTGTGACCTCGCGCAAAGCTCATCAATAGCCAGGCGACCAGCACTGCGCCGGCAAGGACTGCCGCGATATCGAACTCCCGGCTCGGCCGCAGCACGGTGGCCAGCGCCAGCGCCGCCAACAGGAGATTGGCGACAAAGACGCGCGCGACGACCTCGATCACGCTGAAGCCGCGATCGGTAGCGCGCTGATAGAAGTGTGAACGGTGTGCCTGCCAGAGTTTCTCGCCGTTCACGGCGCGGCGGATCAGCGTGATGGTCGCGTCAGCGAGATAATATAGCGGAAGCAGCACGGCCGCCGCGCGGCCGCCATTGCCGGCAAGCAGAACGAGCAGCCAACCAAGCATGAGGCCGATCGGCAGGCTGCCGACATCGCCGAGAAAGAGTTTTGCGACCGGGCGATTGAAAAAGGCAAAGCCGATCATCGCGCCGCACAGCGACAGGCTCACTGTGATTGCCGGCGGCCGCAGATGGCCAAGCAGCCCGATCGCCGCCACCGCTGCCGTGACCGGAACGCTCTCCGCCACGGTCATCCAATCCAGGCCGTCCATGAAATTGACGAGATTGACGAACCACAATCCGCCGACAAAGAGCAACGTTCGCTCGAGCGGCCACGGCAGAAACGGCACCGCACGCAGCTGCGCCGGCAGCGCCACGATCATCATCCCAACTGCAAGCGCCTGCAGCAAGAAGCGCGGCGCGACATAATTGGGATGAATGTCGGCGATGACGCCGACGCCTGCGATCAGGACGACGGCTGCGCCTAGGATTGTGAGCGACGCCACATCGGCAAGCTCGGTTTGCGGCCCCAGGATACCGAGCGACGCCGCAAGAACGGTCGCGATCACGGCGATGCCGCCGCCTTGGGGCGTTGGTATCTTATGCGACGAGCGCGCATTGGGCCGGGCCATCGCATAGCGCTCGAGCAGTCGGCGCAGGGCGACGATCAGCGCAGCACTCAACAGCGCCGTGATCAGCACGATGGCCGGAGCAACAAGGATCGGGAAAGCCTGCACCTCACTCTTCATTGGCCTCACCACGCCTTCGTTTGGCTTCGCTCTAGCACAAAACGCAAAATCATGACCGTTGATCGTCGCACGGAGATAGGCTTTAGGCTTTCCCAGTGAGCGCCGTAACCGCCTATACCCTCGATCGCGCGTTTTTGCAGCGGCTCGCCGACTGGCTCGCCGTCGGCGTAGCGCTGGCCTTGCCGTGGTCGACCTCGGCGGCCTCCATCTTCATCGTCGCCTGGCTCTTGGCGGTACTTGCCACATTGGATCCGGCGGCGGTGTGGCGTGAGCTCCAAATGCCGGCCGGCGGCCTGCCGGTTGCTTTGTGGTGCCTCGGGCTCCTCGGCATGGCCTGGGCGGACGTGGGCTGGAAGGAGCGCTTCGGCGGGCTCGACAGTTTCCACCGGCTCTTGGTCGTTCCATTGCTGCTCGCGCAATTCCGCCGCTCCGCCAACGGCCGCTGGGTCGTCGCCGGATTTTTCGTCTCCGAGCTGCTCGTGCTGCTCGCCTCCTACATCTTGGTGCTGACACCGGGACTATCGTGGCGCGGCCATGTCGATGGCGTACCGGTGCATGACGATGTGTTTCAAGGCACGGCCTTTCTGGTCTGCGCCTTCGGTGCGCTGGGCTATGTGGCCTATCGAGGACAGCAGCCTTGGCGTGCGCTTGGTCTGCTTGCGAGCGCTGCGCTGTTCATTGCCAATTTCGCTTTCGTCACTGTCAGTCGCAGCGCTTTGCTCGTCGCGCCGGTGCTGGCGATCCTGCTCGGCTGGCGGCTCGCGCGCTGGAAAGGCATTTTAACTGCAATCGCCGCCATGATCGCGATCGGCACGGCTTTGTGGTCGTTGTCGCCGATCTTGCAGCAGCGGCTGCGGGATTCGTTTCAGGAGATTCAGGCTTATCGCACGCGCGGTGAAGCGACCTCGCTTGGCATGCATACGGCGTTTCTCAAGGAGTCGCTTGCCATCATCGCCTCGGCCCCCGTCGTCGGCCACGGCACCGGCACAATCTCCGAACAATTCCGCCAAGTCACCGCAGGGCGCAGCGGCGCCGACGCGGTGGCCCCCGACAATCCGCACAATCAGACCTTTGCCGTCGCCATCCAGATCGGCCTGATTGGTGCCGTGGTGCTCTGGGCTATGTGGATTGCCCATCTGGCCTTATTTAGAAGCGCCGGCGCCGCCGCCTGGGCCGGCACCGTGCTGGTGGTGGAAAATATCGTCTCGTCCCTCGTGCACTCGCATCTGTTCGACTTCACCAACGGCTGGCTCTATGTCTTCGGCGTCGGCGTGCTCGGCGGCATGGTGCTGCGCGACGCCACAGCCCGGAAGGACGGCGCTTCCACATTAAAGACCCAGGACAAGCCGGCGGCGTGAGCGGCAAGCCGCGCCCCGGCGCCGCTAAGGCCTGCTCTCATTCGCACCGGCCAACGAGCCGCCGATACAGCTGCATGGTTTGCCGGCCGATCAAGTCGGCTGCAAATTTTTGCACGGCGAGCTCTCTCGCCGCCACGCCATAACGCGCCCGCAATTGCGGCACGGCGTCCAGACGCTGCATCGCCGCTGCCAGCGCCGGCGCGTCGTCGACCGGGAACAGAAGGCCGGTCTGCTCGTGAATGACGACCTCGCGGCAGCCCGGCACGTCGCTCGCGATCATCGCGCGGCCGCAGGCCGCGGCCTCCATCAGCGACAGCGGCAGGCCTTCCCGGCGCGAGGGCAGCACCGCGACATGCGCGCGCGCCCAAAATCCGGCGATGTCGCCGACATGGCCGAGCCACGTAATGCCCGGTTCTTCGTTCCAGGACTGCGCTTCGGACGCGCTCACCGAAGCCGGATTGGCCGGGTCGGGCGTACCGGCGATCAACAGACGCGCGTCCGAGCCTCGTGCGCGCAGCAGGCGAAAGGCGGCAATGAGCGTGCGTATGCCCTTGTCGTCCAGAAGACGGCCGACGAAACCGAAGGTGATCGGGCCCGGCGGCTCCGGCAGCGGCGTAAAACGCCCCACGTCGACGCCTGAGCCGGAAATCAGCGCGATGCGCCGTTCGGGAATGCCGAGCGCGATCAATGCCGCTTTGTCGTCGCCGTTCTGCACCAGCACCACGCTGCCGTCGCGATTGAACAGAAGGCGCAGCGTCGCGCCGATCGCCCAGCGCAGCATGTACGCTTTGAGGCTGTCTGATGTGAACGAGTAGCCAAGCCCGATGAACGCATTCACACAGGCGATCGGGCGGCCGAGGGTAGCGAGCATCCCAAGCACGGATGACTGCAGAGCAACGTGATGCGTAATGTCGGGACGGACATCGCGATGAATGCGACGCAGCGCGCGGATCGTCGAAAGCGCGGCAAGCGGCGAGAGGCTGCCGCGGGCGAAGGGGATCGGATGCAAAACGAAGCCTTCGGCTGTGATCGCAGCGGCGCCCTCCTGCACCCGGGTCGCCACATGAACCTCCAAACCGGCGTCGCGCGCCGCGCGCGCCATCGGCAGCCGATGCGACAGGAAGGCCCAGTCCTCCGCGGTCACGTAAAGAAGCCGCTGCGCCGCCTGGCCTGGATGTTGCGCGGCAGGTCGCATCGCGCATCGCGGCCGTTCATCGCGGTCGATCAAATCGCTGCCCCAGCTTTCCTCCGCATAACTGTATAGGCTGGTCCGCCTCGGCGCACGAGCAAATGTCGCGTGAGGCAGTGCGCCGCGGTTGCCGATCTCTGGCCGCAAGAACGCGCGCCGAGCGTATTAAGCCGCCGCCTCTGCGCCATGCCGGCTCCCGTCGGCAATCGGTATCGGGTCCGGCTTGATGATGAGCGCTGCGCCGAACAGCAGCCAGAACGTTCTTTGATACAACATGTCCGCGGGAAGCGACATTGCGCCAAAGATGACGAGGCACAATACAATCAGTTGCCCCGCGAGATCGGTCTGCCGTCGACGCAATTCCACGATGAGCGCGTAAATTGCCGGCACGGCAAAGGTGAGGAGTCCCACTATGCCGAGCTCGGCCAGGAGCCAGATGGAGGTCGAATGAATCAGCAGCGGCTGGTCGCTGTATACAAAGATCAGCTGGTGCCTGAAGGCGCCCAGGCCGGCACCCAGCATCGGATGCTGCATGAAGAGGTGCAGGCCGCCCAGGATCGACGTCATCCGAATCTGGGTGTCGAGCGGGTTTACGACAATGCCGGGTATTCCGGCCGATGCGCGGTCGCCGACCAGCGACGTGCCGGCGATGATCAGCACGGCGAGCCCGGCCGCGCCAAAAACTGCCTTGGCTATTTCCTTGGCTATTTCGCCGGGCCTGGCCGATCCAACGTAGACGGCTGCAACGCACAGCGCCGCCGCACTCAGCCAGCCGGACCGCGACGCGGAGAAATAGAGCGCCGTCAAGAGCAGGACCAAAAGGCCGAGCCGAAGCCTCGAATCGCGAACCGCTACGAATACCGCGGCCAATGCCGTCAACAGTTGAAATGCGAAGAAGTTGTGGTTCAGCGAGAAACCCTGCAGCGCGCTCGGAGCAAGCGGCAGCGACAGCCGCAAACCGAGATTATTCAGAACAAGGAGTAGCAGCTCGAGAAGCGCGATCGCGCCGGCAGCGCCCGCAAAGGTCAGCAGCAGTATGCGCAAGGCGTCGCGTCCAAAATCCCTGGTCAGTAGCGCCCCCGAGGCTGCATAGGCCAAGAGAATGAACCATCCCCAGTACCGGTTGACGACAGCCCATTGCGTCCATCCGAATCTGGCGGCGCCGATGAACAGCGACATCGTCAAGACCGCCGTCGCCGCTGCAAGTGCGATGTTGAAGCGGGGAAAGCGCCATTGCGGCAGTTGCCGGTTCTGTAGACAAGACAACACAAACAGAACGCCGCCCAGGATCGCCAGAGGATCGGCCAGGTTGACATTGAGCAGCGTGCCGGATCCGATCGGCACATAAATCTGAAAGAAGACAAGCGTTGCGACCGCGAGCGGCACGACCCATACCAGCAGCCGCGCGTAGTCGACAGGCGTCAACGTTCCGCCGCTCGTTTCCAAGTTCCCGCGCATCGATCCGGGAACAGCAATGCCCGTCAAGAGCAGCATCGTCAGCAATGATCCCGTTCCGATCATGACCGCCGCCAGCAGGGCATGCTGCGGCGCCACTCCGATCGTTCCAAGCGCGACGACGGCGCTCATCTCGCGTACGCCCCAGCCGGCCAGGCTGATCGGCACGCTGGCCGCGAACATGACGATTGCAGACGCCGCGACCAGCCCGGCGATCGGCGTTTGCGGCGACAGCGCGTGCGCAGCCGCCACGTACGCAATCATCATCGGACATTGGACGATAACCGTCAGTGCAACGAGCTGAAGAAATGCGGCGGCAAAATTTTTCGTCAGCCATGGCGCCAGCGAGCGGGCCGCCATGCGGCCGTAACCGAACAGGGCGCCGCATGCCGCCGCCGTGAGCAGCCCGGCCATGATTTTGATCAGCGCTCCGCCGCCGTCCTCCTGGTTGAGATACACCCGTCCAAACACGAAATAGGCGCCGCCCAAAGCGAACAGAGCGGAGACGACCGCAGCAATGAAACGCTCGCAGGCCGTGAGCACGACGACCGAAGCGAATGGCACCGCCGTCCGCGACATCACGAAGCTGCGACCGATGAGCTGTCCGGCAATCTGGAAAAAGACCGCGCCGACCAGGCTTCCTGCGCCTACCGCCGCCATCGCCTGCCGAAACGATACGCGGTGGCCGATCTGGCCCGCCACCACCTGGAAACGCCACGATGCGGCAAGCGCATTTGCAACAAGGCTGAGAAAGATAACGGCCAGGGCTTCCGATGAAATGCGGCCGGCATCCCTGAATACATCGGAAAGGCCCCTATTGAGCCCTACCACCACAATGGCGCCAACGAGCAGAAGAAGCGAAATCGGCCACCTTGCTGTTTGCGCCTTTTTGAGCAGCCGGCGCGGTCGGCCGTGCGTCCATTCGGCGTGGAGCGGCGTTGTTGCGTCGGCGGTCGTCATTTTGGATGCGGCATGGTTCTTGGTTGTTCTTGGTTGTTGGCGTTCGGACCCAAATGACCGAATCACTACACGCATGACGTGTAGCCGCTTAGCAGACGCCCCGGCGTGTTGTCCATCGTCTCTGCCGGATCAATTATTTCCAACATTTTCAAGGAAATGACATCGTTCACATCGTGAACGCCGGACTTGACGTTCATACGATGAACGATGTACTGCTTGGCGCGAGGGGGAGGGTTGGGTGATGCCCCAGGCGGTACGGGACGAGGAGCCGGACAACGCCCGGATCGTGCTCGGACTTCTTCAGTCCGTGGAGCGTGACGGCGCGCAGTCCCAGCGCAAGCTCGCGTCCGATCTCGGCATCGCGCTCGGCCTCGTCAATGCTTATCTCAAGCGCTGCGTCAAAAAAGGCCTGCTGAAGATCGGCCAGGCGCCGGCGCGCCGCTATGCCTATTATCTGACGCCGAACGGCTTTGCCGAAAAATCGCGCCTGACCGTCGAATATCTGACGTCGTCCTTCTCGTTCTTTCGCCGGGCCCGTGAGGATTGCGCGACCGTGCTCAAGGCTGCGCATGCGCGCGGCTGGACCAGGGTGGCGCTGGCCGGCGTCTCCGATCTCGCCGAAATCGCGACGATCTGCGCGCTCGAACAGGGCATCACCATCGTCGCGGTGGTGGATGCCGCCGCCGCACAGGAGAAATTCGTCGGCGCGCCGGTTGTCAGATCCCTTGCCGCGGTGGCGGACGGCTTTGACGCGCTCGTCGTAACCGATCTGCAGACCACGCGCGAATCGTTGCGCGCGATCATAAGCCAGATCGACGCCGAGCGCGTTTTGGTTCCCGCGCTGCTTGGAATTCGCCTCAATCGCACCGCAGAGAGCGCAGCATGACCATCGATCTTAATCCGCGCTGGTATGTGGCGCATACCCAGCCGCACGCCGAGGCCAAGGCGGTCGCGCATCTCGCGCGCCAGGGTTTTGCGACCTATTTCCCGCGCTATCTGAAACGGCGCCGGCATGCGCGCCGCGTGGAGACCGTGGCTGCGCCGCTGTTCCCGCGCTATCTGTTCGTCGCCGTCGATCTTTCCGCGCAGCGCTGGCGCTCGATCTATTCCACCGTCGGGGTGAGCCGCCTGGTCTGCAACGGCGACGAGCCGAGCCCGGTGCCCGAGGGCGTCGTCGCGGCGCTCAGGAGCCGCGAGGACGGCAACGGATTCATCAAGCTGCAGGCGCGACCGGCATTTCGTCCGGGCGAAAGGATTCGCGTGCTCGACGGCGCCTTTGCCTCATGCCTCGGCCTGTTCGAAGGCATGGCGGAGCGCGAGCGGATCGCGATCCTGCTCGATCTTCTCGGCCGCAAGGTGCGGGTCGTGCTCGACGCCGATCTGGTCGCCGCGGCCTGAAGGCGGAAAATCGCGCTTGCAGCGCGTCGGGTGCGCCGGAGCGCGCGCCGGTGTGCGTTCGTGCTGTTCGGGTGAGCGCTTCACCCGAAGTGCGGTAGCGTGGGGCGCTGTTCGGAAGTGTTCAAGGCAAAAGATCAGCTGACGCAGGACGCCGCAAGCGGGCTGGACGGTGCCGCGATACTGGTGACCGGCGGAACGGGCTCGTTCGGACAGGCTTTCGTCGAGCGAATCCTGGCCCGATATCGTCCCTCGCGCCTGGTCGTCTATTCACGCGACGAGCTCAAGCAGTTCGAAATGCAGCAGAAGTTTTCCGCCGAGCCGCTGCGCTTCTTCATCGGCGACGTTCGCGATCGCGAGCGGCTGAACCGGGCGCTCGCCGGCATCGACATCGTCATTCATGCAGCGGCGCTGAAACAGGTGCCGGCGGCCGAATACAATCCGATCGAGTGTATCAAGACCAACATCATCGGCGCCGAGAACGTGATCAACGCCAGCATCGACATGAAAGTGAAAAAGGTCATCGCGCTCTCGACCGACAAGGCGGTCAACCCGGTCAATCTCTACGGCGCAACCAAACTGTGCTCCGACAAGCTGTTCATCGCCGGCAACCATCTGGCCGGGGCGGGCGGGCCGCGCTTTTCCGTGGTCCGCTACGGCAACGTGATCGGCTCGCGCGGCAGCGTCGTTCCCTTCTTCAAAGAACGCGCAAAGAGCGGCAAGCTGCCGATCACCGACCCGCGCATGACGCGCTTCTGGATCAAGCTCGTCGACGGCGCAAGCTTCGTCGAACGCTGCCTGGGGCTGATGCGCGGCGGCGAAATCTTCGTGCCCAAGATTCCGTCGATGCGGATCACCGACCTCGCGGCGGCGATCGGGCCGGATTGCGAGCAATACACGGTGGGCATTCGGCCGGGCGAGAAGCTGCACGAGCTGTTGATCACGCGTGACGACGCGCGCCACACGCTGGAGTTCAAGGACTTTTACATCATCCAGCCCGGCATCCATATGTGGGATTATGTCGAGTCGGCTTCGTACGGGGGCGAGAAGGGACAGCCGGTTGCAGCCGACTTCGAGTTCGCCAGCAACAGCAATGCACAATGGCTCGATTCCGATCAGCTCAGGGCGGTGATCGGCTGAGCTGCAAGTCGCGACGCTTCCTCGGCTACGGCCGGCAGAGCATCGACCAGTCGGACGTCGATGCCGTCGTCGGCGTGCTGCGCTCGGACTTTCTGACCCAGGGACCGGCGGTCGACAAATTCGAGGCTGCCTTGGCGGAGCGGGTCGGCGCGCGCCACGCAGTTGCGGTGAGCAGTGGGACGGCGGCGCTGCACATTGCCTGCCTCGTGGCGGGCCTTCGCCCCGGCGATCGCGGCCTGACCGCGGCGGTCACTTTCGCTGCGTCCGCCAATTGCCTTCTCTATGCGGGTGCGGATGCGGGCTTTGTCGATATCGACGGCAATGGCCTTGCGATGTCGCCGACGGCGCTTGCGCATGCTCTCGAAAAAGAGCCGGGCGTCAACGCGATTGTTTCCGTGCATCTTGCCGGCTTGGCGCACGAAGCGGCCGCAATCCGATCGTTGGCAAGAAAGCGCTTCGTGATTGAGGACGCCTGTCACGCGATCGGCGGCAGATATGACTGCGGTGCGCCGATCGGCTGCGGCGCCTATTCGGACATGTGCGTTTTCTCCTTCCATCCGGTGAAGACGATCACGACCGGCGAAGGCGGCGCGGTCGTCACCAATGACGGCGATCTCGCCCGGCGGCTACGCATGCTGCGCAACCACGGCATCGAGCGCGAGGCCTCGCGCTTTGTCGGCGGCGATGAGCGTGAGGGCGGCGAGGTCAAGCCCTGGCTCTACGAGCAGCAGGTGCTCGGCTTCAATTATCGGATGACCGACATCCAGGCGGCGCTCGGGCTGTCGCAACTCACCCGGCTCGAGCAGTTTCTTGAACGCCGGCGCGCTATCGCCCGACGCTATGATGAGGCTTTCGCACGATTGCCGCATCTTCACCTGCCGCAGTCGCTTCCCGAACAGCGGGGACGCTCGGGCCATCATCTCTATATCGTTCTGATCGATTTCGCGGCGCTGCGCACCACGCGCACTGCTTTCATGGGCAAGCTGCGCGAGCACGGAATCGGCACGCAAGTGCATTACATTCCCGTCTATCGGCAGCCGTATTATGTAAAGCGCTACGCACTGGATCGCGGGGCATTTCCGGAATCGGAGTCATATTACGCGCGATGCTTGTCGCTGCCGTTCTATCCGGGCCTGACGGATGAGGACGTCGAGCACGTGATCGCAACTATCACACGCCTGGTGACGGCGGGCTGAGCGTGCTCTCGCGCCTTGGCTTGGGAACGGCCCAGTTCGGCCTCGACTATGGCATATCCAATCGCGCCGGCCGGCCGGCCGAGGGTGAAGTCGCCGCCATTCTGGTGCGCGCCGTCCAGGCGGGCATCGGCTATCTGGACACTGCACCGGCTTATGGTGACGGGGAGAGCCTGATTGGCCGCCATCTGCCATCGCGACACGGGCTACGCATCGTTACCAAGCTGTCGCCGGTCGCCGATGCGACAGTCGAGGCAAAGCACGGCGCGGCCACGCTGGACACGCTGGCGCGTTCGCTTGAGTATCTGCGGGTGGATCGCGTGCACGGCGTTCTCGTCCATCACGTCGCCGATCTCGCCAAATCCGGCGCGGAGCATATCGTCGATGCGCTCATGCAGGCGCGTGAACGCGGCTGGACCGATCGAATCGGTGTCTCAATCTACGACGCCGAGCAACTGGCCCTCGCCGAGAGTCGATTTCAGCCGCAGCTCGTGCAATTGCCGCTCAATGCGCTCGATCGGCGCGCGATTCAGTCTGGCTTGCTCGCGCGTCTCAAGGCGCAAGGCGTGGAGGTCCATGCTCGCTCAGTCTTCCTGCAGGGCGCGCTGCTGATGAATCCTGACGAACTGCCGCGGTTCTTCGCGCCCGTGCGCGAGCACATCGCGCGCCTGCAGCAACGCTGGAGCGAGACGGGGCTGAGCACGCTCGCGGGCTGCCTCGCATTCGCGCTGCAATGCCCGCAGATCGATGCCGTCATTGTCGGGGTCAATCGTCTCGCCGAACTCGACGATATCATCGCGGCGGCCGATCGGAGCAGCGGTATGTGCCCTGACGTGCCGGCTGCTGCGTCGATCGATCCGATCTATCTCGATGCTTCGCGCTGGCCGGCATTTGCGCGCTAATGTCCTCTGCTCGTGCGCTTTTCCGCTGCGATGCCTCCCCCTCGATCGGAGGCGGACATGTCAGCCGTTGCCTTGCTCTTGCGGAAGCGCTGCACGAAGTTGGCTGGGACGTCGGCTTTGTGGTCACGGAGGAGACGATTGCAACCGCGCCTGCATTGGCAGCGGGCGGCTTCGCTGTTCGTGTGCTCGCCAAGGGCGAGCGCGAACTAGAAGTCTTGCGTGCGCAGGGCACGCCGCAGGCCGACCTTCTGGTGATCGACCATTACGACCGTGACCGTCAGTTCGAGAGCCGATGTCGGCCTTTCGCCAGCAAGATTCTCGCTATTGATGACGCGACCGGTCGCGACCACGATTGTGACATTCTCGTCGATGCGGGCGCTGCCGATGTCGCAATCTATGCGGGTCATGTGCCATCGCATGCAGCGGTACTGGTTGGACCGGCCTATGCGCTCATGCGACAGGCCTTCATCCGGCACCGCGAGGCGGCTCTAGCGCGGCGGGACGGCCGGCCTGTTCAATCAATTCTGGTGTGTTGCGGGGCCACCGATCCCGCAAACTGCACCCAGATCGTGCTTCAGGCGCTTGCCAGTCTTGCGGATCATATTGCGATCACAACCGTCCTGTCGTCGCGTGCACCTCATCTTGACGCCGTCCGCCGCTCGTTGCGCGGACGAATGCGACTGTTGCTTGATGTGGACGCCGACCAAATGGCGGATCTGATGACCGAGGCCGACCTGGCCATCGGTGCGCCGGGTGTAACGGCATTCGAGCGTGCAGTGCTCGGCCTGCCTTCGATTCTCATTACCTCTGCGGACAATCAGCGCGGGATTGCCCGCATGATGAATGATGCAAAGGCGATCATTGATGCGGGCAACTTCGACAGCAGTTTAGTCAGGCGCCTGCAAGGCTTGCTAAAGAGCGCGCTCGAAGGCGGTGAGCGCCGTAAGCGCATGGCCACCGGCGCCAGTGCCCTAATCGACGGCCGCGGTGCCCTCCGCGTCATGCTGGCTTTGCACAGCGAAAAAAACGTGTCGGGAGCTCTAATCAGGTTGCGTCTTGCCACCACGGACGATGAAGCTTGGCTCCTATGGCTGCAGAGCCAGCCGGAGACGCGGCGATACTTCCACAATCCAGCCATTCCAACGACCGCGGAGCATCATGCCTGGATGGAACGAACGCTATCGAACGTCAATATTATGCTGCTGATCGTAGAGGCTGATCGGGAGCCGGCTGGCGTGGTTCGCTTGGACAGGCTGGCAAATACGCACAGTGCACGATCGTTCGAAATTTCAGTTGCAATCGATCCCGCCCACCACGGCCGTGGCATCGGGTCAGCGGGGCTGCGTCTGGTCCGCAAGCTGATCCCGAATGCGATCTTCGACGCTACAGTGCACGTGCAAAATGCTGCCTCGAAGGCATTGTTTCGAGCGGCCGGATTTACCGAATTATCGCCCGAACTCCATCGGAGCATCCCGGCATGACTTCAATGCGCGAGCATTACGCGATCTGCACGGTCAAGCCGTGGAATATTGCTGCATATAAGCGCCGCTCGCCCGATCTTCCCGGCGAATGGTATCTCATCGAGAAGCCCGATCAGCTCACTCTCCTCGCTATACAGAAGATTACGCCACGCTACGTGTTCTTTCCCCACTGGTCGTGGCGTGTGGCGCCTGAGATCACAGAGCGTTTTGAGTGTGTGTGTTTCCATATGTCCGACGTGCCCTATGGTCGCGGCGGCTCGCCCTTGCAGAATCTCATCGCGCGCGGCCACAAGTCGACTATGCTGACGGCGTTGCGCATGGTCGACGAGATCGATGCCGGGCCGGTCTATCTGAAACGGCCATTGTCGCTGGAAGGACGCGCCGTCGAGATTTACGAGCGAGCAGCGGATCTGGTTTATGACATGATGCAAGAGATCATCACGAATGAGATGACGCCGGTGCCGCAGAAAGGAGAAGTTACGATCTTCCCCCGCCGCAAGCCGGAACAAAGCTCTATTCCGCAGACCGGATCAGCCGAGGCGCTTTATGATTTCATCCGCATGCTCGATGCGCCGACTTATCCAAGGGCGTTTATCGATTGGGGTCAATGGCGCCTTGAATTCGATCAAGCACGAATGTTGGGCGACGGTGTCGAGGCCCACGTGACGATCCGCAAGATGAATGGTCGTGGCTGACACCGTTCTTGCCATCATCGCGCACCCGGACGACGAGGTTCTCGGCGCGGGCGGCACTCTGGCGCGTCATGCGGCGAGCGGAGACCAAGTACAGCTCTTGTTTCTGGCCGATGGGACGGGTTCGCGCGGAAAAGATCAGCGCGCGGTCGCACAACGCACTAAGGCCGCGCGGAGTGCAGCTTCGGCGCTGGGGGCCTGTGAGCCGACCTTTCTTCAGTTTCCGGACAACCGGCTCGACCGGATCGACTTGCTCGACATAATCAAGGCGATCGAACCCATAGTCGAAAAGGTTGCGCCTGATACGCTGTACACGCATCACGCCGGGGACCTGAACATCGACCACGTGATTTGTCATCGCGCGGTACTCACAGTCTGTCGACCAATGTTCCGTTCGAGCGTGCGTCGAATCTACGGTATGGAAATTCCCTCCAGCACAGAATGGGGTTCTCCCGACGCCGCAAATGCATTCGTCCCGACGCGGTTTGTCGACATAACGGCAACAGCCGGAGCGAAGCGGCAGGCGCTTGAGGCCTATGCCGAGGAGATGCGGCCGTTTCCGCATCCGCGCTCGTTCGAGGCGATCGAGGCATTAGCGGCGTGGCGTGGTGCAAGTGCCGGGCTCAAGGCCGCCGAGGCGTTCACAGTGATCCGCGACATCGAATGTTGAATCGATCTCCGCAAACGAGCCCGAGCGTGGTCATCGGTGGCCGCGCCATCGGTATCGCGCACCCGCCTTTCATAGTCGCCGAACTCTCCGCCAATCACGGCGGCAGCCTCGCGCGCGCGCTCGCCGTCATCGAAGCGGCGAAAGCGGCGGGCGCCGATGCGGTGAAGCTGCAAACATATACCGCCGACACAATGACCATCGACCATGATGGTCCGGACTTCCGCATCAATGGCGGCCTGTGGGACGGACGAAGGTTGTACGAACTCTACGAGGAGGCGCACACACCATGGGATTGGCACGCCGCACTCTTCGCGAAAGGCCGCGAACTCGGCATTCCGGTGTTCTCGACGCCTTTCGACGGCAGCGCCGTCGATTTCCTTGAGACGCTCGATCCCCCCGCTTACAAGCTTGCGTCGTTCGAACTGCTCGATCTGCCGCTGCTCAGGCGGATCGCTGCAACGAAAAGGCCGGTCATCATGTCGACCGGCATGGCGACGCCGGAGGAAATTGCCGAGAGCGTCGAGGCGTTCCGAACTGCCGGCGGTCGTGCCCTGATTCTGCTGCATTGCGTGAGCGGCTATCCGACGCCGCCCGAGCAGTCGAACCTCCGGCGCATTCCCGAGCTTGCGAAGCAGTTCGATTGCCCGGTCGGTCTGTCCGATCACACGCTTGGTACGGAAGTTGCGATCGCGTCGGTCGCTCTCGGTGCCTGCGTCATCGAAAAGCATTTTACGCTTGCCCGCGCCGACGGCGGGCCCGATTCGGCATTCTCGCTCGAACCAGACGAACTGCGGGCGCTGGTGCGCGGCGTCCGGACGGCTTTCGAGGCGCTCGGGAGCGGTGCGACGGAGCGCGCCGAAGTGGAGAAGGGGAGTCTTGTCTTCCGCCGATCTATCTATGTCGTGCGCGATATTGGCGCGGGCGAGCCACTTACTGCCGACAATCTGCGCATCATCCGTCCGGGCTTCGGGTTGCCGCCGCGCGAGTTTGAGAAGGTTCTGGGCCGCAAAGCGCGTCGCGCGCTCGTGCGCGGCACCGCGCTCACCTGGGATGCGGTCGAGTGAGCGGTCGTCCGGAGCCTTGAACTGGCGCACATGAAAACCGTTGCCATCATCCAGGCCCGTATCGGCTCTACGCGCCTGCCCGGCAAGGTGCTTGCCGAGCTCGCCGGCAAACCGGTGCTCGCCTGGGTCGTCGATGCGGCGCGCGCGGCGCTTGGCATAGATGACGTGTGGGTCGCGACCTCCACCGCGGCCGCCGATGACGCGGTCGTCGCCTGGTGTGAAGGGAACAAGGTGGCCGTGCATCGCGGTTCGGAGACCGACGTGCTGGATCGCTACGTCGGCGCTGCGAAGGCAAGCGGCGCCTCGGTCGTGGTGCGGCTGACCGCCGACTGTCCTTTGCTTGATCCTGTCGTGATCGCACAGACCATTCGCCTGCGCGCCATGACCGGCGTCGACTATGCATCGAATGTCGATCCGCCGACCTGGCCGGACGGACTGGACTGCGAGGTCGTGACCGTCGAAGCCTTGATGACCGCACACGCAGAAGCCACGCGACCGAGCGATCGTGAGCATGTCACGCCCTTCGTGCGCAACAATCGCGCGCGTTTTTCTGCGGAGACCTTGGTCGCACCGCTCCCCGGCCTTGCCCGCGAGCGTTGGACGCTCGATACCGCGGCCGACCTCGCTTTTCTATCCGCGGTCGCCGAACGCCTGCCGGCCGGACGGCCGCCATCCTATCTCGAAGCACTGGCAGTGCTCGATCGTGAGCCGCGGCTTCGCGATCTTAATCGCGACCAGCCGCGCAATGCCGGCTTCGCCAACAGCCTGGCGCAGGAAAGGATCGATGTTTCGCGCAGCTTCAAGCGCTCCCAATATATGCTTGAGCGCGCCGAGCAGGTCATCCCGCTCGGCTCGCAGACATTCTCCAAGAGCCGCACCCAGCTGCCCCCGGGCGCGGCACCGCTCTTCGTCACGCATGGCGACGGCGGGCGCGTCTTCGACGTTGATGGCAACGAGTATGTCGATCTCGTCAACGCATTGTTTCCGCTTGTGCTCGGCTATCGCGATGCCGACGTCGATCTCGCCATTCGCCGTCAGCTCACGCGTGGGATCAGCTTCAGTGTGGCGACAACGCTTGAGATGGAGCTGGCCGAACGGCTGACCAAACACATTCCCTGTGCCGAGATGGTCCGTTACGGCAAGAACGGGACCGACGCGACATCGGCCGCGGTGCGTCTGGCGCGAGCCGCGACACGGCGGGAACGCCTGATCATGCTTGGCTATCACGGTTGGCAGGATTGGTATATCGGCGCGACGACACGCAATCTCGGTGTGCCCGCGGCGGTGTCGGCGCTGTCGCATCTTGCGCCTTATGGCGACCTTGCAGCGGTGGAAGCGCTGCTGGCAAAGCACCCGGGCGAATTTGCTGCCGTCATCCTGGAGCCGACGAACGTCTGCGAGCCGCCGCCCGGATATCTCCAGGGGCTCAAAGAGCTCACGCATCGCCACGGCGCACTTCTCGTCTTCGACGAAGTCATCACCGGCTTCCGCTGGTCGATCGGCGGCGCGCAGGCGCGCTATGGCGTCACCCCCGATCTTGCCTGCTTCGGCAAAGCCATGGGCAACGGCATGCCGATCTCGGCCGTGGTCGGGCGGGCCGACATCATGCGGCTGATGGAGGACATCTTCTTCTCCGGTACATTCGGCGGCGAGGCGCTGTCGCTTGCCGCCGCCATTGCCACCGTGGACAAGATCGAGCGCGAGGGCGTCATCGAGCGACTGTGGCAGATCGGCGGCGAACTGATGCGAGAGACGCGCGCCCGCATCGCTGCAGCCGGGGTTGCGGATGTGATCAGTCTCGTCGGATCGGCGCCGTGGGCGATCCTCGTCTTCAAGGATCATCCGAAGGCTTCGAAGGAAGCCGTCAAGACGCTGTTCCTACGCGAGATGATTGCTGCCGGTGTGTTGATCAATTCAAGCCACAATGTTTGCTACGCGCACACACCGACTGACCTCGGCCGCGTGCTTGCCGCCTATGATCACGCGCTCGCGGTTGTGCGCGACATGCTGGATCGCGGCAGCCTCGAAAGCCATCTCGGCAATCAGGTCATTAGACCTGTGTTCAGCGTCCGCGCTACGGCCTGAATCATGGCAGGCTTGTAACACCCGTGCAGGAGCATGGGCAGGTGAAGCAGAAAATTGCTTTTGGCGAAGGCGAAGGCGACGCCTGGTTTGAGCGAAATAAAAGCAAGCTCGGTGTCGGTTCTGATGAAATTGAGCAGGCGATCAATGCTCTGCAGATACGACCGAAACGCATCCTTGAGATCGGCTGCAGCAACGGCCATCGACTGGAAAAGCTGCGCGTGCGTTATGGCGCCGAATGTATGGGGATAGATCCCTCGCAGCAGGCGATTGCGAAAGGCAAGGCCTCATATCCCGGTCTCTTGCTTGATATCGGGACGGCAGACAGGTTGAACTTCGATAGTGCCGCGTTTGATCTCGTTATTTTTGGATTTTGTCTGTATCTGTGCGACCCGTCCGACTATTTCCGAATCGCGACCGAGGCGGATCGTGTGCTCACAGATCCCGGGTGGCTGGTCGTTTACGATTTCCTCGCATCATCACCGCGACGGCGGCCCTATGCACACCGGCCGGGTCTCTACTCCCACAAAATGGAATTCAGCCGTCTGTTTACCACGAACCCCGCCTATCGGCTGCTTGCGCGCCGTTACTGCGAGCACGGCCCTGAACTCACCTACGACCCGGATGAAGCGGTTGTCGTCGATGTTCTCCGCAAGGATTCGGCGCGTGCCTTTGCGGGCTAAAATGCCGGAAAGAGTCTTTGTGCAACGGGGCGTTACGCGCTCATCCGCGTCCGACAAGAAGCTTCGCGGCGTGCCGCAGGCCCAGATACGGCCGGCCGATCAGCGCGTAGCGCTGCGCTTTGGTGCGCAACAGCAATCGCGTGCATGCCGGCGACACGAATGGCGCCTTGGCTGCGGCCGCCGTTCGCGCGGCGATATAGATGCTTCCCGAAATGCGCCTGCAACGGATGGTTTCGAAGCCGGCCAGCGCCAGCGCGTAACGCATCGATGCGGCGGTGGGAAAGAAGGTGTGGGCGTAGGACGGAAGGCTCGGCTCGTGATGCGCGAAGAAATCGGACATCACGATGCAAAAGATTCCGTCTGCGGCGAGGCGCTTGCGGACTTCGCCCATAAACCGCATCGGATTGGTGATGAAATAGATCGCATGCGCGATATGGATGATGTCATATCCCGCGCCCACATCCATGGCCTCGATCTGGCCATGGCGCACCCGAATGCCCATGCTCCGATGCACATCCGCGATCGAGGAGTCGACGTCGATCCCTTCCGCATCCCAGCCGTGCTCGGCGAATGTCTTGACGGTCTCGCCGAACCCGCAGGCGATGTCGAGAAAGCGCCGCCCGCCGATGCGCGCGAGCGGCGCAAAGATGCGAAACGACCGCGCCGCGAGCTTGCGGACGCCGACGCGGCGGGACGCCCAGGCCTCCTGCAGTTCGGCCGCGTTGAGCCCGGGCGTGCTCTTGTGCTCCAGCCAGATCTTCTGCAGCACCGGCAAATGCGGCTGATGCGAAGGATAGGCGTTGGCGCAGCGGCGGCACAGCCGCCATTCGTACGCCGCCATGTCGCCCGCTTCCCGGCGCCAGCGCTCGATCTTCGGATCGCGCGCGAAGGGAATGGCCCAGGAATGAGTATCGTCGCAAATCGGGCAATGCATCGCTTGGTTCGCCTCAAGCACGAGCCGAAGGGGCCGTCCGGCTCTCCCGCCGCAGCGTGATACAGAAGCCTCCACGGATAGAAGATCACTCGATGCGCCACAAGATCGCGTTCTACGACTTTGGCTCCACCGCCATCATGCATCGCCATTTCATCGACCTGGCGCGACGCGAGGGCGCGTCCGTGTCGTTCTGTGCCATCCAGCCCAATCCGTATTATCGCGCACTCATGCGCGAGGTGCTCGATCCGGCCGACATCCTCGACGTGTTCGCCGCCTTGCCGCGCCGGCAGACTAGGGGCGATCCTTCGCTCCTTACATCCTATCAGGGCGGCTTCATTGAGGACTTGGCATCGCTCAAGCGTACTTTAAGGCGCGACCGCCCGGGCAACTGGTGGTTCGACCATGGTGTCGCGATTTATCGGCTTTACAAGGAGTTTCTGCGGAGCCGGCAGGCAACCCATCTCTTCATGCCCACGATCGAATCGCCGGAGCAGAAAATCGCCGTTGCCGTAGCGCGCGAACTCGGGCTCGGCGTCATGGTTCCGACCGACATGCGCAATGTGAGCGGCGGCTATTTTGCCTGCGATTGCGTGGAAACGCCGCCGCTTTACGCCGAGGCCACGGCAGAGACTCGAGCGCGGGCGGCGCAACTCGTGCGCGATTTCCGCAACAACCCGCTCCCGGCGCGGTATCTTCCAGAGGTGATACCGGGCGACCCTGAATTTGAGTTTGTCGAACGCTATCTGCCGCCGCTTTGGCAGCGGATGCTGCGATTTGTGCAGGCCGCGCTCGAACGCCCGGATCTGTTCGAACCGGCCGTCATTCGGCTGTCGCTGATGAGAAATTTCGCCTTGATCCGCGAACCGATCCGCCGCCGGCGCGCCCGCCGCAACGCCGCGCAATATGATATCGCCGACCTCGGCGATCTGCCCAGGCGCTTCATCTACTACCCGCTGCACTTTACGCCCGAAGCCTCGATCAATACGCCCGCGCCGTTTTATGTCGATCAGTTGCGCGCCGTCGACGCGCTGCGGCTTGCAATGCCCAACGGTTGCGTCCTTGTCGTGAAGGAACATCCGGCATGTCTGCCGTTGCGATCCACCAGCTTCTTGCGAAAACTGCGCCGGCTGCCGGGCGTCAGCGTCGCCAAGGTTTCCATGTCATCGCTTGAACTTGTGAAACGCGCGGCGCTCACCGCGACGGTAACGGGAACAGCAGCCATGGAGGCGTTCCTGCTCGGCCGCCCGGCGACGCTGATGGGACCGGCGATTCCGTCCTGGCTCATTGGCCCGCATCCGCCCGGCAGCGATCTGCGCGCGTCGATTGCCGGCGCGATCGACAACCCGCCGACCGACGAATACATCATCGAACGGCTCGCGCAGCTTCTCAGTGTCCGCTATCCCTTCGTCTACGGTTCGGCGCATGAGCCGGGCGAGCCGGTTCTGCGCCGCGGCAATATGCGCCGCATGTGGGAAGCCCTGAAGGATCACCTCGAACGCGAGGCCCGCGCCAAAGAGCAGGCCGGCGCAGCGACGGCCGTGCCGTTCGCGGTCAGCGCCTGATTTGAAATCGTGGAGCACGGCCGCGATCCGGCCGTCCGAGACCGGGCCCTAGAAACCGATGTCCCGCACCCAGCACGACCTCACCGGCCGTTGCCGCGTCTGCGATGCGCCGATCTCCGCCTTCATGTCGTTCGGACGCATGCCGATCGCCAACGGCTTCCTCGCCGCCGAGGAAATTGCGAACGAATATTTCTTCGAGCTCGCGCCGGCCTTCTGCAGCCAATGCAGCATGTTTCAGCTGATCGAGCAGCCGCAGCCGGACAAGATGTTTCACGGGCAGTATGCGTTCTATTCGAGCACCTCGCGCTACATGCAGCTGCATTTCGAAGCTTTCGCCAAAGCGGTGATGGCGGACGTCCTGCCCGGCCGCGCCGATCCGTTCGTGGTCGAGCTCGGCAGCAATGACGGCATCATGCTGCGCCATTTTTATGAGCGCGGCATCCGTCATCTCGGCGTGGAACCGTCGCAGAACGTCGCCGATGTCGCGCGCGGCCGCGGCATCCGCACCATCAGTGCCTTCTTCAATCGCAAGCTCGCGCAAGACATCGTCGCCGAGCATGGCCGCGCCGATGTCATGCTCGCGGCCAACGTCATGTGTCACATTCCCGATCTGCCCGGCGTGGCGGCCGGCGCGCGGCACCTGCTCAAGCCTGACGGCGTCTTCATCTTCGAGGACCCCTATCTCGGCGACATGATCGCCAAGACGTCCTACGACCAGGTCTATGACGAGCACGTCTTCATCTTCTCGGCGACCTCGATTGCGCGCGCCTTTGCGCCGCACGGCCTCGAGCTGGTCGATGTCGCCCCGCAGATCACCCATGGCGGCTCGATGCGCTACACGCTGGCGCCGAAGGGCAGCCGGCCGGCGAGCGCGCGTGTTGCCGAGCAGCTTGCGAAAGAGCGCGCCCAAGGCCTCGACCGGCTCGAGACTTATCAGCGGTTCAAGGAGAACTGCGAGCACTCCCGCGCGCGGCTGATGCAGACGCTCGAGCAATTGCGCAAGCAGGGCCGGCGCGTGGTCGGCTACGGCGCAACGTCAAAGAGCACGACGGTGACGAACTATTGCGGGATCACGCCGCAGCACGTCGAGTTCATCTCCGACACGACGCCGATCAAACAGGGCAAGCTTTCGCCCGGCGCGCATATCCCGGTGCGGCCTTACGACGAGTTCACCCGCGCTTATCCCGACTATGCGCTCCTGTTCGCGTGGAACCACGCCGCCGAGATCCGCGAGAAGGAACAGGCCTTCCTGGCCGCGGGCGGCCGCTGGATCGTCTACGTGCCTGACGTGAAGGTGGTCGCATGAGCGGTCGCACGATTCCCTGGGCTTCCCCGGGCGCGCAGTACCGCGCGCACAAGGAGGCGATCTGGGCCGCGATCGGCCGCGTGCTCGACAGCGGCGTGTATGTCCTGGGCGAGGAGGTCGAGCGATTCGAGCGCGCTTTCGCCGACTATTGCGGCGCAGCGCATGCGGTCGGCGTCGCCAGCGGCACCGATGCGCTGATCCTCGCCTTGCGCGCGCTGGGCGTCGGCGCCGGCGACGAGGTGATCTCCGTCTCGCACACGGCATTGGCCACGATCGCAGCGATCATCGCCGCCGGCGCAACGCCGGTGCTGGTCGATGTCGACGAGAACACCTATACGATAGATCCCGCGCGCATCGAGGAGGCGGTGACTCCCAAGACGCGGGCCATCATCGCCGTGCATCTCTACGGGCAGCCGGCTGACCTCGATGCGATCGGCGCCATTGCCGCGCGGCATGGATTGAAGCTGGTCGAGGATTGCGCGCAGGCGGCGGGTGCGCGCTACCGCGGCCGCAGGGTCGGCGGCATCGGCGATATCGGCTGCTTCAGCTTCTACCCGACGAAGAATCTCGGCGCGATCGGCGACGGCGGCATGGTGACGACGTCGGATCCGGCTTTGGCGCTGCGCGTGCGCCGCTTGCGGCAATACGGCTGGGACGAGGCGCGGCGGACCGAGGAGGTCGGGCTGAATTCACGGCTCGATCCGCTGCAGGCCGCGATCCTCAACGTGAAACTGCCGTCTCTCGACGAGGACAATGCGCGGCGCGCGGCCATCGCGGCGCGCTACCGCGCCGGCCTTTGCGCCTTGCCGCTGGCTTTGCCGCAGCAGCGCGCAGGGACCGATCACGCTTATCATCTTTATGTGCTCGCCTGCGAGCGTCGTGAGGCGCTCGCGGCATTCCTCGGCAAGCAGGGGGTCGGTTGCGCGGTCCATTATCCGGTGCCGGCCCATCGCCACGGCGGCTACAGCGCGCGCGTGCGCATCCCGGATGCCGGACTGCCGGTGACGGAGCGGCTGGTCGATCGGATTCTGAGCCTGCCGATCTATCCGGAGCTTGAAGACGCGGAGGTCGAACGGGTGATCGCCGCAATCGGCGATTTTTATCGCGCTCAATGACTCTGGCGCCCGCCAATGAGATCACAGTGAATCCGCTGCCGAGCAGCGAGATCAAGCCGGACTTTTTCATTGTCGGCGCGCCGCGCTGCGGCACCACGGCGCTGAGCACCTATCTCGCCGGGCATCCGCGCATTGGATTCTCGCGGCCGAAGGAGACTCAGTTTTTCTGCACCGATCTGCCCGGGATCGGCTTTCATACCGCCGATCCGCAGGAATATCTGCGGCTGTGTTTCGGGCATTGCGCCGGGAAGGACTATCTCGCGATCGGCGAGGGGTCGGTGTGGAACCTGTACTCGAAGGCTGCGATCGCGAACATTCTGCGCTTCAACCCCGCGGCGCGTTTCATCATCATGGTGCGCAATCCGATCGATCTGTGCATCGCGCTCTACGAAAAGCGCCGCGAAATGCTGCAGGAGGATCAGCCGAGCTTCGAGCAGGCGTGGCGGCTTGAAGAAGAGCGACGACAAGGGCAGCGCGTTCCCGCTCTCTACCGGAAGGAGATCGGTCTCTCCGGCTATCGCAACATCGCCAGCCTCGGAGAGCAGGTCGAAAGAGCGTTTTCGGTGATCCCGCAGCGGCAGCGAATGCTGATTGTCTTTGACGATTTCATCGCCGACGTCGCGGGCGTCTATGCGCAAGTCCTGGCCTTTCTTGGTGTGCCGCACGACGGACGCAAGGAGTTTCCGCCTATCAATGAGGGACAAACGGTCCGCCATCCACGCTTATGGGCGCTGGTGTGGGGAACCTTGTTACGAGCGCGGCCTCTGCTTGATCCAGCCAAGCGAGTGCTTGAGGTCTCGACTCTGGACATTTATCCCCGGCTTTCCCGCCTCTTTCTGACCAAGCGTTCCGAAAGGCCGGCGATATCGGACGCTCTGAGGGCGGAAATGCGCGCTTTTTTCGACTCGGACATCAAGCGTTTGTCGGCGGCGATCGCTCGCGATCTGACGGCCTGGAAGTGAACGCTATTCATGAAATCGAGAGGGCGCGACCGCAGATTCAAATTTGGGCAGAACTGGCTGCAATTTGTCGCTCATCTCGATGCACGCCAGATTACCGAAGCCAAGGAATCGCTGTCGCGGTTACTTCGCCGTGATGAACTCGAAGGTTTGTCTTTCTCGACATCGGTTGCGGCAGCGGATTGTTCTCACTTGCGGCCCGCAAAATGGGTGCACGAGTGAGATCATTCGATTTTGATCCCGATTCGGTCGAGTGCACGCAGGCGCTGCGCGACCGCTATAGCCCGGGTGATCCGCACTGGCTCGTTGAATGCGGGTCGATCCTGGACTCCGCTTACGCCGAGCGGTTGGGCCAATTCGACATTGTTTATTCCTGGGGCGTGCTTCATCATACCGGCGCGATGTGGACGGCGGTGGACCGTGCTGCCGACCTAGTTGCGCCTTCGGGTATCCTTGCCATTGCGCTTTATCGGAAGACGCCGCTCTGCTGGGCGTGGCACATTGAAAAGCGCGCTTATGTTTCGGTGCCGCCTTTTGCTCAGTCGATCCTTCGCGGCGCGTACAAGACCGCGTTTTTTGCCGGCATGGCCGCGTCGGGCCGTAATCCATTCAGATATGTGCGGGACTACAGGTCGAATCGCGGAATGGATTGGCATCACGACGTTCACGACTGGCTCGGCGGGTATCCTTACGAATCGGCCAGCGCCGCGGCGGTCAAATCTCACGTCACGCAACTAGGGTTCCAGGTGGTACGCACGTTCGAGCGTGCTCCCGGCGTCGGGCTGTTCGGCACCGGTTGCGACGAATTTGTGTTCCAGGCGGAACGCCCGGCTCTTTCCAGCAAGCAAGGCGCAGTGGCGCTACGGGACGTTGGACCATGAATGCGGTACAGCAATTCGTGATTGAACCGCTGCGCAAGCGCAGCAGCGCGCTGTTCCTTTTGCAGCTCGCGCAACTCGTCAACGATCGCACGGGCGGACGTTACGATCCGGCGATCCAGCGCGCCTTCGCCAAGCTGAAGCCGAGAGTGCCGCTGCCGAATTCGCGCATCATGGATGACAGCGATATCACTGGCTGCGTATCGTCGCTTCGTGCTCGCGGCTGGAACATTTTGCGCCAGAGGCTAGCCGAGGCAGACGTCGCCGAGTTGCGCCGATTCGCCTTTTCCACGCCGGCTTACGCCAAGAGTCCCGCCGAGAGAATCGTGATTGCCGAAAACAATATTCCTCAATCGCACTGTCGCTATATGTGGCGCATCTCCGATCTCATCCGCGTGCCGGCGGTGCAGCGGCTGATCACCGATGCAGGCTTTGCACGCATCGCGCAGGACTACATCGGCTGCGAGCCGCTCCTGACCAGTGTTACGCTCTGGCTCGATCCTGTTTTTGACGGAGTCAATGCCGCGCATGTCTATCATTATGACAACGACGGCCCGACGTTTCTGAAGTTTTTCTTCTATCTGACGGATATGCACGCCGAATCGGGGGCGCACAGTTTCATCCAGGGCAGCCATCCCCATTGCAAGCCGCCGCAGTTCGGCCGTGCCGGCCCTCAGCCTCGGGAAAAGCTGATCGAATATTATGGCGCTGAGAATGAATTGGTCTTTTCCGGTCCCGCCGGGCTGATCCTTGCCGAGGACACGGCGGGCTTCCACAAAGGCACGACATTGACCGAAGGCTACCGCCTGTTGCTGCAGCTGCAATATGCCGCGATGGATATTCCGCATGACGAGGAATTTGCGCTCGGCATCGAACGGGTTCGCCTGAAAGATGTTGATCCTGCGCTCAAGCGGATCGCGCGCAAATTCCTCGCCTAGCCGAGACGTGTCTGCAATCACCGATTTCAATGCGCAGCCCCGGGCGATATTTGCTTTGTGCGGTGGCGAGCGTGGCGGCAGAGCGTTTGTCATGACGCCGGCGGCCAGTCCCTACTTCACGGTCTTCACGCCGACCTACAACCGCGCGCACACGCTGCACCGCGCCTTTGACAGCCTCTGCGCGCAGACGTTCTCGGATTTTGAATGGCTGGTGGTCGACGACGGCTCCACTGACAATACGCCGGAACTGATCGCCGCCTGGATGAAATCGGCGAAGTTTCCCATCCGCTATTTCCGACAGCCCCATTCCGGCAGGCACGTCGCGCACAATTTGGCCATCCGCGAGGCGCGCGGACAGATGTGGACCGGCACCGATTCCGACGACGCGATCGTTCCGCATGCGCTGGAGAGAATTAGGCAGCTCTGGCTCGAAATCCCCGAATCCGAACGCGGCAAATTCTTTTCGGTTGCAGGGCTCTGCCAGGATCAGCACGGCCGTACGATCAGCCGCCCGTTTCCGACGAGCCCGTTCGATATTGATGTGCGCGAGTATCTATTCGTCCATCGCCGGTTTGCCGGGGAGAAGTGGGGGGCGGCGGCGATGGATGCCGTGCGGCGATTTCCGTTTCCCGAGATCGCCGACACCAATTTCATTCCCGAAGGCGTGCACGGGCTGCAAATGGCGCGCGCCTATAAGATAAATCGTTTCGTCAACGAGGTCTTTCGCATCTACTATGTCAGTGACGACGAAACCGGCGTCACGCTGAGCAGCCGCCGCGGTATTGCGCAAGCCGCGCCGGGCCGCGTCTACTATTATCTCTGGGTGCTCAATCATGAGATGGACTATTTCCGGCGGGCGCCCGTGCCTTTCATCAAGGCGGCGGCGATGCTGCCGGTCGTCGCCGGCTACGCCGGCCAGCCGCTGCGCCAGGTCTGGCGCGAGCTGACGAACTGGACCGCCAAGCTCCTGGTCGTTGCGGCAGCGCCGTTGTCGTTGCTGCTTGCCATTTTCTTCGGACTGATCGGACAGAAGAAATGACCGCGGTGCTGCGGCAATGACGAAGCAGAGAGTGTTTCGCGCGCAATATTATTTCGCGCGCAATAGTGTTTCGCGCGCAATGATGGGGGCAGATGCGCTGAGGCAAAGTCATTGTGCATTGGCGGTCTCGGAATTTGGATGAGCACATCGGTACTGGACAAAGCTGCAGCGCCGCAGAAGCGCGCACCGCGCGGCATCGCCGGCCGGTTTTGCGTGCTGGTGAACAGCTCCGACCGCGCCCGCGACATTTTTGAAATCGTCTATGCAAATTCGGAAGCGACATGGCGCGCTTGCGAGTGGCCGCGCTATGTCGGTTTCACCACCCGGCATCCGGATATGTACGGCTTTACGGCCATTGCGGCGAAAGGCCCGGCTGGCTGGCGCGAAGAATTGGCTGCGCAGCTCGATGCTCTGCCGGCAGAGATCGACTATGTGTTGCGGCTGGAGGAAGACATGCTGTTCCTCTCGCCGGTCGATGGAGCAAAGCTCAACGCCATTGCCGCGCTCATGGTCCGCGACGATCTGGTTTACGTGAACTTGTCTCCGCTTCCAAGCAGCCTGTTCGGCGGCGCGGTCGAGGTTTGGCGAAAGAGGCTGAGCCGGAGGCCGCTGCGCCCGCTGTCGTTCTCGCAGCCGTACTACACCTCGCTCACACCGGCGATCTGGAAACGCAGCTATCTGCGGGACCTGCTGCGGCGGCCCGGCAACGTTTGGGAGTTCGAGCATATCGTCACGGACCGGCGCCATTATGCGGTCTGGGAGCCGGTGTTGGATTTCGACGCGATCGTGAGCAAAGGAAAATGGCTGCCGCGGGCGCGGCAGGTGCTGGCGCGACAAGGATTGAGCCTTGCCGATTCGCAGCGGGAATTCCAGGCCGCAGGGTCGCGGCTGCGCGGGCTGCGGCAGAGGATTACATTCGCCTTGGTCGGCTATCTGGGCCTTCGCATCCGCCGGAAGCTGAACATGCTGCCGCATATTCCCAAGGAATTGACCAAGGATCAGTTTGAGCCAGTCGGCGAGGGGCAATCGCAATGACAACACCGTCGGAGTTGGGGCCGGTATTCGTCCATGCCTCGGCACGCAGCGGTAGCACGTTCCATGACTTCACAGGCGAGCGAGTCAACGTTTGATGATCAAAGATAGGCAGAGTCCTGCAATTAAAGCTCTAAAGTATGCGATTAAGGCGCCATATCGCGCGTTCCGGCGGGCCGGTATTGAACGTCGGTTGCCTCCGCTACCAAAGGGTCGCGGATGGCGAACAGCAATTCCGCCGGCATTGCAAATTTCCATCATGCATGGCCTGACCGACTACACCTATAGGGGCATTGTCATGCAAAAGCATCCTGTTGAGATCGCGCTCTATATGCGCCTCATTTGGGAGCTCAAGCCGCGGACCATCATTGAAATAGGATCATTACAAGGTGGGTCTGCTATTTGGATGGCCGATAGCCTCAATACGTTTGGTATTGAGGGTCAAGTGATCTCGGTCGACCTGTATCCGCCATCGCCTGCCTATAAGCCGCCCAACGTAAGCTTTCTGCAAGGCGATCAAAACGATCTTGCAGCCACCCTGACAAATGAGGTGCTCAGAAAGTTACCGCGGCCGTGGCTAGCCATCGAAGATGCCAGCCATCATTACGCCCCCACGTTGGCGGTTCTTCGCTTCTTTGACACGCTGCTAAAGCCTGGCGAATACCTGGTTGTCGAGGACGCCAATGTCACCGAAATGGGTGTAGACGCCCGCTTCAAGGGCGGACCTGCCCGCGCTATTGCCGAATTTCTGCGCGATCGCGGCTACGATTATGAGATCGATACGCGATATTGCGACCAATATGGTCGTAATGTGACCGGAAACCCCAATGGTTATTTGGTTCGAATCTGAGGCGAGCCAACAGTGTCATTTTCAGGGCATGCCGCCAGACGCGTTTTTACTCGCCAGCCGTTCGATGAGGCGTAACGACAATGACAAGTGAGTTCGATCCGATATTCGTGCATGCCTCAATGCGAAGCGGCAGCACCTATTTCTTCAATGTGCTCCGGCGCAACGAGACGCTGCTGTGCTTCAATGAATCGATTATGGATGGCAGGAAGAATAATGGTCGTGCGAAGAGCGCCCGAAATCGACCCGAGTCCCACAGCCAAACTTGGGACGCGAATCACCACTTTTTTGGAGGGCCCTATTTCGATGAACTAACTGATATTTGGGATTCGGTTGGACCTCTCTGCCCGGATTTTCCCGAATATGAAGGCTTTCTCCCAGAAAATGGCCTCGTATCCCATGAACTGATCGCCTATCTGTCTGCGCTGATGGCGCACGCGCAATCGCATAGTAAGCGGCCGGTGTTGTGCGAAGTTTCTTCGCGAGGCCGAGCGGGTGCTTTGCGCAGCACATTTGGAGGTTTTCATATAGCCCAATACCGAGACCCGCTGAGCCAGTTCGGCTCGTATATTCGTGCCTTGGTCGAAGGGCGGACATGGACGTTCTTGGGCACCCCGCTCATCGAATTAGGCGCGAGTGGCAATCATCCACTCTGTCGCCTGATACCTGAACAATGGCGTATTCCGGCGCTGCCCTGGCGAACAAAGAACAAGGCACAGTTTTGGGCCTCCAATATTCAATACTTTGCATTAGTCTCAGCTTCTGAGCCCAAGACAATCGAAAGGGTGTTTCGGTGGCACTTGTTTTCCTGGGTCTTGAGTAACGTCGCTGCACTCAGTTATTCCGATCTCTCGCTCGATATCGACAAGGCTCACGACGATCCGGCTTATCGCGCATCTCTCGTTGCGACACTCGCGGCGGAAATTGGCGTAGCGCCCGATTTCAGCGATATCAGGAAATTCGATCGATATTACGCGTTTGAATCCTTCGAGACAGCGGAAATCTGCGATCAAGTGGTTTCTGCGGTTCACACCGCATTGGACGATGGTCGCCTGGACGCGGCTATACGCACGCTTGGAAAAGAGCCGCCGCTGACGTCCATAGCCACGGCAGCCGAACTGCTGTTGGAGAAAATTCACGCGTCTCTTGCGTCCATGATGTCGAGCGCCGAACGCCGCCGTATGAGCGCCGCCGAGTGGCAGGAGCTCGCCGCCAAGAACCGCAAGCTATGGCACAAGCCCGGTGTGCGGTGGATCGCGGAACGCATTTATCCGGTTGCGGAACCGATCGTTAGAAAAGCTCGTCTCGCCGGTTCTTGGGTATAGGCAACAAGAGACATCCTCCAATGGCGTCAAACGCATCTGGCATGGAATGTGAGTTGTAAGAATGAACCAAACGCTTTCAGCTTTCGTGCATTCTCTTACGCCGCCGATTGTCTGGAATGCTTACCTACGTTGGCGTGGTCGTCCGCCGACATTCCCATGGCACACCTTCGGTAGTATCGCGACATGCGTTGACGACGCGCCGCTGCTCGAAGGAAAATTTGCCGAGATATATACCAAATACCATTCACTTGAGCCGTTTGTCCCGATCGACACGACTCGTTACCGACACTACAATATTTGTTTCTTCGCGAACTTCTGCCGCGAGATACCAGGCGATTTTCTGTGCGCCGGTGTGTCATGGGGGTTGGCGGCGAGAGTGGTGTATGATTTCACCGACTTTTCCGCGCTCGGCAAAACGCTTCACCTGGTCGATCCCTTTGAGGGCATCGTCTCGGAGAAGCCTGGTGATATCTCGCCGCGCTACAATCGTGACCCGGACTATGTGCTTCGACAATATCCCTCGGGTGCACCGGTTGTGCTTCATCGCAAGCGTGTCCCCCTCGATACAATTCCCGGCAAGCTCGCATTTGTTTTTACCGATACCGGCAATGTGTCTGCTGACGTCGCGTCAATTCCCAGCTTTTATGAGGCACTAAGCTCCGGCGGCATAATCATTACCGAACAATATGCTGACGATCTTGCTCGTTACAATTCGGTTCTCGATCGCTTGGGCGTAACAGCGCTGTGGCTGCCGTCGGGCCAAGGCGTCATTTTTAAGCGGTAGAGGCGGCCGAGAGTGGCGAGCTAGCCGCATAGTAGCTTTCGATGCTAACCGCCCATTTCGTGGTAGTTGTGCCAAACATGGCCCCCCAAGTCGTCTGGAAACCCTAACTCCTCGAACGGATCAGTGTTGTGAGTAGAGCGACGGCGCCGCGTCTGACGATTGTTATGCCCCTTAAGGGCCGCGATGTCTTTACATTTCGATTTCTTTGGCACGCAAACAAGATGCGACTGCCGTATCGGATATTGATCGCGGACGGAGAGGTCAATCCGGCGGTTGCGCGCCGCCTTGAGAACAGCCGGGCGGAATTTCCGGCGCTTCACATAGAACACATTCGTCATCCCGATGACACGGGCCTCACAGGGTTCTTCACCAGAATGTCGGACGCTTTGGCGCGCGTGCAAACGCCGTATGCGATGGTCGCAGCTAACGACGATTTTCTTGGGCCGGCCGGGATCGAGCGCGCGTTGGATTTCTTGGATGAAAATACCGATTACATCTGTGCGCGCGGCCACCATCTCACGTTTTCGGTTTATGCCGGCCTGCACAATTCATATGGCGGCATACGCGGTAAGCTCAACCGACTCTATCTGCATGGCGATGTGACGGATGTAACGGCGGACACTGCGGCTGAGCGGGTGCGGCAGGGTGGCATGTGCAGCGCAGTGTATTATGCCGTTTTCCGGACCGAGGCACTCCTGACGATCTGGCGGGACATCGCAGAGATCGACTTTACAGATTTGATGCTACACGAGAGTTTCTTTGCCTTGAAAACTGTCACGTTGGGCAAAGTGCATACGGATAGAACTGCGATTACCTACTATGGGCAGGCGGAAACTGGGATCAGTTATCAGCCGACCCGCGACTGGGCCAAGCACCTGCTGCGCAGTCGATTTACCAGCGACGCTCACGCCCTGATAAAGCATATCGCCGTGTCCGCCGCCAACGGCGACAGCGAGGCATCTGTTATTGCCGAAGAGGTGAGGGAGATGCTGACGGCAGACTTTCGGTCGTTTTTGACTACCAACTACGGCCTTCCTGCACGGATCAAGCGGGGGATGCATCAAAAATGGCCACGCTTAGTGCGCCGTCTGCGATCTCGTCCTCGTTTTTTTTCGGTGAGGCGTGAACGTGCCGCGGTGCTGTCGCAGTTGAAGAAGGCGGGCGCAACGCAGAAAGACCTCTTGCGCGTTCGCCAAGAGCTTAATGTCGTTGAATCTGCGTTGTCGCCTGAAGCGTTCGCCGAGTACACCGCGCCGTTTCTATCAATGCCAGATGCACCCGATTTCGAAGCCAATTCGAGAATAAAAAACCCTGAAGGGATAGTATGAAGGCAGTAACACTTGCCGGGGGTCGGTTCGCGGCCGGGTTTGATCTCCGCTCAAAAGGAATGAACGCGCCATGAACAGTGATCAATTGGCCGCCTTGTCGAAGTCGGACCGTTACGCGCTCTGGGTCGACATCATCAACCAAGCCGGCGTTGAGACAATGCTAGAACTTGGCGTCTACGCTGGAGAGTTCTCCGAACACATTTTGCGGCATTGCCCTGGCGTGAAGCGCTATTACATGCTCGACCCGTGGAAACACCTCGACAACTGGAACAAGCCCCTAAACGTCAACCAGGCCGAGTTTGATAAGGTCTACGCCGAAGCGATGAGGCGCACTGACTTTGCCGCAGAGCGCCGTGTCGTTCTCCGGGGACGGACTGTCGAGGTAATCGAACAAATTCCCGACGGATCGCTCGATCTGGCCTACATTGACGGCGATCACACGCTGAAGGGTATCAGCATCGACATGATCCGCACCTATCCTAAGGTCAAGCCAGGAGGCATTATCGGGGGCGATGACTACTCACCGACGATCTGGCATCATCCCGAGAGGTTCGAGCCAACGCTTGTCTGTCCATTCGCCGCCTATTTCGCCGAAAGCATCGGCACTCCATTGGTTATCTTCGAGCAGGATCAATTTGCGATGGTCAAGCCGGCAGCGTTCGAGGCTGACTTCCGCATCATCGATACGACCAGCCGCTATGGTGCTCCCGTCCTAAAGCGGCAAATCAGACCCCCACTCCGGGACCGCATCATGATGATTCAGCACTTGGGCCGGCGCATTCATCCGGCCAACGTGTTCCGGAAGATCAGGAAGATAACCGCTCAACATTCTTGATCTACGCTTTCATGCGACCGCAGCGGCTCGGTTGCTCGGCCTGGCGGCTGCGGCGCGATCTGCGGTAGGAGTTGGGTGAACGCTGGCGCCGGCGCTTTGGTGCGCGCGTGCTCACGGCTGAGCGCTACGCAAATTTGGCCTGCACCACGTGAATAAATTGTAGGCACCTGATGGGCTCACCGAACGGGATTCAAACAATGGCAGCTCCGTCAAGCCAGTCCACCGCAGCGCGCCGATGAATCCGTACCGCCTTATCCTGCGCGACCTCATCAGCCGCCTTGGCTGGCGGTTTCCGGCGCTGATCGCCTGGACCGCGCTGGTGGGTCTCGGCGAGGGTGTCTCTGTCGTGCTGCTTCTGCCGCTCCTCAACCGGATCGGCATCCAGACCGCGAGCAGCCAGGGGTCGGCTCTCAGGCTCCTGGACGCCGGCCTGGCCCTCATTGGTGCGACCGGCCCTCTGGCGATCCTCCTGGTAATCATCGCAGTTGCCGCAGCGCAGACTGGGCTCGCCATTGGCCTTGCATGGTGGAGCGCGCAACTTGCACGGTGGTATCAGAGACAGCGCCAGATGGACCTGCTGAGAGCGGTCATGCGCGCCAAATGGGGTTTTCTTGCCGATCGGAAGGCCGGCGAGCTGACCAGCGCCATCATCACCGAATGCGAGAGACTGGGCGGAGCCTTCACCTTGTCTCTGTCGCTCCTCGCAGCGACGGTTGTCACGGTTATTTATACCGCTCTCTCGCTCTTCATCGCCTGGCAGGTCACGATCAGCCTCATCGGGTTTGCCGCCGCGGCTGGTCTGGCTATGACCAAGCTTTACCGAAAAACGTCTGCGATTGGTCGCAGTCTCGCTCCGCTGAATGCGGAACTTCAGTCCAGCCTGGCGGAAAGCATTACCGGAGCAAAATATATCAAGGCGATGTCCGGCATTGATCGGGCAACGGCGCGAATCGCATCACTGGTTCGGAAACTCGAGAGAGCCAACGCCACCGCGGTTTCGGCGCCCGCGACAGTCCGTAGTCTCCTCGAATTTTTGGCCTTCGCCGGGCTTGCCACAATCCTGGTGCTGAGCAGCGGCTCTATGGGAGTCGCGGCGGGGAATGTTGTCATCGTACTGGCACTGTTTGGGCGATTATTCCCCCGCATCACGTCGATGCAGGCCCAGGTGCACCATCTCAACTGGACTGTCCATGCCATAGAAGTCATCGACAGATTGCAGAATGCCGCGGAGGCTGCGGCCGAGCGGCCGGATCCACCGGGGTCCGAACAAGTATTAAAAATCGCTCTGCCCACGGCGCTGACCGTGCGTGGCCTCGAGGTGAAATTCGGCGAGCGCAAGGTGCTGGACGCGGTCGACCTGCAGCTAAAGATGCCCGGAATGGTGGCGGTGGTCGGCGGCTCGGGAGCGGGAAAATCGACCTTCGTTCACACGCTCCTTGGTCTGACCGAGCCGAGCGCCGGATCGATCCGCCTCGGCAATTACGATTTCGCGTCCGCGCCGCTGGCCGCGTGGCGCCGCGCCATCGGCTATGTGCCGCAGGAGACGATCCTGTTTCATGCCTCCATCCGCGACAATCTGGTCTTCGCCAATCCGGCTGCTTCGCAAACGGAGGTGGAATTGGCGGCGCGGCGGGCGCACGCGCATGATTTCATCCTGGCGCTGCCCGAGGGCTACGACACGATCATCGGCGACCAGGGCGTGAAACTCTCCGGCGGCCAGCGGCAGCGGCTTGGCATTGCGCGCGCCCTGCTCACCAATCCGCTCCTGCTCGTTCTGGACGAGGCGATGAGCGCGCTCGATGCCGCTTCCGAGCTCGAAATTCTGCGGACGCTCGACGAGCTGAGGCAGCAAATCGGCATCCTGGTGATTGCGCACCGGCTCGGCGCCGTCCGCTCCGCCGATTTGATCTATGTCTTCGAGGACGGCTGCGTCACCGAGAGCGGAACCTGGGACGGGCTGATGGCGCGACGCGCGCGGCTCTACACGCTCGCGCGGGCGCAGGGGCTCGATCGTGTCGCGGCAAGCGCGGGTTGAAGGCCGTGTTGCGACTGTCTCTTCGTATCCGATCGCTGCGAACCTGCCCATGCGCATTGTAGAAACCGCGCTCGGCGGCGTCTTCATCATCGAGCCGCGTTGCTTTCGCGACGAGCGCGGTTTTTTTCTCGAGAGCTTTCGGTCGCCGCGCTATCGCGAGGCGGGCATCCTGGACGATTTCGTGCAGGACAATCATTCGCGCTCCGTGCGAGGCGTGCTGCGCGGCCTGCATTTCACAGTCAGGCATCCGCAGGCTCAGATCGTGACGGTGATGCGCGGAAAAATTTTCGATGTGGTCGTCGATCTGCGCCGATCGTCGGCGACCTTCGGGCGCTGGTTCGGCGCCGAACTGAGCGACGACGCGCCGCGACGACAGATCTACATGGCGCCTGGCTTCGCGCACGGCTTCTGCGTCCTCAGCGATGTCGCCGATCTGCACTACAAGGTGAGCCGCACCTATGATCACGCCGACGAGGGCGGATTGCTGTGGAACGATGCGCAAATCGGAATTCGCTGGCCGATCGATTCGCCCATCGTCTCGCCGCGCGACGCGGCCTATCCAACGCTGCGCGAGCTTGACGCTGCAAGGCTGCCGCACACCGCCGGCTAGGCGGCCCGCATGAAGACCGTCGTCGTCACCGGCGCACGCGGCTATATCGGCTGTGCTTTGGCGCGTCGGCTGGCGGATGAGGGAGTCTCGCTGCGGCTGGTTTCGCGCGCGGCGGGCGCGTCACCGATACAAGCAGTCAGTCGGTGCAACGTCGAAAATCTCGTTGCCGACCTCCGCGACGAACATGCCTGGTCTTCTTTGCTGCAAGGGGCGGACGCCGTCGTGCATCTCTCCTGGCGCACTAGCCTGCGTGCGGCCGAGGCGGACCCGATTGGCGATGCGGCTATCAATGTCGAGCCGGTGCGCGCTTTGGTCCATGCCGCCGAGCGCGCAAAAAGGCCGCCGATCGTGGCCTTCGCCTCGACCGTCACCATCTTCGGCGTCAACCCCCGCAGCCCCGTCGACGAGCGGGCGCCTGACGATCCGTGCTCGGTCTATGACCGTCACAAGCTCGCTTGCGAGCATATCCTGCGCGAGGCGACGGCGCGCGGCGTGCTGCGCGGCTTGAGCCTTCGGCTCTCCAACGTCTACGGCTTCGGCTCGGGCGCCCGCTCGACCAATCCCAATCGCGGCATCCTCAATGCGATGATGTGGCGCGCCGCACGCGGCGAAGCACTTTCGATATACGGAGAAGGCGAATATGTCCGCGATTTCACCTTCATCGACGATGTGGTCGACGCATTCTGCCGCGCACTGACGACCGATCGCGCCTGCGACGGCAGTCATTATGTGATCGCAAGAGGCAAGGGCCACACGCTCGCGCAAGCCTTCGCGCTTGTCGCGCAAGAGGCGGCGCGGCTCACCGGCCGCCGCGTCGCCATTCGCAACGTGCCGGAGCCGCCCGATCTCCATCCAATCGAGCGCCGCAATTTTGTCGGCAATTCGAGCCTGTTCCAGAAGCTGGCAGGCTGGCGCCCGCAAGTCGATCTGGTTGCGGGAATCCGCGACTATCTCGAGCGCATAGTGACACCGGCCGGGCCGGCGCCGGGCGCAGCTGGTGCAAGATGAGCGAAGAGCGCACAGGGAAAACGGCGGGAATCAATCCGGGATCGTCGCCGGCGCCGACCCCGCCCAGGCTTGACTCGATCGCGCGCATCCGCCTGATCGAGCTGCCGCGCTATGCACGCGAAGACGGCGAGGTCGTCGTGGCGCAGGCTTTCTCGCAGGTGCCGTTCCCGATCGCGCGCATGTTCACGCTGACGGCGCCGCTCGGCGCGCGCCGCGGCGAGCATGCGCATCGCCGCTGCACGCAGTTCATGGTCTGCACGCATGGCGCAGTCGATGTCGTTTGCGATGACAGCCGCGACAAAGCGGTGTTCACGCTCGATCGCGGCAATATCGCTTTGTGCGTGCCGCCGACGATCTGGAACACCGTGGTCTTCAAGCAGGACCGCTCCGTCGTTGCCGTGCTGTGCGACCGGCCTTATGAAGAAGCCGATTATCTGCGCGACTACCCGGAGTTCCTTGCTTTCCGGAAGGCAAATTCATGAAGATCGTGGTCACCGGCGCGCTCGGCCATATCGGCTCGGCACTGATTCGAGAGCTGCCGCTGTATTTTCCGGAGGCCGACATCATCATGGTCGACAACATGATGACGCAACGCTACGCGTCGCTATTCAATTTGCCCGCGGTCGGGCGCTATCAGTTCATCGAGGGCGACGTCCGCAATATCGATCTCGGTCCCGTGCTGGAAGGGGCGCATGCCGCGGTTCATCTTGCCGCGATCACGGATGCCGCCGGGACCTTTGATCGTGCGGCCGAGCTCGAGGCCAACAATTTCGAAGCGACCGCCAGGGTAGCGGCGGCCTGCCAGGCGGCCGGCGTGCGTCTTATACATCCGTCGTCGACGAGCGTTTACGGCACGCAGAATGAGCTGGTCTCCGAAGATTGCACGATCGAAGAGCTCAAGCCGCAAAGCCCTTATGCCACGACCAAGCTGAAGGAAGAAGAATTGGTGCAGGCGCTCGCCAAGAGCGGAGGGCTGCAGGCCATCGTGCTCCGGCTCGGCACCATTTTTGGAGCGTCGGCGGGCATGCGCTATCACACCGCCGTCAACAAATTTTGCTGGCAGGCGGTGATGAAGCAGCCGCTCAGCATCTGGCGCAGCGCCTATGACCAGAAAAGGCCCTATCTCGATCTGCTCGATGCCATTCGCGCGATCGCCTTTGTCATCAAAAGCGATCTGTTCGACGGCCGTGTCTATAATGTGCTCACGCTCAATGCCACCGTGCGCGATATCGTCGAATGCATCCGCCAGTTCGTGCCGCAGCTGCAATTGTCGTTCGTCAACAGCCCGATCATGAACCAGCTGTCCTATGAAGTCTCCTGCGCTCGCTTCCGCGAGCGCGGCTTTACCTTTGCCGGCGACATCCGGCGGGGCGTCGGCGAGACGGTGGCGCTGCTCGCGGCCGCCAACGGCCGCTGATCGTGCCCGTGGAGCGATCACGCCCTTGCAGTAAACATCATTGCGATCGTAAGCCATGAAGGTAGTCATACTTGCCGGCGGGGTCGGTTCGCGTTTGTCGGAAGAAACGCAGCTGCGGCCCAAGCCGATGGTCGAGATCGGCGGCCAGCCGATCCTGTGGCACATCATGATGATCTATTCGTGGTACGGGCTCACCGACTTCATCATCTGCCTCGGCTACAAAGGTTATTACATCAAAGAATATTTCGCGAATTATGTGCTGCATCGATCCGACGTGACGATCGATCTGTCGTCCGGCAAGCTCGAATATGCCCATAATTCAAATCTGCCGCCATGGCGGGTCTCACTGATCGATACCGGGCACGACACCCAGACCGGCGGGCGATTAAAGCGCATCAGAAATTTGCTGCCGCCGGATCAGCCGTTTTGCATGACCTATGGCGACGGCGTGGCCGATATCAACATCAAGAATCTGATCGACTTTCACAACGGCCATGGCCTGGACGCGACCGTGACCGTGGTGCGGCCGCCGGGCCGCTTCGGGGCGGTGGCGCTGGATGGTCGGCGCGTCACCAAGTTCATGGAAAAGCCGGCCGGCGACGGCGGCTATATCAATGGCGGATTTTTTGTGCTGCACCCGCGCGTGCTGGACCGCATCGCAGACGACGCGATGGCGTGGGAGCTCGCGCCGCTGGAAGGGCTGGCGGCGGACGGGCAGCTCGCAGCCTTCAAGCATGACGGCTTCTGGCAGCCGATGGATACGCTGCGCGACCGACAGCAGCTCGAGCACTTCTGGGAATCGGGAAGAGCGCGCTGGAAGGTCTGGAGCTAGCTGATGCAGGCGGAGTTCTGGGCGACGCAGCGCGTATTCCTGACCGGCCATACCGGGTTCAAAGGATCGTGGCTGGCGCTGTGGCTCGAGCGCCTGGGCGCGCGCGTTTTCGGCTTCGCCCTGCCGCCCGAGCAAACGCCCAATCTCCATGCGCAGTTGCAACCATTCACGCGGCTGGTTTCAACGATCGGCGATATCCGCGACGGCGCCGACCTCGCGCGCGCCGTCGCCGAGGCAAATCCGACGATTGCCATCCACCTGGCGGCGCAGCCGCTGGTACGCCGCTCCTATGCGGAGCCGGTCGAAACCTTTGCGACTAACACGCTCGGCACCGCAAATGTTCTTCAGGCGCTGCGCGGCGCGCCGGAGCTGCGCGCGACGCTCGTAATCACGACCGACAAAGTCTACCAGAACTGCGACAGCGGACGGGCTTTTGCCGAGGACGATCCGCTCGGCGGGCGCGATCCTTACGCGGCGTCCAAAGCCGCGGCTGAGCTGATCGTGCGGTCCTATGCCGAAAGCTTCTTCGAGCCGGCGCGCAAGCCTGTCGCGACAGCGCGCGCCGGCAATGTGCTTGGCGGCGGCGACTGGTCCGAGGATCGCCTCGTTCCCGATATCTGGCGCGCCAAGCAGCGCGGGGGACCGGCCGCCCTGCGCTACCCGCAGGCGACGCGGCCCTGGCAACATGTGCTCGATCCGCTCGCCGGCTATTTGGCCTATCTGGAGCATCTGGTTGCCGACCCCGATGGCACGCCCCGCGCGTTGAATTTCGGTCCGGCCGCTCAGGCCGCGACAATGACGGTCGGACAGGTTGCGGACGTCATTGCCCCTGGTCTTGGAACCTCGTGGGTTGCGGCCGACAGCCGGGGGCCAGCGGAGATGCAATATCTAGCGCTTGATGCGACAAAGGCGGCCCATACGCTCGCTTGGCGACCACGGCTGGATGTGCGGCAAACGCTCGACTGGACACTGGAATGGTACCGCCGCTTTGACGCCGGTGAGGATGCGCGCGCGCTTACGGCCGAGCAGATCGAGCGCTACGAGAGATTGGGCCAGGCGGAAGCAAATTCGCGGCCCTCTATGGGGCTCGCTAATCGTGCTTTTGCCGGGCACTGAAGTGTTGGGCGTCAGATCGTGGGCGTGCTGACTGCTCGAGAAGCCGCGATGCCGATGTGTTTGAGCTGCGGCGCGCCGCTGACGCGGACGCTGGTCGATTTGGGCCTCTCGCCGCTCGCCAACAGCTATGTCAGCCCGGAGCGTGAAAGCACACCCGATGCGCTCTATCCGCTGCACGCGCGCGTCTGCGATTCCTGTCTGCTCGTGCAAGTGGACAGGGTTGTTCCGCCCGAGGAGATATTCAGCGACTACGCCTATTTCTCGTCCTATTCGGAAAGCTGGCTTGAGCATTGCAGGAATTACGCGCGGCAGATGACCAGCCGATTTGCGCTCGGCCCAAACAGCAAGGTCATCGAGGTCGCCAGCAACGACGGCTATATGCTGCAATATTTTGTCGAGGCGGGAATTCCGGTCTTGGGCATCGATCCTGCCGCCAATGTCGCCACGGCGGCGCAGGCGCGCGGGGTGCCGACGGAAGTGGCGTTTTTCGGCGCAAAAACCGCGGCGCGTCTGCGCGCGCGGGGCGAACAGGCCGACCTGCTGGCGGCAAAAAACGTGCTGGCCCACGTTCCCGATATCAACGACTTCGTCAAAGGCGTAACCGCGCTGCTCAATCCGAACGGCGTATTCACGGTCGAATTTCCGCACCTGTTGAATCTGATCAAAGAGGTGCAGTTCGACACGATCTATCACGAGCATTTCAGCTACCTCTCGCTGCTCGCCGTGGCGCGCGTGTTCGACTGCAACGGCTTGCGTATTTTCGACGTCGAGGAAGTGCCGACCCATGGCGGCTCGCTCCGCGTCTTTGCCTGCCACAAGGCGGCGGTTCATCGCGAGACCTCCAATGTCGCCAAGATGCGCGACAAGGAGCTTGCTGCGCGCCTTGATCGGCCGGAGGGCTATGAAGGCTTCGACGCACGGGTCAGGAAAGTGCGCGCGGATCTGCTCGGCTTTTTGCGGCAGGCCAAAGCCAGCGGCAAAACCGTTGCCGGCTTTGGCGCCGCCGCCAAAGGCAACACGCTGTTGAATTATTGCGGGATACGCCGCGACAGCATCAGCTTTGTCGCCGACCGGAGCCTGGCCAAGCAGGGCAAGCTCCTTCCGGGAAGCCGCATCCCGGTCAAGGCACCCGAAGCTGTCTTCGCGGCGCGGCCGCATTATGTGCTGATCCTGCCGTGGAATTTGCGCGAGGAGATCGCGCGCCAATTGGCGGGCATTCGCGACTGGGGCGGGCGCTTCGTTACGGCCGTTCCAGAAATCAGAGTCGACTAGGGTGCGCCATCATCCGGCGGCCCTACCGCCGTGCA
>JAJPJB010000016.1 GCA_021324465.1 Hyphomicrobiaceae bacterium
GTCGACGGCTGTGCGCAACGCCCGATCACGGAGCCAAGAAGGCTTAGGCTCAAAAGACTCTGGCCCAGGTAGCTCAGTTGGTAGAGCACTGCACTGAAAATGCAGGTGTCGGTGGTTCGATTCCGCCCCTGGGCACCATCACTTTCGCAAATCCATAGCTTTAAGCGCCGCCGGGATACGTCAGGATGCCGGGCGCCTGCACGCGCGCCGCCGTTGTGATCTTCGCCGGTTCGATATGTCCCGGCGCGAGGATGTGAAAGACCGTCTCGCCGGCGGCGAGCAGATAATCGGTGACGATCCGCCGGTGGCAGCGCCACCACACCGTCTCCGCGCACATGATGGCGCAGCGCCGGACGCGGCCCAATTCCATGAGCCTGGCCAGCCCCGCGCGAAAGCTCCGGCTCATGGCGTAATCGGCGTAGTTGTGAAAGCTCTCATTTTGCCAGAATGCATTGACGCTCGCTTCCACGCCGCGCTGCTTGCCGCGCAGACCGCCGAGCGCCGCTACATGCTCATAGCCGATGCCCGCCGCCTCGAGACTGCACGGCAGCGCATCGGCGTTATACTGCGGGTTACCGCGCGAACGCGGCACGGTGCGGATGTCGACGACCAGAGTCACTTCGACAGCGTGCAGCAAACTCACGAATTCGCCGATCGAGCGCGTTCCATGACCAATCGTGTGGAACAGGTACGCCATGACCGACCGCGGCTTTCCGATCCATCGACGCAGGCGACCCGAGCAAAAAGCCCGTCGGCAGGCCGCCGTCCCGATCCGGCCGGACTTGGATTTGTTTGGATTGTCGTAGTCAGACTATGGCAATCCATAACTCTCAAAATGGCGTCCGTCCCCAGTTCCATGCCGGCGTGGGGTCCGGATCAGCCATCGCACTCGCCGCTCCAGCAACGGTCAATGCGATTACTGATGGAAGTTGCGTTATAAGTGTCTCTCTTTGGCCGATGGTCAGTCGCACTTGGCCACGATTAGCGCACTGATCTCGCTTGGCTCAGCAAAGATCACGTCCGCCCGATCACCCATCATTCCAGCCCTGACCAGAGCTGGCGCTTTCTTTTCTGGGCCGTCGCTGCTTGAATCGGTCTTGAGGCGCAGATTGCGTTCCCAAAACTTGCGCTGCTGACCGTTTGCAGTGGTGACGATATAGGTGTCTTTGCAGTAAGTGATTGCTTGCACGCGCTCAGCGGCGTCAAGTTGCTTTAGGTTAGCAACGCTGTTGCCACCCATCATTCCCGTCATGCCGCCCATTGGACCTCCCTGCTGAGCCATCTGTGCCCTGCCGGGTGTTGTTTCCTGCTTTAGGAAAGCGAGTAAGTCGGCACGCTGCCGGTCATCCCTGATGCCGGGGAACATCATCTGATTGCCGGGGACCAAATGCTGCGGATCAGCGATCCACTCATCGAGCGTCTTGTCATTCCATTCGATATTTGAGGATTTGAGGGCAGGCGAATAGCGAGTGAAACTCGGTAACGTTCCGGCCTTCCGGTTCCAAATTCCCGCGAGACTTGGCCCCGTCATGTTTTGATCGGGCTGCAAGGAATGACATGCTGCGCAAGCGCCAAATATGCGATGGCCCCGAGCGGGATCGCCCTCGACAGCGAGGGCGTGTGAACCGATCACCAATGAAGTCAAGACTGCGCACGCGGTTAAACGAGAGCTGTTCATGCCGGTCTCCGGACTGCTGCAATGACAAGGACGCGACCGCGCCACGGTTGCGCGCTCGCGATGAAGTGTCCAGTTGCGATGTTCAGGCGGGAGGCGGATGCGTCGGCGGGCTTCTTATATGCCCGTGCAGATCGTTGACGGAGAGAGCAAGCGGGTTGGCGTGGGCTATGCGCGGCAGAGGGACGGTCTGGGGCAGAACGGCATTATAGGAACTAATGCATTTGACGGTGCACGCGACTGACGCCTTCGATTTTTCCTGGCTGTCGCAACACGGGCAGCATGGCACGTTGCCTTGATCCACCGACGCCATTTCAACGCTGCTAACCGTAACAGGCATAGCCATCGCCGCCGGGGCGATGGCAACGGACATGGCGACTAAAACCACGAAAATTGCGCGAAGGGCAGACATGGTTGCTTGAACTATCCGGCGATCCGCGTCGTGGGTCAACCTTTCAGGAGTGATCAACGCTTTGGCGGCCTATGTTCACCTTGCGCCGATCTGTAATGCGAAGTCCAGGGCCAGCAACGCGCATTCTAGTGGAAAGAATCAAACGGATGGGACCCTCACCAAAACCGCGGCCCTTGGCCTTCCGCCGATTGCCTCGGACTCTTCCGTCTGATTTTCCCCACTGGGATGGCGCTCGTCAGGTCAAGGTAGTGGCCCGTGCTGTCGGGCCAGCCTCAACCCATGCTCGGGAATACGCACAGCTTCTCCGCAATGTACGTCAGCACGCCAAGAGTCAGGCACGCTAAGCCAAAAGACCGGAATATTCGATGCCACTGGCACGTTGCCAGTCTCGTCTGTTTTCGCGTCGAGCTCAGCCGCGCAAACACCGGAGATAATATCGTAACGATGCCTGCAGGCTTCATACGTCACCAGGCCGCAACCCGCATCCAGGCGCGACGGGTCATATCGTCGGCACTACCGCGCGCGACAGGTAAAGAAACAGCGAGAGTCCCAACAAGCCGATCAGCACTGCGAGCGCGACATCGAAACGCTCGCCCGTGCTCGGCACCTCCGTCTCGGAATCGATTTCTTTGGTGGTCCTCGCGAAGCGAAAGCCCGCAATCACGATCATCGCCACGCCGATGCCGATGAAGGCGAGCCCGGCAATATTGGCGAAGAACTGTCCGTGGCCGCTGAGCTGCCGCTGCGCCAGCGCCGGCGCGGCGACCTGCAGGAACAGATCGAACCGCTCGATGACAAAACCGAAGGCCATGACCGCGATCGCGGTGCGAACCCAAGCCAAAAATGTTCGCTCATTGGCGGCATGGTCGCTGTAGCGCTTGATCATGGTTGCCTCGGGGTGCTGCGTCGATCTGGCGAAGCCGATTATAGCGTGCCATCCTGCAGACTTGCCGGAACGGCGGTAAGTGGGCAGGTTACCGGCCCAGAATCCGGCGGAAAGGACATCGCCGGCAAGTGAAATTGGCTGGGGAGCGAAACGAAATGTCAATCAATCAGTCCACGCCCGCGCGCGCCTCGAATGGCCGCTGGTACATCCTCCTGCTGATCAGCCTGATGTACCTGATCACCTATCTCGATCGCGTCAACATCTCGACCGCGGCGCCGGAAATCGTCAAGGAGTACGGCTTCGACAAGGTGACGATGGGCGTGATCTTCTCGGCCTTCGTCTGGGCCTATGCGCTGTTCCAGGTGCCTGGCGGCTGGCTCTCGGATCGCTTCGGCGCGCGCGGCGTGCTGAGCGCGGTTGTCGCTTATTGGTCGGTGATGACAGCCGCGACCGGCCTTGCCTTCAATGCCGCGTCATTCAAGATCATTCGCTTCCTGTTCGGCGTCGGCGAGGCCGGCGCCTTTCCCGGCGCCACGCGCGCCATGCAGCTCTGGTATCCGCGCAGCGAGCGCGGCTTCGTTCAGGGCATCACCCATAGTGCAAGCCGCGCGGGCGCGGCGCTGGCGCCACCGATCGTGCTTGCGATCATGCTCAATTTCGGCTGGCGTGCCGCATTCTTCGTCTGCGGCGCGATCGGCCTGCTTTGGGCGCTGTGGTGGGCCTTGAGCTACCGCAATCTGCCGGAAGACCACGGCATGGTGAACAAGGCCGAGCTGGAGCGCATCCGCGGCATCGACGCAAGCGGCGCAATCAACCCGCCGCCGGTGCAGAAGCGGACGCTCGTGCCCTGGGGCAAGCTCCTGCGCTCCGGCAATATGTGGGCGGTGATGTGCGGCTATTTCACCTACGTCTATTGCCTGTGGATCTTCCTCACTTGGCTCACGACCTATCTCATCGACGTACGGCACTTCACCTTGCTCAAAGGCGGTCTGCTTGCCTCGCTGCCGCTGTGGGCCGGCGTGATCGGCGACACGGTTGGCGGGCTTGCGACCGATTGGCTGCTGCGGAAAACCGGCAGCGCCAGGATCGCGCGCCGCGCCGTGGCGATCACCGGCTTGCTTGGCTGCGCCGTCTTCATCACGCCGGCGGCGCTGACCGGCGAGCCATATGTCGCCGTTGCCGGTCTCACCATCTCGATGTTCTTTCTGGAATGCACCATCGGTCCATCTTGGGCGGTGCCGATGGACACCGGCGGCAAATATTCCGGCACGGTGTCCGGCATGATGAACATGGCCGGTAATTTCGGCGGCGCATTGTCGCCGATCGTGTTCGGCTATCTTGCCCAGATCGGTGATTGGGAGGCGCCGTTCATCGTCGCGGCCTGCCTCCTCGTCGCCGGCTCGGCGGTGTGGGCGTTCTGGATCGATCCGGACAAGGCGATCTTGACGGACTGAGCGCGGCGCGCGGCGGGACGCCGCGCGCTTCATTAACGAAACCTAAATCGCCCGCTGTGTAATTTCGAGCTCGCGCGCCTGGACCGGATCGATCCGGGAGGCGACGCCTGGATCGAACTTCTGCCGGTTCCGCGATGCTCCACGACTGGCCTATTGTCGCCGCAGCATGCATTGGCGTTGTATTGATCGGCGCAACCGTTGCGCTGTATCGCCGCCACGTCGCCGCCGGCCGTTTGCTCGCGCTCACGCTCGACAATATGACTCAAGGCGTGGTGCTGTTCGATATTGCGGGTCGGCTGGTCGTCTGCAACAACCGCTATCTGCAGATGTACGGGCTGTCGTCGGAGGTCGTGAAGCCCGGTGCGGCGCTGATCGATATTGTTCGCCATCGTGCGCAGACCGGCAGCCTGCCGCGCGAGCCCGACCAATATTGCCGCGACCTTCTAAACAACATGGCCGCGGGTAAAGAGCTAAGTTTCGTCACCCACTCGGCCGACGGCCGCGCCATCTCCGTGGTCAATCGCGCGATCCCGGGCGGTCATTACTGGGTCGGCACCCATGACGACATCACCGAGCGCCGTTCGGCTGAACAAAAAAGCGCCCTGCTCAGCGAGCAGGAAGCCCGCCGCGCCCGGATCGACGATGCCATCACCTGGTTTCGCGGCAGCCTCGAAGGCGTGCTCAAGACGGTGACCGACAGCGTCGCCGCGATGAAATCGACCGCCTCCACGCTGTCGACGACATCCAACGATACCTCGGCGCAGACGAGCGGCGCGGTGCGCACTTCCAACGATGCGTTCTCCGGCGTACAGAGCGCCGCGGCGGCGGCCGATCAATTGTCCAAGTCGATTGCCGAGATCAATCGCCAGCTGGTCAGCGCCAGCGACGTGATGCGCGCGGCGAGCGGCGAGGCGCAAACAACCAATGCGCTGATCGGCGACCTCGCGCAGGCGGCGCAGAAGATCGACGACGTGGTCAAGCTGATCCAGAGCGTGGCCGGGCAGACGAATCTGCTGGCGCTCAATGCTACGATCGAGGCGGCGCGGGCCGGCGCCGCCGGCAAAGGCTTTGCCGTGGTCGCGTCCGAGGTCAAGGCGCTCGCGGTGCAGACCGCCAAGGCGACCGACGACATCGCCGCCCAGATTTCGGCGGTGCAGACTTCGACGCAAGCCGCCGTGCGCGCCATCGGCAGCATCGCCGGCCGCATGGAGGAGGTTCGCCAATTCACATCGGCGATCGCCACCTCGGTCGAGCAGCAGAACGCGGCGACCGGCGAGATTTCGCAAAATGTGACCGCCGCCGCCATGGGCACGAAATCCGTGGTCGCCGTTCTGGAGCGGGTGTCGGCTGCGATTTCCGATATGCGCAATTCGGCCGATACGGTGCTGACTGCCTCGGCCGCGGTTGAAAAGGCCGCCGAGAGTCTGCGCGAGAGCGTCGACAGCTTCTTGCACAGGGTCGCGGTGTAGAGTGGTTTTCCGATCCGATGGAATCGGAAAATGCTCCAGCGTTTTTTGTTTTTCCGCATCTTCACACGGAAAGCCGGCACCCGCTTTTCCGGAAATGTTCTAGGGAATCGGTTTCAGGATGAGCTGGCCCCCCGCCTGCGCGGAAATGAGCGAAAGCGATCACGCTTGCGACCAGGCTCGGCGGCGACACGGGCGAAGGTTGCAATGATTTTCAGACCGGCTTTGAGCGAGCCGCGCCAGGAGCCGGCCACTTTCGAGTAGCCGCCGATCCGGCGCCGATAGGCGGCCGGAATTTCGAGGACGCGTAGCCCCGCGCGCGCCGCCCGCAGCTGCATCTCCAAATTCCAGCCATAGGTCAATTCGCGCATGCCGAGCCCAAGCAGCGTGTCGCGGCGGATGGCACGAAACGCGCTCATATCGGTATAGCGCACGCCGTAAAGCAGCTTGGTCAAAAGACCGGCGGCAAAGCCGGCGAGAAGCTGGTGGAACGCGATGCTGCCGGGCTGGCGCTTGCCGGTCGCGCGCGAAGTGATGACAAAATCGTAATCGCCGCGGCGGATTGGCGCGATCAGATCGGGGATCATTGCCGGGTCGTCGGCGCCATCGCCGTCCATGAAGACGAGGATGTCGCTGCCCTCGGCCAACTCTGCGCCGGTGCGACAGGCAAGCCCATAGCCACGTGCCACCGTGATCACCTCGGCGCCGGCGGCGCAGGCGCGCGCCGCGGTGTCGTCGTCGCTGCCGCCATCGACAACGATGATGCGATCAAGATGCTCACGCGGCAGTTCGCGCAGCACGGCGCCGATGGACTCCGCCTCGTTGAAGGTCGGGATGACCACAGCCACGCCGCCAGACCGCAAGGGCATTCTTATAGACTCCAGCGCAGGCCGCAGCTGGCGCAGGCCTGCGGCGGGTGGTCCGATTTCAGCGCGTGGCGGAAGGCGCGGTAGGCGGGCCCGGTCCAGATCGCGCGCAGCGTCTGTTGGGTAGCGTCGCCAAGCGTGTAATTCTCGTAGCCGCGCTGCGAGAACGGCGCGATGCAGCAGGGCAGCGCGCGGCCATTGGCGGTGAAATACATCACCGTCCACGGCCGCCGGCATAATGCCCATGGCGAGCCTTCGTCGTGATCCTTGGCCTGCCGCTTGAGGCTGACGCCCGGCTCCGAGGCGCCGCCCGAGGCGCTGAAGGTGATGCCGAGCGAGCGCGCCAAGGCGGTGGCGCGATCGATATGGACGGCCTCTTCGCGCGAGAGCTGTTCATAGAGCGCTTGGTCCGGCCGTGCCAGGCCGATCGCATTCTCTTTGAAGAACACCAGACGCTGCAAATAGACTTCCTTGACCCCGGTCTCGGCGGCGACGCGAACGAAATCGGGTAATTCTTCGATGGTCTCACGCAAGCCGGTGAGCCAGGCCGAGACCCGCGGCCGCACATGGCCTTCACGCTCCTGCAGCTCGCGAAAGGCTTTGACGTTTTTCAAGATGCGATTGAAATAGTTCTTGCCGCGGATCGCGAGATAGGACTGCGCATTGGACGCATCGAACGAGACGCGCAGCTCGTCGAGACCGGCGGCGATCAAAGCGCGGCCGTTCTTCTCGTTGAGCACCGTGCCGTTGGTGTTGAACAGCACATAAGTGCCGCGGTCTTTCAAATAGCGCACCATGCGCGGCAGCTGCTTGACCAGCATCGGCTCGCCGACGCCATGCAGCACCGCCCGCTCCAGGCGCGGGATCTGATCAACAATGGAGCAAAAGAGCTCCCAGCTCATATCTGCGGGCGGCTCAAGCTCCTCGTAGGTGCGCGGGCATGTGGTGCAGAGCAGATTGCAGCGATTGGTGGTCTCAAGATAGAGGCAGACAGGATCGTGCTTCGGCACATCGCCGTCCGCTGCGACGTTCTCAAAATAACGTCGCGGATCGACCGTCCGCTGGGCTGCGCTTGTGGTGGCGCTTGGCATTATGTTTCCGTCCCAAAATGTTGCTTGTCGCTGCAAGCCGACAAAAGGCGCGCCCAAGCGCTCACGCGCTCGCTCCCGCGGCCTGCGGGATCTCGTCAATCCGGCCGTCAAATGCATGACGGCGCGCCAGTGCGGTCACCAGTCTCGCCGTGTGCACGGCGTAATGCGGCGGCTGCGACGATAATCGCGGGCGCACCGCAGTGTCGCCACACAGCTCGGCATAGAGCCGCACAAGATCATCGACATCATCGACATCGTACCAGGTCGGCAGCATGTGCAGGTCGAGGCCGATTTCGCCGGCACGCCGGCGCGTCTGTTCGGCAACGACGTTGGTGCTCCAGGCGATGCCTTCGAACATGCGGCGATGCGCGGATTTCAGGCCAAGGAGGTAATAGCCGCCGTCGCTCGACGGCCCGAGCACCGCGCGATCGCCCGGCTGCGCCAACAGCGTCGCGGCTTTGATCAAAAAGCCGGTCGGCAAGGTCGGGCTGTCGGCATTGAGCACCACCGCCGCGCTGTGTCCGCGCGCCAGAATTTCCGCGATCGTACGAAACAGGCAGTCGCCGAAATTCGGCAGCCAGGCGCCGATCAGGCCGATCGATCGCGGCAGCGTGCGCCCGAAAAACTCCTCCGATCCGGGCGGTCCATAGGCGGCATAGCCGGCGATGCCGGCGTGAGGCGGCGCGAGCTCGTCGCCATCGCAAGCCAGATGGCGCGCGGCAAGCAGCACATTGTCGGCGACGTCGCGCAGGAACGCGGTGTTGAGCGCCGCCGCTTCCGCAAAGCTCAGCGGCGGCACGAGCCGGGTTTTGGCGCGGCCGGGCACCGACGCCTTAGCCATGAAAGCAATCCCGCATGATGCAGGAATTGCCGGCATTGCGCGCCGCGAAACCCGGTCGAAGGCCTTGCCGGGCGAAGCTGATTTGGTTGCGCGAGACTTCGCGTCCAATCGATTTGCACGATGCATGCAACGCCCCCGTAAGATCAATGCAACTGATCAAGCAATGCAATTCAGGCGCAACACTTGATGCTTTGCCAAAGCAGCCGGCGAGACGCCAATCACGTCCGGCTCACCTCCTACAAGTCGCGGGACACCGAAAAGTTATCGGCTTCACCAAGTCGTGATCGTGGGTCCGTGCTCGGCGCGAACCCCGACTCAGCGCCGTGCCAACGCGATCCGAATCGTGTCATCGTTCTGTAACACCGGCGCGTCGGCGTTGCGCCAGGTCGGCGCTGCCGCGTAATCACTTGGCGGCATGTCAAGCGAGGCCACCTCGCGGCCGGCAATGCCGACCACCTCGATCGGAACCGCCACCGGTCGCGCGCCCCAACCGAGCCAGCCGCCATAATCGACGATCAGATCGATCGTGTTTTGCGGCGTGCGGACGACCTTGCGGATATAGCCGAGCGTGCGGCTGTCATTGTCGATCACACGCAAGCCGACAAGGTCGCCTACCCTTATCGGCTGCGGAAAGCGCCGCCGCATGCGTTCCGCGGCCGCCATATGCGCCGCCGCCATGGCCTTGTCCTGCTCGGTCATGCCGGTCGGCGGCATCATGGCCTGCGCAAGCACGACGCCGCCGCCCGCGCGCGCCGTACTCGTCCAAAGCGTGATCGCGGCGCCGGTCGCTGCGCCGATCAAAACAAGCAACGACCCCAGCGCTGTGCGTTTCCTTGTCATCTCGCGGTCACGTCGTTCAACACCGTCGCGCGATTTTGTGAAGCGATGTTGGTTGCGAACGACATTTTGCAACCGTAAGGTCAGGAAGTCGCATCAAGAAATCGTGTGCAAAGACTCGAGGGCCGCTCCCGCTCGACAAGAGAGACAATGGACCACATCTGCCAGAGCATCATTACAGCTTGGCGTTGAACCGTGATGATGTTGAACCATGGCCGCGGAGCTATGATGTCCCAATCAAGCGCAACATCAGCGGCATCCGTCAAAATTCGGCGTCTTCATCCGCTGCCGCTGCGCATCATGCACTGGATCAATGCCATCGCGATCTTCATCATGATCGGCAGCGGCTGGAAAATCTACAATGACGACGTGATCTTTGGCTTTCTGCATTTTCCCGATGGTATCGTGATCGGCAAATGGGCGCAGCACGGGCTGCAATGGCATTTCTTCGGCATGTGGATCTTCGTGCTCAACGGCATCGCTTACATGATCTATGGAATCGCGAGCCGGCGCTTTCGCCACAAGCTGTTTCCGATTTCGATGCGCGAGATTTTCGCCACCGTCGGCGACGCGCTGCACTTTCGGCTCAGCCACGATGATCTGACGCGCTACAATGCCGTGCAGAAAATTCTCTATCTCGGCATCATGCTGGTCGGCATTTGCATCGTGATGTCCGGGCTGGCGCTGTGGAAGCCGGTGCAATTTTCCGAGCTCGCGGCCTTGTTCGGCTCGTTTCAGACCATCCGCCTCGTGCACTTCCTGTGCATGGCGGCCATCGTTGCCTTCCTCCTGGTTCACGTGACGCTGGCGCTGCTGGTGCCGAAGAGCCTCGTCGCGATGATTACCGGCGGGCCGGCGCTCGAGGACGAGACGGCGCGCCCCGTTGTGGCGCCTTCGATTAACGCGGCGCAGTGACGCCAATCTCGCAGGGCAAGCCATGTCGATCCGAACACGAACGCCTTCCTTGTTCCGGCCGAATAAGCCGATCGATCAGAGCACCCTGCGCGACAGCCGCGCGCTCATCGAAGCCATCAATCGCCGCGGGCTTCTGCGCGGCGCGCTCAGCCTGGGCGCGCTCACGCTGTTGACCGGCTGCGACGTCACCGAGGAAGAGCCGGTGCAGCGAGCGCTGCGCGCGGTCTCGGCCTGGAATGACGGCGTACAGGCGCTGATCTTTCGATCGCAGCACCTGGCGCCGACATTCAGTCCCGCGCAGGTGATCAAGCCGCCGCGGTTCAATGCCTATTACGACATCGAGGACGTGAAGCCGGTTGACGGCGCGACCTGGACGCTCGAACTGGCCGGCCGCATCGCGGACAAGCAGCCGTGGACCGCGCAGCAGATTTACCGATTGCCGGAGCAGGAGATCATCATCCGGCATATCTGCGTCGAGGGCTGGGACTATATCGGGCAATGGTCCGGGCCGAATCTGCGTCAGTTCTTGCAGCGCGTCGGCGCAGACCTGACTGCCAAATACGTCTATTTCGTCTGCGCCGACGATTATACCGAAAGCATCGACATGGCGACCGCTTTGCATCCGCAAACGATTCTCGCCACCAAATATGCCGGCGATGTTTTGGCCGATCCGTTCGGTTTTCCGCTGCGGCTGCGTACCTCGACCAAGCTCGGTTACAAGAACGCGAAATGGATCAAGGCCATCGAGGTCAGCAACGATTTTCGCGAGACGTTCTGGAGCAAGCAGGGCTTTAACTGGTTCGCAGGGATTTGAGACGCTGCCGCCCGGGCACAGCGCAGAAGCTTTCGCGCTGCCCCGCGTCCGGGAAATGGAGCTTATTTTTTCACATAAATCTTCCAGTGCCCGTCGCGGAATTCGGCAAGCCGGTAATCTGCGCTCGAAGCGAACGGATCGTTGCTCCAGGCGCCGTCCTGCGGAACAAGCACGGCCGCATCGCAGCGATAGGTCTGCGCCATTGCGGCGATGTCATCCGGTGTGCCCTGGCCGGCAAACACGCGAATAAACCGGTCGTTTATCGCATCGCGTTGCTGCGGCGGCAACGGCGCAAGAGTCAGCATCAATTCGCGACCGGCATAACACGAGCTGCGATCGGCGAGCAGCGCCCAGGAAATATTGACCGGCCACGGCGTCAGGTCCTGCAGGTAAAGAGGATTATTGGCGACGCGCGCCGTCGGCGGCATGTGGCGGCGCACCGCCGCCCACAGGTCGGGCGATTGTGCGAACAAAGCCTCGCCCGGACGCGCCGTACCGTCGATATTCGATCGCAGCATTCTTGCAGTATCCGGCAGGCTGAGCACGAGACCGCACAGTGCCGTTGTCGCGGTCACAGCGCGCCAGCGCGCGCGCATGATCGCAGCGGCCACACAGGCGATCAGAACCATCAGCCCCGGCAGCACGGCGCGCAGCGTCAGGTCGCTGTTGTCGCCGAGGGTGCTGACCAGGAGCCATGACACGCACAGGCTGACCACCGTAAGCGCCGCGAGAACCAGGCACGCGGTCCGCTCCGGTCCCGCCGCGGTGGTACGCAGCGTCGCGGCAAGGGCAATGACGCCGGCGACAAAGGCGACGGGAAACTCGATCGGCAGCAAGATCAGCCAATAGGCCGGCAGATCGACAACGCGTCGCAGCTTCGTCGGCCACAAATCACCGAGCACTTCAAAGGGATGCAGCGCGATCGGCGGGCTGCCGCCGCGCCCCCCAACGGCGGCGAGCTGATCGCGAATGAATGGCTCCGCCAAGCCGAGCACCAACAGCGCCGCGAGCGCCAAGCTTGCGACAAAGCGCAGGCGCTGGGCGGGCGGAGCGCTCTTGAGCAGAATCGGCGCTGCAGCCAACCCGGCAATGGCAAAGGTCACGCCACCGACGTAGGTCGAGCTTTCGAAGCCGCCGGCCACCAGCAGCACAAGTGCAAAAAATCCGAGCGGGCTCTGTCGCCGCGCGAGAAAAATGAGCAGCAGCAAGCTTGCGATCACGCAGGCCCCCGACATGACGTGATGCGGCGCCCATGCCGTCTGAAACAGCCAACCGGCGAAGCCGGTCGGGGTCGCGAGAAATGGCGTCAGGCTGTAGGAACCGAAGATCCAGCTCAGCGCGACGCGCAGCGACGCGGCCGCAGCGACAAGCACGACAAGGAAAGCGGCAGCAGAACGCCCGCTCAGCCAGACTGCGACGCCCATCATCAGGACGAGCGATGCGAAGCCGGTGAACCAGGTCAAGCCGATATCGGCTTCCCAGCCGGTCGCGCGCACACTCAGCGCAAGCTCGGCCGCGCTGAAATGCCAAAGGTAGTAATAGACGAGCCGTCCAGCCGTGGCGAATGCCGGATCGACGGCGGGCAGGCCCTGCCGGATCAGCGCGTCGATGATGGCGATCTTCGAATGATCAAAAATCGGATCAGCGAGCCGCACGCCACCGGTCGAAATCTTCGGTACAATCGCTGCGGCGGGACCGAGGGCAAGGGCGGCGCTTGCCGCGTAGGCCCACAGCGGTATCATGGCCGCGGCATCGGGTTTGTCCTCGCGCGTGAGCAGAAGAAGCGCGCCGCCGAGAAGAGTCAGTGCGCCGAACGCGATCACAGCCGATGCTGTAAGGCCGATCCAGGTCAGGATGGGCAGCGATGCGGCGCTAAAGACAGCCCAGCCGAGTACCGGCGCCGCGGCGGCGGCCAAGGCCCGCGGCAGGAGCCGGCGGCCGATCGCGTAGCCGAGGACTGTCCAAAATGCGGTCCCAAGGAGCGCGCAGAGCGCAGCATTAGCAGAAGACGCCATGCGGGAATGAGGCCTTAGAGCCGCATCAGATTGCGTTTGCCGCGGGTGCGGCCGCTCACCCTGATTGCCGCAATCATGATCCGCTTCATCGCGCCTGTCGACGTTCATTGGGGTCGCGGTGACGGAACCTGACCGGAATTTCCTGGTTGCACGAGTGATATTCACCCCTGCAGGAGGCAATCATGAGCGCGGGTCGGTGGATCGCTTTTTCGGGTAAAAATCGCAAATTTGGACGCGGGCCGAGGCACTTCGCAATTTTCGTTCTGGCTGCAAGCGCGGCCTTGCTCGGCAATATGGGGGGTGCGCAGAGCGGACCCTGCAGCAAGCAGATCGCCCAGCTGGAGCAGCAGGTCGGCGCCGCCAAGCCCGGTCCGCAGAGCGGCCCGACGGCGCCGCAGAGTCTCGGCGCACAGCTGCATCATCAGCCGACGCCAAGCAGTGTGGGCCAGGCCGAGCACACCGCCAACAAGGACGGCGACGCCGCGCTCGAGCGCGCGAAACAGGCCGATGCCTCCGGCGATGCTGCGGCCTGCAATCAGGCGCTCGTCGATGCTAGGCGGCTGTATGAGATCAATCAGTAACCGCCTGCCGCATGCGAGCGAAGCGAAGCACCCCGGCGCTGACGCGCGGCACGGGATTCGCGTCGCCGCTGTGTCGCTCCGAACAATGACGCGCGCCTAGTCTAAGTCTAATACGCCTCTTCCTTGTAGATCGGATCGACCGAGCCGCGCCACGGGCCGTTGTACTTGGCGAGCAGCTCCTCGGCCGGCGTCGTGCCGCGCGCCAGGCGATCGTCCAGCACTTCGAGATAGCGTGTCTCGTCCTGACCGCTCAGATCGGGATATCTGCGCCGCGCCAGCCCGGCGCGGGCGAATTTGAGCATTTCGGTTGCAATCTCGAACACGGTGCGGCCGCGCAGCCTGGCGGCGAGCGCCTGCTTGGGCACATCATCGCGCAGCTTTTGGCGCTCCTCTGCCGTCCAGTCGCGGACCAGATCCCAGGCTGCGTCGAGCGACACCTCATCATAAAGAATGCCGACCCAGAGAGCCGGCAATGCAAGAAGGTTCGGCAGAGTACCGGAGTCGGCGCCGCGCATTTCAAGATAGCGCTTGAGCCGCACTTCCGGAAAGATCGTCGAGAGGTGGTTGGCCCAATCGGAGATAGTGGCGCGTTCGCCGGGCATGGCCGGCAGCCTGCCGGCCATCAGATTGCGGAACGACTGCCCCGACGCATCCACATAGGCATCGCCGCGCTTGACGAAATACATGGGCACATCGAGCGCGTAATCGACCCAGCGCTCGAAGCCCATGCCCGGCTCGAACACCCACGGCAACATGCCGGCGCGCGCATTGTCGGTGTGGCGCCAGATCTCCGAGCGAAACGACAGAAAGCCGTTGGGCTTGCCCTCGGTGAACGGCGAGTTGGCGAACAGAGCGGTAGCCACCGGCTGCAACGCGATCGCGACGCGCAGCTTCTTGACCATATCGGCTTCGGAGGAGAAATCGAGATTGGTCTGCACCGTGCAGGTGCGGTACATCATGTCGAGGCCGAGCGTTCCGACCTTTGGCATATAGGTCGTCATAATCTTGTAGCGGCCCTTGGGCATTTTCGGAATTTCCGCGCGGGTCCAGTCCGGTGTCATGCCAAGACCGAGAAAGCCGATGCGCAGCGGCGCCGCGACCTCGCGCACCTGGGCCAAATGTGCCATCAGCTCGCTCGACGTTTGATGCACGGTTCGAAGTTGCGCGCCGGAAAGCTCGAACTGGCCGCCCGGTTCGAGCGAGATCGCACCGCCGCCCGTGACGTCGGACAGGCCGATAATGTTCTCCCCTTCCATGATCGGCTGCCAGCCGAGCAGATGCTGCATGCCTTCGAGCAGCGCACGAATTCCGCGGCGGCCTTCATAGGGCACTGGACGATGGCCATGCAGCGTGAACACGAATTTCTCGTGTTCGGTGCCGATGCGAAATTGCGACTTCGGTTTGACCCCCTGCGCAAGCCAATCCACGAGATCGTCGCGCCGTTCGAGCGGCGTCAGGTCGACTTGGTCACGCGCCATGCAGGGTTCCGGAAAAAGCGGCCGCGACCTTATACGCGGCGCGCGGCAAAGAGCAATGCAGCCCGATTGGGATGATGTGACGAGTTATAGGTAATGCGCCGACCGCGCATGCAACAGCGTCCAGGCGCCAGCCGGCTATGCAACGGCCTTTCGCAGCTGCGGCGGGAAACGGTGGTAGAAGGTCTCGCCCGTTCTGGCCATGTCGAGCAAGAGCGCGCAGGGCCTAAAGCGCTCGCCGTAGTCTTTCGCAAGACCATTGCAGAGATCGGCAAAAGTTTTGGTGCCCATGCCATCGATATAGGAGATCGTGCCGCCGGTGAAAGGCGCAAAGCCGAAACCCAGGATTGAGCCGACATCGGCTTCGCGTACGTCGGTCACCACTTTTTCCTCTATGCAGCGGGCGGATTCGAGCGCCTGTATGGCGAGCAGCCGCTTCTTCACGATGTCGATGTCGATCGTTTCGAGATCGAGCTTTTTCGGCTGCAGATCGGCAAGCCCCGGCCACAGTCGCTTTGGTCCGGTCTGCGGATAGTCGTAAAAGCCCTTGCCGTTCTTGCGGCCATAGCGCGCACGCTTTTCGACCATCTCTTCGAGCAGCGCCTTCTGCCTGGCATCAACCATTTTCGCTCCGAGATCGGCTTCGGTCGCCTTCAAGATCTTCCAGGCCAGATCGACCGCGACTTCGTCATTGAGCGCAAGCGGACCGACCGGCATGCCGGCCATGCGCCCGACATTTTCGATCAGCGCCGCCGGCATGCCCTCGGTCAGCATCAGATGACCTTCGCGGATATAGGTGCCGACCACGCGCGAGGTGTAGAAGCCGCGCGAATCATTGACCACGATCGGCGTCTTGCGAATGGCACGCACGTAATCCAGCGCGACCGCCAGCGCTTCGTTGCCGGTTTCCTTGCCCATGATGATCTCGACCAGCATCATGCGCTCGACCGGCGAGAAAAAGTGGATGCCGATGAACCGGGCATGATCCTTGAACGCTGCGGCCAGCGAAGTGATCGGCAGCGTCGAGGTGTTGGAGCCGAAGATCGCCTTGTCGCCGATTACGTTCTGCGCCCGCGAAATCGCCTCGGCCTTGACCTTGCGATCTTCAAACACCGCTTCAACGACCAGGTCGCAATCTTTGAGTTCGACATAGTCGGCTGTGGGATGAATGCGTGACAGCACGAGGTCGCGGTCGGCCGTGGTCGCCGCGCCGCGATTGATCTGATCGGTCATCAATTTCTGCGAGTGCGCCTTGCCCTTTTCCGCCGTCTCCGGATCCCGGTCGATCAGAACGACTTCGAGCCCGGCGAGGGCGCTGACATGGGCGATGCCGGCACCCATGAAGCCCGCGCCAAGCACGCCGATCTTCTTCAACGGCCGCACCGGCACATTGGCCGGACGGCGCGCGCCCTTGTTGAGGTCCTGCATCGAGACGAACAGGGTGCGGATCATCGCCGCGGCTTCCGGCGAGCGCAGGATCTTGGCGAACCAGCGTGACTCCACGCGCAGCGCCTGATCCATCGGCAGCTGCAGGCCCTCATAGACGACCTGCAGAATGGCGCGCGCGGCCGGATAATTATCGTAGGTCTCGCGGCGGTAGATGGCATTGGCCGGCGGAAACACCATCATCCCGGCCTTTGAATAGACCGGGCCGCCCGGCAGCTTGAAGCCGTCCACATCCCAGGGTGCTTTCGCGCTCGGACCTGATTTGATCCACTCCTTGGCGGCTTTGATCAGATCCGACGGCGGCACCACCGCGTCGATCAGCTTCATCGCCTTGGCCCGATTGAGCCGTAGCTGATCGCCCTTGAGCAGCAACTGCAGCGCATCTGCCGGCGGTAACAGTCGCGCGATGCGCTGGGTGCCACCGGCGCCCGGAAACAGGCCGATCTTGATTTCCGGCAGACCAACGCGCGTCTTCGGATTGTCCGCGGCGATGCGGCGGTGACAGGCGAGCGCCAGTTCGAAGCCGCCGCCGAGTGCCGTTCCGTTGAGGGCAGCGACCCAGGGCTTGCCGCAGATCTCGATGCGGCGATAGAGCAGCGACAGTTTGCGGCTTTCTTCGAACAGCCGGGCATTAGCCGCCTCTTCGCCTTGCGATTTGACGAGCTCGGCAAAGGTACGGCTCATGCCTTCGAGCATGGTCAGATCGGCACCGGCGCAGAACGTGTCCTTGCCTGAAGTGATGATCACACCTTTCACCGCACCGTCCGTCGCAAGCTCTTCGACAATGGCCGACAGTTCGGCAATCATTGTCATGTCGATGAGATTCATCGTTGAGCCCGGCGCGTCCCAGGTGATGAGCGCGATGCCATCGCCGTCGACGCCGACGTTGAATTTGGTGTAGGTCATTCTTTGGCTCTCACTCATAAGGATCGCCATTCTTGTGCGTGTAGCGCGCACCCTTGCCGTCGCGCACGACCATCAAATCGGCTTCCGGATATTCGACGCGCTCGTGCTTGGAACGGGTGCCGATTTCCAGATAGACTGCGTCGCGACTTGTTCTGTTGATCAGATGATGACCGTTGCCGCTATTGGCCTTGAAAGCCGCGGCGTCGCCAGGCCTCAGCAGCGTCTCGCCCTGGTCCTCGATGAGGACCAATTCGCCCTCCAGCACATAGACGAATTCGTCCTCGCGCTCGTGCCAGTGCCGCAGCGCGGACGCCGCGCCGGGCTTCAGCGTGGTCAGATTGACGCCGAACTGATCGAGGCCCGCCGCATTGCCGAGGCGCTTGCGCTCGCGACCAAGGACGACGCGATCGTAGGGCGGCGGATAGCCGGTACGGGTATCGACCGGGACTTTCGCAATATCGATCTTCGGCATCGATGACTCTCTGTCCGATCAGACGCGCTCAATGATGGTCGCAGTGCCCATGCCGGCGCCGATGCACAGCGTGACAAGGCCGGTCGAAAGATTGCGCCGTTCGAGCTCGTCCACCAGCGTGCCGAGAATCATCGCGCCGGTCGCGCCGAGCGGATGACCGAGCGCAATGGCGCCGCCATTGACATTGACCCTGCTGGAATCGATGCCGAAAGCCTGCATGAAGCGCAGCACCACCGAGGCAAAGGCTTCGTTGATCTCGATGAGATCGATGTCGGAGAGCTGCATGCCGGCGCGCTTGAGCGCCTTCTTGGTGACATCGATCGGGCCGGTGAGCATCAGGGCCGGCTCGGAGCCGATATTGGCAAAGGCGCGCACCCGCGCCCGCGGCTTCAGGCCGATTTTCTGGCCGACTTCCCTGTTGCCAACCAGAACGGCGGCGGCGCCATCGACAATGCCGGAGGAATTGCCGGCATGGTGCACGTGATTGACGAATTCCACTTCCGGATGCGCCTTGATCGCGACCGCGTCAAAGCCGCCCATTTCGCCCATCTGTACGAATGAGGGCTGCAGCGCGGCAAGCGACTGCATGGTCGTGCCCGGACGCATGTGCTCGTCCTTCGCCAGAAGGGTCAGCCCGTTGATATCCTTGACCGGCACCACCGAGCGGTCGAAGCGGCCCTCGTCCCAGGCCGTCGCGGCGCGCCTCTGGCTTTCCACCGCATAGGCATCGACATCATCGCGCGAAAATCCGTATTTGGTCGCGATCAGATCGGCAGAGACGCCTTGCGGCAGGAAGTAATGCGGCACCGCGATCGTGGGATCCATGGCCCAGGCGCCTCCGGCCGAGCCGATGCCGACCCGGCTCATCGATTCGACCCCGCCGCCGACGGCAAGGTCCTGCTGGCCCGCCATGATCTGTGCGGACGCGAAATTGACGGCATCGAGGCCCGAGGCGCAAAAGCGGTTGATCTGCACGCCGGGGACGTCGTCGCCATAGCCGGCGACCAGGGCCGCGGTGCGCGCGATGTCGGCCGCCGCTTCGCCGACCGGATCGACCACGCCCATCACCACGTCGTCAACCAGCGTCGTATCGAGGTGATTGCGATCCTTGATGGCGCCGAGCGCTTGCGCGGCGAGATTGAGCGCAGTCACTTCGTGCAGCGCGCCGTCGACCTTGCCGCGACCGCGTGGCGTGCGCACATGATCGTAGATGAAAGCGTCGGGCATGAATTGCTCTCCGTCCCTCCGTCATTCCCGCCCGCGTCGCGCCGGCAGAAATCCATAATCACTGGCTTCGCCAGATCGACACGACCGGGATCATGGGTTACTGCGATCATGGGTTACTGCGATCATGGGTTGCTGCGATCATGGGTCGCCGCGCTCGCGGGGACAACGATTGTGATTATATAGTCACGTTAGAACGCTTCTGCCGGCAATGCCATCGTGCTCGCCGCACCGGCTTTGATACGGGCAAGATGGGTCGCCGAAGCCGGCAAGATCCTTTCCATAAAGAACCGCCCGGTTGTCAATTTCCGGCTCATGGCCGCGGTTGCACCATTGCCTGGCGCGGCTTTCGCTTTCGCCGCTTGCGCCATCAGACACCACATATAGCCGAGTGCGACCAGGCCGAAGAGATGCATATAATCGGTGGCGCCGGCGCCGGCATTCTCGGGATTGGCCAGCGCATTCTGCACAAACCACATGGTCGCCTGCTGCAATTCGCCGAGCGCTTGATTGAGCGGCGTCACATAGGGTGCCATTGCCGCGTCCGTGCTGTGCTCCTTGATGTAGGCGGAGACTTCGCCGAAGAAGGCCTGCAGCGCTCGCCCGCCGTCGCGCGGCAATTTGCGGCCGACAAGATCCAGCGCCTGAATGCCGTTGGCGCCCTCGTAGAGCATGGCAATGCGCGAATCGCGTACAAACTGCTCCATGCCGTGCTCGGCGATATAGCCATGGCCGCCGAATACCTGCTGAGCGGCGACCGCATTGGCAAAACCCTGATCGGTGAGCACGCCTTTGATCACCGGCGTCATCAGGCCGAGATGATCGTCGGCGGCTTGGCGCTCCTTGGCGTCTTCGGAGCGATGCGCGACGTCGCTTTTCAGCGCCGTCCACAAAACGAGAGCCCGCGCCGCTTCGTTGAATGCGCGTATGGAGAGCAGCATGCGCCGCACGTCGGGATGCACGATCAGCGGATCGGCCGGCTGCTGCGGAAACTTCGCGCCGGTCAAAGCGCGGCCGGCGAGCCGCTCCTTGGCATAGGCGGCGGCGTTCTGATAAGCGACCTCCGACATCGCCAAGCCTTGCACGCCGACGCCGAGCCGCGCTTCGTTCATCATCACAAACATCGCCTGGAGGCCGCGATTGGCCTCGCCCATCAGGAAGCCGGTGGCGCCGTCGTAATTCATCACGCAGGTCGCGTTGCCGTGGATGCCCATCTTTTCTTCGATCGAGCCGCAGGTCACCGCGTTACGCGCGCCCAGCCCGCCCTTGGCCGCGGGAAGAAATTTCGGCACGATGAACAGCGACAAACCCTTGGTGCCTTCGGGCGCGCCTTCGATGCGCGCGAGCACAAGGTGCACGATGTTGTCGACGAGGTCGTGCTCGCCGGCGGAGATGAAGATTTTGGTGCCGGTGATCCCGTATGTGCCGTCCGTCTGCGGCACCGCGCGCGTGCGCACGAGCCCGAGATCGGTGCCGCATTGCGGCTCGGTCAGGTTCATGGTGCCAGACCATTGGCCTGAAACGAGCTTCGGCAGATAGAGCGCCTTCTGCTCGGCCGAGCCGTGCGCGAGCAAAGCCGCGATCGCGCCCTGGGTTAGGCCTGGATACATGGCAAAGGCCATGTTGGCCGAGCAGAGAAACTCATTGACCGCCTGGGCCAGCGTTACCGGCAGGCCCTGGCCGCCGAACTCGGCCGGCGCCGCCAGCCCGATCCAGCCGCCGTCGGTGAGCCGCTTGTAGGCGTCCTTGAAACCGCGCGGCGTCGTGACGCTGCCGTCGTCGCGGCGGCGGCAGCCTTCCTTGTCGCCTGAGCGATTGAGGGGAGTCAGCACCTCTTCCGCGAACTTGGCGGCTTCCGCGAGCACGGCCTCGACAATATCGGGGCTCGCCTCGGCAAAGCCCGGCAAATTGTTGTAGCGCTCGACGTGAAAGACGTCGTTCAACAGGAACATCACCTCGTCGACCGGAGCCTTGTAGCTCGGCATAATGTCCTCCCGGCGTCCCGTCCGATCGCAGATCGATCGGCTTCAGCCTAGCCGATTCATGGGAAAGCGACGACGGCGATTCGGGACGGCTGATATGCCGTCGCGCCGATTGCACTTTTGCCGCGACGGGGCGCACCCCTTAACGACTTGTTTACTCTAATCCGGAAAAGTCGCTGTCCGAGGACACCCGCGCCCTCCGCTTCGTCTGTTACCGAGCCGCAAGCTCAAAGACAGGGCCATTCCGCTCCTCCCGAGGTGATTTGGGCGCGCAATGAAATCTGGCGGTCCGTGGAACCTGAGAGGCCTCCGTCCAGAAACGCGCGAAGCCGCCCGCGACGCCGCGCGCCGATCCGGCATGTCGGTCGGCGAATGGCTCAACGACGTCATCCGGCCCGAACAGGACGACGCACGCCTGCACGACGCTGACTTTCACGATGACGATCATGACGATTGGCGCGGCAATTTTCGCAGCACCCGTCGTGATCGCGAATCGGGAACCGGCTCGTTTGGCGAATCAGAATGGGAGCGCGACCGCGAGCCGCGCCGACCATGGCGCCGCGGATCGCGGTTCGACGACCGCGAGGCCCGGCGCGTTGCAGCCGGCGATCGGCCGCGACGCCGTGACCGGCCGCGCGACTTCGCGCCCAGGCTCGAGCGCGACGAACCGAATCTGCGCGATACTGAACGCGATGGCCCGCGCCTCCGCGACGCAGCGCGCGCGGCTGCCCGCGCCCGCCATGAGAGCGGCGCAGTCGAACAGGTGCGTGAATTTGCGCGAGCCGAGGCCCGGCACGCCGCCCGCGAAGAGGCGCGCCGAGCGGCGCGCGAAGAGGCCCGCGCCCAGCGCGCGTGGCGTGAAGCGCGCGAGGTGACGCGCGCGCAGGCGGACCTAGGCGAAGTGCATGCGCGCCTCGACCGGCTTTCACAGCAGCTCGAGCGGCTGTCGCGCCTCGACCTGCGCCTGACCGGCGCGCCGCCGGCGCCGCGCCGCGAACAGGGGCCGCTCAATGGCTCCCCTGCTGCTCACCGTCGCCCGTTGCCGAGCGACGGCACGCTCTCGGTCGACGACGCCGTCGCTGAGATCATGGCGCGGCAGCGCGTGCTTTATGGCGAACAGCAGGTGACCGCACCGGCGCTGGCGCCAGAGCCCCTATCATTCGGCGACAGGGCGCCGCGGCCGCTGTCGGACGTTGCGCCGGTATGGTCTGCCACAAAACCGTCGCCGCCCGGCGTCGCTGCCCTGCGAAGCGAGACTCCGTCACACAGCACCGTGCCGCTGCCCGAACCTGCGGTGCCGTCGGTGACGGCGAGCGTTCCCGCTGCGCCTGCGATCGACATTTCCAAGCTTGAGGATCAATTGCGCGACATCACCGCCAAACTCGAGACGCTGCGGCCGACCAACGACCTCGAACAAGCGATCAGCGCCTTCCGCAAGGATCTGACCGAGATCAGCCGGCAGCTCACCGAGGCGCTGCCGCGGCGCGCGGTGGAGTCGCTCGAGATCGAAGTCCAGGCGCTGGCGCAGCGCATCGACCATTCACGCGACAACGGCCTCGATTCGTCCGCGCTGGCCGGACTCGAGCGCGGCCTTGCCGAGGTTCGCGAGGCGCTGCACGGCCTGACGCCCGCCGAGAATCTCGTCGGCTTCGATGAGGCGGTACGCGCGCTGTCGCAAAAGGTCGACATGATCCTCGCCAGGGAGGATCCCGCGACAGTGCAGCAGCTCGAAACAGCGATTGATGGCTTGCGCAGCATCGTCGCGCATGTCGCATCCAACGACACTTTGGCCAAGGTCGCCGAGGACGTCCGTGCGCTGGCAGCCAAGGTCGACGAAATCGCCAATAGCGCGGCCAGCGGGCAGGTGGTGTCGGCGCTGGAGAATCGTATTGATACGCTCGCCAATGCGCTGAATGCCTCGGCGGAGGCCGGCCACGCGGTGCCGCGCGAGCTCGAAAGGCTGCTGGCCGGGCTCATCGAGAAGCTCGAATGGGTGCAGCTGACGCATACCGATCATGCCGCGCTGGGTCATCTCGAGGATCGCATTGCGCAACTGATCAAGCGGCTCGATGCTTCCGATGCGCGGCTCGGCAATCTCGAAGCTGTCGAACGCGGCTTGGCCGATCTGCTCGTGCATATCAACGAAGCGCGCGCCGGCGGCGCGCCTGGTCCGCAGACCAGGCCGGCGGCGGCCGCCGCCATGCAGCGCGATACCGCCGAAACGAAGCGCATCGAACGGCGCACGCAAGATTCGTCTGAAGCGGTTCATGGCACCGTCGAGCAAGTGGTCGATCGCCTGGCGGCGATCGAAAGCGGTACGCACGAAACCGGCGCCCGGCCGGCGGCTGCCGCACCCGCGCAACCGCAGGCGCAAGACGAATTGGCGGAGCCTAAAGTCGGCATGCCGGCAGCCGCACCGATTCCGCCTTCGGCGGCCCCATCTGCGGTGCCGGCATCTGCGGTCTTTCCGGCCACTTTGCTGGGCCCGGAGTCGCCGATATCAGCCCCGTCGGCCGACGCAACCGTGCGCCGCGCCGGGGCGCCGCGCGCGCCGATCGATCCCAATCTGCCGCCGGATCACCCGCTCGAGCCTGGTTTTGCCAGTGGACCGCGCGCGACACCCTCTGCCGCCGACCGGATTGCCGCGTCCGAAACCGCAGCGAGCCATGCCAAGCCGGCCGCCGCTCCTGAAAAAAACGAAAAGACTGACTTTATTGCTGCGGCACGGCGCGCCGCGCAAGCGGCTGCGGCGGCGCCGCTTGACCGCAAGGCGCGCAGCACGATCGCCCCGCGGGCCGGCGCGGCCGACAAGCCGTCGCGGCTGCGCAAGCTCCTGGTCGCCGCGGCCGCGGCGGTGATCGCGGTGATGAGCGTCCACATCGTGCTGCGCATGTTTCAGGACCCTAGCACGGCCATTGCGCCGTCACCGGCGCCGGAACACTCCTCGAGCGCCGCGCCCGACAAGGATCAGGGCGCCGCTCCCGTCCCGAAGGCCGCGCCGCCCGCGCTGGCTGTTCCAGCAGGCCCACCCGACACCACTCCTACCGCAACGCCCGATACGGAAGGATCACCGGGTCGGCCGCTCACCATCGCCCCGGATACGGAGCAGCCCGCGGCCAACCCGCCGGCCCAGCCCGCCCAACAGGCACCGCAGCGCCAGTCCGCGCAGCCGGATTCGGCCGACGTGACAGGTTCACTGCCTCGCCGTGTGCCGCCGGCAATCGCTGCGGCGTCGTTCACGAGCACGCCTCCTGCAGCGCCCATCGCGCCAAGCGACGCCGATAAATTGCCGGCCACAATAGGCGGGCCGAGCCTGCGCGCCGCCGCGATCGCCGGCGATATGGCGGCCGAATATGAGGTCGCGATGCGCTTTGCCGACGGGCGCAGCGTTCCCCAGAGCAGTCAGCAGGCCGCGCATTGGCTCGAGCGCGCTGCCGCACAGGGCTCGGCGCCGGCGCAATTCCGGCTCGGCGGACTCTACGAAAAAGGCATCGGCGTCAAAAAGGACCTCGCCAAAGCGCGCGATCTTTACGCCGCCGCCGCCGAAAAGGGCAATGCCAAAGCCATGCACAATCTGGCAGTGCTCTACGCCGAGGGCATCAACGGTCCTGCCGATTATCGCAACGCTGCGCATTGGTTCCGCAGAGCCGCCGATCACGGCGTCACCGACAGCCAGTACAATCTCGCCATCCTCTATGCGCGCGGCATCGGCGTCGAGCAGAATTACGCGGAATCCTACAAATGGTTCGTGCTCGCGGCCAATCACGGCGACAATGAAGCCGGCAAGAAGCGCGATGAGATCGCCTCCCATCTCGATCAGCAGTCGCTCGCCGCCGCAGAAGCGGCCGTACAAAAATGGACTGCGGCGCCGCAGCCCGACGATGCCGTGAACGTCAAGGCGCCGCCCGGCGGCTGGGACGCGCAACAGCCCGCGCCCAAGGCAAAGCCGCGTGCCGCCTCAGCCGGCAAGCCCATCGCGCTTCAGCCGAAGGCGAACTAGGCTCGGCGATTGCGGTGTCTGAGCCTAACTAATCCGGCAGACAGCGCGCCGCCGGCACGGCATAGAGCCGCCGCTCGCCCAGCATATGTGCGGTGAACGACAGCGCGCCGAACAGCGATACTACCGCGCCATCGCGCACATTGAGACCGCCGGCATAGGCGCCGAAAGCCGGCATGACCAAACGGCGGCCGTCGGTTGCAAAGCAACGCCGGCGCACGGCGCAGCCGCGCTGTGCGATACAGGCAAGCGGATGCAGATGGCCAGCGATCTCGCCGTCGCATGGATCGGCGGACGGTTCGTGTCGCAGCGTCAGCGCGCCCAGCACGATGACTTCAGCGAAGCGGCCGCCGATATTCCTTGCAGGGTCGGGGTCATGATTGCCGGCAAGCCAGATCCAGTCGCGGCCGCGCTGCAATGCCATCAGCGCGCTGCGACTTGGCTGCGGCAGGCGCGCCGGCCCGCCGCCGTCATGAAAACTGTCGCCCAGCGCAATCACCAGCGCCGGCGCGTAACGCCCGATCAGCTGGGCAAGGCGGGCTAGCGTCGCGGTCGTGTCATAAGGCGGCAGCAAGACACCACGTGCGGCATAGGCCGAGCCCTTTTCCAGGTGCAGATCAGCGACCAGCAGAAGCTTTTCGTCGGGCCAATAGAGCGCGCCGAAGCGATCGGCGATGAGCGTGGTGCCGGCAAGGACGATCTCGTCGTCCGCTCGTCCCGGCGAAAGCGGGGACACAGGCTGCTCGTCAAAAAGCGCCGGATCCCCGCTTGCGCGGGAATAAGCAGCTGTTCCCCCGGCCCTCACTGCATCGCCTCCCTGACCAGCTCCTCTTCGCTTTCGGCGAGCAGCGCTTCGGCGGCCTCGCCATAGACCGCCTCGCGCCCGATCTCGAGCATCACCGGCACCGCGAGCGGCGACACATGATCCAGCGCTTTATGGACGATTCGGCCCTTGATGCGCGAGAGCATTTCGCCGAGCCGGCGCACGTCGAGAAGCCCGGTCGCGGCGTCGGCCCGGGCGGCGCGCAACAGCACATGATCCGGCTGATGGCTGCGCAGCACGTCATAGACGAGATCGGTCGAGATCGTGACCTGACGGCGCGATTTCTCCTTTCCCGGAAAGCGCCGCTCGATCAGACCTGCGATAATGGCGCAATTGCGGAAGGTGCGCTTCATCAACGCCGATTCGGCGAGCCAAGCTTCAAGATCGTCGCCCAGCATGTCCTCGTCGAACAAAGCCGCGAGCGATAATTCACCGCGCGCGATGCGCAACGCCACATCGCCGAGGCCCCAGACCGCGAGCGCGTATTCATTAGCGACAAAGCCGAGCGGCCGCAGGCGTGCGCGCTCGAGCCGGCGCGTCAGCAGCATGCCCAGCGTCTGATGCGCGAGCCGGCCTTCGAACGGATAGCACACCAGATACGACTTGTTGGCGCGCGGGAACGTCTCGACCAGAAGCTCGCGCCGTCCGGGCACCTGCGAGCGCCATTTCTGGATTTCCAGCCACTCGCGCACCTGCTCGGGCAATTGCCGCCAGGCTTGCGGATCGGAGATGATGGCCCGCACGCGGTCGGCGAGATAGGTCGAAAGCGGAAATTTGCCGCCCTCATAGGCGGGCACTTTGGGGTCTTCGGAGGTGGTGCGCGATACGTAGACCTCCTCCTCGACCAGGGCTTCGTATTTGAGGACCTCGCCGGCAAAGACGAACGTGTCCCCGGGCACCATGGTCTCGACAAAATATTCTTCGACCTGGCCGAGCAGCCGGCCGCCGCGCGGAATCATCTTTGAGGCGCGCGAGCGAAGGAGCCGCACTTTGAGCATGTCGGCTTCGACAATGGTGCCGACATTGAGGCGATAGCGCTGCGCCACATTCGGATTGGCGACGCGCCAGGCGCCGTCCTTGCCCCGGCGGATGCGGGCGAAGCACTCATAGGCTTTCAGCGCATAGCCGCCGGTGGCGACGAAATCGACCACAGCATCGAAGTCGGCGCGCGCAAGCTGCGCATAAGGCGCAGCGGTCGTCACCTCGGCATAGAGTTCATCGCTGTGGAACGGCGCGCCGCAGGCACAGCTCAACACGTGCTGGGCCAGCACATCGAGCGCGCCGATGCGCGGCGCCGGCGTGTCCTGCGCATTCTCCGCGATCGCCTCAATCGCGGCGCGGCACTCCAGCACTTCGAAGCGATTCGCCGGAATGAGCACGCCTTCCGAGGCCTCGTCCATGCGGTGATTGGCTCTGCCGATACGCTGCAGCAGTCGAGAGGCGCCCTTCGGCGCGCCGACATTGATCACGAGATCGACGTCTCCCCAGTCGACACCGAGGTCGAGTGAAGATGTGCAGACAACGGCGCGCAGACGCCCGGTCGTCATCGCCGCTTCGACCTTACGCCGCTGCGCCACGTCGAGCGAGCCGTGATGCAATGCGATCGCGAGATTGTCGTCGTTGATGTGCCAGAGATCCTGAAAAATGCCTTCGGCCTGGCTGCGCGTATTGACAAAGACGAGCGTCGTGCGATGCGCCTTGATCAGCGCATAGATCTCGCCCAGCGCGTAGCGCGCCGAATGGCTGGCCCAGGGCAGATGTTCGCGTGAATCGAGCATGACGACATGCGGCGCGGCGCCGCCTTCGGCCATGATCAGATCGGCACGCGAACCGCCCGGCTGGTCCTGCGGCACCATGAAGCGGCAGAGATCGTCTGGCTCGGCAACGGTCGCTGAGAGGCCGATGCTCGCCAGATGCGGCGCCAGACGAAACAGTCGCGCCAATCCCAGCGACAGCAGATCGCCGCGCTTGGAGGTCACCAGGGCGTGCAATTCGTCGAGGATGATCCGCCGCAGCGCGCCGAACAGATAAGGGGCGTCCGCGGAGGCCAACAGCAGCGCCACCTGCTCCGGCGTCGTTAACAGGATGTCCGGCGGATCGCGGCGCTGGCGCTGCCGCTTCGAGGTCGGCGTGTCGCCGGTGCGCGTTTCGATACGAATGGGCAGGCGCATTTCGGCAATCGGCGCTTCCAGATTGCGCGCGATATCGACGGCAAGCGCCTTGAGCGGCGAAATGTAGAGCGTGTGCAGGCCGCCCGCGCGCCTCGCCTCGCGGCCCATCGAGATGCGACGCCGGCGCTCGGCCGGACGCTCTTGCGCTTGCGCCGCGCCGCTCAGCTCAACCAGGCTCGGCAGAAAGCCAGCAAGCGTCTTGCCGCCGCCGGTCGGCGCGATCAGCAGGACCGAGCGGCCGGCTTGCGCCTTGGCCAGAAGCTCCAGCTGATGGGCGCGCAGCCTCCAGCCACGGCTGGCGAACCAGCGGGTGAACGGCTCGGGCAGGATTGAGGCGCGTTCGAGAACAGTCACACGACAGAGGTAGCCCGTGCCCGCAGCGCGGTCGAGGGCTCCGCGACCACGGCGAGACCTTCGACCGGAACGCCCCTCTCCGTGCGCGCCGTGGCTGCGGAGAGGGTCAGCAAACTTAGTCCGGCGTCGGCAAGACATGCACGCAGATAGGCCGCGCCGTGCGCAAAGCGCAGCGTCGGGAGAAGTTTTGTGCCCGCGCCGGAATGGGTTTCGACCGTGAAGGCCAGCACGCCGTTAGGTGCGAGAATTCCGGCGATACCGGCAATGATCGGCGCAAGATCGTTGACATAGACAAAGACGTCTGCGGCGAGGACGAGTTCGTATTTCCCGCAAGCGGCATCCGCCAGAAAATCTTCGATCTTGGCGACGTGCGTCTGGTCATAGATGCGCTTCTCGTTCGCCTTGGTAATCATGGCGGGCGACAGATCGATGCCGACGAGTCGATCGACAAATGGACGAAACGCTTCACCAGCCAAACCTGTGCCACAGCCGAGATCAAGCGCGCTCGCGAAATGAAAAGGCCGGCCGCGCTCGCGCATGGCGCCTTCTATCGCCTGACACAGAATCGCCGGGCCGCGATAGTGCAGATGCTCGGTCAGCGCCGTGTCGTAGCGGGCGGCATATTGGTCGAACAGCCGCCGCACATAGGTTTCAGTCATGGCCGGCGCCGTGTCTCCACCATTCAGCCGCGCGAGCTGCAGCCGCGCACCGTGATAGTCCTCCGGGTCGAACTCGCTGGCCTGCACAAAGGCGGCGACGGCGCCCGAGCGATCGCCGAGCCGGTCGCGAATGGCGCCAAGCGCGAACCAGGCGGTGGCGAAGCGCGGCGCGATCTCGAGAGTTTGTTGCAAAATATCGGCGGCGCCCTCGAAATCACCCCGCGCGGCCAGATCGACCGCGAGCTTGTAGCGCCGGTCGGCGATCAGATCGCCGCAGGACACGAACAGAGGGCCGGTATCGGTCATCGAGACTCCAAAGCATCATTGCGGGGCCGGCGCAGCCGGAGCCCGCAATCCATCCTCACTGACAGGGCAAGTCCTGCGCCGGCGCGGTGGCTAGGGATTGCGGACGGCCGCTGAGGCGGCTTCCGGAAGGACGCGGAGAGTTTATCTAATCGGCATGCGCCCTGAAGACATCCTCCTGCCGACGGCGGCCGGCGTGTGCTGCAGCCGCGGCGGCTTTCATATCGACCCGACGCGGATTGTCGAGCGGGCATTGATCACCCATGCCCATTCCGACCATGCGCGCGCGGGCCACGGCGCCGTGCTGGCGACACAGCAGACGCTCGATCTGATGCGGCTTCGCTACGGCGACAATTTTGCGGGCCGCACGCAGGCCATCCGCTATGGCGAGAGTGTCAGGCTCGACGGCGTCACGGTCACCTTCCATCCGGCCGGCCATGTGCTCGGTTCGGCGCAGATCGCCGTCGAAGCGAACGGGCTGCGCATCGTCGCTTCGGGCGACTACAAGAACGTGGCCGATCCGACCTGTGCGCCGTTCGCGCTGGTGCGCTGCGACGTGTTCATCACCGAGGCGACCTTTGCGCTGCCAGTGTTCCGGCACGGTGACCCGGCTGCCGAGATCAACAAGCTCCTGCGCTCGGTGGCTTTGTTTCCGGAGCGTGCCCATCTGGTCGGCGCCTATTCGCTCGGCAAGGCACAGCGGCTGATCGCGCTGTTGCGCCTGGCCGGCTACACCGCGCCAATCTATTTGCACGGCGCCATGGAGAAAATCACGGATTATTACGTCGCGCGCGGCATTCCGCTCGGCGAGTTGCGCCTGGTGCGCGGCGCAACCAAGGCCGATCTCGCCGGCGCGATCACCATCTGCCCGCCCGCGGCCTTGAACGATTTGTGGACGCGGCGCTTTCCCGAGCCGCTTGCCGCCTTTGCCTCCGGCTGGATGCGGGTGCGGGCGCGCGCCCGGCAGCAGGGCGTCGCGTTGCCGCTGGTCATTTCCGACCATGCCGATTGGGACGGCCTCACCGCCACCATCGCCGCGACCGGGGCCGGCGAAATCTGGGTCACGCACGGCCAGGAGGATGCGCTGGTGCATTGGTGCACGGCGCGCGGCCTCAAGGCGCGGCCGCTCGATATTGTCGGCTACGGCGATGAGGATGAGACGGATGCGGCCGAGGCGACCAGCGAAGAGCCGTCATGAACCGTTTCGCCGAATTGTTGGATTGCCTTGCCTATGAGCCCGCGCGCAACGCCAAGCTCCGTTTGATCACCGACTATTTTCGCTCCGCCGGCGACCCTGAGCGCGGCTGGGCGCTGGCCGCGCTGACCGGAAGCTTGAGCTTCCCCCACGCCAAGGCCGGCCTTATTCGCAGCCTGATTGCCGAGCGCGCCGATCCGGTGCTGTTCGAATTGTCGTACGATTATGTCGGCGATCTTTCGGAAACCGTCGCGCTGATGTGGCCGGTACCGTCCGCCCCGGCTGGCGGCGGAGGAAACATCTCCCTCACCGCTGTCATCGAGACACTCTCGTCATTGGGGAAAGCGCAATTGCCGCAGCAGCTCGCGCGCTGGCTCGATGCGCTCGACGAGACCGGCCGCTGGGCGCTGATCAAGCTCGTCACCGGCGGCTTGCGCGTCGGCGTCTCGGCGAGGCTTGCCAAAGCCGCGGTCGCTGCGCTGGGCGACAAGGATCCGCACGACATCGAGCTGCTCTGGCCGGGGCTAGCGCCGCCCTATCGCGAACTGTTCGCCTGGCTCGAAGGCCGCGGCGGCAAGCCAGTGACCGCGGATGTCGCGCCGTTCCGACCGCCTATGCTGGCGCATGCGCTCGAGGAGGCCGATCTTGCGCAGCTTACTGCCGCCGATTTCATGGCGGAGTGGAAATGGGACGGCATTCGCGTGCAAGCGGTCGCGGCGCGCGGCTCACACGGCATGATCGCGCGGCTCTATTCGCGCACTGGCGAAGAGATTTCCAAGGGCTTTCCCGATTTGCTCGAAGCGCTGCACCTGCCCGGTGCTATCGACGGCGAACTGCTGATCATGCGCGAGCATCGCGTGCAGTCGTTCAATGTGCTGCAGCAGCGGCTCAACCGCAAAGCTGTCACGCCGAAACTGTTGGCCGAGTTTCCCGCGCATCTGCGCGCCTATGATCTGCTTGCCGACGACACAGAAGATTTGCGCGACTACTCCTTTGCCGAGCGCCGGAAACGGCTGGAGGATTTTGTTGCCCGGCTCAACGACGAGCGCGTCGACTTGTCGCCGCTGGTCAGATTCAGCACCTGGGACGAGCTGTTCGCGGCGCGCAAGAACCCGGCATCGGCGGGCGCCGGTGAGGATGCCGCCGCCGTCGAAGGCGTCATGCTCAAGCGCCGCGATGCGCTTTATCTGCCCGGTCGGCCGAAAGGACCGTGGTGGAAATGGAAGCGCGACCCCTTCGTCATCGACGCGGTCTTGATGTATGCGCAGCGCGGTCATGGCAAGCGCTCGTCCTATTATTCCGACTACACGTTCGGCGTCTGGACCAATGGCAAAAGCGGCGACGAACTGGTGCCGGTCGGCAAAGCCTATTTCGGCTTCACCGACGAAGAGCTGTTGCAGATCGACCGCTTCGTTCGCCGCAACACTGTCGATCGCTTCGGGCCGGTGCGCGAGGTCGTGCACGAGCCCGATCAGGGGCTGGTGCTCGAGGTCGCCTTCGAGGGATTGCAACGCTCGACACGGCACAAATCGGGCCTGGCGATGCGCTTCCCGCGCATCAACCGGCTGCGCTGGGACAAGCCGCCGGGCGAAGCCGATCGGCTGGAGCGGCTCGAGACCATGATCGCGCGCATCGAGCAGGGCCGATTGCACGAGCATGCGTCGTGACACCAGCCACGACGCGGCGCAATTTGCTGAAGCTTCGCCGCGCCGGGCCGCGCGATGTGGAGGCCATAGTGCGGCTTGAGCAAACGGCTTTTCGCGATCGGCGCTTTGCCGGGCATCTGCTGTCACGCGCAAGCTTCCGCCGCTTTCTCGTCTCGCGCAGCGCCGCTCTCATCATTGCCGATCTCGCCGGACAATTGGCCGGCTATGCACTGGTGCTGTATCGGTCCGGTTCGCGCGTTGCGCGCATCTATTCAATCGGTGTCGACCCGGCCTTCCGTAGACGCGGTCTGGCGCGAACGCTGCTGACCGCGGCCGAGCGACACGCCGCAGCGCGACATTGCCAAACCATGCGGCTCGAAGTGCGGGCGGACGACCCTGCCGCAATCGCGCTTTACAAGACATCCGGTTACCAGATGTTCGGCCGGCACGCAGGCTACTACGGCGACCGCGACGCGCTGCGCTACGAAAAGCCGCTCGCCCGGAAACAAAACCGCGGCCCTCGTATTGCCCCATAAATCGGCCTGACTTCGCACCGCGAATCGGCTTTGATGGCACGGGGTGTGCGCCGCGTTCTTAAAGATGGCATGCGCGCCGCGCTTGTTGCAAAGGCATGATCGGTCTCAGCTCGTCTTCTCGCTGTCACAGGAAAGGAATCCGCCCATGACCGGCTGGGTCATTTTGGTCGACCAGCCGCGCGATTTGCCTAACGCCGAGACCCCGCACAAGGTCATCACCACCAGCGAATATCTGGCCCGGCCGCGCCTGTTCGAGACCGGCCGGCCGAAGCTTGTCAATCTTGCCCGCTCCTATGCCTACCAGTCGAAAGGCTACTACGCCTCGCTCCTTGCCGAGGCGCGCGGCCATCGCGTCGTGCCTACCGTCGAGACCATGCTGGAACTGCGCGAGCAAAAACTCTACGAATATGCCCTGCCCGATCTCGAGGAAGAATTGAACCGTTGTGCGCGACGCACCGATTTTCAGCCGGACCGCGAGTTCAGGCTTCTGGTCTGTTTCGGGATTGCGCGCGACGAACGGTTCGAACCGTTCGGCCGCCTGTTGTTCGACACGTTCCGCTGCCCGGCGCTCGAGGTGATTGTCGACGCCGGCGGCACGTGGCTCGCGATCGAACGCATCCGGCCGCGCACCCTCATGCGGCTCGCCAACGGCGAGGCCGAGTTTTTCCGCGAAGCGCTGCACCACCACACCAAGCGCGAATGGCGTGATCCCAAGGCCCGCTCGATCGCCAAATATGATCTCGCGGTGCTGCTCGATCCCAACGAGAAGACCGCGCCATCATCGCCCGATTCGATCAAGCATTTCGCGCGCATCGCCGAAAGAATGTCGGTCGACGTCGAGCGCATCTCAAAGCGCCAGCTCGGCGAGCTTGCCGAGTTCGACGGATTGTTCATCCGCGAGACCACCTCGATCGACAATCACACCTATCGCTTCGCGCGGCGCGCCTGGCAGGAAGGCATGCCGGTGATCGACGATCCGATCTCGATGATCCGCTGCACCAACAAGGTGTTCCTGATGGAGCTGTTGCAGCAGAACCAAGTACCGATGCCGCCGACTGTGATCATCGGCGAAGACACCGACCTCACGAAAGCCATCGACGCGCTCGGCCTGCCGCTGGTCGTAAAAATTCCGGACGGCTCGTTCTCGCGTGGCGTGCATAAGGTGGACTCGCTTCCCGAGTTCAAGCGCATTTGCGAGGAATTATTCGAGGAAACCGATCTGCTGCTCGCGCAGAAATTCCTGCCGACCGATTTCGACTGGCGCGTCGGCGTGCTGGCCGGCGAGCCGCTCTTCGTCTGCCAGTACCGCATGGCGCGCGGCCATTGGCAGGTGGTGAAATATCGGCCCGATGGCTCCTGCCGCGAAGGCGGCTTCCGCGCTTTCGATCTCGACCAGGCGCCGGCCGAGGTGATCGACATTGCCGTGCGCGCGGCGCGGCCGATCGGCGAAGGCTTTTACGGCGTCGACCTCAAACAAACCGACAGCGGCATTGTCGTGATGGAGGTCAACGACAATCCGAGCCTCGAGCATGGCATCGAGGACGTCGCTGGCAAAGACGAGATCTGGCGCCGCCTGCTGCGCTGGTTCATCGATCGGTTCGAACAATAAATCCATGTAGTCCGCCCGCTCGTCCGCGCGAAAGCGGGAACCAAGAGCTGGATTGCCGCTTGCGCGCGCTTGTGCGGGAATGAGCGGAGATTTTTCCGCCTCTATTGCGCAGCCGCCTTATCGCCCTCCTTCGCCACCTGCGCCAGCGGCCAGCGCGCGTGCGGCGCGACGTCGAGCGGATCGGTCAGCCCCAGCGCAAGCCGCTCGGCGCCGGCCCAGGCGATCATGGCGCCATTGTCGGTGCACAGGGCCGGCGGCGGCGCCACCAGCTCGCTGCCGACTTCGAAGGCGACCCGGTGCAGCACTTTCCGGATCGCCTGGTTGGCAGCGACGCCGCCGGCGCAGACCAGCGCCTTGGGCGCACCGATGCGCAGCCGAAACATGCGCAGACCCGAGCGCAGGCGGTCTCTGACCACATCGACGATCGCTTGCTGAAACGATGCGCAGAGATCGGCAACATCCTGGTCGCTCAGGGGCGCAATCTTCTCCGCCTCCAGGCGCAATGCCGTCTTCAGCCCCGACAAGGAAAAATCGGCATCGCGCCGGCCGCTCATCGGCCGCGGCAGCGCAAAGCGCTGCGCATCGCCCTTCGCGGCCTCCTTCTCGACCAGCGGCCCGCCCGGATAGCCGAGCCCAAGCAGTTTCGCGGTCTTGTCGAAGCCCTCGCCGATCGCGTCATCAACCGTGCCGCCGAGCCGCAGATAATCCCCGACGCCGCGCACGGCGAGGATTTGCGTGTGTCCGCCGGAGGCGAGAAACAAGCAATAGGGAAATTCCGTCGCGTCGGTGAGCCGCGCCGTCAGCGCATGCGCCTCGAGATGATTGACAGCGATGAGCGGCTTCTCGTGGGCGAGCGCGATGGCCTTGGCGGTGGTGAGTCCGACAATGACGCCGCCGATCAGGCCGGGCCCGGCGGCGGCAGCGATGCCGTCGAGCGCGGCGAAGGACGCCTTCGCCTCCTCCATCGCTTTGGCTATGATGCGGTCGAGCGCTTCGACATGGGCGCGGGCGGCAATCTCCGGCACCACGCCGCCAAACTCGGCATGCTCGCCGATCTGCGACAATACGACGTTGGACAGAATCCGCCCCTTGCCGTCGGCGCCGCGCTCGACCACGGCGGCCGCCGTTTCATCGCATGTGGTTTCGATGCCGAGAACAATCATCGGTGTATTATATGGGTGGCATGACAGGACAGTCAGCAAGCAGCCCCTTATTGCGCATCGGCTCACGCGGGTCACCCCTGGCGCTGGTGCAGGCGCGCGCCGTGCAGGAGCGCCTTGCCAAGGCGGGCGGCCTCGACCCGGCGCGGATCGAGATCGTGGTGATCCGCACCATCGGCGATAAGATTCAGGATCGGCCGCTCGCACAAGCCGGCGGCAAAGGCCTGTTCACCAAGGAGATCGAGGAGGCGCTGCTCGAAGGCGTGATCGATCTTGCCGTGCATTCGTCGAAGGACATGGCGACGGTTTTGCCGGCGGGCCTCGTGCTTTCGGCCTTCCTGCCGCGCGAGGATCCGCGCGATGCGTTTATCGGCCGGCGCGCCAAGACATTGTACGATTTGCCCGCTGGCGCCGTCCTCGGCACGGCCTCGTTGCGGCGGCAGGCGTTGGCCCGGCATTGGCGGCCGGATCTGAAGGTCGTGCCGCTGCGCGGCAATGTCGAGACGCGCCTGCGCAAGCTGGAGAGCGGCGAATGCGACGCGACCATCCTCGCGCTCGCTGGCTTGAAGCGGCTTACCCTTCTCGACGTGGCGACGTCCATTCTCGACATCGATGAATTTGTTCCGGCGGTCGGGCAAGGCGCGATCGGCATTGAGACGCGCGAGGACGATACTACGACGCGCACGCTGGCGGCCGCGATCAATGATGCCGACACCGCCACCGCGCTCGCCGCCGAGCGCGCCTTTCTTGCCGTGCTTGAGGGCTCTTGTCGCACGCCGATTGCCGGCCATGCGCGCGTCGATGGCGAGCGCGTTCGCTTGCGCGGCTTGATCGCGAAGACCGATGGCAGCGCAGTTCTCGACGTTTGGCGCCAGGACAACCGCGACGAAGCGGCCAGGCTCGGCGCCGAGGCAGGCCGTGATCTGAAAGCGCGCGCCGGCACGGATTTTTTCGTCGGAGGCTGAACCGTGCGCATTCTGCTGACGCGACCTGCAGGCGACGCGCAGCGCACAGCGGCCGCGTTGCGCGCGCGCGGTCACGAGGCGATCGTGGCGCCGTTGCTCGATATCGAGATAATCGCTGACGCCGAATTGGGTGCCGGCCCTTGGTCGGCGGTCCTGGTGACAAGTGCGAACGCAGTGCGTGCGATCGGCGATCATCGGCAACGCGGCGCATTGCAGCAAACGCCTGTCTTCACGGTGGGCGATCGCACGGCGCAGGCGATGCGCGACGTCGGCTTTAGTGACGTGACCTCCGCGGGCGGCAGTGTGAGCGATCTCGCCAAGCTCGTGGCGGCGCGCTTCAAGCCGCCGGCGCGGCTGCTTTACCTTGCCGGCGAACAGCGTTCCGGCGATCTCGCGGGCGTGCTGCGCGCGCAGAATTTCGTTGTGCAAACGGCGTTGGTATATCGCGCAGTCGTCCTCGAAACGCTGCCAAAGCTCGCCGGCGATGCCCTATCGACGGGACTTGATGCCGTCCTGCATTTTTCGCGCCGCAGCGCCGAAGCCTATGTGAATGCGGCGCGCAATGCCGGGCTGTTCAACGCCGCCCTGGTCGGACCCGCCCATTTTTGTCTATCCGACCGGGTCGCCGAGCCGCTGCGCCATGCCAATGCCGCCAATATCCAGATTGCAGCGCGGCCGGACGAAGCCGCATTGATCGCGCTTTGTGGCTGATTAAGCCTTATTCCACTGTCTTTGCCGACTATCCGACATGTTGCCGCTGTGCCGGCGCCGTACTATGCCGGAGACCAGAACAGGATCCGCAAAGTGGAGACCGGTTTTCCGAGGAGATCATGCTCCATCAAAACGCTTGAGCCGGCTTCAGGAACACCATGACGGGCGAGTCAGACAGCACATCGGGCCGGCGGCCGCCGACGATCGAGCTTAAGGCGACCGAGGTCGAAGAGCCGAAGGCCGACACCGCGCGCCCGCGCGAGGAGGCGACGGCAGGCAGGTCCAGTGCCGAGACCGGAGAGCAAGCGGCCGCGGCGCAAGCGCGCGCAGAGCCAAAAGCGGCGGCGCGATCGCGAGGCCGCCTGCTGTTCCACGGCATGAGCGCGGCGATCGGAGCGATCGTCGCCGCCGTCGTGCTTGTCGGCCTTTGGCTCGCCAGCTTTACCCTTGCGCGCAACGTTATCACGTCGCCGCCGCCGAAAGGCGCGGCGACCGACGCCGCCAGTGCCGAACTCTCCGCGCGGCTCGACAGGATTGAGCGCGCCATCCAGGCGCAACGGCCCGAAACAGTGCCGCCGGAGCTGGCCAGGCGAATAACGGCGCAGGACGCGCAGACCAGAGCGCTCAACGATACGCTGAATGCGTTGAATCGGCGGCTCGACGCCATCGCCGCCAATGCGCAGACGGCGCAGAACCAAGCCGCCGCCGCAATATCGGCGGCGGATGCGGTAAAAAGCGCCGGCCAAAGCAATGCGCAGCGCAGCGACATTGATGCGCTGGTTAGCCGGATCGCGGCGGTGGAAAGCGCGGTCAAGACGCTGTCCGACGCGGTGGCGCATCCGACAGCCAGTCCCGATCCGGCGGCGCGCCTGACCATTGCCGCGCAAGCGCTGCGCGGTGCGCTCGAACGCGGCGCGGCTTATGACCCTGAATTGAAAGCCGTGCAGGCGCTCGGCGCCGATCACGATGCAACAGCTGCGCTCGCGCCCTTTGCCGCGACCGGACTGCCGCAAGCCGATACGCTGGCGCACGAGCTCGGCCGCCTGGTGCCGGCCTTGCAGCAGGCCACCCAACCGGCGTCCACCGACCACAGCTTCCTCGGCCGCCTGCAGGCCACTGCGAAAAAACTCGTGCGTATCACGCCGGTCGACGCACCGCCGGGCAATGATCCAACCTCTGTCATCACCCGGATCAGCGTCGATGCGGAGCGCGGCGATATTCCAGCTGCGCTTAAGGACGTGGCCGCACTGCCCGAAGCTGCAAAGTCGCTGACTGCCGATTGGGTCAAGAAAGCGCAGGCGCGCGAGGCCGCGCTGGCGGCGAGCCGGAAAATCGCGCTGGATGCGCTCGCTGCCTTGAGCGACCCGGCCGCGCAATGATCCGCGTCATCGTTTTTCTCATCATCGTCGGCGCACTCGCGCTCGGTGTCGCGTGGCTCGCCGATCGACCGGGCGACGTCGTCATCACCTGGCAGGGGCTGCGCATCGAGACTTCGTTGATGGTGCTGGGCGCGGCGCTGCTTGCCGCGGTGGTTGCTCTGTTAATTGTCTTCAGCCTTGTCCGCGCAATCGTGCGCTCGCCATTTGCGCTTTCGCGCATGCTGCGCCGGCGGCGCGGCGTGCACGCTTACCAGGCGATCTCGAACGGCCTGATCGCCGTCGGCGCCGGCGACATCGCCGCCGCGAACAGATTCGCGGCGCGTGTGAATCGGATCGCGCCCGGCGAGCCGCTGGCGCTCTTGCTCCGCGCCCAGGCGGCGCAGCTCTCCGGCGATCGCGAAGCCGCCGAACGCGTGTTCCGCGACATGGCGAGCCGCGAGGACACCAAGGCGCTCGGCCTGCACGGCCTCTTCATCGAGGCGCGACGCCGCGACGATGCCGCGAGCGCGCGCGCGCTCGCCGAGGAAGCCGCGCGCACGGCGCCGTCTTTGGGGTGGGCCAACCGCGCGGTGCTCGAGTTCCGCTGCGCCGCCGGCGATTGGGGCGGAGCCCTGGCGCTGCTCGATGGCAGCAGGAACACGCTCGACAGAGCCAGCTTCCGCCGCCAGCGCGCGGTGCTGCTCACCGCTCAGGCACTGGCGCTCGAAAATACCGACCGCGATAGCGCCAAGGACCTGGCGCTCGAAGCGCAAAAACTTGCGCCGACGCTGGTGCCGGCGGCGGTTCTCGCCGCGCGCCTGCTGGCTGAAAGCGGTTCGCCGCGTCAGGCGAGCCGCATCATCGACAGAGCCTGGCGCGCCAATCCGCATCCTGAATTGGCGCAAGCCTATGCCGAGCTTCGCTATGGCGACGCCGCGCGCGATCGCCTCAGGCGTATCGAAAGCCTGGCCAAGCAGGCGCCCGGCAATATCGAAGGCGCGCTCGCGGTGGCGCGCGCGGCGATCGACGCGCAGGAATTCGGCAAAGCCCGCGCCGCGCTCGCGCCTTATCTCGAGGCGCCGACCAAGCGCGTGTGTTTGCTGACGGCGAGGCTCGAGCGCGCCGAGCGCAACGACGAAGGCCGCGCCCGCGAATGGACCGCGCGTGCCGTGAATGCCGCGCCCGATCCGGCCTGGACGGCCGATGGCTATGTCTCCGATCACTGGCTGCCGGTCTCTCCGGTCACCGGACGGATCGACGCTTTCGAATGGCGCGTGCCGCTTTCGGGCGTGCTGACTGCGCCCGTGATCGAGCCTGAGCTGGACGCGGGCGGCACCATGGTCGCTGCGCCGCAGCCGCAGCCGGAAACTGCAGCGCCTGCCGGCGCTGCGAATGCCGCTGTGGCGCCTGCGCCCGCCGTGCCGCCGCAAGCCCAAGCGGAAACCGAATCCGAGCCGCTGCCGGAGACCAAGGTCGAGTCCAAGCCGGACATTGATCCCGAGCCGATCATCCCGCTGGTCCACGCCCCGGACGATCCCGGGCCGGACGGCGTCGACGACAGCGAGCCGGCCCCGGCCGCCTCGGACCACGGCTGGCGCAAGATTTTCGGCTAACGCACCGCCACCGCGCGGGCATTGCGGCCTTGCCGCTTCGCCTGCATACTTGGCATGAACTATAGTGCATAGGACCTTGCCGGTGCCCACCGCAAAGCCGAAGAGCCGCCCCAAGGCCGCGCCGCCCGCGCCGAGTGACCGCGCCGCCATGGCGGCGTTTCTTGCCCGCATCGGCAACGAAGTGCGGCGGCAGCGTGCCAAGCGCGGTATGACGCGCCGACAGCTTGCGCTGGCGTCCGAGACCTCCGAGCGTTATCTGGCGCAGATCGAAAGCGGCGCCGGCAATCCCTCCGCGAGCGTCTTGCGCGCGATTGCGCTTGCCTTTGACCTTCCCGCCGCGGCGTTGTTGCCGGATGTGGGTACAGACAGCGCAGCGCTCGCTCGCATTCTTGATCTGCTCGCGCAGGTGCCGGAAAGCGAGCTACCGCACATCGCCAAGCTGATCGAGGCGCGCATCGCGCGGCCGGGCCCGGCCGGACCCGAGCGGGCGCAGCGCATTGCCCTCGTCGGGTTGCGCGGCGCCGGCAAATCGACGCTCGGGCGCAGGCTGGCCGAGCACCTCGGCTGTCCGTTCATCGAGCTCGATCGCGTCGTCGAGGAAGACTATGGCGCCCGTATTCCCGATCTGATCGAGATGGCCGGCACAGCGACGTTTCGGCGCCATGAGCGCAGCGCGCTTGAGCGTGTCATCGCCGCGCACGCGGCGGCGGTGATCACCACCGCCGGCGGCATTGTCGCCAGCCGCGAGACTTATGCATTGCTGCTCCGCCGCAGCCACACCATCTGGATCAAGGCGCGGCCGGACGATCACATGAGCCGGGTGATGGCGCAAGGTGACTTTCGGCCGATGGCGCAGAACCGCGCCGCGATGGCCGATCTCGTCGCAATTCTTGACGCCCGCCGCGCCGATTATGCGCGCGCCGAAGCCGAGCTTGATACTTCAGGCGATACGATCGAGGCGAGCTTTGCCAAGCTGTTGCGCATTGTCACAAAGTTGATCGGGCCGCAGGCCAAGATGGATCGATGACAAGTCCGGCGATGCTTGCCGACCAAGGCTTTCTCGACATTGCGCCGTTGCGGCTCGAATACCGCATGATCGGGCCGCGGCCCGACACGGCGCCGACCATCGTCATGCTGCACGAGGGGCTCGGCAGCGTCGCGCTGTGGAATTCGTTTCCCGATGCGATCGCCAAAGCCACCGGCGCGGGCGTCTTTGCCTATTCGCGCGCCGGCTACGGCAAGTCGCCGCCGGGAAAAATGCCGCGCACGACTTCGTTCCTCGACGAGGAGGCGCGCGAAGTGTTGCCGCGCGTGCTCGCCGCGATCGGCTTTCGGCGCGGGCTTTTGCTCGGCCACAGCGACGGCGCTTCGATCGCGGCGATCTACGCCGGCAGCATCCAGGATCATCGCGTGCGCGGCCTCGTTCTGATCGCACCGCATTTCTTCACCGAGGAAAAGGGCCTCGCGGAGATCCGCCGCGCCGGCAAATCTTTCGCGACCGGCGCGCTGCGCGAGCGGTTGGCGCCCTGGCACGCCGATGTCGATGCCGCGTTCCGCTCCTGGAACGAGCCGTGGCTGCATCCGGATTTCGAGAAATGGGATATCACCGAGGCGCTCGGCTACATCCGTGTGCCGATCCTGGTCGTGCAGGGCGACGAGGATCAATACGGCACGCTGCGCCAAGTCGAGGTCGTGCAGGAAGAATGCTTTTGCCCGGTCGAGACCGCGATATTGCCCGGCATCCGCCACGTGCCCTATCGCGAAGCGCCGGACCTGACCCTTAAGACGGTCAGCGCGTTTATCAATCGCTTGCTGCGCGATCACCATGAGGCGGAGCTGCCGGCCAAATCCGGCATTGCCGCGTCATGAATTATAATGCATAATACGACAGATCGTGCGGTCGATATGCATTATAATACAATCGAAACGCGAAGAGCCCCTGGGGAGGCCGGAGGCACGTCATGGTCGCTGAAATGGGCGCAAAGAGTACCGTGCAAGCGCGCGATACCGACCATCGCAGTCTTGCAAATGGCAAATTGGCAAACGGCAAGGACCGCATCGATTTCCAGACCGAGCCCTCCCGCTATCGGCACTGGAAGCTTGCCGTGGACGGCGACGTCGCCACGCTCACCATGGATGTCGACGAAAAGGCCGGCCTGTTCGAAGGCTACGATCTGAAGCTCAATTCCTACGATCTCGGCGTCGACATCGAACTTGCCGATGCGCTCGAGCGGCTGCGCTTCGAATATCCGCAGGCGCGCGCGCTGGTGCTGCGCTCGGCCAAGCCGCGGGTGTTTTGCGCCGGCGCCAATATTCGCATGCTGGGGAGCGCGAGCCATGCGCACAAGGTTAATTTCTGCAAATTCACCAACGAGACGCGCAATGGGATCGAAGACCTGAGCGAAAATTCCGGTATCAAGTCGATCTGCGCCATCAACGGCACGGCGGCCGGCGGCGGCTATGAGCTTGCGCTCGCAACCGACTACATCATGCTGATCGACGACGGCTCGGCCGCGGTGTCGCTGCCGGAACTGCCGCTGCTTGCGGTGCTGCCCGGCACCGGCGGGCTGACGCGGATTTCCGACAAGCGCAGAGTGCGCCGCGACCTCGCCGACGTGTTCTGCACCACCGAAGAAGGCGTCAAAGGCAAGCGCGCGGTCGACTGGCGACTGGTCGACGCCGTCGTCCCCGGCTCGAAATTCGACCAGGCCATTGCGGCGCGCGCCGAGGAATTTGCCGCGCAATCGCCGCGTGCGGGTACGGGCCCCGGCATAAAGCTGTCACCGCTGAAACGACGCTTTGCGGCCGACAGCGTGGAATACGCGACGCTCTCGGTCGAATTCCAGCGCGCGGAGCGCATCGCGACGGCGAGCCTGCGCGGTCCGACCGCGCCGCCGCCGCACAGCGCCGAGGCGATGGTGGCGCAGGGCGCGGATTTCTGGCCGCTAAAACTCGCACGCGAGCTCGACGATGCGATCCTGCACATCCGGCTCAACGAGCTCGACACGGCCGCCATCGTGTTCAAATCCGACGGCGACCCGGTCCAGGTGCTCGCTTACGATCAATTCCTCGACGCCAACAAGGATCACTGGCTCGCCCGCGAGATCCGGCATTTGTGGAAGCGCGTGCTCAAGCGCGTCGACCTTACCTCACGCTCGCTGGTCACGCTGATCGAGCCGGGCTCGTGCTTTGCCGGCACGCTCGCCGAACTGCCGTTGGCGAGTGACAGGTCCTACATGCTGATCGGCCTGCGCGAGGGCGACAACAAAGAGCCGGCTGCTATGGCGCTTGCCGACGTCAATTTCGCCGCCTATCCGATGTCGAACGGACTGACGCGGCTCGGCTGCCGGTTTTTGGCGGATCCGGGTCAAGTCGAAGCGGCAAAAGCCGAGCGCGGCAAAATGCTTGATGCCGAAGCGGCGCAAAAGCTCGGCCTTGTCACTTTCGCGCTCGACGACATCGACTGGGACGAAGTGCGCGTGTTTCTGGAAGAGCGCGCGAGCTTTTCGCCAGACGGACTGACCGGACTCGAAGCCAATCTGCGCTTTGCCGGGCCTGAGACCATGGAATCGAAGATATTCGCGCGGCTCACCGCCTGGCAGAACTGGATCTTCCAGCGTCCCAATGCCGTCGGCGAAGAAGGCGCGCTCAAGCGTTATGGAACCGGGCAGAAGCCGCTATTTGATACGAGAAGAGTATGAGGACGGACGACAGAACGACAAAAACGGACGACAGGACGGCAAAAGATGCAAGACGGATGGTGACCGTGCGCCGAACGATTCTTATCCGTCGCCCGTCGTCGGTCACCCATAATTGGCCTCCGAGCAGGAGTGAGACATGAATATCCAGACCGTCGATTACACGACCAAGATTCCGAACAACGTCAATCTCATAGAGGACCGCCAGGTCCTGCGTGCGCTCGAGAGCTGGCATCCCGGCTATATCGACTGGTGGATGGATATGGGGCCGGATGGCTTTCAGGACGCCCTGGTCTATCTGCGCACAGCAGTTTCGGTCGACCCCAAAGGCTGGGCCAAATTCGATTACGTCAAAATGCCGGATTACCGCTGGGGCATTCTGCTCGCGCCAAAGCAAGAGGGCCGCACGATTCCGTTCGGCCGCCATTATGGCGAGCCGGCCTGGCAGGAAGTGCCCGGCGAATATCGCGCCATGCTGCGGCGCCTTGTCGTCATCCAAGGCGATACCGAGCCGGCTTCGGTCGAGCAGCAGCGCCATCTCGGCAAGACGGCGCCGTCGCTCTACGACATGCGCAACGTCTTTCAGGTCAATGTCGAGGAAGGCCGACACCTGTGGGCGATGGTCTATATTCTGCAGAAATATTTCGGCCGCGACGGCCGCGAGGAGGCGGCTGAGCTATTGCGGCGCCGCTCCGGCGATGCCGACAAGCCGCGCATGCTCGGCGCCTTCAACGAAGCGACACCGGATTGGCTGTCGTTCCACATGTTCACCTTCTTCACCGACCGCGACGGCAAGATGCAGCTCGAGTCGCTCGCGCAATCCGGCTTCGATCCGCTGTCGCGCACCTGCCGCTTCATGCTGACCGAGGAAGCGCATCACATGTTTGTCGGTGAGACCGGCGTCGGGCGCACAGTACAGCGCACCTGCGAGGCGATGAAAGAGGCCGGCATCGACGACCCCTACGATATCGACAGAGTCCGCGATCTCGGCGTCATCGATCTGCCGACCATGCAGAAGAAGCTCAATCTGCATTATTCGCTCTCGCTCGATCTGTTCGGCTCGGAGGTCTCAACCAATGCGGCGAATACTTTTACGGCAGGGCTGAAGGGCCGCTTCCAGGAGACCAAGATCAACGACGATCATAAACTCGAGAACGCGACCTATCCGGTGCTGAAACTCGTCGATGGCGAGATCAAGCGTGTCGACGAGCCGGCTCTGACAGCCATCAATATGCGGCTGCGCGACGATTACACCGCGGACTGCCAGCGCGGGCTCGATCGCTGGAACAAGATTTTTGACAAGACCGGCATCGCCTTCAAATTTAGGCTGCCGCATGTCGGATTCCATCGCCAGATCGGCGAGTTTAAGGACATCAAAGTCTCGCCCCACGGCCAAATCGTCGACGAGGCGACCTGGAAGCGCGATCAGGACAAGTGGCTGCCGTCACAGGACGACGGCGATTTCATCCAAAGCCTGATGAAGCAGGTCGTCGAGCCCGGCAAGTTCGCGAGTTGGATCGCCCCGCCGCGCGTCGGCATCGACAACAAGCCGGGCGATTTCGAATACGTGAAGATCGCGGCGTAATTGATCCCGCGCATCACTGACAGTGGAGGGGCGGCGCTGGTCACGCTGCCCCTTCTAACCTCTGCAGCAAATGCAGAGACCATGTCCTTATGAACGCCAGACACGCTTGGATTTGTTTACTCAGGCGAGCGGCCCCTCACGCAAGCGTGACAGGTCGAAGCGATCGATCTCGCGCAGCAATTCCACGAAAGCTTCGGCGCCGCGCGCGAGCGCCGCCTCGCCTTTCGCCGACGTTGCAAGCGTCGCGTCGCCGATGGCACCGGTCGGATGGATGTCCTGCGTCATCCAGGCAAAGCCGGCCGGCCTGTAAGCGCCGAGCCATTTGAATTCCTGCGCCATCGCGAGTGTTGCCGGAACGGCCTTCGGCGCTTTGTCGCCGCGCACGAGGTCAGGCTTGGCTGCAAGCATCAACGAGGTTTCGACATCACCGGCGTGAATGCCGTGTTTCTTTTCTTCCGCCGTGAACGCGCCCTCCGGATAGCCGAAGCGATGCCAGCCGACAGTGACGGCCAGCATGTTCAATCGCGTGCGCAGATCGCGCCCCACGATCTCCATCGCCGCGACATTGCCGCCATGGCTGGTGACCAGAACGAGCTTGCGCACGCCTGAGCGCGCTAGGCTCTCGCCAAGCTCAGTCCAGGCGGCAACCGCCGTGGTCGCGGAGAGCGTGAGCGTGCCGGGAAACGACAGATGTTCGGCGGAGACGCCGATGCGCTGCACCGGCAGGAACGTCACCGGAAGCTCCTGCGGCAAGATCTTCTGGACACGCGCCAGATAGGCCTCGGCAATGAACGTATCGACACCGAGCGGCAGATGCGGGCCGTGCTGCTCGATCGCCGCGAGCGGCAGCACCGCGATCCAGCGCACGGTCTCGGCGCCGGCGTCGGCAATGTCCTGCCAGGTCATGTCCATCCAGTTGCGTTTGGGCAGGGTCATGTGGGCATTGCTCATCGTTTGTCGCGATACGGATCAATAAGTATGAGAGACCGATTCAAAGCGGAGACCAATCCCTGCATTGCAGGGCTAACCGCAGCGCAGAGAGAATTTGGAGTCAAGGATGCGCGAAGCGCACCGTCTTCAGCGGCGACCCTATCGCCAGGGCGATGGGTCGTCCTTGAGTTCAATTTCTCCCTGCGCTCCAATACGACTATGCAATGTAAGGGAATTTTCCGCCGGCGGGCGTTTTTTAACTCGTTCATATGCTAAGTCTGCGGCACCGACATTGAGGAACAGCCGATGCGATTAACCGCAATCTCTCGCAAAGCCTTTGCAGTGCTCGCGCTTACAGCGGACGTCGCCACCGCACACGCTCAAGCTTTCGACAAGGTCTCCTTCGGCACCAACTGGCTCGCCGAGGGCGAGCAGGGCGGCTTCTACCAGGCGCTTGCCGACGGCACTTATCGCAAATACGGCCTCGATGTCACGATCGTGCCGGGCGGACCCAACACCAACAACCGCATCTTGCTGCCGGTCGGCAAGATCGATTTCTTTCTCAGCGCCAACACGCTGCAGTCGTTCGATGCGGTGGCACAAAACATCCCGACAGTCGAGGTCGCGGCGATGTTTCAGAAGGATCCGCAGGTCTTCATCGTCCATCCCGATCAGGGCATCGACAAATTCACCGATCTGAAAAATCTCACGCTGTTCGTGTCGCAGGAAGGCGTCGCAAGCTACTACCAGTGGCTCAAGGCCGACTACGGATTCAAGGATTCGCAGGTCAAGCCGTACACGTTCAACCCACAGCCGTTTCTCGCCAACAGGAAAAGCGCGATGCAGGGCTATGTCACCTCCGAACCCTTTGCCATCGAGAAGCAGGCGAAATTCAAGCCGAAAGTGTTCTTGCTCGCCGACCAGGGCTTTTCCGCCTATTCGACACTGATCGAGACGCGGCGCGATCTGGTCGAGCAGAAGCCCGATCTAGTGCAGCGCTTCGTCGATGCTTCGATCATCGGCTGGTACAATTACATTTATCATGACAATTCCGCCGGCAATGCGCTGATCAAGAAGCAGAACCCCGAGATGACCGACGACCTGCTGACCTATTGCGTCGCCAAGCTCAAGGAATACGGCATTGTCGATTCCGGCGACGCGCAGACGCTCGGCATCGGCGCCATGACGGACGCGCGCATGAAGGAATTCTTCGACGAGATGACGCGCGCCGGCGTGGTCAAATCCGGCCTCGACTTTAAGAAAGGCTACACGCTGCAATTCGTCGACAAGAAGGTCGGCTTGGATCTGCGGCCGAAGCAGTAAGACCACTATGCCGTCTGCGGACAAAGCCGCGTCTTCCATTCTCGCTTTGCGCGGCGTGAGCAAGACCTTTCCCAATGGAACCGCGGCGCTGGCCGGGCTTGATCTCGCGGTGCGAGCGGGCGAGTTCCTTTCGCTGCTCGGCCCTTCGGGCTGCGGCAAATCGACGGCGCTGCGAATCATCGCCGGCCTGAGCGAGCCCAGCGCCGGCAGCGTCGCGTGGCGGGCGACAAATGCGTCTGCCGACGGCCAACGGCGGATCGGCTTCGTGTTTCAGGAGCCGACGCTAATGCCCTGGGCCTCGGTGTTCAACAATGTGCTCCTGCCGCTGCGGCTTAAGCGGGTGCCTGCGGATAAGGCGAGCCGTTCGGTGGCTGCCGCGATCGAGCGGGTCGGCCTGCAAAGCTTTGCCAAGGCTTACCCGCGCGAATTGTCCGGCGGCATGCGCATGCGCGTCTCGATCGCCCGGGCGCTGGTGACAGAGCCCGATCTTCTGTTGATGGACGAGCCGTTCGCGGCGCTCGACGAGATTACGCGCTTTAAGCTCAACAATGATTTGCTGGAGCTCTGGCAGGCGCTGCGCACCACCGTGGTCTTCGTCACCCACTCGGTGTTTGAGTCGGTCTATCTGTCGAGCCGGATCGTGGTGATGACGGCGCGGCCGGGCCGCGTCTACACCGAGCTTACGAGCGATGCGCCCTATCCGCGCGCGGCGCAATTCCGCACCTCGGCCGAATATGCCGCGCTCTGCCGCCGTGCCTCGGAAGCGCTTGGGCAAGCGATGACGGTTGGAGGCGGATAATGGCGGCAAACGCACGGGCATCCGCTCGGTCCCGCGCAACCGCGAATCCGGAAGCTCGGTCTCCGCTTGCGCGGGGGCGGCCGGCCACGACAAACCGTGAGCATGTGCTCCGCGTCGCACTGCCGCTGATCGTCCTGGCGCTCGTGCTGCTGATCTGGGAGGCGACCGTCCGCGTCGGCAATGTTCCGCCTTATGTGCTGCCGGCGCCCGATCTCATTGCGCAGACCCTGATCACCGACTGGTCGCTGTTGTGGCAGTCGCTCCTGGTGACGCTGCTGACCACTTTCGAGGGTTTTTTGCTCGCCGCAGCCGGCGGCGTCGGCTTGGCCGTTCTGTTCAACCAATCGAAGCTTTTGGAATATTCGCTCTATCCCTATGCCGTGATCCTGCAGGTGACGCCGATCGTCGCGATCGCGCCGTTGCTGCTGATCTATCTGCCGCAGCCGCTTGCGGTGCTCGCTTGCGCCTGGATCGTGGCCTTTTTCCCGGTGCTGGCGAACACAACCCTGGGCCTGAATTCGACGGACCGCAATCTCGCCGATTTGTTTGCGCTCTACGGCGCCTCTCGACTGCAGATTTTGTGGAATCTGAAGCTGCCGGCGGCGCTGCCTTACATTCTCGGCGGCCTGCGCATTGCCGGCGGCCTATCGCTGATCGGCGCCGTGGTCGCCGAGATTGCCGCTGGCGCCGCCGGCGCCGGCTCCGGTCTCGCCTACCGCATTGCCGAATCCGGCTACCGGCTCAACATCCCGCGCATGTTCGCGGCGCTGTTGTTGCTCTCCGTCGCCGGCATCGTGATCTTCTATCTCTTGTCGCTTGCCAATTATCTCGCGCTGCGCCGCTGGCACGAAAGCGCGCTGGAGCGCGAGCAATAACTGATCTTGCGCGGAGCGCAGCGACGAAGCTGTCCAGGGCCGCACCGCCGCCCAGACTGTTTCGCTGCCCGGCATGACGGTTGCGTTATGGCAACGCCATCTCCAGCACCCGCGCGACGTGAACGGCCTCGCGTCCGGCGCCGTCATAAATCTGGTGCCGACAAGATGTGCCGTCGGCGACGATGATCGCGTCGTCAGGCGCCTTGCGTACGGCCGGCAGCAAAGACAATTCGCCCATGGCGCGCGAGACCTCGATCGTATCGGCATGGAAGCCGAACGCGCCGGCCATGCCGCAGCAGCTCGATTCAATCGGCTCGACCTGAAGATCAGGAATAAGCCGCAGCGTCCCTTCGACCGCGCCCATCGTGCCGAATGATTTTTGATGGCAATGGCCGTGCAGCAGGGCGCGCTTCTTCAGTGGGCGAAGCTTAAGGTCGAGGCTGCCGGTTTCAGCTTCCTGCGTCAAAAATTCTTCAAACAAGATCGCGCCGGTCGCGGCTTTGCGGGCCACTTCGTTTTTCAGCAATGCCGGGATTTCGTCGCGGAAACTGAACAGGCAGCTTGGCTCAAGGCCGATCACGGGCATGTCTTGCGCGAGAAAGGGTGCGAATGCGGCAAGCGTGCGCTCGGCCTCATGACGCGCTTGGTCCACTTTGCCGATGGCCAAAAAAGTGCGGCCGCAGCAGAGCGGGCGCCCTCTGTCGGCCGGCGGGGCGAAATTCACGCGATAGCCGGCAGCGGTTAGCACGGCGATCGCGGCATCGATATTTTCGCGCTCGAAATAACGGTTGAAGGTGTCGGCAAACAGGGCGACGTCACCGCTTCTGCGGCCTTCATGCCGGTGCTTGCCGCGGGCATCCGTCCCTTTGCGCGCGGAAGCCGTAGGTGGCCGGGACATAGGCGAGCGCAGCGACGCCGTTCTTCGAACGGACAAGCCCAGCCCTGACGGCTCCGCCTCTCTGAAATAGTCCGCACGCCACTTTGGCACGCTCCGCTGAGCGCTGAAGCCAGCGATGGCTTCCGACAATCTCGCCGCGCCCGGCAGGGCGTTGCGCAGATTGAACAGCCAAGACAGCCGCGCCGCATAGGGCGCATAGCGCGGCAGATAGCCGATGAGCCGATCATGCAGCGACAGGCCGCGTTTGGCCGCGCGCGCGGCCAAAAACTCGATTTTCATCCGCGCCATGTCGACGCCGGTCGGGCATTCCCGGCGGCAGGCCTTGCAGGAGACGCAAAGCTTCAGCGTCTCAGCCATGTCGTCGGAGGTGAAGGCGTCCGGCCCGAGCTGGCCGGTGATGGCGAGCCGCAGCGTATTGGCGCGGCCGCGCGTGACATCACGTTCGTCGCGCGTCACCCGATAGCTCGGGCACATCACGCCGCCTGCGCGTGCGCGGCAGGCGCCGTTATTGTTGCACATCTCGACCGCGCCCTGGAACCCGCCGCCGGCGCCCGGATAGGCCGACCAGTCGAGCGCGGTCGCCATCGACTGCGCGCGGTAGCCGGGGGCATAGCGGAAATTGCCCCGGTCATCGAATCTCGGCGCCCGCACGATTTTGCCGGGATTGAACAGCCCCTTTGGATCGAAACGATCCTTCACCGCCTCGAAGGCATGCACCAGCCGGGCGCCGAACATTTTTTCATGAAATTCCGAACGCACGATGCCGTCGCCGTGCTCGCCGGAATGCGAGCCCTTGTATTCGCGCACAAGCGCAAACGCCTCCTCGGCGATGGCGCGCATGGCGCGCACGTCCTTGTCGAGGCGCAGATTGAGCACGGGCCGCACATGCAGGCAGCCGACCGCGGCATGCGCATACCAGGTGCCGCGGGTGCCGTTGCGTGCAAACACTTCGGTGAGCCGCGCCGTGTAGTCGGGCAGATGCTCGAGCGGCACGGCGCAATCCTCGACGAAGGAGATCGGCTTACCTTCCTCCTTCATCGACATCATGATGTTGAGGCCCGCGGTGCGCACCTCGGCGATGCCGGACTGCAATTTCGCGTCGAGCACGTCGACCACGCCGCCGCGGGCGGCGCCCGACTTGTCCCAGGCGATGCCGAGATCGCCGATCAGCTCGCCGAGCGCTTTCAAGCGGCGCAGATTTTCCGCTTCGTCCTCGGCGAATTCGACAAACAGGATCGCTTCCGGATCGCCGCGCAGAAACGCGTCCACGGTCGGCTTGAACATCGCGATGTCGCGCGCCAACGAAAGCATGGTGCGGTCGATCAGTTCGACCGCGATCGGATTGAGCTTGACGATATGTTGTGCGGCGCTCATCGCGACATGGAAGCTGCCGAAATGACAGGCGCCGACGGCGCGGCGGTTTAGCTGCGGCGACAGCTTCAGCTCGACCCTGGTCGAAAAGGCCAGCGTGCCTTCGGAGCCGACCAGGAGATGCGCGAGATTGATGTCATTTCTTCCCACGACCAGCGCATCGAGATTGTAGCCGCCGACGCGGCGCTGCACTTTGGGAAAGCGCCGCGCGATCTCGTCCGCCTCGCGCGCGGCGATCGCAAGAAGATCGCGCACAAGAGCATCCGGCACGTTCACGCCCGGCTCGCCGACGCGGCCGAAATGCGCCGGCGTACCGTCGGGCAATAGCGCATCAATTGACAATACGTTCTCCCGCGTATTGCCGTAGCGCAGCGAGCGCGCGCCGCAGGAATTATTGCCGACCATGCCGCCGATCGTGGCGCGCGAGGCGGTGGAGATGTCGACCGGAAACCACAGGCCGGTCGGCTTCAGCGCCCGATTGAGATCATCAAGCACGATGCCCGGCTCGACCACGCAGCGCCGGTTTGCGACATCGACGTCGATTACCTTGTTCAGGTGCCGCGAGCAGTCGATCACCACGCCATGATTGACCGTCTGCCCGGCCTGCGAGGTGCCGCCGCCGCGCGGGGTGATCGGCACGCCCTCTTCACGGCAGATCCTGATCGCTCGATCAGCGTCCTCGATCGTGCGCGGCGTCGCAACTCCGAGCGGCATGATCTGATAGTGCGAGGCGTCGTTGGCATAGCGCCCACGCGTGAAGGCGTCGAAATGCACGTCGCCGGCGCGTTCGGCGGCAAATCGCCGTTGCAGGCTGCGCTCGAGCGCCGGCATTAACCGCGCCGTCACCTTGTTCTCCCTCGTGCCAATGCCCGAATTCGATGCGATAACAACGCGCCAATGGTCACGTCAATCGGCGCATTGCCCGGCCAGAGCGGAAACCGGTTTTCCGACAAGGACATGCACAAATGAAAAATCCAGAACGCATGCCGGTTCGGTCAGACCGGCATGCGTTCTGGACTTGACCGCAATATCGAATTCGCTATTCAACGCCACCAGCCCACACCACCAGCCACTGGCGCTTTCGGACACGGCGCCGCCGGGGCCTTTTACGAGTCCGAAGGAGACTTCCTGATGCCGCAGAATGCTTCGCGCGCGGCCGGCCGCCATTTTCTTCAGATTCCGGGACCGACGCCGCTGCCCGATCGCGTGCTGCGGGCCATGGATACGCCGGTCATCGATCATCGCGGCCCGGAATTCGCCAAACTGGCCAAGCGCTGCCTCGACGGCATCAAGACGATTTTCAAGACCGCCAATCCGGTGATCATCTACACCGCCACGGGCACGGGCGCGTGGGAAGCGGCGCTGGTCAACACGCTTTCGCCCGGCGATCGCGTGCTGATGGTCGAGACCGGCCAGTTCGCCACGCAATGGAAGACAATGGCCGAGAAGCTCGGCCTGAGACCCGAGTTCATTGCGGGCGATTGGCGCACCGGCGCCGATCCGGGCAAGATCGAGGACCATCTGCGCAAGGACAAGGCGCGCGAGATCAGGGCGGTCTGCGTGCTTCACAACGAAACCGCAACCGGCTGTCTCTCGCCGATCGAGCCGATCCGCAAGGCGATCGATGCCGCCGGCCATCCGGCCTTGTTCATGGTCGATACGATTTCCTCGCTGGCCTCGGTCGATTACCGCCATGACGAATGGGGCGTCGACGTCACGGTCGGCGGCGCGCAGAAGGGCCTGATGCTGCCGCCCGGCATGTCGTTCAATGCGATCAGCGACAAGGCGCTCGCCGCATCAAAGAATTCCAGGCTGCCGAAATCATTCTGGGCCTGGGACGACATGCTGGCGATGAACAAGGTGGGCTTCTTTCCCTACACGCCGGCGACGCAGATGCTGCAGGGGCTGGCCGTCGCGATCGACATGCTGCACGAAGAAGGCCTCGACAATGTATTCGCGCGGCACGCGCGGCTGGCCGAGGCGACGCGGCGGGCGGTGCGCGCCTGGGGCCTCGAAATCCTCTGCCGCGATCCGAAATATTATTCGCCTACGATTACGGCGGTGCTCCTGCCCGAGGGCCACGACGCCGACGCGTTCCGCGCGCTCGCGCTCGACGCGTTCAACATTTCCTATGGCGCGAGCTTCGGCCCTTACGCCAAGCGCTATTTCCGCATCGGCCATCTTGGCGATGTCAATGACGGCTGGCAGCTCGGCGCGCTGGCGGTGACCGAAATGGCGCTGTCGCTTGCCGGCATTCCGCACAAGAAGGGCGGCGTGCAGGCGGCGATGGATTACATCACCGCGGCGCATTCCGCCGGCTCACGCGCCGCGGCGGAGTAATGTCTGAAAGGCCGTCGTCCCGGACCGCGCCAAGCCTTCAGTGTTCGTGCGCCTGCCATTTTGCCCGAGGGCAATTTGAACTCGAAACGACTGCCCGTTCGGGGCCGCCTGCGCTTCACGTCAACGGCACGCTCGCAACCTGCGCCGCGAAGGCGGCCCGCGCGGAGATCGCCGCATACCAGCGCTCGAAATTGCGCAACGGCGGCCGGTCCGGCACGAGCTGACGATAACGATAGGCCATGATGCCGAGCGGAATGTCACCGTAGGAGAACGCGTCGCCAGCGAGATAAGTCGTCTTGCCCAACTGCTCGTCAATGATCGTCATCGCCGCAGTGCTCCTCCTTTTCCCCTCCTCGATCTCGGCGTGATTGCGCTTTTCCGGCGGCGTGCGGATCAAGCCCCAGAACACCGGTGTGAGCGCCGGCCCGGCGACGGAAAGCTGCCAGTCCATCCATTTGCTGGCGAGCGCACGGATCTGCAAATCAGCGGGCTCGAGCACGCTTGCTTTATGCTTGGCGGCGAGATAGCGCACGATGGTGTTGGATTCCCACAGCAGAAAGCCGTCCTCTTCCTCGAGCGTCGGCACGAGCCCGTTGGGATTCATCGCCAGATACGCCGGCTCGTGATTTTTGCCGAACGGCCCGCCGATATCGATGCGCTCGTGCGGCAAACCGATCTCGGCGACTGCCCACATCACTTTCTGCACGTTCGACGAGGTGTTGCGCCCCCAGATTTTGATCACGATTGGTCTCCGTTTTTCTTGATCGGTCATTTTTGGCTCGTCATTGCCGGGCTTGACCCAGCAATCCATGCGGCAGCGACATCGTTTCCGCAAGGCGGCACAGACCCCCGGTCATGGGCGAGCGAAGCAACGCCGTTCTTCGAACGGCTATGCCCGGGGTTGACGAAACAGGAGTTAATCGATCCGCCGCGCTTCTTCCGGCAGCATAATCGGGATGCCGTCGCGGATCGGGTAGGCGAGTTTTGCCGCGCGCGAGATCAGCTCCTGGTTCTCCGCGTCATATTCCAGCGGCGTCTTGGTCAGCGGACAGACCAGGATCTCCAGAAGCTTTGGATCGACGCTGTCGGCGGGGTGGTCGGTCATGGCGCAAACTCCGCGTGAACTGGCCTCGTTATAACATCTCGCGCGATGAGTCGGTGTCTCACATCATCGTCATTGCAAGCGAAGCGAAGCAATCCACGCGGCGGCTCGGCTGGTTGGTTTCGTGGCGGCGCCCCTCACCACGGGCGGGCGCTTGGCGCCGTCACTGCAACGGCGTTTCACCGGGCGTCTTGCTCTTGGCCAACTCGATCTCGGTGACCGCAACCAGAATCTCGGCGCGCGTCTTCAGATCCGGCGCTTCCAGCATCGCCTGTTTCTCGGCCGTGTCATAGGGCGACATCATGGCGAGCGCATTGACCAACGCCTCGTTGGGCGCGTTCTCAATGCCCTCCCAATCGGCCTTGAGATTGTTCGCCTTGAGAAACGCCGTAAGCGCGCGCAACAGCGACCTGCGATCGACCTGCTCTTCGCCCTTGCGCGCAATGAAATCATCGGCGAACGGCCGATAGGTCACACGGCATTGCCGATAGGGCGTGGCGACGGGCAATTCCTCTTCGATGCGAAAGCGCGTGATACCGGTGAGCTGAATGAGATAACGGCCGTCGCCGCTTTCGGCGAATTGCGTCATGCGCCCGACGCAGCCGACCTTGAACAGATGCGGCCGATCTTTGTCGGGACCAGGATGCGCCGGATCGGGCTGGATCATGCCGATCAGGCGATGCACGGTGCGCAAGGCGTCCTCGGTCATCGCCAGATAGCGCGGCTCGAAAATGTTGAGCGGCATCTGCCCGCGCGGCAGCAACAGCGCGCCCGGCAGCGGGAATACCGGTATCACGTCCGGCAGATCTTCCGGTCCCTTGTAGATCACGTTCATCGGCATGCCGTACTCCGCCTCGCGACGGCATCCAATCTATCGTTCCCGGAGCATGATCTTATCCGAAAACCGCTATCCGCGCTTCGGGTATGCTCCTTACGCGAACAAAATCGACGACAGCTTCCTGCGCCCTTCGATGGTCGCTTCGTCCGTCGGGCCCCAGGCATCGAAGAACTGCACGAGCTGCTTGCGGGCGCCGTCGTCGTTCCATTTGCGATCGCGCTTGACGATGGCGATCAGCTGCTCGAGCGCGTCCTGCCGCCGGCCCTTGCTGTTGAGCGCGAGCGCCAGGTCGAAGCGGGCCTGGTGATCGAGCGGATTGGCCGCCACCTTCTGCTCGAGCTCGCTGATCGGCCCGATCTTCTTGGCCTGCTCGGCGAGCTCGAACGCGGCGCGCGCCGCGGCAACCGCGGCGTCATTTTGCTTCGCCTCGGGCACCATGGCCAGCGTCTGTTTGGCCTGGTCGAGCGCGCCGGTTTCGACATAGGCGCGGGCGAGCCCGGCCAGCGCCGGCACATTGGTCGCGTCTTCGGCGAGGAGTTGCCCATAGATTTCGGCGGCGCCGGCGGCGTCGCCGTCGGCGAGCGCCGCCTCGGCTGCGTCAAGCAGATCCTTGGTTTCGCCGCCGATGCGGTCCTTGGTCAGGCGCTCGAGAAAAGACACGACCTGACTCTCCGGAAGCGCGCCCATGAAACCGTCAGCCGGCTGACCGTTTACGAAGGCGATCACCGCCGGGATCGACTGGATGCCCATCTGGCCCGCAATGGCCGGATGCTCGTCGATGTTCATCTTGACAAGCTTCACCTTGCCCTTGGCGGCCTTCACGGCCTTTTCCAGAACCGGCGTCAGCTGCTTGCACGGCCCGCACCAGGGCGCCCAGAAATCGACCAGAACCGGCTGACGCCGCGATTCGTCGATGACGTCTTTGACAAAGGTCTGCGTCGTCGTCTCCTTCACGACGGCGGCATCGGCGGCGGCTGCTGGTGCTTGCTGCAACATGATCCCTGCCCTGACGCCTGACCGCCGAAAAACCGCGGCCCGGACGCGATCCGGGGGCGGCTTTCGGCAACGACCAGGCCAATAAAAAATCGCCCTCCCGCCACCGCCGCCCGTTTCGGGGCGCAGCGGACGGGGCTTGCTCCATTCGCCCGATTAAATGGGAGGAAAACCCGCTGAATGCAATGCGGGGTGGGTGGGTGCGGTTGGACCCGCAAGGGACGTCGACCCGAGGCAGACTGTTGCATCGATTGTACGCCTGCACGGTGCAAGGTGACGCCGGGCGCGCGCCTCATCGGCGATGCCGAGCCGGCACGCCGGAGCCGCTACCCCCCGCCTCCGCAAGCACCTCGATCCGCGGCCGATGCCCGGTCGCTTCCAGAAACCGTACCAGATCGTGCCGCGATATCGTCGTTGTTCCCGTATTCACCAGCGGATGAAAGTTGATCGCCTCGTGCTTCATCAGCGCCGCGTCGAGCACCACGGTCACACGCCGTCCGGTGTCGTTGATCACCGCAAACGGGGTGACCGAGCCCGGCTCGACGCCGAGCAGCTCGCGCATTAATTCCGCCGAGCCGAACGAAAGCCGCCCGCTGGCGCCAAGAAGCCGATGCAGCGATTTGAGTTCGATCGCGGTATCTTCCAGCGCGACGACGAGAAAGGCCGCGCCCTTCTTGTCGCGCAGAAACAGGTTCTTGGTATGACCGCCCTCGATCACGCCGCGGCTTAACCGCCCCTCCTCCACGGTGAAGACCGGGGCATGCCAACTGGTCTTGTGCGCGATACCGAGACGATCCAGATAAGCGAAAAGCGCTTCAGGCGAGGCGGGCATCGGATGCGTTAATAGGCTTTCAGCATGATCCGGAAAAGCCCGCCCTTGAACTTGAGCGGGGGTGAACGCGGTTTTCCGCCTTGGCGATACCGCTGCGGCGGGCGAAGCAAGCAAGATCATGCGCGGCTGCCAAGCATGATCTGGCATTTCGACCGTGGTTGCAAAGCCGGGCGGTCTTTGGCATAGCTTTCCGTGCGCTCCCGTCGATGCGGGCAGCCGCCTTGCCCTTCTCGGATGCGGGTGTAGCTCAGGGGTAGAGCACAACCTTGCCAAGGTTGGGGTCGTGGGTTCGAATCCCATCGCCCGCTCCATTTTTACTCTTGTCCGGCCCGGAGACATAGGTGACGGTTCATACCGGAGACATGGGTAACACTTTTGGCCCGAAGGGGTTTGCAAGTGGTTCAAGCCTGCATGTCTCGTCGTCGATATAGCCGAGATCATGGTGCATGAAGCTGACGAGCCAAATCCGGTCGTCGGTTTGTTTATGCGCACGGTCCGGCCAGCGAATACTTGGCTCAGATCAATTGAGCCCTTCCAGACCCTTCGCACTGTAACGCGTGAGAGTTTTGCCGCCGGTCTTGCGGGAGACGCCGAACTCCCGGCGCAGGGCGGCCATTTGCTCGCCGTCGAGCCGGTGGACAATGAACTTTAGGTAACTCATGTGTCCGGAATGAACTGTCACCCTTCCCTCAGGAAGGGCACATTTTTTCCGCGACGTTGTACGACCGGTCGCCGTTCCGGCGTACCGCCACGACACGGTCGTTAGGCTCCTCTCCTGATGGCGAGGCACAGGCCCCGATTGAGGTCCCGGATGGTGATCCTCATCGGTGCGAATGGGCCGGGTATCCGTTGCCACCTCTGGAATTGCGATGCCGTGTTTCCATAATGCGAACGGGCGGTGTAATACGCACCATTTTGCTGCGGCGGTATCATTGCGCCGGGCGCTTAACAGGAGACCTCCGTGCCCGTGATGTCCGGAAAGCGCGCTTTGCTTGATCTGCTCAAACAGGAGGGCGTCACGGTCATGTTCGGCAATCCGGGCACGACCGAACTGCCGCTGATGGATGCCTTCGCGGTCGAGCATGAGATCCGCTACATCCTGGGCCTGCAGGAAGCGGCGCTGATGGCGATGGCGGACGGCTATGCGCAGGCGTCCGGCGGACTTGCCGTGCTCAACCTTCACGTCGCGCCCGGGCTCGGCAATGCCATGGGCATGCTCTACGACGCGCAAAAGGCGAATGCGCCCGTGCTGGTCACCGCCGGCCAGCAGGACCTCGAATATCTGGCGCAGGAGCCCATCCTGAGCGCCGACCTGCCGACGCTGGCGCGGCCGTTCGTCAAATGGGCGGCCGAGGTGCATCGCGCCGAGGACCTGCCGCTCTATGTGCACCGCGCGGTGAAGACGGCGTTGGCGCCGCCGGCCGGTCCGGTATTTCTCGGCCTGCCCGGCGACATACTCAAAAATGACGCCGAGATCGATCTCGGCGAACCGACGCGGATCGCGCCGCGCATCCGCGGCGACGCTGCGGCAGTCGATGCTGCCGCCGAGCTGCTCGGTAAGGCCGAGCGCCCGGTGATCATCGCCGGCGACGTGGTAGCGCAGAGCCGCGCGCATAAGGAGCTCATTGCGCTCGCGGAAGCGATTGCAGCGCCGGTCTATGTCGAGTTCGTGCCGAACAGCGCCTCATTTCCGGCGTCGCATCCGCTCTATCGCGGGATGATGACGCGCACTCAGGCCGGCGTGCGCGAGGTGCTTGAGAAGCATGACCTTCTGTTCTCGGTCGGCGGCGACCTGTTCACCTGGTCGCTGCCGTCGAGCATCGATCCGTGGCCCAGGGGACTGAAGCTCATTCATCTCGATACCGACCCGTGGCAGATCGGGAAAAATTTTCCGGCGCAAGTCGCGATCCTCGGCGATCCGCAGGCAACTTTGCCCGAAATCACCGCGGCAGCCACCGTGCGCATGAGCGCAAACGCCAAGAGCGCCGCAGCGCGGCGGCTCAAATCGCTCACCGAGGCGATCAGAAAAGAGCGCGAGGCATTTTGCGCCAAAGCGCGCGCGCTTGCCGGCAAGACGCCGGTACAGCCGCTGGCGCTTTTGGAAGCGATCGGCGCCGTGCTGCCGAAGGATGCGGTCGTGATCGAGGAAATCTTGTCGTCGGCACCGGGCATTCGCTCGCTGATCACCAGCGACGATGCGCAGAGCTATTTCGGGCTGCGCGGCGGCGGCATCGGCTGGGGCCTGCCTGCGGCGATCGGCATAAAGCTTGCGCTGCCCGACAGGCCTGTCGTGGCGCTGGTCGGCGACGGCAGCGCGCTTTACACGATCCAGGCGCTGTGGACAGCGGCGCACTACCGGCTGCCGGTCGTGTGGGTGATCTTCAACAATACGAGCTACCGCATCCTCAAGCAGCGGCTCGTGATGCTGCGCGGGCTCGCCGAACAGGCCGATACGTTCGTCGGCATGGAGCTCAATGATCCGCCGATCGATTTCATTGGACTGGCACGCTCGCTCGGCATCGATGCGCATTGCGCCAAGACCGTGCATGACGCGACCGATCTCATCGGCAAGGCCCTGGCGAGCGACACCGCGATGCTGATCGATGTCGATATGGAGCGCGGCTACAAGCCGATGTGAAGCTCACCAATGATCCTGAGGCGGCCGCCAAAGCTAGGCGTCGCCACCGATAGGCATGTCGGCGAACAGCTTGTAGCTCTGCGACTTCGGCTTCGCCCTGTCCTCTTGGTTCAAATATTCGATCGAGCTTTTGCCAAGCAATGCCCGCGGCAAAATCATCACGCGGATGAAGCGCGTCGGCCGATCGAGGGCGGCCTGCGCAAAGACCGGATCGGGGCCGGTCTCGTACCAGGCGCCGCCCGGGCCGTAAGAGGTCGACTTGCCGTGGGTATCGATGCGGATGCCGCCTTCGATCACGCAGCGGATGCCCGGCCCTTGATGCCGGTGCAGATAGGCGCAGCCGCCGGGCGGAAACGCGACGCTGTCGCCGCGCAACAGAAGCGCCCCCTCGGGCAGCGTCTCGAGCGGCGCGGCAAGCTTTTCGCGCGAGACCAAGCCGTGCGCGCCGATGGCGCCCGGCGCGCCGGTCAAAAACTCGAAGCGCCACAGCGTGGCGCCCTCGCGGCCGGCCCTGAGTGTGACGGCGTCTTCGCCGCTGAACGCCGCTTCGCCGTGCAGCGCGCTAGCGTCGACCGTAACAGATCCGTGCACGACAAAGATCATGCGCGGTCGCGGCGGCAATGCAGTTTCAGCGCCGTTCGACATCACGTCTTCGGTGAGCCGCAATGTTGCGGGCATCGTCCCACTCCTCCCACTCGCGGCACGTCATGCACGCGGCGGCTGTCTGTGTTGACCGTCGCGCGCGCAGCGGCATTTACACGCGCTTTCCGGCATTGCTAAATCGCGCTCGGCGCACCGCGTCAAGCGCGGCAAACAAAGCGCGACAGGGAGGAAAGCATGCAGCGAACGGTACCGCCATTCCGCGCCGATCATGTCGGCAGCCTGTTGCGCACCGCACCATTGAAAGAGGCACGCGCCAAACGGGCGCAGGGCGCGATCACGCCGGCCGAGCTCAAAGCAGTCGAAGATCGCGAGATCGAGAAGATCATCAGGAAGCAGGAGGAGATCGGTCTCAAGCTCGCAACCGACGGCGAATTCCGCCGCTCCTGGTGGCATTTCGATTTCTTCCGCGGGCTTGACGGCGTCACGCCCTATACGACCGAGGGCGGCATCCAATTCCACGGTGTGCAGACCAAGGCCGAAGGCATTAAGATTACCGGCAAGATCGGCTTCTCCGGTCACCCCATGCTGGAGCATTTCGAATTTCTGAAAAGCCACACGCGGGTGACGCCGAAAATGACGATCCCGGCGCCCTCGACGTTTCACTTCCGCCAAGGACGCGCCTCGATCAGCAAGGAGGTCTATCCGGACCTCGACGCATTCTTTGACGACGTCGCCGCCGCCTATCGCGTCGCGATCCGCGCCTTTTACGAGGCCGGCTGTCGCTATCTGCAGCTCGACGACACCGCCTGGGCGATGATCTGCGACCCGAGCGAGCGAGCGCAGTCGCGCGCGCGCGGCGACGATCCGGACGCGTTGCCGGCCCGCTATGCACGCCTCACCAATGCGGCGCTCGCGAATAAGCCGGCCGACATGGCGATCACCATGCATTCCTGCCGGGGCAATTTTCGCTCGACTTTCATCGCCTCGGGCGGCTACGAATTCGTCGCCGAGCAGCTTTTGGGCAATACCAATCTCGACGGCTATTTCCTCGAATACGACACCGAGCGCGCCGGCGGGTTTGAGCCGCTGCGGTTCTTTCCCAAAGGCAAGAAGCAGGTGGTGCTCGGGCTCGTCACTTCCAAGAGCGGCAAGCTCGAGAAGAAGGATGACATAAAGCGGCGGATCGACGAGGCGGCCAAATATGTGGCGCTCGATCAGCTGTGCCTGTCGCCGCAATGCGGCTTTGCTTCGACCGAGGAAGGCAACGTGCTGGCCGAGGACGAACAGTGGGCGAAGCTGCGCATGATCGTGGAATTGGCGGGCGAGGTGTGGGGCCGCTGAGCGGCCTTCTCTTCCCGCTTGTGACCGCTTGTTGGGGAGAAGTGAACTTGCGGCAATGGGAATGATGCATGAGTGAGCGTAGCAAGCCGCCATTTCGCGCCGACCATGTCGGCAGCCTTCTGCGTACTGCATCCTTGAAAGAGGCGCGCAAGAAGCGCGCGCGCGGCGAGTTGGCTGAGGACGACTTCAAAGTGATCGAAGATCGCGAAGTCGAAGGTGTGATCAAGAAGCAGGAAACGGTCGGACTGAAATCCGTGACCGACGGCGAGTACCGGCGCATCTCCTGGAACATCGATTTTTTGGAACGGCTCGACAATGTCGAGTCTTATGTCGGCGAGCGCAAGGTCAAATTTTCGTCCAGCGGGCCGCAGCCGCGCCAAGTGCTGCTGCGCATCACCGGCAAACTCGGCGGCTACAGGCCGCATCCGATGATCGAGCACTTCAATTTCCTCAAAGCCCATACCAAAGCAACGCCCAAGATGACGATCCCCTCGCCCTCGTCGCTGCATTTCCGTTATGGCCGCGACGCGGTGCCGACGTCGCTATATCCGGACATGAACGATTTCTATCGCGACCTTGGCGAGTCCTATCGCAAAGCCGTGCACGCGTTTGCCGATGCCGGCTGCCGTTATTTGCAGCTCGACGAGGTCAATCTGACCTATCTGTGCGATCCGTCGCTGCGCAAATTCATCACCGATCGCGGCGAAGATCCGGCGACGCTGCCGGCCAGCTATGCCACGATGATCAATGCCGCGATCGCCGGCATCCCTTCCGGCATGACCATCACCATGCATCTGTGCCGCGGCAATTTCCGCTCCAACTTTGTCGCCTCCGGCGGCTACGAGCCGGTCGCCGAGATCCTGTTCAACGCCATCAATGCGCACGGCTATTTCATGGAATACGATACCGAGCGCGCCGGCGGTTTTGAGCCGCTGCGCTTCGTGCCGAAGAACAAGATCGTAGTGCTCGGGCTGGTCACATCGAAGAGCGGCACGCTCGAAGCCAAAGATGCGATCAAGCGCCGCATCGAACAGGCGACAAAATTCGTCGACATCGATCAGCTCTGCCTCTCCCCACAATGCGGCTTCGCTTCGACCGAGGAGGGCAATGTGCTGGCCGAGGACGAGCAATGGGCGAAGCTGCGCATGATCGTGGAACTGGCCGAGGAGGTGTGGGGCCGCTGATAACGGGCATGGCGGTGTCGAACGCATCGGAATGGCCGAAATACGCTCGGCCATGTGCAGGCCAGGACAGGTAGGAGAACCAATCAATGACTCAACGAACCAAACCGCCGTTCCGCGCCGATCATGTCGGCTCCCTGCTGCGGCCGACTGCGCTGAAAGAGGCGCGCGAGCGGCGCGCCAAAGGCGAGATCGACGCCGCGGCGCTGAAGGAGATCGAGGATCGCGAGATCAAAGACGCTATCCGCAAGCAGGAGGCGGCCGGCCTGCAGTCGATCACCGATGGCGAATTCCGTCGCTCCTGGTGGCATCTCGATTTTCTCTGGGGCCTCGACGGCGTCGAGCGTCATCTCATGAATACCGGCGTCGCCTTCGCGGCGGTGACGACGCGCAATGAGGGCGTGCAGGTCACCGGCAAGATCGGCTTCTCCGGCCACCCGATGATCGAGCATTTCAAGTTTCTCAAAGCCAATACGTCGCGCACGCCAAAGATGACCATTCCGGCGCCGTCGGCGCTGTATGGCCGGCCGATCATGACGCCGATCAACAAGGCGGCTTACCCCAACACCGACAAAATGTTCGACGATCTCGGCCAGGTCTACAAAAAGGCAGTGCGCGCCTTTGCCGATGCCGGCTGCCGCTATCTGCAGCTCGACGAGGTCTTTATCGCCATGCTGTGCGATCCAAAATATCGCCAGCAGATGAAAGACCGCGGCGACGATCCGGACGCGCTCGGCCCGCTCTATGGCGATCTCATCAATATCGCGATCTCGGACATCCCGCCCGACATGACAGTGACCATGCATCTGTGCCGCGGCAACTACAAATCGACCTTCATGGGCGCGGGCGGCTACGAGGCGATGCAAGAAGTGCTGTTCGACCGCATCAAGGTGCACGGCTATTTCATGGAATACGACACCGAACGCGCCGGCGGGTTTGAGCCGCTTAAGCGGCTGCCAAAAGGCCGCCTCGCCGTGCTCGGTCTGGTCACCACCAAGACCGGCACGCTGGAGGCCAAGGACGCCATCAAGCGACGCATCGAAGAAGCGGCAAAATTCACCGATCTCGACCAGCTCTGCCTCTCCCCGCAATGCGGTTTTGCCTCGACGGAAGAGGGCAACGTCTTGGCGGAAGACGAACAATGGGCGAAGCTGCGCATGATCGGTGAGGTCGCCCGCGAAGTGTGGGGGTGAATACTTCGCGCAGCGGCGCAGAGGGAACGGAATGTCCGACATTGTCGCCGGCAAAGTTGCCATCGTCACCGGCGCCGGGCGGGGCATCGGCCAGGGCATTGCACTCCTCATGGCGCAGGAAGGCGCAAGCGTTGTCGTCTGCGACATCGGTGCGAGCCTCGACGGTGCCGGCGCGGACGCTCGACCGGCGCATGCCGTCGTCGAAGAAATAATCAAGGCCGGCGGCAAAGCCGTCGCTTCGACGCTGTCGATCAGCGAGCCGGGCAATGCCGACAAGATCGTCGCCGCCGCACTCGATGCCTTCGGCCGCGTCGACATACTGGTGAACAATGCCGGCATCCTGCGCGATCGCATTTTTCATCGCATGAGCTGGTCGGATTGGTGCGAGGTGATTGCCGTGCATCTCAACGGCAGCTTTCTGATGAGCCGCGCCTGCGCAGCGGTTTTCCGTGCGCAGAATTCCGGCTGCTTCGTGCATATGACCTCAACTTCGGGCCTGGTCGGGAATTTCGGCCAGGCCAATTACATGGCCGCGAAGCTGGGCATCGTTGGCCTGTCGCGCGGCATTGCCCTCGACATGGCGCGGTTCAATGTACGCTCGAATTGCGTGGCGCCGTTTGCCTGGACGCGGATGATCGATTCGATCCCGGCGGAGACCGAGGCAGAGAAGGCGCGCATCGCCGCCTTCCGGCAGATGACGCCGGAGAAGATCGCCCCGCTTGCGGTCTACCTGGCGTCGGATCGCGCCCAGGGCATCAGCGGCCAGATTTTTGGCGTCCGCAACAACGAGATTTATCTGTTCAATCAGGCGCGGCCGATCCGCACCTTGCACCGCTCCGACGGCTGGACGCCGGATAAGCTCGACAAGCAGCTCAAAGGCGCATTCGCGGCCTCGTTCACGCCGCTCGATCGCTCGAGCGACGTGTTCTCGTGGGATCCGGTGTGACGCGACACGCGTCATCCCGCCCGGAGCGAGCGCCGCGGGGACGAGCCGTGAGCCATAATCACGCTGCTACACTTTGGGCACTGCATGTGATTACAGTTTTCCGGCGCTCGGCCGCAATGACGAAGAAATCTGGATGACCATCGTCTATGAAAAGCTCCTGGCACTGAAAGTGCCCCCGGTCGAGCAGACATACGGGCCAAAGGACTGCATGCTCTATGCGCTTGGCGTCGGCTTCGGCCATGATCCCACCAACGAAGACGAGCTGCCGTTCGTTTATGAAAAGAACCTCAAAGTGCTGCCGACCATGGCGGCACTGCTCGGCAGCCCGGGCTTCTGGCTGCGCGACTACGACACCGGCGTCGATTGGGTGCGCTTGGTCAATGGCGAGCAGGGCATCACGCTGCACCGTCCCCTCGCCGGCCACGGCACCGTGATCGGACGCTTGCGAATACTCGAAGTGATCGACAAAGGACCGGGCAAAGGCGCGCTGATCCTGAGCGAGCGCGAGGTGTTCGACAAAGCGTCCGGCGTGGCGATCGCGACCGTGACGCAGACGACGTTCTGCCGCGCCGATGGGGGGTTTGGCGGACCCGCGCGGAGAGCGCCGCAGCCGCATCCGATCCCGACGCGCGCGCCCGATATGGTCTGCGATCTCGGCACGCGTCCGGAGTCGTCGCTGATCTATCGGCTGTGCGGCGATCACAATCCGCTCCATGCCGAGCCCGCGGTGGCGCGCGCGGCCGGATACCCGCGGCCGATCACCCATGGGCTTGCCAATATGGGCGTCGCCGGACATGCCATCTTGAGGACGTTTTGCGGCTATGATCCAAGCAGGATCACGTCCATCGCCTGCCGCTTTACCGCGCCGATGTTTCCCGGCGAGACGCTGCGCACGGAGATGTGGCGCGACGGCAACGTCGTGAGCTTTCGTGCGCGCGTGGTCGAGCGGGATGTGATCGCCGTCAATCATGGACGCGCCGAGGTGTTGTTGTGACCGACGCGAACGAGCTTGCGCAAATCCGCGAAGCGGTGCGCGCGCTGTGCAAGGAATTTCCCGGCGAATATTGGCGCGCACTCGACCGCGAGCGGGCCTATCCGGAAAAATTCGTCGCCGCTTTGACCAAAGCCGGGTTTCTGGCCGCGCTGATTCCTGAAGAATTCGGCGGCAGCGGGCTGAGCATGTCGGCAGCCGCGGCAATCATGGAAGAGATTCAAGCCTCAGGCTGCAACGGCGCCGCCTGTCACGCGCAGATGTATACGATGGGCACGGTGCTGCGGCACGGCAGTCCGGCGCAAAAGGCCAAATATCTGCCGGCGATCGCGCGCGGTGAACTGCGGCTGCAGGCCTTTGGCGTCACCGAACCGACCTCCGGCACCGACACGCTGAGCCTGCGCACGACGGCCGTGCGCGAGGGCGACTTTTACGTCATCAACGGGCAAAAAATCTGGACCTCGCGTGCCGAACATTCCGATCTTATGCTGCTGCTCGCCCGCACAACGCCGCGCGAGCAGGTCAAATCGCGCACGGCGGGCCTTTCTGTGTTTCTAGTGGACATGCGCGAGGTCAAGGGTAAAGGGCTGACCATTAGGCCGATCCGCACAATGATGAATCACGCTACGGCCGAAGTGTTCTTTGAGAATATGCGCGTGCCCGCCGAAAACCTGATCGGCGAAGAGGGCGCCGGCTTCCGCTATATTCTCTCCGGCATGAATGCCGAGCGCATTCTGATTGCCGCCGAATGCATCGGCGACGCAAAGTGGTTCATCGAAAAGGCGACCGCCTATGCCGGCGAGCGCGTCGTGTTCGGCCGGCCGATCGGGCAGAACCAGGGCGTGCAGTTTCCGATCGCCAAGAGCTACATTGCCATGCGCGCCGCCGCGCTGATGGTGCGCGAGGCGGCGGCGCTCTACGAGGCCGGCGAGGATTGCGGCGCCGAAGCGAATATGGCCAAGCATCTTGCCGCCGAGGCCTCCTGGGCCGCCGCCGACATGTGCGTGCAGACGCATGGCGGCTTCGGCTTCGCGGAGGAATTCGACATAGAGCGCAAATTCCGCGAGACCCGGCTCTATACGGTCGCGCCGATCTCGACCAATCTGGTGCTGTCCTATATCGCCGAGCACGCGCTCGGCCTGCCGAGGTCGTATTGAGCAATCCGCTGCCCCTCTCCGGCCTGCTCGTCGTCTCGCTCGAGCAAGCGGTCGCCGCCCCGATGTGCTCCTGCCGCCTTGCCGACGCCGGGGCACGCGTGATCAAGATCGAACGCCCGGAGGGTGATTTCGCCCGCGGCTACGATGATCTGGTGCATGGCGAGTGCAGCTACTTCGTCTGGCTCAACCGCGGCAAGGAATCGGTCGTGCTCGATCTCGGCAAAGCCGAGGATAAGGCGCTGCTTGCCGCCATGCTGGCGCGCGCCGACGTTTTCATTCAGAACCTCAAACCCGGCGCGGTCGCCAAGCTCGGCTTTCCGATCCCGGAATTGCGTCAGCGCCATCCGCGCCTGATCTGCTGCTCGATCTCGGGCTTCGGCGAAAGCGGACCGCTCGCGCAACGGAAAGCTTACGACATGCTGATCCAGGCCGAATCCGGTCTCGCCTCGATCACCGGCACGCGTGAGCCTTCCCGCGTCGGCGTCTCCGTGGTCGATATCGCCTCGGGCATGAATGCCTATGAGGCTATACTTGAGGCGCTGATTGCACGCGGTCGCACCGGCGAAGGCGCCGCGCTGTCGATCTCGATGTTTGATTCCATGGCGGATTGGATGACGGTGCCGCTCTTGCAGCAGGAAGCCGGCGCGCCGCCCAAGCGGATTGGGCTCGCGCACGTCTCGATTTCACCCTATGGCGCATTCAGGAGCCGTGATGGCGTCGACATTCTCATCTCCATCCAAAGCGATCGGGAATGGCGGGTGCTCGCGGAAAAAGTGCTCGACGACCCGGCGCTTGCCGCTGATGCCGATTTCGCCACCAATGTCGAGCGCGTAAGGCGTCGCGCCGAGACTGATGGACGAGTCGCGGCCGTGTTCAGCGCGCTTGATGCTGATGTGCTCGAGCAAAAACTCGCCGCTGCCGATATCGCGTTTGCCCGGGTCAATACGCCGGCTGAACTCGCGCATCATCCGCATCTGCGCCGTATCACGGTCGCGACACCGAGCGGACCGGTGTCTTATCCGGCGCCGGCGGAGCGACATGCCTCAACGACGCGGCGCTATGGTTCGGTGCCGGCGCTTGGCGAGCACACGATGAAGGCGCGCGCGGAATTCATCGGGCAGCAGACGACGGGCGCGTCTGCCTCCTGACGTCATGACCGGGCTTGTCCCGGTCATCCATGTCTTTATCCTTGTGCACGCAAGGCGTGGATGCCCGGCATAAAGCTGGGCATGACGGTCAGAAAAGTCGGCAAGGACGGGTGTCATGGAAATCGGCTTCATCGGTCTGGGCAATATGGGCGCGCATATGGCGCGGCGGCTTGTTGAAGCCGGCAACAAAGTGTTCGTCTATGATACGCGGCAGGAAGCGATCGGCAATCTTGCGGCGCGTGGCGCGATCGCCGCGCGTTCGCCGAAGGAAATCGCCGACCTCGCCGAGACGGTGATGGCGAGCCTGCCGACCCCGGATGTCGTGCTCAAAGTTGCGACCGGGCCGGACGGCGTTATTGAAGGCACGAAGGTGCGCCGCTTTGTCGATCTCTCCACCACCGGTGCGGCGATGGCGCAGCGCGTCTTCAAGCTGCTAGCGGCGCGCAACATCGTGCAGATCGACGCGCCGGTAAGCGGTGGCGTGCGTGGCGCCGAAAAAGGCACCGTCGCGGTGATGGCATCAGGGCCGCGCGCCGAGGTCGAGAAGGTGGAGCCTGCACTCAAGGTGATCGGCAAGTTCTTCTTCATCGGCGAGCGGCCGGGTGCCGGTCAGACCATGAAGCTCTGCAACAATGTGCTTTCCGCCGCCGCCATGGCGGCGACTTCGGAATCGATGGTCATGGGCGTGAAGGCCGGCCTCGATCCGCGTGTCATGCTCGACGTGATCAATGCCAGTTCCGGCCGCTCAACCGCGACCGAACAGAAATTTCCCGAAGTTGTGGTGCCGCGCAAATTCAATCAGGGTTTCACCGCCGGCCTGATGCTCAAGGACGTCAACCTGTTCATCGCCGAAGCCAAGGAACTCGGCCTGCCAATCAATGTCATCGAGGCGGTCGCCGCGCTGCTCAAGCTCACCTGCGAGGAGCTCGGTCCCGACAAGGACGTCACTCAGATCGTTCAGCCGATCGAGAAGCGCGCGGGTGTCGAGGTGCGCGCGCCAAGCGCTTAGGGCCTTTCCCGGGCGACATCGTGCAAAGCTTGCGTCTCAGCCGCGGCGAAATTTGCGCCGCGGCTGCAATCTGGCTTTGAATCAGCCGCTTACATCAAAGCGATTTTGTGTGATCTGCGTCACTTTGCATCCGGGGCAAAGGTCCTAGTACTGACCCCCGATGCGATTGGACGCCATCAGGCCGGTCCCCCCGAAGCCCCCGATGGCCTGAGACGTCCGAGGGGTGCACTCGGTCCCCATACACCCCGATGACCCGCAAGCGAGGGTCACAAGCCCGCCCGGTCCCCGCCAGGCGGGCTTTTTCTTTGTCGGCGCAGAACTCGCGGTCAAAACAGAATTCATGCGCTTGCTCTGTGATCGAGGTCACCCGTCAATGGCGCCCAGAGCTGATTAAACTTGCCGCAATTGCACTTTCAGGCTTTCTGCCGCATGTTCCTACTGCGGATCAGAGAACCGGCCCGAACCACAACGCGATTATCGGGCGACACGCTTATCGGGCATCATGGCTGCCACGCGCACGAATTCGAGCCTGCTGTCGGGTTTGCCCGAGCATCTTTCGGCAAACCTGTTCGCGACCGCAACGCCGTCGCGCTTGCGTGCCGACGAAGTCCTCTTTCTGGCTGGCGATGCCGGCGACGGCTGCTATCGGGTCGAGGACGGGCTCTTGAAGGTCACCATGGTGTCGCGCTCCGGTAGCGAGCGCATTCTCGCGTTTCTCGGGGCCGGGGCCATCGTCGGCGAGCTGTCGATCATCGATGGCCTGCCGCGCTCGGCTTCCGTCGTGGCGGTTCGCGACTCGACTTTGAGCTTTCTCAGCCGCGCCGCATTCGAGGACTTTGCCAGGGATCATCCGGAAATCTACAAGTCGCTGGTGACGCTGCTGGCGACGCGCTTGCGCGAGGCCGACGCCGCGCTGGCCGCGGGAAGCTTTCTGCCGCTGCGCGGCCGCGTCGCGTGCACGCTGCTCGAACTGGCACAAGACTTCGGCCAGGATGTCGGCGCCGGCCGCATCGTCATCCGCCAGAAGATCGGCCAGAGCGACCTCGCCGCCATGGCCGGCATCGCGCGCGAGAATGTCAGCCGTATCCTTAACGACTGGAAGCGGCGCAAGCTGGTGAGCCGCCTGTCGGGCTATTACTGTTTGGAAAACAAAGCGCAGCTGCAAAACGAAGCCGAGCTGTAACCGACTGGAATTTTTGGGTGTTCACACGTTTCGGTGTCATGCTTTAAAACACCGGCCCATGAATAGGCCGCAAAGCACGCCTCGGCTCACCGACTTCCGCCGTATCGTGGTCAAGGTCGGCTCCTCGCTTCTGGTCGACGCCGAAGCCGGCCGGCTCAACGATGCCTGGCTGAAATCGCTGATCGCCGATCTCGCGGCCCTGTACCGCGGCAAGCGCGATCTCCTGGTCGTCTCCTCGGGAGCGATCGCGCTGGGCCGCAGCGTGCTGAAACTGCCTTCCGGCCGGCTCGAACTTGAAGACAGCCAGGCCGCCGCCGCCGTCGGCCAGATCGCGCTCGCCCATACCTGGAACGAGGCGCTGTCGCGCCATGGCATTACGGCGGGACAGATTTTGGTCACGCTCGGCGACACCGAAGAACGCCGACGCTATCTCAATGCGCGCTCCACGATCGACAAGCTGCTGGAATGGCGGGCGATGCCCGTCATCAATGAAAACGACACGGTCGCAACCAATGAAATTCGCTACGGCGACAATGACCGTCTGGCCGCGCGCGTCGCCACCATGGTGAGCGCCGATCTGTTGATCCTGCTGTCCGATGTCGACGGCCTTTACGAGGCGCCGCCGGCGCTCGTCCCCTCGGCGCGGCACATTGCTTGTGTCGAGCGCATCACGCCGGAGATCGAGGCCATGGCGGGCACCGCCGGTTCCGATCTGTCGCGCGGCGGCATGCAGACCAAGATCGAGGCCGGCAAGATCGCAACGGCATCCGGCACACACATGGTTATCGCCTCGGGCCGGATAAAACATCCGCTCGATGCAATCGCCAAAGGTGCGCGGTGCACATGGTTCCTCACCACCGGCAATCCGGTCACCGCGCGCAAGAAATGGATCGCAGGCTCGCTCGAGCCGAAGGGCACGCTGAGCATCGACGCGGGTGCTGTCGCCGCGCTGCGCCGGGGCAATAGCCTGCTGCCGGTCGGGGTGGTGCGGGTGGAAGGCGAATTCGCGCGCGGCGACGCCGTAGTCATTCGCGGCCCCGATGGCGTCGAGATCGGGCGCGGGCTGAGCGCCTTCGACGCCGAAGACGCGCAGAAGATCAAGGGCCGCTCCTCCGCGGATATCGATTCAATCCTGGGCTTTTCCGGGCGTGCCGAGATGGTTCACCGCGACGACCTGGTCGTAGGGCGGGAATAAGTGGAGGGCCGCCGCCACCCAATCGGGGTAAGGTAGAGGACTTTCACTGTAAGCTGTCGTTCATACTCGCCACGCCAAAAGGGAACCCCGGCCACTAACGTGGCCGGGGCTCGACGCCGGGTGATTGAGGGTGAGGGGCTGGGGGGCTTCGCCCGGCGCCTACCCGTCAACGGCCATGTCGCCGGGGGGTTCCGGCACCCACCACAATTTTCTTCACTCGCCCGGCATGCCGCCGCTTGCCGGTATTTTGGCTCGGAGTTTCGCCGCGGCTCCGGGACCGGCGCGCCCGGGAGGCGGCGGGACCGCCGAAATCGCCGCCAAGGTTGATGCGTTGGCCGCCCGGCAGCACTACATAGCGCGAAAATACCCATAAGTGTCCGTTCGCGCCGCGGCGACCCTCGACGACATAGGTCGTGCCCACCGGAAAGCGCTTTGGCAGCAGGCGGCTCGCTTTTCGGCCCGACGACAAGTGCATGGCACCCTCTCGCTCGCTGAAGTCAAAGTTGAGAACGTCAATCGATTTTGCGAGGTTCCTCGAATTCTGTGACGACCCCGCGAAATGCTGTGGATGACTGTGGGTAACCTGTTGCCAAGGCACGCCTCGCCGTAGCCGCGGGGGCGTGTTAGAAAGTTCCGCGAATGCGCGACGGATCAAGACCATGAGGGCAAAGTGAGGCGCCGATGAACGCCCCGCTCAAGGCGGTTCCCGACACCGAAAAACCGGCGGTCAAGCGCGATGTCGAGCTTGAATCGATGATGCGCCGGATGGCCCGGGACGCGCGGCAAGCGGCCCGTGTCCTGGCTCTGGCGCCGCCAGCGCAAAAGAACCGGGCGCTCGTTGCCATGGCGGCAGCTATCCGTCGTTCCCGGCAGGCGATCCTTGCCGGCAATGCCGAGGATCAGGCGGAGGCCAGACGTGCCGGAGCCACACCTGCCTTCCTGGACCGGCTGGCGCTGACTGCCGCGCGTATCGAGGCGATGGCAGCAGGCCTCGACATGATCCGCAAGCTGAAGGATCCCATCGGAAGCGTCACGGCGTCATGGCGGCGGCCGAACGGTATGCGGATAGAGCGCGTACGGGTGCCGCTCGGCGTGGTCGGCGTCATCTTTGAAAGCCGCCCGAATGTCACCGCCGATGCCGGCGGGCTGTGTCTCAAAGCCGGCAATGCCGCGATCCTGCGCGGCGGTTCGGAGAGCTTTCGCTCCTGCCGCGCCATCCATGCGGCACTGGTGGAGGGCCTGCGCGAAGCCGGTCTGCCGGCAGCCGCCGTCACGCTGGTGCCGACACGTGACCGCGCAGCGGTCGGGATGATGCTGCGCGGCCTTGATGGCGCGATTGACGTGCTCGTGCCGCGCGGCGGCAAAGGCCTGGTGGAGCGCGTCCAGGCCGAGGCGCGGGTACCGGTCTTTGCGCATCTTGAGGGCGTGTGCCACGTCTATGTCGACGCCAAGGCCAAGCTGAGCATGGCAAAAAAGATCGTGCTCAACGCCAAGATGCGCCGCACCGGCGTCTGCGGCGCGGCCGAGACCCTGCTGATCGATCGCGCCGGCGCGCAGCATTTGCTCAAGCCGCTCGTGCTCATGCTGCTCGAGGCCGGCTGTGAAATCCGCGGCGATGCAACGGTTCAGGCGGTGGACCGCCGCGTCAAGCCGGCCAGCGCAGCCGATTGGAGCACCGAATATCTCGACGCCATTCTCACCGCGGGCGTGGTCGACGGCGTCGATGCCGCGATCGCGCATATCGAGCGCTACGGGTCGCATCATACCGATGCGATCGTCACCGAAGACAAAAAGACGGCGGAAAAATTCCTGCGCGAAGTCGACTCCGCCATCGTGCTGCATAATGCCTCGACCCAGTTCGCCGACGGCGGCGAGTTCGGTTTCGGCGCCGAGATCGGCATCGCCACCGGCAGGCTGCATGCGCGCGGCCCGGTTGGCGTGGAGCAACTCACCAGTTTCAAATACCGCATACGCGGCAGCGGGCAGACGCGCCCGTGAAGCAGCCATCACACGCGACGAGACGGTCATGAGCATGACAGCTAAGGCTCGACTGCAAACTTGATCTGCGGGCCGATGCCGGTTTCGATCATGCTCAAAACAGAAACTGCGGCGGACGCGGGAGGGAATTTCGTTTCAAAGATCATGAATTATGAGTTCCCTCCCCGGCGTCCGGCCGTCGTGCGGCCGATCGGCCGCAGCCGCAAACGTATCATTTTGCCGCCACACGCGCCCGGCATGCGCATCGGGCTGTTCGGCGGCACGTTCGACCCGCCCCATGCGGCGCACCGTGCAGCCTGTCTGTTGGCCATGCGCCGGCTCGGTCTTGATCGGGTGTGGTGGCTGGTCACCCCGGGCAATCCGCTGAAAGACACGGCTGGCCTTGCGCCCCTGGCCGAGCGGGTGGCGGCGGCGCATCTGCTGGCGCACCACCCGCGCATCGATGTGACCGATCTCGAGGCCGATCTCGGCTCCACCTACACTTTCGTGACCCTCAGATATCTGGTGCGCCGCTGCCCCGGCGTGCGTTTCGTCTGGATCATGGGTGCGGACAATCTGCGCCATTTCCATCGCTGGCAGCGCTGGCGCGATATCGCAACGCTGGTGCCAATCGCGGTGATCGATCGGCTCGGACCAAGCCTCTATTCGGCGGCCGGCGTTGCCGGCCACGCGCTCGGTTTCGCCCGGCTGCCCGAGGCCGCGGCAAAAAGTCTGCCAAACCGCAAGCCGCCGGCCTGGCTTTATCTGCACGGGCTCAAATCGCCGCTGTCCTCGACAGCGCTGCGCGCCGCCCGCGCCATGCCGCCAGCACGAGACATTTCCTTGAAGTCCGGAGGTTGAAACTGTTAACTCGCCGTGACTATCTTAGACGGGTGCCCCGGATTCGGTGTGGCTGGGGCTGAGAGTCAGCGGTAATCGGTGTAGAAGTCAGTGTAACTGTAATCGGTGTCACGACGTCTGAGTCGATCACCTGCCGGCAAACGCAGTTGCATCGGTGCCCCGCGAACTTTCAAAGACCTGTGAAACCAGTGTCATCTGAAGCAGTCACACCCGAAAACGGCAAGCTTGGAGCGAAAGGATAAGCAACCCTGTCCCCAGTTGTAATCTCCCGGGCCGAACGTCGCGCGCCCGAAGCGGTCTCCGGAATGCGTATTAACGCCGAGGAGATCCTCCGCATGGTCCTCGCCCGCCTCGACGACATGAAGGCGGAGGACACTCTCACCATCGATCTTCGAGACAAATCAACCATCGGCGACTACATGGTCGTGTCCTCCGGCCGGTCGCAGCGCCATGTCGGTTCGGTGGCCGACAGGGTGGTCGAGGATCTGCACAAAGCCGGCGTGTCCACCCGCGTCGAAGGCATGCCCCATTGCGATTGGGTGCTGATCGATGCCGGCAATGTCATCGTTCACGTCTTCCGCCCGGAAGTGCGGGATTTCTATAATCTCGAGAGGATGTGGATGACCGGCAGGGCGGCCCGGCGCGCGAGCTAACCGCGACGTCCGATCCGATTTTCGTCAGATTGGGGTCGAGCGGGGCGGTGTGTTTTGAACGAGGATGCAGGACCGTTTTCACCCGTGTGGCTAGCGTCGTCCTCGGCCGCCGTTTCATTCTGTTGTCATGCGTATTGTCATCGCTGCGGTCGGCCGCCTTAAAGCCGGGCCGGAACGCGAGCTCGCCGACGCTTACCGCAAGCGCGCCGAAGCGACCGGGCGCAGCCTCGGCCTTCGCGACATTGAAGTCGTCGAGATCCGCGAGAGCCGCGCGCAGGACGCGGAGCGGCGGCGCACCGAAGAATCGATTGCGATCGCCAGTATCATTCCCGAGCGCGCAATCCTCGTTGTGTTGGACGAGCGCGGCGAAAATCTCGACAGCGCGGCGCTGGCGGCACTGCTACAGCGCTGGCGCGCGGAAGATCGCCCGGCCGTGTACTTTGTGATTGGCGGCGCTGACGGGCTGGCACAGACGCTGCGCGAGCGCGCCAAGCTGAAACTTGCCTTCGGCGCAGCCACCTGGCCACACCAGCTGGTGCGGGTCATGATGCTGGAGCAGTTGTACCGCGCGGCCACGATTCTGGCGGGACATCCCTATCACAGGGCCTGACGATCAGCCGCAAGATCTTTGAAAAGTGCTGTTTCTTTAAAGCCTTGCGCCGCTCGCCACCGAATTGTGGCGCCTGTGCCCCGTCAGCGGCGCAGATGCGTCTTAATGCGGTCCAGCTCGGGTGCTTTTGCTTGCCTTCGCGCGGGGCCGCCTTACCTTTGAAGCCGATGATTCTCCGACGGTCGAGCAGAATCGACCCACATCTTGTGCTTGGCTCGGCTTTGGCATTGGCCCTGCCGTTGAGCGTGGACCTTTCGTCTCATTCAGGCGCTCTCGCGCAGATCGCGCCTTCGCCGACAGTACCGCAGCAACCGCCTCAAGCCCCGCCGCCCGCACCGTTGCCTAAGGTTCGCGACAGGCAGCAGCCCGCCGGCCAGGCGGTGCAACCGGAAAACAGCGCAGATGCGCTGAAGCAGCGCGACGAGGAGCTGGGCGCGATGCTCGCCAAACAGCGCGAGTCGGTTGAGGCGCAAGCCAAGCTCAAGAGCGAGATCGCGGCGCTCGCTGAGGACCGGCGCAAGTTCAATCAGCAGCTGATTGATACTGCCGGGCGCATCCGCGATGTCGAAGCCAATATCGAGGCGACGCAAGCGCGCTTGCAGCCGCTGGACATGCAGCAGGCTTTGTTGCAGAAATCGCTCAACGAGCGGCGCGGCACGATCGTTGAAATCCTGGCGGCGCTGCAGCGGATCGGCCGGCAGCCGCCGCCAGCTCTGATGGTGCGGCCTGAAGACGCGCTGCAGGCGGTGCGCACCGCAATCACGCTCGGCGCGGTCGTTCCGGAGATGCGCGCGCAAGCCGACACGCTGGCCGGCGACATCGCCGACCTGCTCCGCGTGCGTCAGAAAATCGTCGACGAGCGCAAGAACTTGTCGAACGATCTCGATGTGCTTGGCCGCGAGCAACTGCGCATGACGCTGCTCATCGATGAGCGACAGAAAAAGCAGGCGGCCGCCGAACAGGCGCTGGACGCCGAGCGGCAGCATGCGGCCGAGCTCGCACGCCAGGTCGATAACATCAAGGATCTCATCGCCAAGCTCGAGCAAAGCCTCGACCCGGCGACGCGCGCGGCGCGTGATTCGGCGCGCTCGATCGCAAGCGATGCGACCAGGCCGAATCTTGCGGCGCTGAGCGATCCGGGCCGCCTTGCCCCCGCCGTCGCCTTCGCCGACATGCGCGGGCGGCTACGGCTGCCGGTGAACGGTACGCGAATCCGCGAATTCGGCGGTTCCGACGGTTCAGGTGGAACTCAAAAGGGGCTTTCCATTGCCACCCGGCCGGGTGCGCAGATTACGGCGCCCTGCGACGGTTGGGTTGTTTACGCCGGCGCGTTTCGGAGCTACGGGCAACTCTTGATTCTCAATGCGGGCGGCGGGTATCATGTACTCCTCGCGGGGATGCAGCGGATTTCCGTAGATCTCGGCCAATTTGTGCTGACGGGAGAACCCGTGGCGGTGATGGGCGATGCGTCGGTAGCTTCCGCGACCGCCACAACTGTGCCCAAGCAACCTGTTCTATACGTGGAGTTCCGCAAAGACGGCACTCCCATAGACCCCAGCCCGTGGTGGGCAACAAACGAAGGCGAAAAGGTTCGCGGATGATGCGCAAAACTTCCTTGGTTTTCCTAGGTGCCGTGGCCGGCGCCGTGGCGACGCTGGCACTGACCCAGCCCTATTCGATGTCGGTCGGCTCGGCGGCGCGAGCAGCCGCTTCCGATACATATCGGGAGCTTAATCTGTTCGGCGACGTGTTCGAACGCGTGCGTGCGGATTACGTCGAGAAGCCCGACGACAGCCAGCTCGTCGAATCGGCGATCAACGGCATGCTGGCCGGGCTCGATCCGCATTCGAGCTATATGGATCCGAAGAGCTTCCGCGACATGCAGGTGCAGACGCGCGGCGAGTTCGGCGGCCTCGGCATTGAAGTCACCATGGAAGACGGCCTGGTGAAGGTGGTCGCGCCGATCGACGACACCCCTGCCGCCAAGGCCGGCATCATGGCCAACGACATCATCACCAAGCTCGACGATGACCAGGTTCAGGGCCTCACCCTCAACCAGGCCGTCGACAAGATGCGCGGGCCGGTCAATACCAAGATCAAGCTCACCATCATGCGCAAAGGCGTCGACAAGCCGATCGAAGTGACGATCGTGCGCGACGTGATCCGCGTGAAGTCGGTACGCTCGCATCCGGAAGGTGGCGACGTCGCCTATATCCGCATCACGCAGTTCAACGAGCAGACGACCGATGGGCTGAAACAGGCAATCAACGATCTGAACAGCCAGCTCGGTGCCGACAAGATCAGGGGCTATATCATCGACCTGCGCAACAATCCGGGCGGCCTGCTCGACCAGGCGATCTCGGTCGCCGACACGTTCCTCGAAAAGGGCGAGATCGTTTCGACCCGCGGCCGCAATCCGGAGGAGACGCAGCGCTTCAATGCGCGGCCTGGCGACATGACCAAGGGCAAGCCGCTGATCGTGCTGATCAATGGTGGTTCGGCGTCGGCCTCCGAAATCGTCGCCGGCGCATTACAGGACCACAAGCGCGCGACACTGATCGGCACGCGCTCGTTCGGCAAGGGCTCGGTGCAGACGATCATTCCGCTTGGGGCTGGGAACGGCGCGCTGCGGCTGACGACCGCCCGCTACTACACGCCGTCGGGCCGGTCGATTCAGGCAAAAGGCATCACGCCTGATATCGAGGTGCTACAGGATGTGCCGGACGATCTGAAGGCGCAGACCGACTCCAAGGGCGAGGCGTCGCTGCGCGGTCACCTCAAGGCCGAAGGCGCCGAGCAGACCGGCTCGCAGTCCTACGTGCCGCCGGACGAGAAGAATGACAAGGCGCTGAAAATGGCGATCGACCTTCTGCGCGGGACCGCCAGCAATGCGGCCTTCCCGCCCAATCCGAAGGCTGCCGTTCCGAACTAAGCCGACGACCTTATGTCTGTCCGGGCGTAGGGCGGCCCCCAGGGCCGCCCTAGTCTTTTGAGGCTCTCGCTGGGAGTCCCGGACAGAGGGTGCTCAAGCGCCGTGCTAGACTGTCGTGCATGATTCGCAAGCTTCGCAATGCCGTTCGCAGCCGTTTTGGCCGCACGAATCGCTTTTCGGGATCGAGGATCGGCGGATGGCGGTGGACGACTTAACCGCCCCGCTGGGCCGCCAGCCGAAAAGGCGCCGCAAGATCAGGCTGCCGGCGCTGCCGACCATCGGCGGCGCGCTGGCGCTGTTTCTCGCCATTTTCGTTTTATGGGCGGTGGTGGCCGATGATCCGTTCGGCGGCGAACCTATGGCCGTTGTCCCGGCAAACATTCAGCTCACGGCAAGGCCGGATCCCTCCGTGGCAGTCGTGCGGCCAAATGCAACCGATGCGGCCGCGCCGACGGCAGGGGCTTCGCCCGCACCAAGCAATCAGCAGCCCGCCAACCAGCCCGCGATGGCGGCGCCGAACATGACCACCATCACGATCATTGACGGCAAGACTGGCGAGCGCCACGACGTTGTCGTGCCGGGTCCTGCTGCTGCGACGTCGCCGCCGATCGATTCGAAATTCGTGGAGATGACCCCGCACGGCCCGGTACCAAAGATCGCGGCGGACGGCACCCGCCCGGCGGACGCCTTCGCCCGACCAGTGCAGCCGCTGCCCGGCAAGCCCGACGCACCACGTGTAGCGCTCATTGTCGAGGGCCTTGGCGTGAGCGGGAATGCGACCGCGGACGCGATCGCAAAGCTTCCCGGCGCGGTGACGCTCGGCTTCGTGCCATACGGCAATGACGTCGCCGCGCTTGCCGCACGCGCGCGCGAGGGGGGGCACGAGATTCTGCTGCAAGTGCCAATGGAGCCCTTCGACTATCCCAACAACGATCCGGGCCCGCAGACACTGCTCACGACACTGACGCCGCCGCAAAACATCGACCGGCTCTACGCGTTGATGGGCCGCTTGCAGGGCTATGTTGGACTGACCAACACGATGGGCGCAAAATTCACCGCGTCAGAGGACTCGCTCGCGCCGATCCTGCACGAGACCGCCAAGCGCGGGCTGATCTATGTTGACGACGGCTCCAATCCGCGCAGCCTCGCCGGCCGCATCGCCGGCGCCAACAACCTATCCTTCGTGCACGCCGATGTAGTGCTCGACTCGGTGCCGACGCCGGCCGAGATCGACAAAGCGCTGGATCGCCTCGAAATGACGGCGCGGGAACGAGGCTTTGCGGTGGGTGTAGCCTCGGCGCTGCCGGTGTCCATCGAGCATATCGCGGCGTGGGCCAGGGCGGCGGCGAATCACGGTCTCCTCCTCGTGCCCGTCACGGCAGTGGCGGCCAAAGGCAAGCAGATCTGACGACCGGAGCAGACCACGGACGACGGAGGAGCGAAGAAATGATAGACCGCAGCAGATCGGTGATCTGATCTATTGTCGGTCGTCAGTCATCTGCAATGCGCTTCGAGGACCTTCCCTATCGGCCCTGCGTCGGCGTCGTGGTGCTCAACCGCGACGGACTTGTCTTTGTCGGCCGCCGCATCGGCGGGCCGGAACATGTCGACCTCGCGCATTCCTGGCAGATGCCGCAGGGCGGCATTGATCCCGGCGAGGAGCCCTGGCCGGCGGCGCGGCGCGAATTGCGGGAAGAGACCAATATCCGCTCGGTCGAGCGCATCGGCGAGATTGCCGATTGGCTCACATACGATATTCCGCGCGAGCTCGTCGGTCAGGCCTGGAAAGGCAAATATCGCGGCCAAAAGCAGAAGTGGTTCGCGCTGCGCTTTACCGGACCGGATAGCGAAATCAATGTGGCTCATCCGGCCGGCCGCCACGAGGCGGAGTTCGCGGCATGGCGATGGGAGCCGCTGCAGAACGTCCCCGATCTTGTGGTACCGTTCAAACGCGCGGTCTACGAACGTGTGGTGCGCGAGTTTTTGCCGCTGACGACCTAACTCGTCGTACCCGGCTCTGCGCCAAAAGGCGGCCCCTGTTTTCCGAAAAATGACACGCAAATCCAATGAATCGACGCGAGGGTATCCGCCACCGATATTACGAATGTCGGCCGAACAGAAACGTGAAACTTGGTCGATCGCAGTGTAGTCCGGACAGGCCAAGCCTGCGAAAGTTGGTAAAATGAAATTACGCCGCCAAGGCCGCCTGCAGCGTCATTAATTGCTCGAGATGCCGCGTGAGCTTGTCGCGCTGCGCGTCGTCTTTGGCATCGGCGATGTCTTCCTCGGTATCTTTGATGTCATTGGCGAGCGTCGCCATGTCGAAGTCGTCACGGGCGACCGCGCGGTCGGCAAGAATGGTCAGGCCCGAGGGACTCATTTCGGCAAAGCCGCCGATGACCACGACCGGCTCGCGCCGCCCCTCGCGGATAATCGTGACGATGCCCGGCCGCAATGACGTCACCATGGGTGCATGGCCGGGCAGAATGCCCATGTCGCCTTCGCTTCCGGGCAAATCCACCTGGTCTACCTCGCCGGAGAACAAGACGGTTTCCGGCGAGACAAATTCGAAATGCAGCGCGGCCATGCTGGTCCTCACGCTTCGGCGGCGAGCTTCTTGCCCTTCTCGACCGCCTCCTCGATGGTGCCGACCATGTAGAAGGCGGCCTCCGGCAGGTGATCGTATTTGCCCTCGACCAGGCCCTTGAAGCCCTTGATGGTATCCTGCAGGTCGACGAGCTTGCCGGGCGAGCCGGTGAACACTTCGGCGACATGGAACGGCTGCGACAGGAAGCGCTCGATCTTGCGGGCACGCGCCACCGTCAGCTTGTCCTCTTCCGACAATTCGTCCATGCCGAGGATGGCGATGATATCCTGCAGCGCCTTATAGCGCTGCAGAACCTGCTGAACCCTGCGCGCCACCTGATAATGCTCCTCGCCGACGATCATCGGCGAGAGCATGCGCGAGGTCGAATCGAGCGGATCGACGGCCGGATAGATGCCTTTCGCTGCGATATCGCGCGACAGCACGGTGGTGGCGTCGAGATGCGCGAGTGATGTCGCCGGAGCCGGGTCGGTCAGGTCGTCGGCGGGCACGTAGATGGCCTGCACCGAAGTGACCGAGCCCTTCTGCGTGGTGGTGATACGCTCCTGCAGCGCGCCCATATCGGTGGCGAGCGTCGGCTGATAACCGACCGCCGAAGGAATGCGCCCGAGCAGCGCCGACACTTCCGAGCCTGCCTGCGTGAAGCGGAAAATATTGTCGACGAAGAACAGCACGTCCTGGCCCTGGTCGCGGAAATATTCGGCGACCGTCAGGCCGGTAAGGCCGACGCGGGCGCGCGCTCCCGGTGGCTCATTCATCTGGCCATAGACCAGCGCGCATTTGGAGCCTTCGACCGAGCCCTCCTTCGGGTCCTTGTTGACCCGGGACTCGATCATCTCGTGATACAGGTCATTGCCCTCGCGGGTACGCTCGCCGACGCCGGCGAACACCGAATAGCCGCCGTGGGCCTTGGCGACATTGTTGATCAACTCCATGATCAGCACGGTCTTGCCGACGCCGGCACCGCCGAACAATCCGATCTTGCCGCCCTTGGCATAGGGCGCGAGCAGATCGACGACCTTGATGCCGGTCACGAGAATCGACGCTTCGGTCGACTGATCCGTGTAGGCCGGCGCATCCTGATGGATCGCGCGCGTGGCCTCGCCCTTGACCGGGCCGGCTTCATCCACCGGCTCGCCGATCACATTGATAATGCGGCCGAGCAGCCCGGGACCGACCGGGACCGAAATCGGACCGCCCGTATCGCGCACCTCCTGGCCGCGCACCATGCCTTCAGTCGTGTCCATCGCCACGGTGCGCACGGTGCTTTCGCCCAATTGCTGGGCGACTTCGAGGACCAGTCGGCGGCCGTGATTGTCCGTTTCCAATGCGTTCAGAATCGGCGGCAGATGATCCTCGAAATGAACGTCGACGACCGCGCCGATGACCTGGGTGACATGTCCGACTGGTTGAGCCATGGTTGATTCCTGTTGGTGTTGATGCGCGCTGTTCGCTATAGCGCCTCGGCTCCGGAAATGATCTCGATCAGTTCCTTGGTGATCATGGCCTGACGCGTGCGGTTGTAGAACAGCGTCTGGCGGCGAATCATATCGCCGGCATTGCGCGTGGCGTTGTCCATCGCCGACATCTGCGCACCGTAGAACGAGGCTGAGTTCTCAAGCAGCGCGCGGAAGATCTGCACCGCGACATTGCGCGGCAACAGCTCGTGCAAAATGTCCTCTGCCTCCGGCTCGAACTCGTAGGCCGCGCCGGCTAGGGCGTCCGTAGCCTTGGCATCGAAGACCGGCGGAATGATCTGCTGCACCGTCGGAATCTGCGCGATCACGGAACGAAAGCGCGAATAGAACAGGTGGCAGATGTCGAACTGGTGCTTGTCGAACAGCGCGATGACTTTTTCCGCGATCATTTGTGCATTCTCGAAGCGCAACACGCGCACCGCGCGCAGATCAACCAATTCGACGATCTGCGTCGGGAATGTGCGGCGCAATTGGTCATAGCCCTTGCGGCCGACGCAGAAGAACTTGACGCTTTTTCCTTGGTTGGCCAGAGCCAGCGCGCGTTCGCGGGCAAGTCGCACGATCGCCGAGTTAAATGGGCCGCACAGGCCTCGCTCGGCCGTGCAGACGAGCAACAGGTGCGTCTGATCGCCGCCAGTGCCGCGCAGCAGCCTGGGGGCGTTCTCGTGGCCGGCAACCGACGCCGCGATATTGCCGAGCACCGAATCCATGTGGCTGGCATAAGGCCGCGCCGCTTCGGCCGCGGCCTGCGCGCGGCGCAATTTCGACGCCGCGACCATCTGCATGGCGCGGGTGATTTTCTGCGTCGCCTTGGTGGCGGCGATGCGGTTACGCAGATCTTTAAGTGAAGGCATGAGTTGATGACGGACGACGGAGGACAGGCAACGGACGACGGCAAAGTCACCGCCCTTCGCTCAGGTGTCGTAGCTCATCCGTCCTCCGTTGTCTGTTGTCTTCGCCCGCCGTTCGATCACGCAAAAGTCTTGGCATAATTGTCGACCACGCTCTTCAGCTTGGCTGAGGTGGCATCATCCAAATCGCCCGACTTGCGGATCGCCTCGAGAATGTCGCCGTGCTGGCTATGCAACAGGCTCAGCAGGCCCTCCTCGAAGGCGCGCACGCGCTCGACCGGGAGCGGATCGAGATAACCGTTGACGCCGGCATAGATCACGCACACCTGCTCTTCCATCTTCAGGGGCGAGAATTGCGGTTGCTTGAGCAACTCGGTGAGCCGCGAGCCGCGATTGAGCAGGCGCTGCGTGGTGGCGTCGAGGTCGGAGCCGAATTGGGCAAAGGCCGCCATCTCGCGGTATTGCGCGAGCTCGCCTTTGATGCGGCCGGCGACCTTTTTCATTGCCTTGGTCTGCGCCGAGGAGCCAACGCGCGACACTGAGAGACCGACATTCACCGCCGGGCGGATGCCCTGATAGAACAGATCGGTCTCGAGAAAAATCTGGCCGTCGGTGATGGAAATGACATTGGTCGGAATATAGGCCGACACGTCGTTGGCCTGCGTCTCGATGACCGGCAGAGCGGTGAGCGAGCCCGCTCCGTTTTCATCGTTCATCTTGGCCGCACGCTCAAGCAGCCGCGAGTGCAGATAGAACACGTCGCCCGGATAGGCTTCGCGGCCCGGCGGACGGCGCAGCAACAGCGACATCTGACGATAAGCGACGGCCTGTTTGGACAGGTCGTCGTAGATGATCACCGCATGCATGCCGTTGTCGCGAAAATATTCGCCCATAGTGCAGCCGGAAAACGGCGCGAGATACTGCATCGGCGCCGGATCGGACGCCGTCGCTGCGATCACGATCGAATAATCGAGCGCGCCGTTCTCCTCGAGCACTTTGACGAATTGCGCGACGGTGGAGCGCTTCTGGCCGACCGCGACATAGATGCAGTAGAGCTTGATTTTCTCGTCGCCGGTCGCGTTCAGCCCCTTCTGGTTCAGAATGGTGTCGAGCGCGATCGCGGTCTTGCCGGTCTGCCGGTCGCCGATGATCAATTCGCGCTGGCCGCGGCCGATCGGAATCAGCGCGTCGATCGCTTTGAGCCCGGTCGCCATCGGCTCGTGCACCGACTTGCGCGGAATGATACCGGGTGCCTTCACGTCGACGCGGGAGCGACGCTCGGTCTTGATCGGGCCTTTGCCGTCGATCGGCTCGCCGAGCGCGTCGACGACGCGGCCAAGCAGCGCCTTGCCGACCGGCACTTCGACGATAGCGCGGGTGCGCTTGACGGTCTGGCCTTCCTTAATCTCGCGGTCGGAGCCGAAGATAACGACGCCGACATTGTCGTTTTCGAGGTTAAGCGCCATGCCGCGCACGCCGCTCTCGAAGGCCACCATCTCGCCGGCCTGCACATTGTCGAGCCCGTAGACGTGGGCGATGCCGTCGCCGACCGAGAGCACCTGGCCGACTTCGGAGACCTCGGCTTCCTGGCCGAAATTCTTGATCTGCTCTTTGAGGATTGCGGATATTTCCGCGGCGCGGATGTCCATTAGCGAGCCTCTTTCATCGCGTGCTTGATGGCATTGAGTTTGGTGCGCAGCGACGTGTCCACCATGCGGCTGCCGAGCTTGACCACAAGCCCGCCAATGATCGCGGGATCCACCTTGATGTCGAGATCGACATCCTTGCCGCTCACCGATTTGAGCGCCGCGCGCAGCGCCTGTGCATGTTCGTCTTTGATCTGCTCGGCGACGGTGACCTGTGCGGTGACTTCGCCCTTGTCCTGGGCGACCAGCGCGCGGAAGGCCGCGATCATGGCGCGCACCGCAAACAGCCGCCGGTTCGCGGTGACGAGCCTGAGGAAATTCGCTGCGAGGCCGCCAATGCCGGCGCGGCCGAGCACGGCATTGAGTGCCTGCTCTTGTTCCCGCGCCGAGAACACCGGGCTGCGCACCAGGCGATTGAGATCGTCGCTCGCCGCCACTAGCGCATCAAAGCGATCGAGATCGGCCTTCAGCGCGTCGATCGCATGCGCCTCTTTGGCGAGATCGAACAGAGCGGTGGCGTAACGGCCCGCCATGCCGGAAACGCGTGGTCCTTCGCTAGCCAAAATTCTGCTCGTTTGTTGCCGGTTCGGCGTTCTTGTGGAGCATTTCCGCAAGCCCCGCAACCGGCGCGGAAGGCCGGCAACAAGCCCCTGAGATTTAAGTGGATTTAATCGGGACTTGGTTTCAGCGGAACTTGGAATTCGCGCAGGCCGCGGCCCCAAAAACCGCGCTCACGCAAAATCGGCGCGTTGCTAACATAGAGGCTACGCGCGTGCAACAATGCGGAACCCCGGACGCCGGCACCGTGCGGCTGGCGAAAGATCGAGCGCCACTTCCGCCCGCCGTGTTCTTTGCCCACGCCGAACGTCGGCAGGCGCTGTTGGCCGAATTTCGCGACCGCCGCAGACGTGTCGCCGATCAGAATCTTGGTCAGACGTTCGGTGGCAAACCGCGCGTCGCTGCGCACGATCGCTGACATCGCCTTCTGCGCGGCGAGCGCGTCCGGGAACACCGAGCTTCCAGTCTTAACCGAATGCTTGGGCGCAATATACAGCAATCGCAGCGTGTTGCAGGCGAGCCGCGGCAGCGCGTCGCGATTGTCGGAACGGTCATTCGCGGAATTGAGCGTCGCAGCGACAATGCCAAACCGCGCGCCGCTGCGCCACCTGATTGCGAGTAGGTTCGTTCTATCTTCGTTCTCAGCCCTGTCGGGGCTCAAAGCGACTTTTGGCCGAGGCGTTTCGAGCTGCAGCCCGAGCAAAATTGCGCGTCCGCCAGTCGGCGCCTTCTCTTGCGGTGGCCCGCGCAGTGATGCACGGTCCACCGCCAACGCACGCCTGCTTCATGCAATTTGCCCGAAATCCTGCAATCTCCGCTGCGCGCCCGTCCGTCAGCTTGATCAAGCCACTCGCGGCACTGTGGCTCGCCGGCGTCGCCATGCGCATGACCATCCTGGCCATTCCGCCGGTGATGCCCCTCGTGCATAGCGAATTGCACATGTCGGAGACGCAGGTCGGTCTCCTTGTCGGCCTGCCGCTTCTGATGTTTGCGCTCGCCGCCATCCCGGGATCACTGCTGATCGCACGGGTCGGCGCCACACTTGCTGTGATCTCCGGCATGGTGATTGCGGCACTGGCCGGCGCAGCGCGCGGAGCGGCGCTCGATGTGTGGACGCTTTATGCCGCCGCCATAGTGACCGGATTCGGTGTCGCCATTATGCAGCCCGGATTGCCGACATTGGCGCGCGAATGGCTGCCCCGCCGCATCGGGCTCGCCACCGTCGCCTATACCAGCGGCATGATGATGGGCGCGACCTTTCCGCCGCTCCTGACCAACGCATATGTTCTGCCGCTCGCTGCCGGATCGTGGCGGCTTAATCTTGTGCTCTGGGCCGTGCCAGCCCTTCTCATTGTACCGATATTCCGGCTGTTGAGCCCGCAGCAGCGCTCTCGCGCTGCGGCGAAACCGGCGAATCCATTGTGGTGGCCTGATTTCAAGAATCCGGTGGTCTGGCTGCTCGGCCTGACCTTCGGCAGCAACAACAGCCCGTACTTTGCGATCAGCGCCTTCCTCGGCGACTATGTCGCCGGCCAGGGCAGACCAGATCTGCTTGGCCCGACCTTGGCCTGGCTCAACGGATCGCAGATCGTCTCACTCGTGGTCTTGTTTGCGCTGGCCGGCCGATTGCAGCGTCGGGCCTGGCCGTTCTTGATCTTCGGTCCGATCCTGCTTGCAGCTTTGCTGATGATGATCCTGGTGCCGACCGGCTTGGTCATCATGGGCGCGGCCGCCCTCATCGGTTTCGCGACCGCCATGACATTTACCCCGGTCATGACCTTGCCGCCTGTTCTCTGCTCGCCCGCCGATCTGCCGCGCACCGCCGCCGGCATGCTCACCGTCGCCTATACCTGCGCCATCATCATCCCGACGATCTGCGGCGCGTTGTGGGATTTGACCGGAAGGCCGTGGACTGCTTTCGCTCCGCTGTGCCTGTGCGCGGCAACGCTGACAGTGCTGGGTGCCGCGGTCACGCGATATCGGCCAGCGCAGGACGTATCAGGCGAGACATTTGTCGGCCGATGACCCGGAATGCTTTCGAAACGATGGGGAGGAATGAGTCAGCAATGGCCAAGCTCGCACAAAAGAAGCCCGTCTCGAAAAAAGCCGCGCCGCACAAGATATCGCCGCGCGGGCCGATGCTGCCGACGGATCGCCTCGTCTATTCGCCGATCACCGAGCGCCCGCCGCTAAAGTTGCCGAACGGCGCCCGCATGGCGGTATGGGTCGTCGTCAATGTCGAGGAGTGGGATCCGACGCAGACCATGCCGCGCACCGTGCTCACGCCGCCGGCCGGCGGCGCGCCGATGCCGGACGTGCCAAACTGGGCCTGGCA
>JAJPJB010000039.1 GCA_021324465.1 Hyphomicrobiaceae bacterium
GCCAATGTCGGTGTGAACCTGCCGGCCGAGCAATTGCTCAACGACTATGACGCCGTCGTGCTGACCGGCGGCGCCGAGCAGGGTCGCGATCTGCCGGTGCCCGGCCGCGAGCTCAAAGGCATTCATTTCGCCATGGATTTTCTGCCGCAGCAGAACCGGCGCGTGAGCGGCGAAGAACTCAACGGCACCGAGCCGATCCTTGCCGAAGGCAAGCATGTCGTGGTCATCGGCGGCGGCGATACCGGCTCGGACTGCATCGGCACCTCGTTCCGCCAAGGCGCGCGGTCGGTGACCAATTTCGAGATCATGCCGCAGCCGCCGCTGCGCGAGAACAAGGCGCTGACTTGGCCGAACTGGCCGCTCAAGCTGCGCACCTCGTCGAGCCATGAGGAAGGCGCCGAGCGCGAATTCGCCGTGATGACGACGAAATTCTCCGGCGAGAACGGTGCGGTGAAAAAGCTGCATTGCGTGCGCGTCGACGCCAAGATGCAGCCGATTCCGGGCTCCGAGTTCGAAATCGCCGCCGATCTCGTTCTGCTGGCGATGGGCTTCGTGCATCCCGTGCACGAAGGGTTGATCAAGACGCTTGGCGTGAAGCTCGATGCGCGCGGCAATGTGGCCGCCTCGACCGACGATTATCGGACCTCGATCGAGAAGGTCTTCGCCGCCGGCGACATGCGGCGCGGCCAGTCGCTCGTGGTCTGGGCGATCCGCGAAGGCCGCCAGGCCGCGCACGCGGTCGACACGTTTTTGATGGGCTCGTCTGTGCTGCCGCGGTGAGCAGGCGTCAGCGGCCGCCGCCGACATCCCTGGGCGGGCGCGGCGCGCCATCGAGCGATGCGCCGGAGGACCGCCGGGACTTGGCAGCGCCCTGATCCGAAGCCGGCTTGCTCTTGCCCTCGCCGGCCTTCGTATCTGCTGTTTTCTTGCCGTCCGACTTGTCGGCTTTCTTTGACGACGGGCCGGCCGCCGGCGCCGCTGGGCCCGGCGCTGGTTGCGGCGCGACATCGATCGCTGCGGCATTGGCATCGCCGCCGCGCCGCGGCCAGGAAAAATCGTCGGCACGGCCGGCAGGCGCCGGTATCGGATCGCCGCGATTTAAGACTTTCGCTGCGAGCGGATCGGACAGCGTCGCCTGGGTCGGACGGCTCGCGCCGAGCAGATCACCGCCTTCGCTGCTCGCGGTCGCGGCGAGCGGCATCACCGGACCGATATCCGGATGCGTGCCGACCGCCGGTTTCGGTGCGGCGTCGGGTCCCGGCAAAGCGACCGGCGTCGCATGGCTCGAGATGACGCGGCGCAATTCCTGATCGACATAGCTCGCAAGCTTGACCGCGACGGCCTTGGTGAAATGCACGCCGTCGGCGGTGCGCAACCGCCGTGTCTGGCCCTCAAAGTCGGGGCCCTGGACCGTGTAACGGCCCTGGTCGTCGACGAAGCCATCCCAGATATCGACATAGGTGATGCCGGCCTTCTCGGCGCGCTCGCGATAAATCTCATCGAGATAGGCCATGTCGCTGGTCGATTTGGTGCCGCGCAGCGCCGGCAAGCCGACCCACAGCACCGGCACGCCCCGGCTCTTGAGCGCGGCGATCATCTCATCGACACGTCTGCCGTAGAGCTCGGCCCATTTGTCGGTGTGAAATTCGTAAGAGCTGCCCGGACGCGGCGCTTCGCTGCTCGCGCCGTTTTGCGGTCCTGCTTCGGTATCCTGGACCGAAGGTTGTGGCGAGGACGTCTGCTGCGTTGCCGGCGGCCGCTGCGATTGCGTCTGTGCTTGTGCCTGACCGGCGGCCTGGTTTGTCGCCTGACCTGGCACTTGATTTGGCGTCGGTCCGCTCGTTTGCCCCTGCCCTTGGCCCTGTCCTTGCGGAAGTTGCTCCTTGGCCTGGGTGTCGGGCCTCGGCGCAGCCGGGCGCGCTCTTTCCCGCAGCGGCACGCGATCGTTCAAGCCGAGCATGACGACGATGGCATTGGGCTTCTCGCCGTTCAGCGCATCCTTCACTGCCTGCGACCAGTCGAGATTCTCGTTCTTGGCATCATAATGGATCAGGCCCGCATACGCCTTGATCTTGCGCACCACGCCGGTGTCAGGCTGGTCCGAATAGGTCTCGTCGAGCCCATAGGCGAGCCAGTCGGCCATTGAATCGCCGATCACGACGATAGTGGTGCTGGGCGGGCTTTCGAGCTTCCGCGGCGGCGGCGCCTTGGAATAATCGGCGGGCGGCGGCGCCGGCCGCATGAAGCGATCGCCGAACGGGAACGAAAAATCCTCGCGCGGCCGCTGGTAGCGCGGTGAGCCGTAATAGCCGCCGCCATAACCGCCATCGCCGCCATAGAAGCGATCGCCGAAAAATTGCGCCTGCGACGGGCCGGCAAAGGCCGACAAGGCGACGACCATCACGCCGATCACCGCAAGCCGTCGTTCGAACCGCCCGTTGAAGCGCTGCGTCATCGCGATAGATCCGGTTTGCACGCTCACTATAACGCTCAGCCGGCCGGCAATGCGAGCCCCGGGGCCGGGATATTGTGCGAGGTTCGACGGAGCGGAAGCAGCGTCTTTTCTCGAAATTCTGCAGGGAAAAATGTCCGTTTCAGGATGACCTACTGCTGCCGCAGGCGGTCGAGCACCTCGCTCGAGGCGAAACCATCCGGGATCTGTCCGATCGAGCTTTGAAAGCTGCGGATCGCAAGCCGCGTCTGCGGACCGAGCAGCCCGTCCGGCACGCCGACATTGAAGCCGCGCTGCGCCAGACGCTGCTGCAATTCATAGCGCTCGTCGACGGTGAGCACGCGCTCGTCACGCGGCCAGCTCTGCACCAAGGGTCCGCCGCCGCGCATCCGGTCGGCCAGATGCCCGATAGCGAGCGCATAGGCTTCGGCCGGATTGTATTTCATGATGACGCGGAAATTCTGCAGCATCAGAAAAGCCGGACCGCGCGCGCCCGCCGGCAAGAGCAGATAGGCGCGCTCATCGTGATGCGGAAAGCTGCTACCGGTGGCGCGGCGCACCCCCAGGGCTTCCCACTGGCGCACGGTCATTTGTTTGGAGCGATCCGCCAGCAGATAATCGAAATTCTGCGGCAGCACGACCTCGTAGCCCCAGCTCGCGCCGCTGATCCAGCCGTCCATTTTCAGATTGTTGGCGGTCGAGGCGATGACGTCGGGAACGGAATCGACCACGTCGCGGCGGCCGTCGCCGTCGAAATCGACGGCATAGCGCTTGAACGAGGTCGGCATGAATTGCGTCGGACCGAAAGCGCCGGCCCAGGAGCCGACCAGATGTTCGGCCGGTACGTCGCCGTGCTGCAGGATTTCCAGGGTCGACCAAAATTCTTCGCGGAAGTAATCCCGACGACGCCCGACACAGGCGAGCGTCGCGGTGGAGCGGAGCACCGGCCGATCGCCGGCCAGCGCGCCGTAATTCGACTCGACGCCCCAGATCGCGGCGACGATGGCGGGATCGACGCCATAGGTCCGCTGCATGGCGGCGAATGTCGCCGCATATTGCGCAAGCAGCGCGCGGCCATGCGCGATGCGATCATCGCTCACCAAAAGATCGAGATAGTCCCACGGCGCCTTGGTGAATTCCGGCTGTGCATCGAGCTTGTCCATGATGCTCAGATCGGGCGTCAGCCCGGCGGTGAAACGCTCGAAATTCTCGCGCGTGATGCCGCGGCGCGCCGCCTCTGGCCAGAGCCGCTCGATGCAATTGCCGAAGTCCGCCGCGGCAGCGCGGATGGCGTCCGCCGTCATCAGCGGATTGCCCGAGGCGCCGGATTGCCCGCTCCAAGACCGGGCATCATTTGCGGGAGGAACCGGGCCGGTCGAGGGGGGTTGAAACAGGTGCGTGAGCCAATTCTGCGGTGTGCCCTGCGCCAGCGCAGCCGTGCCCAACCCGGCCGCAAGGAACAGCGTCACGAGACACGGCAAGAGGCGATGCGCAAAGCGAGGCATGGGCAAGGCGAAATCGAGGCTCTCGATTATGGTCGCACGAACAGCCACTTGCTAATGTGCGTCGAATCACGGGCGGGAGCTTGTCGGCGCCCACCGAACGCCACTGCATCCGATCCCCTTTCACGGTGCAGCAATAAGATGCAAGTTAGGCTAAATGTCGAGCCTGGTCTGCCCGGTCTCGTCCATGCGATGGGCTGCGCGCCCGATCCGCCAAGACTCTGGCCGGTAATTTTGGCAACATTTCCGACACGACATTCACCCCCGTCTTTCCTTGCTTCGCCCCCTCACCTGGTTACTCAATGAGCGCCATCCGCAAAGCCGTGTTTCCCGTTGCCGGGCTCGGCACCCGGTTCTTGCCCGCCACCAAGGCCATGCCCAAGGAAATGCTGCCGGTCGTGGACCGGCCGCTGATCCAACACGTCGTCGACGAGGCGCGTGAAGCGGGCATCGAGCATTTCATCTTCGTGACCGGCCGCAACAAGGGCGTTATCGAGGATCATTTTGACCGCCAGTTCGAGCTGGAAATGACTTTGCTCGAGCGGCAGAAGCACAAGATTCTCGATTTTCTCAACCAGGACCTGCCGGGGCCGGGCTCGACCAGCTTTACGCGCCAGCAGGAGCCGCTCGGACTCGGCCATGCGGTTTGGTGCGCGCGCGAACTGATCGGCCACGAACCCTTCGCGCTGCTGCTGCCCGACGTGCTGGTCCAGCATGAGCGCAGCTGCCTGGCGCAGATGATGGACGCGGCGCGCGATATTCCGGGCAAGGCCAACATCGTCGCGGTGGAACAAGTGCCGCATGATCGCGTGGATCAATACGGCGTGGTCGGCATCGGCGAGCGCAGAGGCAAGATGTTCTCGATCACCAGCATGGTGGAAAAGCCGCCGGTCGGCCGCGCGCCGTCCAATCTCATCCTCACCGGCCGCTATATCCTGCAGCCGGAAATTCTCGATGTGCTGGCCAAGCAGGAGCGCGGCGCCGGCGGCGAAATCCAGCTCACCGACGCGATGATTCAGCTCGCGCGCACGCAGCCTTTCTATGGTCTGCAATTCGAGGGCCGCAGCTTCGACTCCGGCTCGAAGATCGGCTTTCTCGCCGCCAACGTCTCATATGCGCTCGCCCGCGACGACATCGCGCCGGGTTTCCGGGCGGAGATCAAAAAGATTCTCGGGGAGATCAACGGCGGGTGATGCCGCAGTCCGGTCCAGCCCGAGAGCCCGACCGGGGCACAGCCTTTCCGCCCGTCCTTGAGCCCGAAGTCCGCGCAGGCAAATGGCGAGTGTGCAACACTTAAGGTTTGGCGCTGAAAAGCCGGTCTCGCTGGATCGGAGCCCGAGCGCACCAAAGTGCCGCTACGGCCTTCTCCCGGTCAAACCAATGACCGCGGACATACCGGCATGCGACGATCCTTCATGCATCTCGCGCTCCTCTTCCACGATCCTAATATCGCGCAGATCGCCGAACGCATCTTCCAGCATCACCCGCGTGTAAAGATGCTCGACCCGTTTCGGCCCGCCGGTGCCGTAGAGAAGCTGCTTCGGCGTGTAGCCTTGCAGGATGAGCAGACCGCCGGGTTTAAGCGCCCGTTTCATTCCGGCCCACTTCAACCGCCGCTCGGCCGGAGTGCTGAACTGCGCGAAGATCTCGACGACCACGTCGAAGCCCGAGGACGGATAGGCCCAATCGTGCACGTCGCCCAGAATGAAGCTGACGTCGACTTTGCGTTCGGCCGCAAGCGCGCGCGCCTTCCTCTGCGCCAACGGGGAAAAGTCGAGCGAGACGACGTCGAGCCCCTGCGCGGCGAGCCAGACGCCGTTGCGCCCTTCGCCATCGGCGACCGCGAGCGCGCGTCCGGAGCGCGGCAAAAGCGGCTTGCACGACACAAGAAAATAATTCGGCTCCTTGCCGAACGCATAATCGGGGACGGCGTAACGCGCCTCCCAGCGCTCGTATTCACTCACCACGACCTCCAAGCTTTGCTTACGCCGAGGCGGCCCACTTGCCAGGATCAGCGCTGCAAGCGCAAGGTCATCAGCACCGAGGTCGCCTGATAAGCATTGCCGGATTGCGTGGAGGTGAGCCAATCGTGGCGCACTTGGCCCTTGAGCTGCACATCGCGGTTCATTTTGTAGATCAGGCCGGCTGCCGCGTAATAGCGGTCGTCCCGGCGCGTCTCGCCGACATAATTGTCGTGGCCATAGCCGAAGGTGCCGGTGGCGATAAGCCAGCGCCGCAGTGCATGGTCGACTTCGACGCTGACATCGCGGCTGAAAGCGCCGGACACGCCTTGCAGGGTCGACTCGTAGACTTCCGAAGCCGCCGTGAATTTCGCCGAAGTGAGGCCATTGATCTGCCACAGCAGCGAACCGTCGAGCGTCATACCGGCAATGTTCGGCAGCGGCTGGTGATAGTCGCGCTGCAGATAGCCGGCCGACATCTCGCCCGTGAGCCAATTGGTCATGGCGAGCGTGGCGCCCAGCTTGGCGCTAGAGCCGGTGGAGTTGCGCGCCTCGCCAAAGGGATCGACCGGAGAATCATAATTGCGGGTATCTGCGCTCACCTCGGCGAACGGCTTTAAGCCCGGATCGATCTCGTAGCCGACGCGCAATATGCCGGCATACTGATCGTAAGCGCGGAAATCGTTGCTCGCGCTCTCGCCGTCGACAAAGTGCGAATTCTGATAGGTGGTGCGGTCAACCGTGCCCTTGAGCGTCACGTCGAAGCGCGACAATTGCTGGTCGACGCCGACAGTGCCGCCGACCGTGGTGTTGATCGGCAGCTTGGCGAGGTTGGCTTGAATGTTGGGGCTGCCGGGATTGTCGGTCGAGATGATGTAGCGGTTTTCCAGCAGAATGCGGGTGTCACGCGTGACGTCGACGCGGCCGTCCAACTTGGCGTTCAGATAGGGACGATTGAGCGACGGCTCGAAGGTGTTGTTGCCGTACCAGTAATAGGAGCCGACGATGTCGGCGGTGAACGAATGACGCGACCAGTCGGAGCGAACATGGAGTTCCGGCGCGACAACGGCGTCGTACGAGGCCGGACCGCCGGGAATATGCTGCGGATTGCTGTCGTAGCCGCCCGACAGCTCGACCGCAGGCAAAATCAGAAACGAGCCGGCGCGGATGCCGAGCGCCTCATACGGATCGCCGCCGGCGATCGGCAGCGGCGCATGCGGCACGGCGCCGAGCGGCAAGCTGTTGGGCGGCGGCGTGCCGGGCGGCGGCGTGCTTCCCGGCGAGGTGACATCGAGCGGCGGCGGAACGGCGAGCACTGCGCCCGGCCGGTTGGCAGCCGCGAGCGGATGGACTTCCGGCGGCGGATTCGAGATCGGCAATTCATCGGGCGGCGGCGGCAAGATAGCGCCGGGGCGCGCTGCGGCGGCCGCGGGATAAACCACGGGCGGCGGCGGGGAAGCGAGAGCCGGCGGCCGTGACGGCACTTGGGGTGGCGGCTGCGGCACCGACTCGAACGTGCTCGTTTGCGGCGGCGGTGCAATCGCGGCCGCGCCGTTGCGCAAGCGCGCGCGCGGCCTGCGACGCACATTGGTGGAATCGAATCCAGTGTCGCCTGCGCCAAAGCCAGTCGGGCTGCCGTAGACGGGCAGGCCGTCGAGCGGCGGGCCACTGAACGTGCCCACGGGCGGCGCCTGGTTAACCGCCAGCGCGCTGCGGCGCAGCACGAAGCGCGGCGGATTATTGGGATTGCCCTGCAGCGACGGTGCAAACAGATTGGTCGCCTGATCGGGCGCCACGCTTTGGCCAAGGCTCGGCGACGTTGAGAGCGCAAGCGGTGCCGTCGACGTCAAGAGCGCCAAGCCCGTGATGTGCAACGCGCGCACGGCTCGGCGACGGCACGGCACCCGCGATCTGTCCGCCCCGAAACGGTCTGCATTCGTCCGCGTCGTTTCGGGATCTGCCAAGCCGGACCACCATCAAGAATCTGGACTCACGCCGTCGCGGCGCGCGGCACCAGGCACGCAACAGCCAGCACGGCCCGTCGCGCGGACCGCTGGTTAACGGAGTTAAAACGGAGATGGTTAACGAGAGGTTGATTTGGGGCGGCGCGGCGTCGCCCGCTATGTTCGTCCCCGCGCCGGCAGGGACCCAGCTTCTGGATTTGCGCTTGCGCGTCGCGCGCGCGGGGATAAGCGGGAGAAGAATTCCTACGCCTTCCGCTCGTAACGCCGCCACGCCGGGACGAGGAGAGCAGCGAACACGAAAAGCGCCGCGACTTCGGCCGGCCACGGCCACTTCGCCACCGAGGCGACCATGCCGACCAGCACCGCCGCGAAGCCGAGCCAGAGCGCGAAACGCCCGGGCCGAAATGCCTCGATCGCAAACAGCACGATTGCGAGACCAAACCAGGTCCAGGAATTAAGCGAGGTGTCGAGCGCCAGGCCGGTCATCGATCCTCACACCCAGCCTTTGAGCTCGCGCATGGCCAGTTGCCGGATCATCAGCATGCCGGGCTCGCTGTCGTTGAGACACGGGATGGCGGCAAAATTCTTGCCGCCATAGCGCTTGAAGACATGTGCGTTCTCGCCCGCGATCTCTTCGAGGGTCTCCAGGCAATCGGCAGCGAATCCCGGCATGATCACGACGAGGCTTTTCACACCCTTCTTGGCGAGCGTCTTCATCGTCCTGATCGTGTAGGGCTCGAGCCATTTGGCGCGGCCAAACCGCGACTGATAGGTCAGGATCAGCTCGCTCTCGTCGAGCCCGAGTTGCTCGCGCAGCAGCTGCGTGGTGCGCTGGCAATGGCTCTCGTAAGGGTCGCCCTTGAGCGAGCACTCCTTCGGCAGTCCGTGAAAGGACGCGACAATCACATCGGGCCTGAACGGCAGCGCCTTGAGCTCGGCCTTGAGCGACGACGCCAGCACCTCGATGTAACAGGGATCCTGGTAATAAGGCGGCAGGATGCGGATCGCCGGCTGGCGGCGCTGCCGCATCATGAAGCGAAAGACTTCGTCGCAGACCGTCGCCGTGGTCGCCGCCGCATATTGCGGATAGAGCGGCATGATCAGGACGCGGTCGCAACCCCAGGCCAGAAACGCCTGCAGCCGCGAAGCGATCGACGGCTCGCCATAGCGCATCGCCCAGTTCACCAGCACATGCTTGCCGAGCGGCTCGAGCATGGTGGCGAGTTTTTCAGCCTGCGCGCGCGTGATGGTCTTGATGGGCGACTCGTCGTTCTCGTTGTTCCAGATCTTCCGATAATCGCGCGCCTTGCGGCGCGAACGAAACGGCAGAATGAAGCCGTTGAGCACGAGCTTCCAGAGGAGTGATTCCTTCTCGATGACGCGCTTGTCGCCCAAAAACTCCTTCAAATATTGCCGCACCGATTCGGGCGTCGCCGCCTCGGGCGTGCCGAGATTGACCAGGAGCACGCCGATGCCGGAGGACGGCGCGGCGGCGACGTCGCTCGCGGGTGGCGCGGGCTCGCTTGCGCGCGCGGGCGATGGTGCGGGCGCCAGTGTCGGCGACGGTGCGATTGGGGGGACGGATTCCGACGCCGGTGCGGGCGCGCCCTCGGGCGCTGTCGCGGGAGCCGCGATTGGCGCATCCGCGGATGACGTCTCCACGGATACCGCGTCCGCGGGTGACGCCTCCGCGGATGACACGTCCGCGGATGACACGTCCCGGGATTGCGCGGCCGAAACGGCGGGATCCTGCGCGATCGGCGGCGGCTCGGCCGCTTCGCTGGCATTTTCCGGAGTGGACGGCGCGTCGTTCATTGCCAAAGCATAACCGATGGAAGCCCGGCTTGCATGTAGGAACTCTGCACTGCTTTCGGCGAGTCTCAATTTAGCCCCATTGCGCTGACGGTAGATACGCCCGCGCCAACACACGGACCTCTCAGCAAGGAACAATCATGCTTCGTCGCGTATCCCTCGGCCGCGTACCTCTCGTCGCTGCTTTATTGATTTCAAACGCCACAATTTCGACAGCGATGATTTCGACCGCGGCAATTTCGACTGCCTGGGCGCAGAAATCGGCACAAGACCAGATCGGCCCGCATTCGGCCAAGGAGGAGGACGCCTGCCAGGGCGACGCGCACCGGTTCTGCCGCGGCGCCATCCCGGATCAGTTCCGTGTGCTGCAATGCCTGCAGGTGAACCGCCTGAAGCTTAGCCGAGCATGCCAGGGCGTGCTGCAAAATCACGGGATTTGAGGTGTCATTCCGGGGCGTCGCGGAAGCGGCACGCCCGGAATCCGCGATAAAACAACAACGCCGATCACTCCGCCGCCTTCAGCAGCACCGGCGCGCCGGCACGGAATTGCTCGAACAAGGCCGCTTCGTCGGCCTTGGCCGCGGCGAGGTGCCGCTGCTTGACATGGCCGAAGCCGCGAATCTTTTCCGGGATTGCGGCAAGGCCGACAGCGAGCTGATGGTTCTGCGGCGTCAATCGCGCGAGCACCTCGTCGAGCATCGTCTCGTAATCGGCGATCAGCTTGCGCTCGGTGCGGCGCTCGGCGGTGCGGCCGAATGGATCGAGCGCGGTGCCGCGCAGGAATTTCAATTTCGCCAGCACGCGGAAGGCCGGCAGGAGCCACGGGCCGAAACTCATTTTGCGCGGCAAGCCGGTTGCCGGATCGCGCGGCGCCAAAAGCGGCGGCGCCAGATGAAATTCGAAGCGCAGATCATCGCCGCCGAATGTGTTCCTGACCTGCTGTTCGAAGGCGCCGTCGGTGTAAAGGCGGGCGACCTCGTACTCGTCCTTGTAGGCCATCAGCTTGAACAGGTAGCGCGCGACCGCGTCGGCAAGCCCAGTCTTGCCGGGCGCACGCGCGACCTCGGCCGCTTTGACTTTGTCGACCCAGGAGCGATAGCGCTGCGCATAGGCGGCGTTCTGATACGCGGTGAGATACTTTTCGCGCCGCGCCACCATCTCATCAAAGGTCTCCGAAAGGTGTTCGGCGTCGCTCGCGCGCGACGGTGCAGGCCTGGCCAGCGCTTCGACTGCGGCGCGGTCGACCGCCGCACGCCGACCCCAGTGGAACGCCGCCTGGTTCATCGCGACAGCCTCGCCGTTGAGCTCGATCGCTTTCTCGATGGCCGCGGCGGAAAGCGGAATCGCGCCGAGCTGGTAGGCATAGCCGACCATGAACATATTGGCGCCGATGGTCTGACCGAACAGCGCATTGGCGAGGCGGCTTGCATCGATGAAATGCGTCTTTTCTTCCCCGGCATCGGCAATGATGGTGCGCTTGAGCCTTTCGGTCGGCAGCGAGAAGTCGGCATTGCGGGTGAATTCGCCCGGCAAGAATTCGGCCGTGTTGACGACCATTTCGGTCGCGCCGTGCTTTACCGCCGCCAGCACCTTCTTGGTGCCGGCGACGACAATGTCGCCGCCGAGCACGAGATCGGCGCGGCCGGCGGCGACGCGAATGGCATGAATGTCTTCGGGCTTTTCGGCAAAGCGGATATGGCTGAACACCGCGCCGCCCTTTTGCGCAAGCCCCGCCATATCGAGCACGCCGACGCCGCGGCCCTCAAGATGCGCCGCCATGCCGAGAATGCCGCCGACGGTGACAATGCCGGTGCCGCCGACCCCGGTGACGATGATGTTATAGGTCTGCTCGATCTTCGGCAGGCTCGGCTCGGGCAATTGCGGCAGATCGTGATCGGCGGCGACGCCTTCGCCCTTTTTCAGCTTGGCCCCGTGCACGGTGACGAAGGACGGGCAGAACCCTTTGACGCAGGAAAAATCCTTGTTGCAGCTTGACTGGTCGATGGTGCGCTTGCGGCCCCATTCGGTCTCAAGCGGCTGCACCGAAACGCAATTCGACCTCACGCCGCAATCGCCGCAACCCTCGCAGACGAGTTCATTGATGATGACGCGCTGCTCGGGATCGGGATAGGTGCCGCGCTTCCTCCGGCGGCGTTTTTCCGCGGCGCAGGTCTGGTCGTAGATCAGGACAGTGACGCCGGGAATTTCGGCGAGCGCCTTCTGCACGGCGTTGAGATCGTCACGGTGGTGAATGGTGAGGCCCGCGGGCCATTGCACGTCGCGCGGATATTTTTCCGGCTCGTCGGTGACGACGACGACGCGTTTGGCACCTTCCGCGGCGACCTGGCGCGCGACCTGCGGCACGGTGAGGCCGCCGTCATTGGCCTGCCCGCCGGTCATCGCGACCGCGTCGTTGAACAGAATCTTATAAGTGATGTTGGTGTTCGAGGCGATCGCGGCGCGGATCGCCATATAGCCCGAGTGATTGTAGGTGCCGTCGCCGAGATTCTGAAACACATGTGCACGGGTCGAGAACGGGGCCTCGCCGACCCAGTTGGCGCCCTCGCCGCCCATTTGCGTAAAGCCGAGCGTCGAGCGGTCCATCCACTGCGCCATGTAATGGCAGCCGATGCCGGCATAGGCGCGCATGCCTTCGGGCACTACGGTCGATGTGTTGTGCGGGCAGCCGGAGCAGAAATAGGGGATGCGCTGCGCGACGTCCTTGGTCTCGGCGGCGATGCGCTGAAACTCTTTCAGTCGCTCGACTCGGCCGATCAGATCGTCATTGCGGTAATATTTCAGAAGCCGCTCGCCGATGCAGATCGCAACATCATTGGGATCGAGCGCGCCTTTGACCGGGAACAGCCAATTGCCCGCTTCATCGCGCTTGCCGATGCAGACCGGCTGATTGGCGGTGCCATAAAGCTCCTCGCGCACCTGGACTTCGATCAGCGAGCGCTTCTCCTCGACGACGATGATGAGATCGAGGCCTGCGGCAAATTCCTTCAGCTCACGCTGGCTGAGCGGCCACGGGCAAGCGACCTTGTAGAGGCGGACGCCGAGCTCGTTGCATTTGATCTCGTCGATGCCCAGCTCATCAAAAGCTTGGCGAACATCGAGATAGCTCTTGCCGGTGGTGATGACGCCGATCTTTGGGTTGCGTCCGCCCGAGGTGATATTGCGGTTGAGCTTGTTGGCGCGCACGAAGGCGAGCATGGCGTCGCGCTTATAGTCGTGCAGACGCGCTTCCTGCGCGAGAATCTGATCGTGCAGACGGATATTGAGGCCGCCCTCCGGCATCTGGAAATCGTCGGGAATGACGATATTGACGCGATCGAGGCTGGCATCGATTGCCGCCGTCGACTCAATCGTCTCATGCATCGACTTGAGCGCAACCCAGGCGCCGGTGAAGCGCGACATCGCCCAGCCGTAGAGGCCGTAGTCCAAGACCTCCTGAACGCCGGCGGGGTTCAGGATCGGAATCATCACGTCGATGAAATGGTATTCGGACTGGTGCGCGGTGGTCGAGGACTCGGCGGTGTGGTCATCGCCCATCAGCGCCAGCACGCCGCCGTGTTTCGCGGAACCTGCGAAATTGGCATGGCGGAACACGTCGCCGGTGCGATCAACGCCCGGGCCCTTGCCGTACCACATGGCAAAGACGCCATCGTATTTGCCCTCGCCGCGCAGTTCCGCCTGCTGCGAGCCCCACACCGCGGTCGCCGCCAAGTCTTCGTTGATGCCGCCCTGGAAACGGATGTCGCTCTTTTCCAGAAATTTTCGGGCGCGAATGAACTGACTGTCGAGACCGCCGAGCGGAGAGCCGCGATAGCCCGTGACATAGCCCGCGGTATTGAGGCCGTTGCGCCGGTCGAGCTCCTTCTGCATCAGGCAGAGCCGCACCAGGGCCTGATAGCCGGTCACGAAAATGTGGCGCTGGCCGAGGTCGTATTTGTCGTCGAGCTTTACGTCGCGCAACGCCCTGACTTGACCCAACCTGGCTTGACCCATGATGTGTGGCCCTCCTCCGGGGCCAGTTTGCCCGCCCGACCGCGATATTGCCAGAGGGCAAAGTTCTCCCTGGACATATAGGAATGCGCGTCGCGGCAGCAACGGCAACGCATTGAGGCCAAATGTCATTTTCCTGCACCGCGGAAGACGCCGATGACATGCGCTCGCGTTGCCGCGCCGCGCTTTTGCGCGCGCGTGGCGGTGTGACGCCGGTGACCTGAAGGCGCGAAGCAGGCGGCGCAGCGGAACAAGGGGTGGGGCCTTCGTTTCAGGTTGCGCCGATGCCTACGTCGC
>JAJPJB010000036.1 GCA_021324465.1 Hyphomicrobiaceae bacterium
AGGTTTTTGCGCATGTGCTTTGAATGGCCACGCGGCGGCGCTGCCGCCGAGCAAAGCCACGAACTCCCGCCGCCTCATTCGATTACCTCGTCGGCAATCGCAAGCAGTGAGGGGAGTACGGTCACTCCCAGCTTCTTCGCCGCCTGCAAGTTGATCACGAAGTCGAATTTGGTCGGCCGCACCACGGGAAGATCGGCAGGTCGCTCTCCCTTGAGGATGCGAGCGGCATAGACACCCACCTCGTGGTATGCGGCCAACGAATCGAGCATGTAACTCGCCAAGCCACCCGCCGCGGCAAAGGCCCGGTCCTGAGAGATTGCCGGACATGAATTCTTGGCGGCCAGGGCGGCAACTTGGACAGATTCGCTCTCAAGGAACGCGTCTCTCGGAATGACAAGCCCATCCACCCGTGAATCCGGCAAAGACGAAAAGACAACCGCAAGGTCGTGCTCGGTCTCGGCATTCATCGTACGAATTTTCAGGCCCAGCGTATCAGCAGCTGTTTGCATGCTCTTTGTTATGATGGCGACGTTCGGATTAGCGGGGTTGAGCAGGAGCCCGACTGTGCCCGCCTTCGGCACAAGCTGATGAAACAAATCCAGGAGCTTCGGTCCGACCTCGACGTCCATCATGCTGGCGCCCGTAACGTTGCCGCCGGGGTGGCTCAAAGAGCCAACCAGACCGATCTGGACCGGATCGCCGATTGTCGTGAAGAGAATGGGGATCTTTGAAGTTGCAGCCTGGGCAGCCTTTGCTGCAGGTGTGGTGAACGCGGCGATGACCGCGACTTGGCGTTTCACGAGATCGGCGGCCAAACTTGGAAGTTTGTCATAAGAGCCATTGGCCCAGCGTGCGTCGATCGAGACATTCTGGTCTTCCACGTATCCGCCAGCGCTCAATCCTTCATGGAAGGCCTTGATGCGAGCGGTAAAGGTTTCGGCTGCCGAGCCACCGAGCAAGCCGATCACCGGCTTCGCCGCTTCTTGAGCGTCAGCCAAGGCGGATCGCCCGATAATTGTGCTGCCGAAGAGAGCGATGAAATCACGCCGGCGCATGTCAATTCCTCATCGCTAGCCGGGCCGGCTGCGTTGCCGCGGCAGAGTTGTTATTCGATAACGTCATCGGCCATCGCAAGGAGCGTTGGCGGGACGTTCAGGCCGAGAGCGCGGGCCGCTTTCATATTAAGGACGAATTCGAATTTGGTCGGCTGCTCGACCGGAAGATCGGCCGGCCTTGCTCCTTTCAGGATGCGGCCGACATAGACTCCCGCGCGCCGGTACATATTCGGATAATTCGGGCCGTATGACATCAACCCGCCGATATTGACGAATTCCCGCGCGCCGAACATGGCGGCCACAGCGTTCTTGTTGGCGAGATCGACAATCGCGTGCGCGCTGGAGAAGGTGAGCGGATCCGGAAATACAAGCAGCGCATTAAAGTGCTGGTTAGCGATTGTTACAAAAGCAGCGGCAAAATCCTGCGGGCCGCTCACCTCGACGGGCGCCACGTCGATCTTCAGCGCCTTTGCTGCCGACCGCAATTCCTGCAATGCTACTTCGGCCACTGGAATAGCTGCGTTCGAGAGGATCGCCACGCGAGAAATATTGAGCGCGATCTCCTTCAAAAGCTGTAGACGCTTAGCCTGCAGGTCTGGAGCGATTGAGGATTGCGCGGTGATGTTGCCTCCTGGCTGAGCGAGGCTCGCAACCAACCCGACCTGGACTGGATCGCCAGGATCGATGGCGACGATCGGGATGGTGCGTGTCGCATTTTGCGCGGCCTTGGCCGCCGGCGTCGCCGTGGTGACGATCACATCAACACCGGCGCGTACGAGGTCGGCGGCGAGCGGCGCGAGCCTGCTCAGATCACCCGCCGCAAAGCGCCACTCCATGCTGACGGCGCCTTCGCTGAAGCCTGCCGCACGCAGGCCCGCCTGAAACGGCTCGCCCATTGGCGTGCGAGCCGACTGAGACAAGAAGCCGATCCGGGGAATTTTGACCGTCTGCTGGGCCCGCGCCCCGAAAGGACGAAACCCCACCGCTCCGCCCAAAAGCGTAATGAAGTCGCGTCGGCGCACGCCTGCCCCCCCAAGGATTAGGAACGGCATCGTAGCTGGTCCACCGGGCGGGCTGGAAGCCTATTTGCTTGCAAGACCAGCCCAATGTCCGAGATGGGGGCAAACCCGGTCCCTCATGCATGATCCGGAAAAGCGGAAACCGCTTTTCCGAAAGAGATCGTGCTTCATCAAAATGCTACCTGTCATGCGGCGACCAGCTTTGCCGCCGATCCCGTGCATCCTATGGTGGCGCCATGCCGAGCTTTACGCATGATGGCGTCGAGATTGCCTATCTCGACGAAGGCGAGGGCGAGCCGATCGTGCTCGTCCACGGCTTCGCGTCGAACAAAGAAGTCAATTGGGTCGGCCCTGGCTGGGTGACGACGCTCACGCGCGCCGGTCGCCGCGTTGTCGCGCTCGACAATCGCGGCCATGGCCAATCGACAAAACTCTACGATCCAGCCGCCTATCACAGCGCCATCATGGCCGAGGACCTGCGCGCTCTGATCGATCATCTCGGCCTGGGACACGCCGATATCATGGGCTACTCAATGGGCGCGCGCAACGCGGCCTTTTTTGCCCTGGCGCATGGCGATCGCGCGCGCTCGGCCATCCTGGGCGGACTCGGCATGCGGCTGGTCGAGGGGGTCGGGCTGCCCGACGCGATCGCCGACGCGCTGGAGGCTGCGCCTGGTACGCCTATTGCCGATCCGACCGCCTACATGTTTCGCGCCTTCGCCGAACAGACCAAATCGGACCTGCGCGCGCTGGCGGCCTGTCTGCGCGGCTCGCGCCAGACGCTCAGCCGTGCCGAGGTGGCCAAGATTGCCGTGCCGCTTCTGGTGGCTGTCGGCACTGCCGATCCGATCGCCGGCTCGCCGCAAGACCTTGCCGCACTGATCCCAGGCGCACAGGCCCTGGCCATTCCTGGGCGCGATCACATGTTGGCGGTTGGCGACCGGGTGTTTAAGACAGGCGTCCTCGAATTCCTCTCAATGCGGCCATGAACTAGGCCATTGGCGGCGGCCAGAAGCCTAGTTTCTCAGTCATTGAACCATAAATCCGCCATTTAGCGCCGGCCCCTTGGATTTGGGGCACTTGCCTCCCAATATGATACCTCACGCCGCTTGTGCTGGTTGATTTCCGGGGAGAAGTCCGATGGCGCACTACCAGACGAAGCCGGCGCTCGACACGGTCGATCCGGTCTGGGCGCGGATCCGTCGTGAGGCGGAAGATACGGTGCGCCGCGAGCCCGAGCTCGCCACCTTCATCTATGCGACGATTTTGCATCACGACACGCTCGAAGCCGCGGTCGTGCATCGCCTTGCCGAGCGCCTCGATCATGCCGCGGTCTCAGGCGAACTGATCCGTCAAGCCTATATGGATGCGCTCAAGGATATGCCGGCGATCGGCGAAGCCTTCCGCGCTGACATCATGGCGACGGCGGATCGCGATCCGGCCACCCATCGGCTGATCGAGCCGGTGCTCTACTACAAGGGCTTTCACGCCATCCAAAACCATCGGCTGGCGCACTGGCTGTGGGAGAAAGGCCGCCGTGATTTCGCGCTCTATCTGCAAAGCCGCGCGTCAGCCGTGCTGCAATGCGACATTCATCCGGCGGCAAAGATCGGCCGCGGCATTTTCCTTGATCACGCCACCGGCCTTGTCGTCGGCGAGACTGCGGTGATCGAGGACGACGTTTCCATGCTGCATGACGTCACCCTTGGCGGCACCGGCAAGGAGCATGAGGATCGTCACCCGAAAATCCGCTACGGCGTGATGATCGGCGCTGGCGCAAAAATTCTCGGCAATATCGAGGTCGGGCACTGTGCGCGCATCGCCGCGGGCTCGGTCGTGGTGAAAGCGGTGCCCAACAATGTGACGGTGGCCGGCGTGCCGGCGAGAGTGATCGGCGTCGCCGGCTGTCCGGAACCGGCGCGCTCCATGGACCAGATCTTTCTCGACCCACTGTAGGACGTTGCGGTAGTGAGCTGCTGTCCGTCGCCGCGGCCGGTGCGAACTTCAAATCCGCCGCAGAAGGTGCTATGCGGCTTGAAACTGGAACTGTGCGGATTGCCGCGTTCGTTTGCTCGGAAATTTTCGAAGCTTCAGGAGACTGCGGTGGACGTTCAGGAAGTCAGAAAGCTCGACGCGTATTTGAAGAAATTATTCGGCAATGCGCGGATCCGCGTGGTGCCGCGGCCGAAGAAGGAGGATTCCGCCGAAGTCTATATCGGCGAGGAATTCGTCGGCGTCTTGTTCGTCGACGACGAGGACGACGAGCGGTCCTACAATTTCCAGATGGCTATTCTGGGCACCGATCTGGAATAGGGCAGCGCACCGTCCGATCTTCGGTCGGCGTCGAAACGTTCTCCGCTCAATCCCGCGCCAGCCGGAATCGAGGTCTTTCCGAGACTCGGGCCGGGTCGCCGCTGTCGTGTCGCTTTCGCTCTAATTGCTTTGCGGATGCAGCTGCGCGATGAGGCGATCGAATCCGGCTCCGACGTTACGCCAATCGGACAGCCAGTCGCGCGGAAACCGCAGTGAAATTTCGTCGCCGCCCAGCGCGCGTTCGTGAATGCAGGTGCCGGGCACTGAACGCCCCGGCCGCGTGCAGCGCGCAAAGAATTGCTCGGGATTACTGCCCAAATAGACGAGATCCTCGCCGCGATAGGGCGAGTCGGACCTGAACGGCAGAACAGCCAGGCCGTCGGGGCCGGCTCCCGCTTGCGCTTCGACATAGCGCGGGTAGATGGTGCGCAGCCGCTCCAGCGGCGGCAGCGTTGCGCCCAATGCGGTGATGGTGACAAACAGGCGTTTGCTCGCGGTCTCGACGGCGGTGGCTTGCGCATGGTCCGGATTGAGCGGCTCCTTGTCCGTCGGCTCGAGCTGCGGTGGCGACAGCGAGGGCCAATCGAAAGCAAGGTCGATGCGCTCCTGCCGGCCAGCATGGCGCTGCACTTTCTCGCGGATCGCCGCCGGCGGCACATTGAACAGCACGCCCGCAACGGTGATCGGCAGCGCCGGGGCATCAAGCGCCGCGGTCTGGCCGGGCCAAGTCGGCCATAGCAAATAAGTGACCAAGGCCGCTGCGGCGGCCACGAGCAGGACCAGGCATGCGAACGGCAAGGTGAGCACCGGGCGGGCTCGTCTGCGCCTCGACTGGCGCAGCCTTTGGCGTGTGTCGTATCGTGAAGCCGCGTTGGCGGTCATGCTGCTGTCTAGGCCGTCCTGCTCGAATCAACGCGCAGTATGGCACGGACAGTCGGGGCATGATCTTGCAAAGCCTGATGTTGATGCGGGAATGGGTGCCCGCTTTCGGAAAAGATCAGGCTTAAACAGAAAACCGGAGCCGGATGCGTCCAATCGAGCGCCTGACCCGCGGCGATCAGGGCTTGGCGCTGACAGGTTGCGACGAAGATGGCGCCGCCTGCGATGTGCCTGAGACGGGCTGCGAGCGCGGCGGCCCGGCAGCGGGCTTCAGCGACGCTTCAATCTGCCCGGCCAGCGTCGCTGCAATCTTGGCATGCGCGGCGGCGTTAAAATGGATGTGGTCCCATTGGTAGAAATCCGGCGGGACCGGGTCGGGGTCGTAGACGATGACATGGATATGACGCGCACGAAGTCTCGCCACCATCGCCGCGATGTTCGCCGCCCGCCGCTCTTTGCTGCCGAAGAAGCGCAGATCGTTGCCGCCGGGCTGCAGGATCACGATGTCGGTGCCCTTGGGCACCGTGGCATCGAGCCGGGCAAGCATTCCGGCGGTGACGTCACCCCAGACGCCGGCATTGGTGACATTGGCGTTGATGCCCTTCTTGCGCAGAAGCGCCTGCAAAACCGCCGGATAGGCATTCGCCGTGCCGACGCCAAAACCCGACGTATTGCTGGCGCCGATCGCGACAATATTGAGGGTTGCGGCGTGAAGCGGCGTCACCAGGCAAAGTAGGAGCGCAACGGCAAACCCATGCAGCGTAAATTTCATTGGTCAATTCCCCCGATGCGGCGCCCTCTGCCGTTAACCTTTCCTTAATCATTTCGTAGCGGTGCGGGCCGGCGTCTGCAATGGCTTATAGCCCACTTGGAGCCCGTCAGTGCGGGCGAACACCAAGCCGGGGAATTGTCCGCATGTTGTACGCCGTGCAGCCAGCACTCTCGCCGGAGACAGTGCAGTCGTTGTTCTCGCTCGCCTTCGGCTTTGCCGTCGCTGGCTTATGCGCGAGCGGCTACCGCCTGTTCAGCACACATTTTCCGAGCTTCCGTCTGCTCGAGATCGGCCCGGTGCCGGCGCGTTTCGCCGCCGTGCCGCTGTTAATCTTCTCCGCGCCGTTCATCATCATGCGCAACACGCTGCGCGGGCGGCGGCTCGAGCGCCGTCGCGCCGAGATCGTGATGGTGGCGACCGTGATCGCCGGGCTGTGGAGCCTGATGTCCGGCACCGTGGTGGTGCTCGCGCTGCAAGCCCTGCTTTAACGTCATTGCCGAGCCCACAATTGCGACGCTCCGCGGCTGCGGCGCAACACGAAGCGGTGCACCGCTGATCCGGGACGTCGCAGGCGTGGCGTATTCAATGCTCGGAGCTTGTGAAGATCCCGGATCGGCAGCGCCGCACCGCTTCGCATTGCGCGCTGGGAAGCGCCGATAGGCTGGGCATCGCGTTGCGAGGCCGCCCGTGACTTGCGAGGATGCCCTCAATCGCAGATGTTCGGGACGCGCCGGTCCCACGCATGACGATGAGAAAAGCATGCTCTATGAACTCGACGGCCATCGGCCGGAACTGCCGATGGAAGGCCAATATTGGATTGCGCCGAACGCGACAGTTGTCGGCAAAGTGCGATTAAAGCCGGACAGCAGCGTCTGGTTCGGCGCCGTGCTGCGCGGCGACAACGAATGGATCGAGGTCGGTGAGCGCTCGCAGATCCAGGACAATGCGACGCTGCATACCGATCCCGGTTTTCCGCTGACCATCGGCCCCAATTGCGTGATCGGCCACAACGTCATCCTGCACGGCTGCCGAATCGGCCCCAACACGTTGATCGGTATGGGTGCCATCGTTCTCAACGGCGCGCATATCGCCGAAAATTGTCTGGTCGGCGCCGGAGCATTGATCACGGAAGGCAAGACTTATCCGCCCGGATCGCTGATCGTCGGAGCGCCGGCCCGCGTGCTGCGCCCCCTCGAAGAGAACGATATCAAGATGATCGCCGGCGGCGCCGACATCTATGTCCGCCGCTTCAAGCAATATGCGAAACAGTTGAAGCCGATCGCCTGAAAGGGCGAGCGGCGACGGGTCAAGCGGCGATTTTTTGCTTGTCATCCCCGGAGTGGCGCGAAAAGTAATCGCCGTGCGGTTCCAGGAGTTCATGGCGATCACGGCCGCAGTCACGTTCACCAGTTCCCTCTCCGAGAAATGCGTCCGCGCTTCCCCGTAGACATCGTCGGGCACGTGGCGCTCGCTGATCAGGATCACCGCTTCGGTCCATGCCAACGCGGCATGCTCGCGGGGCGTGAAGATCGACGCTTCACTCCAAGCATGAAGCAGATGAATTGGCTCGTCACTCTCTCGCTGCCGCAAAAGTGGCATATCGGCAGCGGCAATTGTCAGGTCGATCGATGACGGGGCAGCAATCTTCAGCGCCAAATCTCGCGTGGTGTTTCGGATCACCCAAAAAAGGTGCGGGCGGCCCTGGGGGAGGCCGCCCGCGCGCGAACCCGGTCTGGGGACGGGGAGGGGTGGGGACGTGACCGGGGTCGCGTAGCTCTTGTTGATCGTGCCTAGATCTTTCGTTTGAGCATGATCTTTTCAAAATTGCCGGTTTCCACTGTACGGATCATGCATCTAGCTCTAGCGCGATGATGCGGTGGCGGGCGCCGGATGCGGCTCGCCGAGCGCAACCCATACATTCGGATCGGACTGCGACTGGCGTTTCACAAAGCGGTAGCCAGTGTCCGACCACAGCAGAATGTCGTCGGTCTGATTATCAAGGATCAATTCGCCGCGATCGGTTTTGACCGTGAGAACGGCATGACCGTCGCCGGCTCGATCGCGCACCACGGTGATAAGCAGCGCCTCGCGCGGCCATCCCGCCTGCATCAGCATGCGCCGCTTCTGCAGCACGTAGTCTTCGCAATCGCCGTAGCCGTCGTCGGGATAATTCCAGCGTTCGACAACGCCCCAATGATCCATATCGGTCATCGGCTTGACGTGGGTGTTGACCCATAGATTGATGCGCTGAAGATCTTTCCAGGCCTCGGCGGAGAGCACGACATCACGCGGCAGCGACGGCTTGGTTTTGCACTCCGGATCGTATTCGACACAGAACTCGATCCAGCCGATTGGCGGGCGGGTGACCTCGCCGATGGTGATGAAGAGTTGCCGGTCTGCCGCCGCGCTCATCGCCGGCGCGCCGATCAGAGCGAGCGTGACAATGCCCGCAGCCGCGCCGCGCTTGAAGACTGTCTTTGCGCCCGAACGCATTGTGACCCCTTCCCGTCTTTCGGGGTCACGTTTCACACAAAGCTTTTGCAGGCTCGCTAAGTAGAGTCGTTCAATTTGAAGTAAAGTCGTCTCAAGAACCGGCAAAAATCCGTGCGCGAGCTCGACCAATACTGAAATAAATTCGAACTATTCTTGTTTGATTCAAATTGTATCGAAATCACGACTTGTCGCTATGGCGCGGCTGTTCCGCACGCCGCGCGCGGTGCGCGAGCCCACACGCATCACGGCTTGGCGGCGCGCCGAGGCGGGCAAGGAGGCGCGTCGCGCCGGCGCGAAAGGCTTAAATTTTGCGGAGCGCGTTTACCCGCCGCACACGTTCTCTTCAAGGAAGTCCGGATGCTGCAGGCGGGTAAATTCGATGGCAAAGCCGTCTTCCAGGTGGCGCACCACCCGGCCCTGCACCTTGCCGAGCGTCACCAGGGAGCCGATCGGCGGCCGCTGATTGGTGGCAATGCCGGCCCCGGACTCCGAAACGTCGATAATGCGGCAGGTGAGATTGACGCCGTTGGGCATGATCAGGCGGCCGATCGGGTTGCGCGGCACGACGCGGCCATGGCGCCGGTCTTCGGGCAGGCCGAGGATGTGGCGATTGGCGAGCCAAGTAAGCTGGGCGGCGAGCTTGTCGCGCTTGCGCGCGGTTGCCGAAATCGTCATGGCGAAGCCATTTTGGAACAGCCGGGCAATGTGGCCTTCGAGCCTTCCCAGATGATCGACATAGGCGATCACGCGCTCCCCCGGCGCGCCGGCGACCGGCGCAATCAGCGCCATGCCGCCGGGCGACATGTTAACGACCTGGCAAGGGAATTCACGGCGATCGGCCAGCATATAGCGGCCCAGCAAGTTCACATTGACCCGCTGATGGCGGCGGCGGTCCTCGTTCAGGGCCCGCAAGCTCGGTCGTCGTTCCGCTACGGCCATGTTTCCACTTCGCCTGCCGGTCATGAAAGCTAGGCGGGCGATGTTAATGCTGCGTTAGCCGGACTTCGTCTGCATTTGCGGTAACAGCGTGGGTTAGAGGCGCCCGCCTTCATGAACCGTGAGCTGGCCGCGGCGCGTCGCCATGAAACGCGGCAGAATGCGGCGCTCCAGCGAGGCGCCGATATGGCGCCGGGATCCAACACTGAGCGGGCCGAGCGGGACGGAACCGAGCCATTGCGGAATCGTCAGCGGCGCCAGGATGCCGATGGTGCGGGCGAGGCTCGGCCGGGTCGAGCTGAGCGGCAACAGCAGAAGTTCGAGATCGATCGGCTCGCCATGCGCGTTCTGTGCCGTCGCAGCGGCCACTGTGCCGACCTGTTCGCTGTCCAGGATGGAGACCAGATCGGCAATTGTCGGCTGGCTTGCGGCGGCCCAAAGCCCAATGAATGGCTCGTTTTTGAGCTCGCGACCGAACAGGGCACAGACCCGCGTGCCGGCGAGCCGGAACGGGTGCCCGGCACCGCCATCAAGCGCCAGGATGAAGGCGTCGCTCAGCACCTGCCGAATGGCGCCGGGCTCGATCTCAGCGCGCTCTGGCGCGGCGCGCTTGCCGCGCCGCTCCTCCCAATAGGCGTAGAGCTGGCGGCTTGCCGCGTGTTTCATGGTCCACTCCCTGCAGGCGCGCCGCCCGATCTGTCCCGGCTCGGGACAGTTGTGACGGCGTGCGGCTATGTGCGAGGGACCGCAGCAGGGGGCGTGCCGCCGCGGCCGGCAGCTCAGGCTCAGCCGCGCTAACGCGAGATTAGGCTTAACAGAACGTTGACATTGGCTCGCGGCAGCGGGCCGCCTAACCTGCCGCATACATGATCTACCGATCAGCTGCCGCCGGGTCCTGCCGGCGGCCTTTCCAGATAACGGGAGGCGAGGGGATGTGACCGAGGCCGAGCGATCGCTTTGAGCGCAAGCGCAAAGGCCGGCCTCGGCGCGGAAATCCCGCGCGATGCAAGAGGGAGGATTTGATGTCCTCCCTCTTGTATTTTCGCCCTCGCCCGTCGGCATTTCGCCACTTCTCGAGGCGACTTGTTCTTCCAGCGCTGTCCGCTTATCTCGGCACGCAAGGACGTTGGAATTTTTTGGTGACGCAGCAGCAATATCCCAAGCGACGCGAGCCCATTTTCAATGTGCCGCTGATCGTCATCGCGACCGTATTGGTTCTCGTGCTTGTTCATGCCGTGCGCGTCTTCGCGCTCAGCGATGAGCAGGACCTGCAATTCATCCTGGCTTTTGCATTCATTCCTGCGCGCTATGGCGCCGAGCTCGCTGCGAGCGGCGCCTTTCCCGGCGGTTTCGGCGCCGACCTGTGGACCTTCTTCACCTATGCGTTTTTGCACGCCGACACGATGCATCTCGGTCTCAATCTCGCCTGGTTCTTGCCGTTTGGCACCGCCCTGGCGCGCCGTTTTGGCGCGTGGCGCTACGTCGTCTTTCTTCTGGTTACGGCGGCGATCGGGGCTTTGGCGCATCTTGTCACGCATCTGGGCGCGACCGATCCGATGATCGGCGCCTCCGCTGCCATTTCCGGCGCGATGGCAGCAGCGCTGCGTTTCGTGTTCCGGGAAGGCGGACCGCTGAGCGTGTTTCGGCGCGAGTCAGGCGAACTCTATCGCATGCCGGCGACACCGCTTCGGGAGACTCTTCGCGATCCGCGCTTTTTGTTGTTCCTTGGGGTCTGGCTCGGCCTCAATGCATTATTTGGGCTCGGTACGCTTTCATTCGGCGAAGAGGCGGGACAGACGCTGGCCTGGCAGGCGCATGTCGGCGGGTTTTTCGCAGGCCTGTTGCTGTTCAACGCTTTCGATCCGGCGACCCCCCAGGCGGAACGCCAGACCGAGCCTGCGCCTCGCTCGGACTAAATCCAGATCCCGCCGACTGGGGCTGCCGCTTGCGGCTGCAAAGCTTTGCGTTTTTCTTGTCTTGCAGGCGCGGGCGCGCCGGCCGCTGCTGCATCGCAACTCATCTTGCGGGTTTTGCCGAGGAACCCGGCGGCAGGTGAAAGCATTAACGCTAATACCTTTGCTGCGCTCCGGCTTGGGAACGCTGCGGGTGCCCGTGCAGGCCAAAAAGCTGCGATACCGTCAAAACGGGCATGCGGTTTCGATGTTTCGAAATCATCTCGCGCATCAGGGAGGCTTAAAATGACCGTGAGCATCATCCTCGCGCAGAAGGGCCGCGAGGTCGTCAGCATAGAGCCGAATGCCAGCCTTGCCACTGCAATAAGTTTGCTTGCACAAAAGCGGATCGGTGCGCTCGTCATTCTCGGCGCCGATCGCCGCGTGGTCGGCATCCTCTCCGAACGGGACATCGTGCGCGCGCTTGCTGAGCGCGGCGCGGCGGCACTTGCGGAGCCGGTCAGTCAGACCATGACCCGCAAAGTCTCCACCTGCAGCGAAGGCGAAACGATCGCCAGCATCATGGAACGCATGACGCAGGGTAAATTCCGTCACGTTCCGGTCGTCGATCAGGGGCAGGTGGTCGGTATCATTTCGATCGGCGATGTGGTCAAGCACCGCCTGCAGGAAATGGAGCGCGACACCGCAGCGATGCACGACTATATCCTCAGCGCGTGAGCGGGCGGTCGAGCCGTTGAGTCGCTTGAGTGGGCCAATCTATCCGGCGTCGCTGCGCCGACGATCTCCCGCTTATCTTAGCGCCGGCGCTGCGCTATGATCAGAGCGCCTTTGATGGCTGTCGCGGAGGCCCGCATGCGCAGGGCAGCGCTGATGCTGACGATCTTATGGCCGCTTTTATTGGTTTTATTGGCACTCGACGGAGCCGTCGCCGCTGCGCTCGCGCAAAATCCCACGCCCACGCCGCCGCAGACGACTACCGTGACATCGACGGTGACGAACTGCATGATGAACTGCAACTCGACGGCGGCGAATTGCCGGACCACCTGCGTGCTTCCGAACGGCATCACCGGCACGGCGGCGAGCAGCAGCACCCTGAGCAGCGCGTCAGGGGGAACATCGTGCCAACTCGCCTGCTCGACGAGCCAGATCGCCTGCCAGACCTCGTGCGCGCAACGCTCGCCCTCGCGGTGATTTTGGCTCAGCTCAGATCGGCAATCGCCTGATTAATCGACTCGACGGCTTTTTCCGTCGCCGCGCGCCCGATCTCGATCGCTTCGGCGGCATGATGAAAGTCGAGCCAGCCAATCGGACCGATACGCGGGGTGATGTGCACATCGGGCGGATCGCCGGCCAGCCGCATGCGGGTCAGGCGGTCCTGCATGATGTTGAAAGACTCGACCATGACGGTTGTCAGGCTCGGCCGTCCGTTGCCGGCGATGATCTGGCGCTTGAGCGCGCGCTCGGCGCTGAACATGCTGCGCAGGCGGGCAAAACTGTTGCGCGGCTCCTTGATGATCGCGCTTTGCCCGTCGCCGGGATCGGCGCCGTGGCTGGCGATCGTGGCGCCGCGGCCGAAACGGTCCGCCTCCATGTTCACCGCGATGACGACGCGCGCGCCAAACGCGCGCGCCGCCGAAACCGGGACCGGATTGACCAGCGCGCCGTCGACCAGCCAGCGTCCGCCGATATGAACCGGCGGAAAAATGCCGGGCAGTGCATAGGAGGCGCGCAGCGCCAGCGCCAGCGAGCCTCGCGTCAGCCACACTTCGTGCCCGGTGCCGATCTCGGTCGATATGGCGGCAAACCGGATCGGCAGTTGCTCGATGGTCGCTGCGCCGATGGATTCCTCGAGTCGGGTGGAAAGCCGTCCGCCGCTGATCAGCCCCGATCCGCCGATCCGCACGTCGAGATAGCCGATCACGCGCCGCATCGTCAGCGACCGCGCCCACTCCTCGAGCGCGTCGAGCTGGCCGGTGGCGTAGCAGCCGCCGACCAAGGCACCCATCGATGTGCCGACGATGATATCAGGCTTGATGCCGTTCGCTTCCAGCACCCGCAGCACGCCGATATGGGCGAAGCCCCGGGCAGCGCCGCTGCCGAGCACAAGGCCGATGGACGGTTTGCCGGGGCTAACGCCGATGCGATGGGCGTCCGCGACTTTGTTGTCAGTGTCGATTGCGCGCACCTGATCCTCGCGGATTTTCACGACCGAAGATTGCGGTCTGGCGGATCATAAGCCGAGGGCGAGGATAGGGGGAAAGTCATGGCTCGTCAGCTAGTTCTAACACTTAGCGCAGAGGTTGGTTCGGCTTGACTGTGCCGCGCTGGCATGAAATTGCCGTGTTTGGGAACGACAAAGACCGCGGACGCGGGGGTGGGACGTGCGCGCGCTTCGATATTGCGCTGGGGCAATTGTCGCGGTCATGCTCGTGTCCGCGCCGGCGTCCGCGCAAGTGCGCAGCCTTGTGGCGCCGCAAGCGACCGCGGCAGCGCCGCTGACCGGCGGCATCGGATCGCCGGGCGCGACTCTGGTCAATCCGGCACCACTGACGGCACCGTTGCCAACACCTGCCGCGCCGCCGCCGGTGGCGCAGACCATGCCGGCCGTACCCGCCGGGCATGTGGCGCTCGCGGTCACTGCCCGGTACGGCCAGAACGCGGCGGCGATCAGCGGCGGGCTCATCTGGCGCGTCTATGCCGCCAAGCCCGACGCAACCGGGGCTTTTCCCCTGATCAAGGAGGATCATGGCGCCGCGCCGACCTTCATACTGCCTCCGGGCGGCTATGTCGTGCATGCGAGCCTCGGTCTCGCCAGCGCGGCGAAAGCGGTGCAGTTGCGGGCCGAGACGGTCCGCGAAGTCCTTGATATCCCCGCTGGCGGCATCAGACTGGAGGGCCGCGTCGGCGATGTCCGCATTCCCCCCGGGCAGATTTCCTTCGACATCTTCGCCGGCAGCCAGTTCGCGAGCACCACCGAGCGGCGGCCGATCGCACAGGCCGTCATGACCGGGGACGTGGTATTGCTGCCGGAAGGCACCTACAACATCGTGTCCAATTACGGCGACGGCAATTCGGTCGTCCGCTCCGATGTACATGTCGAGGCGGGCAAGCTGACCGATATCGTCGTGACCCACCGCGCCGCGGTCATCACCCTCAAGCTGGTCAACAATCCGGGCGGCGAGGCGCTCGCCAACACGCAATGGACCGTCCTGACGCCGGGCGGCGACGTCATTAAGGAATCGATCGGCGCCTTCCCGCGCCTGGTGCTCGCCGAAGGCGACTACCACGTGATTGCGCGCAATGAAGGCCGCAGCTATCAGCGCGACTTCAAGGTGATCACCGGGGTCGACGGCGAAGTCGAGGTGCTGACGCGGTAGCCGTCAACCGGCCATCCGTTTGTTCTGCGAGGCAGGAATCCGGAGAAGCGCTGCAGCTTTGCCAATTTGCGCCGGGTCCTCGCCTGCGCGGGGACGCGCGGATCGACGTCACGCCGCCTTCTTCACCCGTTTGACGTCCGGCGGCACCGCTTCCTGCGCCAGCGCGGCGAGCGCTGCTCCGAGCGGCATCGTCTGCTGCTTGTCGCTGCCGAGCCGGCGGATCGAAACGGTGCGTTCGGCCGTCTCCTTCTTGCCGACCACAAGGAGCACCGGGACCTTGGCCAGCGAGTGCTCGCGCACCTTGTAATTGATCTTCTCGTTGCGCAAATCACTCTCGACGCGCAACCCCATCGCGCGCGCGGCGGCGACCGCTTCGCGCGCATAGTCGTCGGCGTCTGAGATAATGGTCGCGACGATGGCCTGCAGCGGCGAGAGCCACAGCGGCAAATGTCCCGCACAATGCTCTATCATGATGCCGGTAAAGCGCTCGAGCGAGCCGAACATCGCCCGGTGCAGCATCACCGGCGTCACTTTGTTTGAATGTTCGTCGATATAGTAGGCGCCAAGCCGGCTGGGCATGTTCAAATCGACCTGTACCGTGCCGCACTGCCAGTCGCGGCCGATTGCATCGCGCAGGACATATTCGAGCTTGGGCCCATAGAACGCGCCCTCACCTTTGTTGAGCGTCCATGGCCGGCCTGACGCTTCGAGCGCCTTGCGCAGCGCGGCCTCTGATTTGTCCCACACGGCATCGTCGCCGATGCGTTTCTCCGGCCGATCGGAGAATTTGATGGTGACGTCGTCGAAGCCGAAATCCTCATAGATCGACAGAATAAGGTCGTTGACCTTGATGACCTCCTCTGCGATCTGCTCTTCGGTGATGAAAATATGCGCGTCGTCCTGCGTAAAGGCGCGCACCCGCATCAAGCCGTGCAAAGCGCCGGACGGCTCGAAGCGGTGCACCTTGCCGAACTCGGCAAGCTTGAACGGCAGATCGCGGTAGGATTTCAGCCCGTTCTTGAAGATCTGAATGTGGCCGGGGCAATTCATCGGCTTGACCACATAGGTGCGCTCGTCCTCCTCGCGCGGCTGCACCAGAAACATGTTCTCGCGGAAGGTCGCCATATGCCCGGACGCAACCCACAGCGAGGAATCGATGAGCTGCGGCGCATTCACCTCGGCGTAGCCGGCGTCCGCCTGACGACGGCGAATATAAGCCTCCAGGGTCTGAAACAGCGTCCATCCCTTGGGATGCCAGAACACCGAGCCGGGCGCCTCTTCCTGGAAATGAAACAGATCCATCTCACGGCCGAGCCGGCGATGATCGCGCCTTTCCGCCTCTTCGATTTGCTTGAGATAGGCGTCGAGCTCTTCCTGCTTGGCAAAAGCGGTGCCGTAGATGCGCGACAGCATCTCGCGGCTTGAATCGCCGCGCCAATAGGCGCCGGCGACTTTCATCAACTTGAACGCATTGCCGATCTTGCCGGTCGAGGTCATATGCGGGCCGCGGCACAGATCGAACCAGTCGCCCTGCTTGTAGATCTTGATCTCTTGATCTTGCGGGATCGCGTCGACCAGCTCGACCTTGAACAACTCGCCCTTGTCGCGGAACACCTTCTTGGCATGCTCGCGCGACCAAATTTCCTTGGTGAAGGGCCTGTCGCGCGCGATGATCTCGCGCATCTTGCTTTCGATCGCGTCGAAATCTTCCGGGGTAAACGGCTGGTTGCGAAAGAAATCGTAATAGAAGCCGTTCTCGATCACCGGGCCGATGGTGACCTGCGTGCCGGGCCACAGCGTCTGCACCGCTTCGGCGAGCACGTGTGCGGCATCGTGGCGGATCAGCTCCAGCACCCGCGGATCTTCGCGGGTGAGAAACTCGATCTTGGCATCGTGCGCGATCGGATCGGTCAGGTCGGCGAGCTTGCCATCGAGCGCCATCGCCACCGTGCGCTTGGCGAGCGAGGGCGAGATGCTCTTGGCGATGTCGAGACCGGTGGTGTTTTGCGGATATTCGCGGCGCGCGCCGTCGGGGAAGGTCACAGCGACCATCATGCACTCCTGTTGCTCACTCCTGCGAACGAGCGCAGGTAAGCGGAATCGAAACTGGCTGGCTTTTAGAGCATGAGCCGGCAAAGTGGAAGTCGGTTTTCTGGCTGATTCTGGAGCTGGCAAGAGACCGCCGGCACGCGCAGGGCAGCGTCAAGCCGCTGCCGTATTGGTCCCGCGCCAACGCGCATAACGCCACGGCACATACCAATGCGCATCCGGTGGCAGCGCCTGAGGCACAAAATCGAGTCCCGATGTGCCCCACGGGTGACAACGCAGCAACCGCGCCAGCGTCATCCAGCCGCCTGCCCACAAGCCAAAGCGGCCGATCGCCTGATCGGCATAGTCCGAACAGGTCGGCAGATGCCGGCAGTTGAAGCCGATCAGCGGCGAGAGCGTATAGCGATAAATCGTGATCAAGCCGCGCCCGAACAAGC
>JAJPJB010000033.1 GCA_021324465.1 Hyphomicrobiaceae bacterium
CGTAACCTATGTGTCCGGAACGGACCCATTGAGCATGGCGCGCTCGGAGAGATTCGAACTCCCGACCCTCAGATTCGAAGTCTGATGCTCTATCCAGCTGAGCTACGAGCGCCCGAGGTCGACGATGCGGCGCACAATAATGGCTTTGGCGCAAAAGTCACGACCGTGAAAAATCACGACGGTTGCGTGCCCGGCGCCCGCTTTTGAACGATCGCAAAAGGGGCGTGACAGGGCAAGCATGCGAGGGTCGGCAGCGGAGCTTTTGCTTTTCATGCTTGCCCGGTCGGGCGCTCAGGTTGAAACTGCCTGGGCAGCGCTACCGGCCGTAGCGCAAGCATGTCATAGAAGTTTCAGGAGGAGGATCAGATGGCGAAGAGCAAAAGCCTCGACGGCCGTCATCGCGACAAGAGCGGGCGCATCGATCGCAAGCACGGAAATACGCGGGTGGGGACCTTGCGCAAGGAATATGGCGAAGGCTTCGCCAAGGGCCGCCGCAGGGACATGATGCTGAAGACTCTGCTCAAGGAGACCGGCAGCACGTCGCTGCACGAATATTTGCGGCAGCATCACAGGTAATCGAGGTCATCGCGACAAAAACGACAAGAACCGGCACGGGCGGCGGAAGTGCTTCCGCCGCCGCTTACACCGTGTGTGAACGCACACCCTTACGCGATCGGCGCGGGATCGCGCGCGGTGTCTCTTTCGCGTGCCGTGGCCCTGGCGCTGTGGTGATGATCCTGCGGCGAGGCCGGCAGTTGCAGCACGGTCGCGGTTTGGCCGGGAATGAGCCGCGTCACCATCACAATCTGGCCGCCGGGAAATTCCAGCGCGTCATGATGCACGTGCGGATCATCCATGTTGACCTGACGGAAGCGCGCGACGCGATGTTCGATGCGCGCCTTGCCGAACATGCTGAAGGCGCGGTCGTACATGACCGGATTGTCGAAAGCGATCTCGGTGCCGGGTCGCAGGCAGACCGCCACATCAGGATGCCCGACTTCCGTGAAGCCGCGCGTGATCGAACGGGCAAAGTCCGTCGACACAAGCTTGTCCGCGACCTTGGCGGGCCGCGAAGCAATGAGATGCAGGCTGTAGTCGCACATGGGGGAGGCACTCCTATGGCGAGCCGCTATGAACGGCTCTCGCTTTGCTGAACCCTCTGATTGCTGAAATGTTCCGCCGAGGGCGCCTGCCGGCTTGACGCCCGCATCGCGCTTTTCGCTTTCCGAGTCAGGGAGATGGCGGCGGCCGCGCGCATTAAGACTGCAGTCGGATTGTGATCACGCCGGTGGGGCGCCCCGGGCGCGCCCTTGATTGCAATGCCGGCAATTGGGGCCTAGACCGCAGGAAGGGTCTTGCGTGGGCAGGGGGATGGACGACGTTAGCAAGCGGACGGGAATGGGCGGCGGCGCAGCCGCGGCGCAGGCGAGGGGCGGGCCGGATCGCGCCGACAATGTGCCGGCCGGCATTGTGATGATGATCATTGCCACAATGCTGTTTGCCGGCGCATCGGCGGCCAGCAAATGGCTGGTGGCGAGCTATCCGGTCGGCGAAGTGCTGTTTCTGCGCTCGCTATCCTCGTTCATCGCCGGCGCCGCGGTGATCTTACCGGTTTCCGGCCTGGCGGTGTACGCGACACGGCGGCCGCGCGACCATCTGGCGCGCGGTCTCTCCCAGTCGATCTCGCAGCTTTCGCTGCTGCTGGCCTTCAGTCTGATGCCGCTCGCGGGCGCGGTCGCGATCAATTTCTCGGCGCCACTGTTCGCCGCCTTGGTCTCCATCGTCTGGCTCAAGGAGCGGGCAGGCCTCGCGCGCGGGGCGGCGCTGCTTATCGGCTTTGTCGGCGTCTTGATCGTCACCAATCCGGGCGCCAATTCGCTGACGCTCGGCGCGCTGTTCGCGCTGATCAACGCCGTCATGTATGGCACCGTGACGGTTGCCGTGCGCGGCATGACCAGAACGGAATCGGCGAATACGCTCGTCATCTGGCAACTGACGGTGCTCGCCGTCTGCCATAGTCTTTTGTTGTGCTTGGGCTGGCGCCGGCCGTCGGCAATCGATGCCGCGCTACTGTTCGGCACCGGCTTCGTCAATGCGATCGGCCAATGGTTCTGGACCAAGGCGCTGCATCTGGCACCCGCCCCGGCGGTGACCCCGTTCTACTACCTGATGCTGGTCTGGGCCCTTGTCGTCGGCTTTGTGATCTGGGGCGACGTGCCGTCGGCCGGCCTTCTGATCGGCTCGGCCATTGTCGTCGCCACCGGGCTGTTTCTGTTCCTGCGCGAGGCGCGCCTGCAGCAGGCGCTTTCGGCTGCGCGCCGCGGCAAGTCATAGAGCGGCAAGACGCCACAGGGCGTAGCACCTGCCGATAGGCCCCCTCGGAAAGTTCTCGCCATGCCGCTAGACTCGCCCGCCGGCCACAAGTCGGAATGACTGAAAGAGACCAACCAAACAGGCCGGTAGGAAACGCAGAGGGGGGATACGTGCAACGCCGAGATTTTGTAAAACTCGCGCTGGCAGGTGCGGCGCTGCCGCTTGTGCCGCGCCGCGCGGCCGCGCTGGATTATCCGACCCGGCCGGTTCACGTCCTGGTCGGCCAGGCCGCCGGCAGCTCGTCCGACATCACCGCGCGCTTGGTCGCACAATATTTGAGCGATCACCTCGGTCAGCAATTCGTCGTCGAGATCCGGCCCGGCGCCACCGGCAACGTGGCAACCGAAGCGGTCGTTCGTGCGGCGCCTGACGGTTACACATTACTGCTCGTCAATTCGCAGAACACCATCAATCAGGCGATGTTTCCCGATCTGCCATTCGACTTTCGCCGCGACATCGCCCCGATTGCGATCGTGGACCGCGTCGCGCTGGTCATGGAAGTGCTGCCGACGTTCCCGGCCAAGACCGTTCCGGAATTCATCGCTTATGCCAAGGCCAATCCCGGCAAGATCAACATGGCCTCGGCCGGGGTCGGCGGCCCGCAACATGTGGCCGGCGAATTGTTCAAATACATGGCCGGCGTCAATCTCGTGCATGTGCCCTATCACGGCTCGACGCCGGCGCTGGTCGATCTGCTCGCCGGTCAGGTGCAGGTCATGTTCGACGTCACGCCATCATCGCTGCCGCATATCAGGCAGGGCAAATTGCGGCCGCTCGCGGTGACGACGCCGGAACGTGTCGATTTCCTGCCCGGCGTGCCGGCCATGGCCGAATTTCTGCCCGGCTACGAAGCGTTCGGCTGGATCGGCTACGGCGCGCCGAAGGGCACGCCCAAGTCCATCATCGACACGCTGAACAAGGCGGTCAACCAAGCGATCGCTGATGCGGCCGTCAAAGGGCGTCTGCTCGATCTGGGCGCGCTCGTGATGCCGCCGAATACGCCCGAGGATTTTGCGAAATTCATCGCCGCCGATACCGAGAAATGGGTGAAGGTGGTGAAATTCGCCAATCTCAAGCCGGAATAAGGATCATGCGCCGTCGCCAGTTTCTGCAGCTCGCCGCAGCTGCCGCCGCGTTGTCCGTCCGATCACAACGCGCCGCCGCCGATGCCTATCCGTCGCGGCCGGTGACCATGGTGGTGCCGTTCGCCGCCGGCGGTGGTACCGACATATTTGCGCGCATTCTCGCTGAAGGCATGCGCGGGCCGCTTGGCCAGCCGGTGATTATCGAAAATGTCGCTGGCGCCGGCGGCACGATCGGCGTGGCACGCGTCGTGCATGCACCGCCCGACGGCTATACGCTGTCGATCGGCACGCTGACCACGCATGTGCTGTCCGGGGCGCTCTATCCGCTGCAATTCGATCTGCTCACCGATCTCGCGCCGATCGCGGAGCTCGGCTATGAGCCGCTGTTGATCGCGACGAGAAAGTCGCTGCCGGTCAATAATCTCAGAGACCTGATCGCCTGGCTGAAAGCGAATCCGGACAAGGCGAGTGCGGGCATTCCCGGCGCCGGCTCGACCGGCAATCTTGCCGATCTTTCATTTCAGAAGACGACCGGAACGAGCTTTCAGTTCGTGCCCTATCGCGGCGACGGGCCGGCGGTGCAGGACCTCGTCGCAGGCCAGATTGATCTGATGATCGAGCCATCGTCGAATTTCGTCGCACAGGTGCAAGCCGGCACGGTCAAGGCACTGGCGGTGACGGCCAAGAGCCGCCATCCCGGCATGCCTGACGTGCCGACCGTGGATGAGGCCGGGCTACCCGGATTTTACGTGACGATCTGGTTCGGACTGTGGGCGCCGAAAGACACGGCCAAGGACGTGATCGCGAAAATCAATGCCGCGACCGTCGCCGCGCTGGCGGACGCGCAAGTTAAAGAGAAGCTCGCCAAGCTCGGTCAACAAGTCTCGACGCGTGAGCAACAGAGGCCCGAGGCGCTGCATGCCCATCAGCAGGCGGAAGCCGATAAATGGTGGCCGATCATCAAGGCAGCCAATATCAAGGGCGGATGAGCATTTTTGCGCCGCGGCGGGGGAGTCTATCGTGACCATTAAGCGCCGCAAATTTTTGCACGCCGGCGCGGTGTACGACCTCTCGCACGCATCAAAAAACCTCGGGCGGCGTGGACGACGGCTACCCGCCCACGCCACCCGCCAGGTGGGATGGCTGGTTGCCCTGCAACGGGCGAACCAGGAGGGACCCAACCGGCCGTCCTCATCAGAACGGCCGGCTTCTGATTTCGGCCTCAACCGACGTAGGCCGCCCGCTGCTGCTCTTCGGCTTCTTTGGCCGTTTTCGGCTGTGCCGGCAGCTGCAGGACCGTTGCCTCCTGGCCCTCGCAGAGCAGCGTCAAGAGCACGACCCGCCCGTCAGGAAATTCCAGCGCATCGTGATGGGCCGCGGCCTTGTCCTTGTTGATTTGCCTGAAAATTGCGGTCCGGTGACTGAGCGCCTTTTCGCGCCACGGGAATAGACCCGTCGCCAGGCACGACACGTCATTGGTAAAGGATAGCTCCGTGCCGGGGAGGATGCAGACTGCGGTATAGGGGTCGTCAACCGAGCAGAATCCGCGCGTGCCGGTGCCAAAATCACGCGTAATCAGCTTGTCGGCGACCTTGGCGGGCCGCGATCGCACATTGTGCAGGCTGTAGTCACACATTTGGGCTCACTCCAATTTAGTCAGCCCCATCGGCAAAACGAGCGGCCAAGCATTTAGTTTCGCAAGGCCCGCCAATTGTTTCACCATGCCGCCGGTGATCGCGCTGCAATAGCGAAAACAGGACCTAGAATCGTTATAATGCGCATTTGGTCGGCAATCGCCTTCCATGATTGACGAATCGGCATGCGCGCTCCGTTAATACGGCGGCACGAATTGCGCCGATTGCATGAAACAGACCGCCCCTGCACGGCCCGCCTCTGACGCCACGGCGCAACTGCAAGGCGCGATGTCGCAGGGCGCGCCTGTCATCGATCTCGCCGCCCGCGTCGCCGAAGGACTTGCCCTGCATCAAGCCGGACAGCTGGACGCGGCCGCGGCGATTTATCGGCAGGTACTGGCGACCAAGCCCGATCACTTTGACAGCCTGCATCTGCTTGGCGTCATTTTCCATCAGTGCGGCCGGCATATGCAGGCGGTACAGCAGATCGAGACGGCGCTTGCCGTCAGTCCCGATAATGTCTTCGCCTTGAACAATCGCGGCATCGCGCTTGGCGCGCTGGGGCGATTGCACGATGCGCTGGCCAGCTATGACCGGGCGCTTGCACTGCGCCCGGATTATGCGGACGCTTGGCTCAATCGCGGCAATGCGCTGCTGGCTCTCAAGCGCTGCGAAGACGCCATTGCCAGCTATGATCGCGCGCTCACGCTGCGGCCCGATTATGCCGAAGCACTGTCGAACCGCGGCAGCGCCTTGCATGCGCTCGGCCGCTTTGCCGACGCGCTGGCCAGCTGCGACCGCGCGCTCGCCCTGCGCGCTGATTATGCCGAAGCATTGCTGAACCGCGGCAACGCACTCAAGGACTTGCGGCAGTTCGAGGCGGCGCTGCAAAGCTATGATCGCGCCCTCGCGCTGCAACCGGATTACCTCGAAGCACTGTGCAATCGCGCGGTCGTGCTGCACGATTTGCAATGCTTCGACGAAGCGCTGTCAAGCTGCGATCGCGCGCTGGCGCTGCGGGACGATTTCGCCGAGGCCCATGCCAATCGCGGCAATGCGCTGCACGGGTTGGCGCGATACGAGGAAGCCCTTGCAAGCTATGATCGGGCGCTGGCGCTGCGCCCCGATCTCGCCGAAGCCCATGCCAACCGCGCCGGTACGCTGCAGGCGTTGCGGCGGTTCGACGCGGCGCTGGCCGATTACGATCGCGCAGTGGCGCTACTGCCAAACCGCGCCGAGACGCATTACAACCGCGGCAATGCGCTGCACGCCATTTTGCGTTTCGACGAGGCGTTGACATCCTATGGCCGCGCGCTCGCGCTGCGTCCGAATTATGCCGAGGCGCTCGTCAATCGCGGCGCCACATTGCAGAATTTGCGGCGCTTCGATGAAGCGCTCGCCGACTACCAGCGCGCCTATGCCGTGCGGCCGGATTTTGCCGACGCTCATTATAATGAGGCGCTCTGCCGTTTGCTGATCGGCGATCTCAGGCGCGGCTGGGAGGAGCACGAGTGGCGCTGGGACACTGACCAACACAAAAGCTTCAGGCGCAATTTCGCGCAGCCGCTCTGGACGGGTTCCGACGACATCGCCGGCAAGACGATTCTCCTGCACGCCGAACAGGGTTTTGGCGACACGATTCAGTTCTGCCGTTATGCGACTTTGGCGGCGGCACGCGGAGCGCGTATCGTGCTCGAAGTGCAGGCGCCGCTCGCTGCGTTGATGCGGGCGCTTCCTGGTGTCGCACAGGTCATACCGCGCGGCGAGGCGCTGCCGCATTTTGATCTGCATTGTCCCTTGCTCAGCCTGCCGCGCGTCTTTGCGACCGAGCTCGGGAGTGTGCCCGGCGCGACGCCGTTTTTGCATGCGTCGGCTGAGCTGACAGCGCATTGGCGCGAGCGGCTTCCCCGCTGCGACCGGCCGCGCATCGGGCTCGCCTGGTCCGGCCGCCCGACGCACAAGAATGATCATAACCGCTCGGTCGCGCTTGCGACGTTCCTGGACATTATTGCCGACGCGAACGCGGATTTTGTCAGCCTGCAACGCGAGGTGCGCGCGGCGGACACCGCCACGCTCAGCAGACGCGGCGACATTATTCACTTTGGCGAGGACTTGCGGGATTTCTCCGACACGGCAGCGCTCATCGCAAATCTCGATCTCGTCGTTGCGGTCGATACCTCCGTCGCGCATCTGGCCGGCGCTCTGGCAAAGCCGGTGTGGGTGCTCCTGCCGTTCATTCCCGACTGGCGCTGGCTCTTGGATCGCGACGGCAGCCCCTGGTATCCGACGGCGCGCCTGTTCCGGCAGGATGAGAGGCGGCGGTGGGATGGCGTGATCGCGCGCGTGAACACGGCACTACGCGAGTATATTCGGGGCCGCAGACCTGACGGTTACCCCCCATAGTCTGTGAGTTCGCGGCGCGGGATTTGAGGCTCTGCTCTGGCACTTCAATCACGCGCCTGCTAATTTCTGCAGTTGGGCATTTCCGAGATTGCTCCGTCCACGACACCATTCCGCGATCAGTGATAACGATTAGAAATTTATCGACTACTATGGCGGGCGAGTTTTGGCTGGAGGGAGGCGATGCAACGCCGCGCTTTTATTTCGCTGGCTGCGAGTGCAGCTGCCGTTTTGCGGCCGTTCAGTGTGTATGCGGAGCGGACAAGCATTGCGACGGTTGGCTTTCTCAGCAGTTTTCCGCCCGACACACGCCCAAAGTTCACGCGGGCTTTCGAGCGAGGGCTCAGCGAAAGTGGTTTCGTAAACGGACAGACTGTCGCGATCGAATATCGCTGGGCTGAGGCAGGTCAATACGAGCGATTGCCGACACTGGCGGTTGATTTGATCGGCCGCGGAGTAAGTGTTCTTTTTGCGACTCCAATCAATGCTGCTATTGCAGCGAAAAATGCAACCTCCACGATTCCAATCGTATTCGCGATCGGCAGCGACCCGGTTCAAATGCGCCTCGCGGCAACTCTGAACCATCCAGGTGGAAATTCCACCGGCGTGACCTTCCTTTCAGTCGAACTCGGGAGAAAGCGACTGGAGTTGCTCCGGGAGCTGAAGCCTAAGACTGCATCGGTTGCCCTGCTCGTGAATCCGAAAAATCCGACAGTGGCCGCGCAAATCAGCGAGAATCAGGCCGCGACGACGGCGCTTGGCTTGCGCTTCGATGTGGTGAACATCAGCCCACAGACGGACATCGAGGATGTTTTTGCAAGGCTTGTTCAACAGCGGGCTGATGCGGTTGTGATTGGCGCTGATCCGATCTTTTGGGATCTTCGCGGCCAACTTGTCGCGTCTGCCGCACGGCACTCCCTTCCTGCCATCTATTTTGCGCGGGAGTTCCCTGCTGCTGGCGGACTGATCAGCTATAATTCGGACTTCGCCGATTCTATTCGCGAGGCAGGTACATATGTCGGGCGAGTCCTGAAAGGCGAAAAACCTGGAGAACTTCCGGTGCTACAACCGACGAAGTTCGAGTTGGTGATCAACCTCAAGACAGCCAAGGCACTCGGCATAGCGGTGCCGCAAACACTGCTTGTCGAGGCCGATGAGGTCATCGAATAGTGCTGTGAAGTTCCTGTAGGGCTCAACGCGCAGCCGCGCTCAAGGTCCGACTTCAAGTTTGTCCTGCGCCGGACAATCCACATCGTCCGTCAGTTCCGTTTTGCGCGCACGCGGCCTAATAAACCACCACGCTGCGAATGCTCTTGCCGGCGCGCATCAGGGCAAAGCCGTCGTTGATCCGCTCGAGCGGCATGGTGTGGGTGATCATCGGATCGATCTGGGATCCTGCCCTCCATGTACCAGTCGACGATCTTTGGCACGTCGCTGCGGCCGCGCGCTCCGCCAAAGGCGCTGCCGCGCCACACCCGGCCGGTGACCAGCTGGAACGGCCGCGTCGCGATCTCCTGTCCCGAACCGGCGACGCCGATGATGATGCTCTCACCCCAGCCGCGATGGCAGCATTCGAGCGCGACGCGCATGAGCTTCACATTGCCGACGCATTCGAAGGTGTAATCAGCGCCGCCGATCTGATCGGCGCCGCTCTTGGTCATGTTGACGAGATAGGCGACGAGGTCGCCGTCCACTTCGGAGGGGTTGACGAAATGCGTCATGCCGAAGCGCTCGCCCCAGGCCCGCTTTTCGGGATTGAGGTCGACGCCGATGATCATATCGGCGCCGACCAGGCGCAGGCCCTGAATGACATTGAGACCGATACCGCCGAGCCCGAACACGATGCACTTTGACCCCGGCTCGACCTTCGCGGTGTTGATCACCGCGCCGATGCCGGTCGTGACGCCGCAGCCGATGTAACAAACCTTGTCGAACGGCGCATCCTCGCGAATTTTGGCGACCGCTATTTCCGGCAGGACCGTGAAATTCGAAAACGTCGAGCAGCCCATATAATGATGAATCTTCTCGCCGGCGCGCGAGAAGCGCGAAGTGCCGTCGGGCATGACGCCCCGACCCTGGGTGGCTCGGATGGCGGTGCAGAGATTGGTTTTGCGCGAGAGGCATGACGGGCAGTTGCGGCATTCCGGCGTGTAGAGCGGAATGACGTGATCGCCTGTTTTGACCGAGGTCACGCCCGCGCCGACATCGACGACGATGCCGGCGCCTTCGTGGCCGAGGATTGCCGGAAACAGCCCCTCCGGATCGGCGCCCGACAGCGTGAACTCATCGGTATGGCAAATGCCGGTGGCCTTGATCTCGACCAGGACTTCGCCGGCATGCGGGCCGTCAAGCTGGATCGTCGTCACTTCAAGCGGCTGGCCGGGAGCCATGGCCACGGCGGCGCGGGTTTCCATGATTGTTCTTCCCTGGTACAGGCGAGACTGGGATCAAAACTCATAAATGCGGGGGCCAACTCGGACTCTGCGACCGATCATGCCCGGCTGCGGCAGGACGGCGCAAAGCGATCAGAGGCTGCGATCCAGATTTATGGATTTTGACCTCAGATGTCGACGATGACACAGGGAGAATCGCATGGCAAACCCGCAGCTCGCGGCGCCGCGGCTTAGCTTCATTTTTGCCGCCCGCGTAACGGTCGGCGCGCCGCTCGAACTTGGCGATGTAGCCAAGGGCTCGCGTCGCATCGTGCCTATTACCGGCGGCGAGTTTTGCGGGCCCGATCTGCGCGGCGCCGTGCTCCCCGGCGGCGCCGATTGGCAGATCATCCGCAGCGACGGCGTCGCCGAGCTAGAGGCTCGCTACACGTTGCAATGCGATGATGGCACGCTTATCCATGTCCGCAACGTCGCGCTGCGCCACGGCCCGCCCGAGATCATGGCGGCACTTGCGGCGGGCGGCGCGGTCGATCCGAACAGTTATTATTTCCGTGGTGCAACCTCCTTCGAGACTGCGGCGGCGCGTTATGCCTGGCTGACCCGGCATGTTGTCGTCTGCACCGGGCAGCGAAAAGCCGCATTGGTCGCTCTCGATTTTTATAAGCTGCACTGAGGTCGCAACGGTGATTGTGTCTCGCGGAGGAGCGTGATGGCGTTGACGGAGTTCGACGAGAGCGCGGCTATCGAGCGGTTCTGGCAGGCGCGTTGTGCCGGCGACTATTTCCCGGCCGAATGGGCAAGCCGGCTGACTCTGGATCAGGCCTATTCCATACAGCTTGGCGTGATTGGGCGGCGTATCGCGCTGGGCGAAAAACAGGTCGGCTGGAAGGTCGGCCTGACCGCCGCGGCGATTCAGCGTCAGTTCGGCTTTCATCAACCGGTCTTTGGCTGTCTGATGGCAGAAGGCCTCAAGCGCTCCGGGCTTAAATTCGCGCCTGACACGCTGATCAAGCCCGGCTTCGAGACCGAGCTGTGCATGCAATTGGGCGAGCCGCTTTGCGGAAAAATCGATGCCACGCGCGCACGCCGCGCGATCGAATTCTGCTTCCCAGCGCTTGAGATCATCGAGACCAGAGGCGATGCGCTCGCCCAGATGATACTCGCGGTTGCCGATAATGCGCAGCAAAAGGCCTTTGTCCTCGGGGATCCGATTGTCCTTAACGACAGCCTGGATCTGTCCAAGGTCGAGGCGAGGGTGGTGGTCAACGGCGCCGAGGTGGCGCGCGGCTTTGGTGAAGCCGTGCTGGGCGATCCCGTCAATTCAATCGTCTGGCTTGCCGGCAAATTGGCCGAACTGGGCCGGGGCCTTGCGGCGGGCGATTTGATCATGACCGGCTCGTTCGTACGCCAGTTTCCACTCGCGCCGGGCGATCGCGTGCGCGCGGATTTCAGCGGTATCGGCGCGGTCGAGGCCGGCATGGCGGGTTAGGCGGGTTCACCATGCGAACGGTGCGCGGGCGAGGCGCGGAATTGCCGAATGGTGAAGACCAATCGCGCGGCGAAACAGAGTGTAAACCTTGCCTGCCCTCTCAATGGATGGATCGCTATCGACCAAATCGCTTAAGCGCCCGGTAAAGGATCAAAGATAACTTGGGCCAAAATTGTGGTTTGTGCATGTCTACGGATGAACGCCGCTCCATACGGGTCCCGCCACGAGGGCTCGTGGCCAAAACGGGAAAGCTGCTGCTCGGGGGAGGGGCCGCGCCGATCGAATGTCATGTGGTCAATCTGTCGGCCGGCGGTGCGTGCCTGAAACTTCCGCAATTGACAAATGTGCCGAGGAATTTTGAATTCCTGCACGGCGCGACGCGCCAGGTCTGCCGGCTGGTCTGGCAACGCGGCTTGCTTATCGGCGTCAGCTACGAAGGTTCTAAACCAAAGTCACTGCATGCATCGGCTCTGAGCGGCGCGCCCAAGCAGAGCTTTCTTTCGCGGCGGCCGGTGTAAGACCAGCCACGCTTCCGACAGTTGCGATCCGCCCCCGGGGCGGCGCTTGCCATACCACACCGAATTCCGCGCGCCGATCAGGCGCAGGCCGGAACGAAGGGCAGCGACCACAGCGTGACGTGCTGATCGTCCATCACGAACATCATCAATTGCGGATCGTCGTGCTCGCTCTGGCGCTCGTTGATCGCATGTTCCGCATGGGACAGCGCGGCGCGATCGTCCGGCAATACGACGCCCCGCTGATCGTCCTCGATCAGATGGTCCGCACTATGGATCGTGAAAAAATACCGAGGCATTTGGACCACAACCAGCGCTTCGGTGTTTGTGTAACGACTATAGCACCATTTTTATGACGTCGCGCATAATTCTTGCGCGGCACCCGGCGGGCAATGAGCCGCAAGAACGGATGTCTGGCGAATTCGGCGCTTTATTCCCCGCCTGCCCAAAATTCTTGTAGGGCGCCGTCAGGCCCGACGTGCAGCCAGCGGCGCGCGCGGTTGCCCGAAGGCTAGCCTTTCTCGGGCGGAATCACGATCTGAGTCTGGGTGACCAGCGCGCAGAGCTTGCCGTCGCCGCGCGTGATCTTCGTCTGCCAGACCATGGTGCTGCGACCTTTGTGCAGAGGCGTACATTCGGCGTAGGCGGTGTCCCCGACGGGAATGACGGCGAAAAAATTGGTTTTGCTTTCAATTGTGGCGGTGCGCCCGCCCGGTGGCAGGTTGGCGACGGTCGCCGTGCCGCCCAGATTGTCGGCGAGCGCCATGACTGCGCCGCCGTGCAGCGTGCCGTTACGATTATCCAGCTCTTCGCGGACCGCAAGCTCGGCCGTGACCTTGTCGGGTGAGACATAAGTAATCTTGATGCCAAGAAACTTGGCAAAGGGCGGCTGCAGATCGGCAGGGGGATTCATTGGCAAGTCCTTGAAACGAATGCCAGCAAAAGGTGCTCGAAAAACATCGGCGCGGCAAACGCCGCGCCCGCACCGCTTGGCGGATTGAGGGTTTTACAGGATCGGCAGATCGGCAAAGCGCCAATCTCCGCCGCTCATCGCTTCCGCTCGTCCCCGCGAAAGCGCTGACGCAGAACTCGATTCCCGCTTGCGCGGGAATGAGCCAAAATGGATCCGCGAGGCTTGCCTCACTGCCGCGGCTGCGGCACCACGCGCATATAGGGCTTCGGCGTCTTCCAGCCCTGCGGATAGAGCTTTTTCGCTTCCTCGTCGGTGACCGCAGCGGTGAGGATCACGTCTTCGCCTTGTTTCCAGTTCGCCGGGGTCGAGACGCGGTGCTTGGCGGTCAGCTGCAGCGAATCGATGACCCGCAGCACCTCGTCGAAGTTGCGGCCGGTTGTCATCGGATAGACCAGGATCAGCTTGATCTTCTTGTCGGGGCCGATGACGAAGACATTGCGCACGGTCTGATTGTCGGCCGGCGTGCGGCCCGCCGCGGTGCCGGTGGTCGCGGCCGGGAGCATGCCGTACAGCTTGGAGATCTTCAGATCGGTATCGCCGATCATCGGGTAGTTGGGCGCAAAGCCCACGACCTCCTTGATGTCGCCCGACCACCTCTGGTGATCGCTGACCGGATCGACCGACAGGCCGATGATCTTGACGCCGCGCTTGTCGAATTCCGGCTTCAGCCGCGCCATGACCCCAAGCTCGGTCGTGCAGACCGGCGTGAAGTCCTTCGGGTGGGAGAACAAGACGGCCCAATTGTTGCCGATCCAATCGTGAAAGCGAATCTTGCCCTCGGTGGTTTCGGCTTCGAAGTCCGGGGCGGTGTCGCCTATTGCAAGTGCCATGAGAACCTCCGTCGCGTGGATTGGTTAAGCGGGTCGTGCCGGATGGATTTGACCAAGGTGCTTATCTTCTGGGCTCTTCCGGCATCTTCTCTGATCTTTCGGTGTTCTTCTTCGGCTTTCCATGCTTTTTAGCTTATGTACGGCGCACTGACTGCCAGTGCCAGATGTCACATCAGAATATTGCCTTGAGTCAAAAGGACAATTTGGCTTACCGCCGCGTCCCCGTGGAATAATCGTCCAAAGCTCTGCGGCCTCGGCAGAACATTTTCCAAACCATTTTTCACGATTGCGCAAGCCCGTTTGCCCGCCGTTGCCGGAACAATAGGCCGGCATTAACCGCGCTGCCGTTACATTGCCCAAACTCCGCCCTTCGCGGGCCACCGTCGCATCGGAGCCTTGCGTGAAGGGCTTTTGGTCGACCGCATCCGTCGCGAACTTTCGGCCGCGCGACCAAGCAACAAGGAAGCCGGCGGGATTTTGAAGAACAAAGGTGTCCGGGACTAATGACTGCAGAACGCCTCGATATCGAGACCCTCACGACCGTGATCGCTCGCTCGCCGATCGTGGTGGGGCGGGTGCTGCAAGGCGCCCTAAGGCCCGCGCCCGCACGGCGCCTGCCCGAGGGCTATGCAGACGCCGATATCGCCATTCTCGACTGGATCGCCGCGGAGGCTCGGCGCATGGGCCGTGCTCTGCTGCGGATCTGACCTCGCAAATTCAACGCTGCAACGCCGCCGCGGAGCACGTCATTGCGTCGCACCGGGAATGGTCGTCGTCGAAAGGCCGACAGTGCGGCCCGGAAAACCTGCAGCATCGAAATAGCGCGTCGACCCCACCATCTGCATATCGACGACGGTCACCAGTCCGTTCGGCGCAGGATCGGACGTCACGACGCGGCTGGTAACCTCGGGCAGAGCGCCGCCCGGCAAGGTTTCGGACAGCACGCGGCCGATCAGCTTGCCGTTGTCATGCACGTCGAGTTGCATGATCTGTGCGATCGTCCGTCCGAGATCGGCATTGCTCACGGGAGCTGGATCGACGAACTGCGATTTGAAGTCCGGGCCCTGCATCGCCATGAAATTCCAGGTATCGCCGCGGCTGAATGAGCCGTGCATCCCCTGACCTTGCTGCAAGACGGTATCGGCGATCTCCACAGTGCACCGCACCGGTTCGCCGCATAGGGTATCGAAGGAACGGAAATTCACAGCAATGGCCGGATGCGGCGTGATCGCGCTGCCTTCGAGCGCGATGTCGTCCAACGACAGGGTACCGGGGAATTTGCCGAGCTTTGAATCGACGAACAGCCCGCTGACATAGTCCTGCGCGAGCAGCGCATCGACGACACGCTTGGCGAGCGCCTTGTCACCGTCAGGGATATAGACCAGGTCCGATCCGCCGTTCGCCGCGACGACGACCTTCGGCTTATCCCTGTCACCGCCGATCAGGCCGTTGCCGGCTTTCGTGTGCTGACCGTCGCCGATGGTCTTGTAGCCGTCATCGGGATCGATGAGCGGCATATTCAGCGCATGCGCAAGATCGAGCGCGACAAAGCCGAGCGGCAGGCGGCCTTCGGGCGCATCGGCAAACTTCTGTTTGACGGTCCAGCTGGTCTGGCTCTCCTTTGCGATGGTCGAGAAGCCGTGGTCGGACGTCGTGATGATGTCGGTCGTGTTGAGCAGGCCGAGATCCTTCAGCGCGTCGCGAATCCGTGCCAGATCATTGTCGGCATTGCGGATGGCTGCAAGCGAGGTGGGGCCGTTGATGCCGGGCACGAGTGCGTTGAGGCTGTCGCCCTGATTGTGTTGCGTCCCGTCGGGGTCGCGCGACCAGAACACCAGGATGAACGGCTTGTTGCGCTCCTTGAACAGCGGCAGAACGACCTTGGTCGTGACCGCCACAAAATAATCCTGCTGCGCGACGTTGGCAGTAAGAGTTCCGGGCGTCGTCATATTGCCGGCGACGCCGTTGGGACCGCGAGCCGGCGCGGCAACCGCCAGGTTCGCCGCCAGCAGCTTCTGCGTCACCTCGGCGGAGAGCGGGACGCCTTTTGGCGTGCCGGTGGCATCATCGACGACAATAGTTTGATTTCCGGAGCGCTCGGTCGGATCGAAAATCAGGACCGGGCCGAGTTTGCCAATGGCGGCGGTGCTGTAGCCCTTGGCGCGCGCGAGCTTGAGGATGGTCGCCTCGTCGAGGTAGTTGCCGGCAAAGTGCTCGTCGATATCGCCGAGCACGACGTCATTTTCGAGAAACGGCGTCGAGCTGCCGCCGGCACCCGGCACCGGGAACCCGGCATAGATGGTGTTCGAGAAGTCGCCGGTATCGCCCAGCTGGTGGCCGGTCGCCATGCCCGAGGCATTGGCAGTGGTGAATGTCGGGAACAGCGAATGGCTGTTGCGCAGATCGACGCCCTCGCGCGCGAGGGCCGCCATGGTCGGCGCGGTGGTGTGGTCGACCAGGCGCGAGCGCAAGCCGTCGGCGACGAACAGGACCACATTGTGCGGCTGCGGCGTTGGCGTTTGCGCCCAAGCACGCGAGCCGGTGACGAGTTGCAAGATCGCGGCGCCGAGGAGAAGGATCCGACACATGGGCAGGCTCCGTCCAGAGGGGCAGGGGGATCGGGCGTGTTTTGAACGGGAGCTATGACAGTTGTGTGACCTGAGCATTGCGCGCCGATGCATCCATGTGCAGTTGCGTCGGCGTGTCGCCATGTGCAGACAATGCAGATCAGCACACAAAAAAGGCGGCCCCGAGGGGCCGCCAGGTACGCCTAGAACGGGTCCGCGACGGGAGAAGAAGCGCGGACCCGGACTTGCGAGCGGCCATCACGGCTCGCAAGCGAAGACGAGCGCGGAGGCGATTACTCCCCCTCGGTGCCGATCGCGTAAGCGGTCTCGCCGTGCACCGCGTCGTCGCCGACCTTCAAGGTCGCCTCGTCCATGCGCAGCGGCACGATGAAGCCGATCACCTTGAGGATGATGAAGGTCGCGATCGCGTTGAACACGATGATGAACGCGGCGCCCACTGCCTGCCAAAGCAGCTGGGACGGATTGCCATAGAGCAGACCGGTGACGTTCACGCCGGGCGCGTCCTTGTCGGTGCCGATATACAGCAGCATGTTCGGATCGGCGAGAAGGCCAACCAGCAAGCCGCCGCACAGGCCGGCGACGCCGTGGGTCGAGAACACGCTGAGCGTGTCGTCGACCTTCATCATGAAGCTGGTTTTCTGCAGCTTGTTCATGCTCAGCCACGGGATGATGCCGGCGACCACGCCGACGATGATGGCGCCCCAGCCGTTGACATAGCCGGCCCCGGGCGTGATCGCGACGAGGCCTGCGATCATGCCGTTGACGGCGCCAAGCACCGACGGCTTGCCGTAAGCCATCTTGTCGAGCAGCGTCCAGACCAGCAGACCCACCGCAGTGGCGGTATTGGTATTGAGCACCGCCGCGCCGGCATTGGCGTTGGCGAAATACGGGTCACCGCCGTTGAAGCCGTTCCAGCCGAGCCACAGCACGCCGGCGCCGGCCAGCGTGATCAACAGGCTGTTGGGCGGAAAGCTGTCGCGGTCGGCCTGCAGCCGTGGGCCGACGACCGCCGCCGCCACGAAGCCCGATGTGCCCGCGGCGAGATGAATGACGTAGCCGCCGGAGAAGTCGGCGACGCCCAGTCCGGCGAGCCAACCGCCACCCCAGATGCTGAACGCGCCCACGGTGTAAACGAGCGTCATCCACACCGGGCAGAAAATCATCCAGGCCGTGAAGTTCATGCGGCCGAGTACCGAGCCCGCCAGGATGATGACGGTGATCGCGGCGAAGACGAACTGGAAGAACATCAGCGTTGCCATCGGGAACGCCATCGGCGGCATGCCCGAGGCGGCCTCCGGCACTGTCGCCTGGCCGAGCGTGAACGCCGCCGACGTCGCTAGGCCCGGGGTGCCGAGAAAGTTTTGTCCGGCTATCGAGAGCCACGCCGGCCCAAAGGCCATGTTGTAGTCGAACAAGACCCAGACAACGAGAACCGATGCAAAGGCATAGATCGACATAAAAGCGGAATTGATCGCCCACTTCTTCTTGACGATGCCGCCGTAAAGAATGGTGAGGCCTGGAATGCTTTGCAGACCGACGAATGTTGCGGCAGCCAGTTGCCAGGCATTGTCGCCGGTATCCAGCCATGATGGTGACGGTACGAGTGCCATGTTTGTGCCTTCCCCCAATAAATCGCCGTGTGCGCGGTCGGCACATGGGCGAGCGATTGAACGGTCGCAAATTCTATGCCAGTTAATCAGACATATTTTTCAGACGCTTGGCCCCCTGGCGAGGCCGTGCTGACTAGAAAACCCGCAAACTGATTAGAAACTAGGCAAGGAAAGGGAAGGAGATGGGCCTGACTCGGCCACTGGCTGTTGCATTGAGTGTCATGGCCGCAGGAACTGCCGTCGAAGCGATCAGCGCCGAGGCGCAGCACGGTACCAGAGACATCACCTGCATGAATACTTCGAGCGGCGTCACATGGCAGATCAAAGTCGATTTTGATCGGAAAACGGTCGACGACAATCCTGCAAGCATCAGCGACAGCACGATCTCTTGGCGCGACGCAAAGGATGGCTGGAACTACTCGCTGGATCGCAGGAATGGCCACCTGACTGTGGTGTTGGCGTCCTCCACCGGCGGAAGCATGTACTTCCACCGATGCAAAATGGAAAATTGAAGCGCGAGCCCGCCGGTGGGAGCCGCGCAATCGCTTCAAGGCTGGCGCCGCCCGCCGCGCCTTGGGATCTGGAACGGGCACGATGGCTGAGCGGCTCTTGTCTCCGGTCAAAGCGACGGTCGGTTTTGCATCCGAGACCGGGCCGCGCGAGCGCAACGAAGATTTCGGCGGCGCCGTTTTCGGTTACGAACTGCCGAAGCCGCGCCGCGATATCGTCGCAGCCCTCGCCGACGGGATCGGCGGCGCGCGCGGCGGCCGAGTCGCCGCCGAGACGGCGGTGCGCGGTTTTCTTGACGGCTTCTGCGATCTTCCCGAGACCATGGAAGTGCGACGCGCCGCGGCGACCGTGCTCAATTCGCTCAACGGCTGGATCTACGCGCTTGCCAAGCGCGATACCAAGCTTGCCGGCATGGGCTGCACGTTTACCGCGCTGGTGCTGCGCGGGCGGGTCGCCCATATTCTTCATGTCGGCGATTCCCGCGCTTACCGGCTGCGCGGCGACCGCCTTTCATTATTGACGACCGATCATGTGCGCGAAGGCGCGAGCGGAAGGTCCAACATTCTCAACCGCGCGCTCGGCGTCGAGGCCGAGGTGCGGCTCGATTATGCGGCGCATCCGATCGCCCTGCACGACCGTTTTCTGCTCTGCAGCGACGGCGTGCACGCTTACCTGACGGCGGATCACATCGCCGACATTTTGCGCCAGCGCTCGGCCTCCGATGAAACGGCGCGGGCCCTGGTGACAGCGGCGCTGCAGTCCGGCAGCACCGATAATTGCACGGCGCTCGTGGCCGATGTCACCGAACTGCCGACGGCTGAGACCGCCGATGTCGGCGCCGACATCATGCAATTGCCGCTCATCCCGACGCCGATCGACGGCCAGACCGTCGACGGCTTTGTCCTGAAAGTGTTGATTTCCGACGGCCGCTATACGCGTTTGTTTGGCGCCTTCGACGAGGTTGAAGGCGGCGAGGTGGCACTGAAATTTCCCAAGCCCCAGGTCGCAACTGCAAAGACCTATCACGCTGCCTTCGCGCGCGAGGCCTGGGTCGGCGCCCGCGTGAACAGTCCCTATGTCGGGCGCATCATCGAATTGCCGCCCGGCCGGCAGACCTGTCTCTACACGGTGATGCCGCTCTATCAGGGCGAGCTGTTGTCGACGCGGCTCGCGCGCCGCCCGCTGATCGGCCTCGAAGAGGGACGCAACATCGCGATCAGGCTTGCGCGCGGCATTGGTGCGCTGCATCGAGCCGGCATCATTCATCGCGACATCAAGCCGGACAATATCATTCTGGAATCAGAAGGATCGCTTAAATTGATCGACCTTGGCGTGGTACGCGTGCCGGGTCTTGAAGACTTTCCGCCGGAAGATATTCCGGGCACGCTGGCGTATATGGCGCCCGAAATGCTTTCGGGCGAAGCCGGTAACGAGCAGACCGATGTCTATGCGCTGGGCGTCACCATGTTTCGCGCCTTCACCGGCGAATTTCCCTACGGCAATCTCGACGCGGTGAGTCCGTCGCGCAAAAGCCGGCCGACGCCGCTCGCCGAGTTGCGGCCCGACCTGCCGGCCTGGCTGCAGGCGGCGCTCGGCCGCGCGATTGCGCTCGATCCGTCGCAGCGCTTTCGTGACGTCACCGAATTCGCCGTCGAAATGGAAGCCGGCCCGTCGCGCGCGCCGCTTGGCGTGCGGCGGCCGCAGACGCTTTACGAGCGCGCGCCGGTGCGCTTCTGGCAGGGGATCGCCGCGATCCTCGCTTTGGTTGTTATCTTTCTGCTTTGGCATCAGCACTGAGCAAGCGAGAGGGAGGCTTGATGATGCGCATCCTTGGCTTCGCAGCGGCGCTCTTCGCTCTGGCGGCAACGGGCGCACATGCGCAGGATTATCCGACCCGGCCCGTTCGCATTCTCGTGCCTTATGCGCCCGGCGGCATTTCAGATATTGCGGCGCGCATTGTTGGCGCAAAACTCACCGAGGCGTTTGGCCGGCAGGTCATTGTCGAGAACCGGCCGGGCGGCAACGGCTTCATTGCGGTGACAGACGCGGTGAAATCGGCGCCCGACGGCTACACGCTGGTCATGGTGACGACCGGCGATGTGGCGATCAACCCGGCGCTGTTCCAACACGTCCCCTATAATGTCGAGCGCGATCTGGCGCCGATCGCAACCGTCAGCGATGCGCCCATGGTGCTCGCCACCAATGCCGACAGTCCGTACAAATCCGTCGCGGACGTGATCGCCGCGGCCAGGGCGAAGCCGGGTACGCTCAATGTGGCGACACCTGGCTACGGCAGCATCAATCAGCTCGTGCTTGAATCGATTGCGCTCAATACCGGAACCAAATTCGTGCACGTGCCCTACAAAGGCGGTGCGCCGGCAGCGCAGGCGCTGGTCGCCGGCGACATCCCGCTCGGCGTGCTAGCGAGCTCGTCGGTGGCGCCGCATGTGGCGAGCGGCAAGATTCGCGTACTCGCGATCACAACGGGGAAGCGCTCGCCGCTCAATCCGGATTGGCCGACGTTGCAAGAGGCGGGAGCGGGCGACATCAATGCCTCGAACTGGACCGCGCTGATGGCGCCCAAAGCAGTACCGCAACCGATCGTCGACAAGCTCAACGCCAAGGTCGTCGAAATCCTCAAACTTCCCGACGTGAAGGAGCGCTTCGCCGCGGGCGGCGTATCGACCATCCCGTCGAGCCCGGCCGAGCTCGCCGAGCGGATCAGGCGCGAGGCTGCCGTCTACCGAGTCGTGGTCGAGAAGGCCAACGTCCACGTCGACTGACACCGACCGGGGTACATTGACATTTTGCGGCGCCGCCACGAAGGTCCAAAAGCCGGTTCGCGGGATTCAATGCCTTTGCGATGTTCAAGCGAATCCTGATTGCCAATCGCGGCGAGATCGCCTGCCGCATCATCAAGACAGCCCGGCGCATGGGGATTTCGACCGTCGCGGTCTATTCCGAGGCGGACCGCGATGCGCTGCATGTCGAAATGGCTGACGAGGCCATTGCGATCGGGCCGCCGCCCGCCGCGCAAAGCTATCTGGCGATCGACAAGATCGTCGCCGCCTGCCGGCAAAGCGGCGCCGAGGCGGTTCATCCCGGCTACGGCTTTTTGTCCGAGCGCGAAGCTTTTGCCACGGCGCTTGCCAAAGCTGGCATCGTCTTCATCGGTCCCAATGCTCGCGCGATCGCCGCCATGGGCGACAAGATCGAGAGCAAGAAGGCCGCCGCCGCGGCCGGGGTCTCGACGGTGCCCGGCCATCTTGGCGTAATCGAAGACGAGCATCGGGCGATCGCGATCGCCGAACAGATCGGCTATCCGGTGATGATCAAGGCCTCTGCCGGCGGCGGCGGCAAGGGCATGCGCATCGCATACAGCCGCGCGGAAATTGCCGAAAATTTTGCGCGCGCACGCTCCGAGGCGAAATCGAGCTTTGGCGACGATCGTGTCTTCATCGAAAAATTCATTACCGACCCGCGCCACATCGAAATTCAGGTGCTCGGCGACAGGCACGGCAATGTCGTTCATCTCGGTGAACGGGAATGCTCGATCCAGCGGCGCAATCAGAAGGTGCTAGAGGAGTCGCCAAGCCCGCTCATCGACGAGTCGACGCGCAAGAAAATGGGCGAGCAGGCGGTCGCGCTCGCCAAGGCGGTCGGCTACGATTCCGCCGGCACCGTCGAATTCGTCGCCGGCCAGGACAAGAGCTTCTATTTCCTGGAGATGAACACGCGGCTGCAGGTCGAGCATCCGGTGACGGAGCTCGTGACCGGCATCGATCTCGTCGAGCAGATGATCCGTGTCGCCGCCGGCGAGCGGCTTTCGCTTAAGCAGAGCGACATCAAGCTCAACGGCTGGGCGATCGAAAGCCGCATCTATGCCGAGGACCCGTACCGCAACTTCGCGCCCTCGGTCGGGCGGCTGGTGCGCTATCGGCCCCCGGAGGAGGGCGCGCGCGGCGGCGTGACCATACGCAACGATACCGGCGTGACCGAGGGCAGCGAGATTTCGCTCTATTACGATCCGATGATCGCCAAGCTTGTCACGCACGCCGCTACGCGCATTAAAGCGACCGATGCGCAAGCCGACGCGCTCGACGCCTTCACCATCGAAGGCATTCGCCACAATATTCCGTTTCTCGCCGCGGTCATGCAGCATCCGCGCTGGCGCGCGGGCAAGCTGTCGACCGCCTTCATCGCCGAAGAATTTCCGCGCGGGTTCGAGCGCGTGTCGCCAACCGGCGAGGTTGCGCGCAGCATTGCCTGCGTCGCCGCGGCCATCGATCACGTAGTGGGCGAGCGCAAGCGCAAGATTTCGGGACAGCTGAACACCGCACTCACGCGCGAGCGGCGCCGCGCCATTTGGCTCGGCTCCGAGGAGATCCATGCCGATGTCGTGCATGAGGACAAAGCAGTGGTCGTCACCTTTGAGGACGGCGCACGTCATGTTCTGTCGTCGACCTGGGGGCCGGGCCAGCCGGTCTGGGCCGGCACGATCGACAACACGGGTGTTGCCATGCATGTGCGGGCGATCCCGAACGGCTTTGAGCTCGCCTTTCGCGGCATCGAGGTGAAGGCTTTCGTCTATACCGAGCGCGAGGCGCACTATGCGCGACTGATGCCGCTGAAAAAGCTCTCCGGCAGTGAAAAGGCGGTGCGCTGCCCGATGCCGGGCCTGGTCGTGTCGCTTGCCGTCACCGAGGGGCAGGAGGTCAAGGCCGGCGAAACGCTCGCGGTGATCGAAGCCATGAAGATGGAAAACATCCTGCGCGCCGAGCGCGACGGCGTCATCAAGACGATCCGGGTCAAGCAGGGCGACAGCGTTGCGGTGGATGCTGTGATCATGGAGTTTGCGTAACAGACCATGAACCGTCATCCTTAAGGTGCGCGCCGCAGGCGCGCCTCGAAGGGCGCCGGCACATGCGCTGACAGGCTCCTTCGAGGGCCGCTTCGCGGCTACCTTGGGTGACGGTGAACGAGACGATGCGGGCTGTCAGCTATCTGTTCTCGCCGAGCGGGCGGCTCAAGGTGCAGTCCTTTATCTATGGCTCGGTCGCCGTCTATCTATTCGGCCTCGCCTCACATCTGCTCACGACACCGGACGTGCTGCACCGCTTCGGCCTGTGGCCCTTCATCGCGGTTCAAGTGATCGTGATCTGGATCTGGTTTTGCCTGCATGGCAAGCGGCTGCACGATGCCGGCCGCTCGAGCGGCTTGGCGCTGGGCATTGCGCTGCTCTATCTCTTATCAGTGGTGCTGCTGCTGGTGATCGCCGACAGCTTCTTCAATACGGCAAGCGGTTTGATGGGCGACGCGAACGGCAGCGCGGCGCTCTATCTGCTGCTCGCGCTCTATGTCGCGGCAACCTTGATGGGATCGCCGCACTATGATCTGGCTTGGGTCGCAGTCGCGCTGCTGACGAGCATGGCCTTCGTGCCGATCGCCGTCGCGCTGGCCTTTACCGGCTGGGCGGCGACAAGGCCAAGCGCGGACGTCAAGATCAGCAAGGATTAGGCGGCCAACAAACATGCTGTATTTCGCCTATGGCTCGAACATGCACCAGGCGATCATGCGCAAGCACGCGCCGGCCGCACAATCGATTGGCGTGGCGACGCTGCACAATTACCGGTTCATCGTCACCGCCGACGGCTATGCGTCCGTCGAACCTGACGGTGAGAGCCGCGTCTACGGGTTGCTGTGGCGGCTCACGCGGCGCGATCGCGCCACGCTCGATCGGTGGGAAAATGTCGCCGCGGGGGCTTATCGCGCCGAGATGCTGCCCGTGGAGCGCGGGGGCATCTGCACGCCGGCGCTTGTTTACATCGCACGCAGGACTCCCACGGGAAAGCCGCGGCGCGGCTACCTGGAATGCGTGATCGAGGCGGCGCGCGGCTTGGAACTTCCGCCCGATTACATCGCTTGCCTGCAAGAATGGCTGGCCAAGGGGCACAGCACGCATCCGCGCTTCGGAGAATTTGGTTGAACAGGAGCCGGCAAGTTCATGTCCTTATTCATGGCCGCGTGCAGGGTGTCGGCTTCCGTGCCTGGACCGAATACACCGCGCTGACGCGCGGCTTGGAAGGCTGGGTGCGCAATCGCCGCGACGGCGCGGTCGAAGCAGTGTTCGTCGGCAGCGAGGATGCGGTGACGGCGATGATCCAGGCGTGCCGGCGCGGACCGCCGGGCGCGCGGGTCGACCAGCTCGCTCAACGCGAGGCAAGCTCCGATGAAATCAAATTGCGGCGCGGCGACGAGCTGTTCTCGGTCTTGGCGACCGTCTGAGAGTTGCGCGCAGGCGGGAGCGCATCGACGGTTGGGCCGAACAACGGCTCGAAGCTTGCACGCAACGCGACATCGACCTCGGGCATCGATGCGGTGACACCGAGATCGAACAGCGATGTGACCCCGCAACGCCGGTCGGCGATGCCGCAGGGTACGATGCCGGAAAAATGCGACAGATCCGGATCGACATTCAGCGCGAAGCCGTGCAGGGTCACCCAGCGCCGCACCCGGATGCCGATCGCCGCGATCTTGTCCTCAAAACCGTCGCCTTTGTCGGGCCGCGCCACCCATACGCCGATGCGGTCGTCGCGCCGCCCGCTGCGGACATTGAAGGCTGCGAGCGTGCGGATCAGCCATTCCTCGATGCTGGCGACAAAGCGGCGCACGTCCGGCGCGCGGCGCCTGAGGTCGAGCATCACATAGCCGACCCGCTGGCCGGGCCCGTGATAGGTGAACTGACCGCCGCGGCCGGCGATGTGGACCGGAAAGCGCGCCTCGATCAGTTCGGACGGCCGCGCCGAGGTGCCTGCGGTATAAAGGGGCGGGTGTTCGAGCAGCCAAACCAGTTCCCGCGCGGCGCCCTCGGCAATCGCCTCCGCCCGCGCCTCCATGACGGCGAGCGCGCGCTCATAGGCGATCACTTGGTCGCTGACGAGCCACTCGGCCGCCGGAGCGCCGGCCGCCGCTTTGAGCCCAAAGATCAGATTATCGCGCCTGTTAACCACCTTGTAACCATAGCGGGTTCAAACATTTAGGGCCATCGGGGCCGGGCGCGGCCAAGCGATTCCGAAACACACCGGCGCGCGGGGGCAGAAGTCAGATAAGGGGGCGTGCTGCAAACGCCAAAGGGGGCAAAGTGCCGACGCTTGAGAATGTCTCGATCGACATTGCGGTGGTGCTCGGGACGAGCTCGATGCCGATCCACCAGGTGCTCCGGCTCGGCCGCGGCGCCATCATCGAGCTCGATGCGACGGAAGACGACGAGGTGAAGATTCTCGCCAATAATTTTCCCGTGGCGACGGGCACGGTCGTCGTCAACGGCAATAAGATTGCGGTCGAGGTGCGCCGGCTTTTGCCGCGCAACCCGGAGATCGCCTAGATCGTTGAACGGACGTGGCTTTCCGGCGGCCTGCCGCGGTCGGTTGAGGGCCCGTAAAGGGCACATCGGCTCTTGTCCGGGACTGCCCTAGCTGTTACATCCGCGCCGTCGCGCGCCGGTCCGGCGCGCTTCCACTCCACACGCGGTCGTGGCGGAATTGGTAGACGCACTAGCTTGAGGTGCTAGCGGGGCAACCCGTGGAGGTTCGAGTCCTCTCGACCGCACCAGGAACCATATCGGTTGCTGTTTTCTCAATAAGTTACCGAAGTCACTGCCACACTAAAGGGCACTGATGGCGGAGGACGAAATTCGGAAGATGATGGAGTCTATGAACGCTCGCAATAGCGGGCGCGATTTTTGGTACTCAAAAGACAAGCCTTTGATGGAGTGGGGAGCGGTTTGCGAGATACTCGTAGCGGCAGGTCTGAAAATTGAAGGCGATGTTACCAACAGAACCGATGACCCTCCCGACTGTGAAGCAGTAATTGATGGGGAGCGGTGCGGGATTGAAGCGACGGAGTTGGTGCATCAAGAGGCGTTGGAGCAGACAAAGCACACGGGCCAAGAACTGCATTTTGCATGGGACAAGGAAAGCTTTTGCCGGGAGCTTCAGGCTCGGATTACCCGAAAAGACTGTGCGGACAAAGTGAAGGGTGGTCCGTATCGAAGATACATACTTGTCGTTTTTACGGACGAGCTTTTTCTCGACAGAAAAACCGTTGAAACCTTCATTGCAGGCGTTTCATTTAGAGCAACATTTATAACGGACGCATTTTTAGGACTATCGTATGATCCCGCGATCAAACAATGCCCCGCATTTAAGCTCCTGACCTGAGCCCCAACTTTCATCCAGCGGGGAGTAGAGTTCCAGGTTGATTTGAGCCTTTCTGGGTCGGTGGCGCAACGGGATGGGGCGCGGAGCCCCCAACACAGCGCAGCGCCTCATCCCGTTGCATTTTGAGGGCGCTGAGTTCGGCGAAGATTGACGGCGCGAGATTATTGAGGCCGCTGTGCGGTCGCACAGTGTTGTAGTCGTCTTTCCAGGTCAGGAGAGCTGCGCGCGCGTGCGCCAAGGACGTGAACAGCGTCTCGTTGAGCAGTTCGTCGCGCAGCCGGCCATTGAAGCTCTCGATGAACGCATTCTGCTGCGGCTTGCCAGGTGCGATATAGTGCCATTCGACCCGATGCTCCTGCGCCCATCGCAGCATGGTCATGCTGGTGAACTCGGTGCCGTTGTCGGAAACGATCATTGCCGGTCGGCCGCGGTGAGCGATCGTGGCATCCAGCTCGCGCGCAACCCGCAAACCGGGCAGCGAGGTATCGGCGACCAGCGCCAAGCACTCGCGGGTGAAGTCGTCGACGATCGCCAGGACACGGAAGCGGCGCCCGTCGGCCAGCGCATCAGAAAGGAAATCTAGGCTCAAGCGCTGATTGGGGCCTTGCGGGATCGCCATCGGCGCCCGCGTGCCCACGGTGCGTTTGCGACCGCCCCGCCGCCGCACTTGCAGCCGCTCCTCGCGGTAGAGCCGGCGCAGCTTCTTGTGGTTCATGGCAATGCCTTCGCGTGCCAACAGGATATGCAGCCGCCGATAGCCGAACCGGCGGCGAATAGCGGCCAGCTCGCGCAGCCGCTCACGCACCGCTTCATCATCGCGCCGCCGGCTGCAATAGCGGACCGAGGTGCGATCAGCTCCAAGCGTTGAACACGCCCGCCGCTCGCTGACCTCAAACGCGACACGAAGGTGAGCGACGGCCTCTCGCTTGGCGGCGGGCGTCACCATTTTTTTGTCGCGATATCCTTGAGCATCGCATTGTCGAGCATCGCCTCGGCCAGAAGCTTCTTCAGCTTGGCGTTCTCGTCTTCCAGCGTCCTCAGGCGCTTGGCGTCGGAGACGTCGAGCCCACCGAACTTGGCCTTCCACTTGTAGAACGGCGCTCGAGATCCCGTGCTTGCGGCAGACGTCGGCCGTCGTCGCTCCGGCCTCCTGCTCCCGCAAAATCCCGATGATCTGCTCTTCCGTGAAACGGCTTGCCTTCATGTCCATCCCCCTCAGGGTGATGAACTCCACCCATTTTTGGAGGAGATTATGGGGCTCAGGTCACGTCGTGCAAACTTCAACCGTGTCGAGCAATTCTACAGCGTCGGGAAACCGCTGTTCGCGAAGTACATGCGGTTCTCTCAGACCATACCGAAGCGAAGGCTGTTTCTGTGATAAAGTTCGCTGATGTTCTACAGATGCTTGTTTGCTTATTTTCCATCTGTGCTGCCGGTCTGTGGCTTAAGTCGGCTACGATAGAGATTCCAAATCCTACTGAAAACACGACGTGGGCCGGTACGGGACGCTTCCCGGACGCACTCCGAGCGCAGTCGCGATGGAGCGCGGCAGCGGCAATCTGCGCAGCAATAGCTGCGCTCATGCAGGCGGCAGCGTTTGCTTATCCATTCCTTGTCAGCTTGTTTTGAAAATTTCAACGTGCCTTCCAACCCGCTATCGCCAGGTCTTCCCCGACATGCTGGATCTTCTGATCATTTGCGTCGATGCGGGGCTCGCGCTTGAGGCCGCTTTCGATCGCATCCGACCGGAAATCGCCAAGCAATGTCGCGAGCTTGGCGCCAATCTCGACCTGATGGGCGCCGAGATGCGTGCCGGCCGCAGCACGATCGAAGCGCTCGGATCCTTTGCCGGCCGGCTCGGCCTAGACGAAGCCGGCTCTTTCGTCACTATGTTGCGCCAGTCGCTCGAGCTCGGCAGCGATATCGGCGATTCACTGCGAGTCTTTTCCGAGGAAATGCGCGATCGCCGGCTACTATTGGCCGAGGAGGCCGCCAACAAGCTGTCGGTGAAGATCGTGCTGCCGCTTGGCCTGTTCATCTTTCCGGTCATTCTGCTGGTGATCATGCTGCCGGTGATCATAAAGCTGATGTCGGTGTTGCGGTGAAACGACGCTGGCGCACAGAAATCTCGCCGCTCGATTTTGCCGATGGGTTGACTTGCGGCACATCCGGTCCGATGTCTGCGGGCGAGCCATCGGAATACCAGGCGCTCATTGCGGTGCTCGTCGCCGCGGTGAGGCCGATCCCGCGCGTGAGCCGGGATTTTCCGATGGCTCGCTCAGCGATTTTCCGATGGCTCGCTCAGCGAGCACTGAGTCAGCGAGCACTGAGTCAGCGAGCACTGAGTCAGCGAGCACTGAGTCAGCGAGTACTGAGCCTGGCCGGCGTTGATCGTCCCGCCGGCCGGCAGAGCCGCCACCGCGTTTTCCGTTTCAATGGAATCGGAAAACGCTCCCGGGTTTTTCTTTTGTCGCATTTTCTTACGGAAAGCCGGTACCCACTTTTCCGGAAAATGCTTTAGACATCAGTGGTGAGCGGAAACGCTTTTTACGCAGCCAGACAACAGCTCGCCGGATGTCGCATGGCTGACATCGCCCAGGCTGAGCATGCCGGTCATTCGCTTGCTCTTGTTGATCACCGGCAATCTGCGGACCTGCAGCGCCTCCATATGCTGCACCGCCTTGGCGAGGTCTTCGTCCTCGCGGCAGCAGTGGATGCCCTCGCTCATCACATCACGCGCGGTGGCACGGCTGGCATCGAAGCCGTCCTGCGCCACGCCTTTGCAGACGATGTCGCGGTCGGTCACCATGCCGACCAAGCGATCGTCCTCGCCGATCGGGATCGCGCCGATGTCATGCTCGCGCATCAATCTTGCGATTTCGGCGACCGGGGTTTCCGGGCTGACCCAATCGACGCCCCGGTGCATCGCGTCTTTGACTTTCATGATGGGACCTCCGTTCTCGGTCCCTCACCCTGCGGCACGCAGTATAACACGGATCGATCCGTTCGGCACCGACCATCACGATTTCGCACATAAGAGATTGCGTGCAACGGATCGCTCGCAGATCGCTGCTCGATTGTTTGCCCGGGCGCGCGGGAGGGTTGCCAGGCGCGCGCGGCGCGCGATCACGTCGATTGGACTTGCGATGGACGTTGCTAGGCCGCCCTTCGAGCGTTTACGCGTTCATCGGTCAATCTCGCCGAAAACGATATCCAGCGAGCCGATGATGGCAGACACGTCCGCGAGCATATGGCCCCGCGACAGAAAATCCATCGCTTGCAAATGTGCATAGGAAGGCGCGCGGATCTTGCATTTGTACGGACGGTTTGTGCCGTCGGAAACAAGATAGACGCCGAATTCGCCCTTGGGCGCCTCGACCGCGGCATAGACTTCGCCCTTCGGCACGCGAAAGCCTTCGGTGTAAAGCTTGAAGTGCTCGATCATTGCCTCCATCGATCGTTTCATCACCGCGCGCCGCGGCGGGACGATCCTATGGTCCTCCACAATGACCGGTCCCTGTCCTTGGGCTGTGCGCAGCCGTTCGATGCACTGCCTCATGATGCGCACCGATTGGCGCATTTCTTCCATCCGCACCAGATAGCGGTCGTAGCAATCGCCGTGCTTGCCGATCGGAATGTCGAAATCGAGCTCGGCATAGCACTCATAGGGTTGTGCCTTGCGCAGGTCCCAGGCCGCGCCCGAGCCGCGCACCATGACGCCGGAAAAGCCGCGCACCCAGGCATCTTCAAGTTTGACCACGCCGATACCGACATTGCGCTGCTTGAAAATGCGGTTCTCGGTGAGCAGCTCCTCCAGGTCGTCACAGAATTGCAGAAACGGGTCGCAGAACGCCCAGATGTCGTCGATCAGGTCCGGCGGAAGATCTTGATGAACGCCGCCGACGCGAAAGTAATTGGCGTGCATGCGCGCTCCCGACGCGCGCTCGTAAAAGCCCATCAGCTTCTCGCGCTCTTCAAAGCCCCACAATGGCGGTGTGAGAGCGCCAACGTCCAGGGCTTGCGTCGTGACGTTGAGAAGGTGCGACAGCAGACGCCCGATTTCACAATAGAGGACCCGGATCAGTTGGCCGCGCTTTGGCACTTCGATGCCCAAAAGCTTCTCCGCCGCGAGCACGAAAGCGTGCTCCTGATTTATCGGTGCGACGTAATCCAGGCGATCGAAATATCCGATTGCCTGCAAATAGGTCTTGTGCTCGATCAGCTTTTCGGTGCCGCGATGGAGAAGTCCGATGTGCGGATCGACCCGCTCCACGACTTCGCCGTCGAGTTCCAGAACAAGGCGCAAGACGCCGTGCGCGGCAGGATGCTGCGGCCCGAAATTGATCGTGAAGTTGCGCCCTAGTTCGTCGGCCATTACCGGCTCCATGACGGCCTTATAGCCGCACGATCGCGCAGCCGCATTCGGCCAATTGCCGTTCGACGCCGACAAGTTCTTGCAATTCAAGTTCTTGCAATTCAAGTTCTTGCAATTCGGCGATGTACAGATCCGCCAAGCTTCGCATTTCCAGGTGTTCTCCGTAATGTCGCAAGCGGCGAAAGGAGGCGAGTTCCCGCTGCAGGCTTAACGAAGCCGCGGTTTGAATGTTTCCGCAAGCCAGTGCCGGCGCTCGTCACTCGGAACGCGCAGCAAATGTCTGGCCATCACTTTTGAGTGAGCCTGCGGAACCGTCCGCTCAGAAGCCGTTCCGCGCGTTGAGCAAAGGCACGACGACAAATATCGAGAAATATCGAGCGAAAGGAGAGCCGCGTGGCGGAGCAGTCATCTCAACCAAAGGGTCCCGACCTCACACAAGGCGTGGCGCTCGGCGACATTCCCGACGGCGGGCTGCTCGGCGGACATGTGGGCGACACCGCGGTGCTTCTTGCCCGGCGCGGCGACGAGCTTTTTGCGGTCCAGGCGATTTGCTCGCATTATGGCGGACCGCTCGCCGAGGGCCTGATGGTCGGCGATACCGTGCGATGTCCGTGGCATCATGCGCGGTTCTGCCTGCGCACCGGCGAGGCGATCGGTGCGCCAGCGTTTAACGCGCTGGCCTGCTGGCGCATCGAGAAACAACAGGGCAGGGTGTTCGTACGCGACAAGATTGCAGCGGACGGGGCAAAGCCGCGCCCGGCGCGAAAGCAGGCCGGCAAGCCGGAGCGCATTGTCATCATCGGCGGCGGCGCGGCCGGCTTTGCCGCCGCCGAGATGCTGCGGCGGGAGCGGTTCGACGGCAGTCTCACGCTGATTTCCGCCGATGACGAAGCTCCTTACGACCGGCCCAATTGCTCGAAGGACTATCTTGCCGGAAGCGCCCCCGAGGACTGGATGCCGCTGCGGCCGCCCGAGTTTTACCGGGAGCAATCGATCGAGCTCTTGCTGCGCACCGAAGCGAGCGCGATTGAGACCAGCAATGGCAAGGTCACGCTTGCGGACGGACGGCAAATTCCATTCGACAAGCTGTTGCTGGCGACCGGCGCCGAGCCGGTTCGTCTTGAGATTCCCGGCGCGCAGGAGCCGCACGTCCACGTGCTGCGTTCGCTTGGCGACTCACGCGCGGTCATTGCCAAGGCCAAGACCGCGCGGCATGCCGTCGTGATCGGCGCAAGCTTTATAGGTCTCGAAGTCGCCGCGGCGCTGCGGGCGCGCGCGATTGAAGTCCATGTCGTGGCGCCGGAGCGGCGGCCGCTCGAACGCGTGCTCGGCGCCCCATTCGGCGATTTCATCAAGCAGATCCACGAAGAGCACGGCGTCGTCTTCCATCTTGAGGAGACGGCCGTCGCCATTGATGGCACCAATGTCAGGCTCAGAGGCGGGGCGACCCTGCCGGCCGATCTGGTCGTCGTCGGTATCGGCGTGCGGCCACGGCTGCGATTGGCCGAGCGCGCCGGACTGAAGATCGACCGCGGCGTGGTCGTGGACGCCTATTTGCAAACCAGCGCGCCTAATATTTTTGCCGCCGGTGACATTGCGCGCTGGCCGGATCCGCATAGCGGCGAGAATCTGCGGATCGAGCACTGGGTGGTGGCCGAGCGCCAGGGCCAGGCCGCGGCGCGCAACATGCTCGGACAAAAGCAGCGATTCTCCGATGCGCCCTTCTTTTGGAGCCAGCATTACGACGTGGCGATCAACTATGTCGGGCATGCCGAGCAGTGGGACAATCTCGCCATCGAAGGCGACATCAGCGCACGCGATTGCCTGGTGCGCTATCTCCGCAACGGCAGAGCATTGGCGACGGCGTCGATCTTCAGGGATGTCGACAGCCTTAAAGATGAAGAATCCATGGAACACGCAGGCACTGAACACGCTTAGGCGCGTCGGTCTCTGCCGGTCACAAGGGCGGCAAACTCAGCGAAAGCTATTGATGCGCGTATCGCGTCGGCATGAACGAGGCGGCGAGGGTCTTGGAAAGCACATCGGCACGATGGCGGTGGTGCTCGCCGCTGGCGCGTTCATGGCGACGACCGCCATGGCGTCGCTCATGATCGTCCGAATGCGCGTCGGACTTTCTGCGCTGAGAGGATCCGCGGTGCTTTTTGACGGCCTGCGCGGCGGCGCTGGTCTCTTTCGACGCAACCGGCCTCGGCTGTTCAGGCCACTGCACATTCGCACTGTCGTCGGCAACGCCTGAATCGGGCTGGAAGGCGGCAGCGTCCGGCGCGGGCAGGGCGGCCTCGTCGGACTTCAGAGCATCAGTTGAAAGCGCGGCGGGCTGCGGCCAAGCCGGCTTGACGTGGGGGTTGTCGGCGCTGTTGGGAAGATTGACCTCTCCCGGAATTGCTGATGCGAGCATGTGCGTCTTCGGCTTCCGCGCCATGGCGATCTGATAAGAGGCCGACGGCACCACCTGCACGATATGGAAGCCGTTGTCCTTGAGCGCCTTGAGGAGGCCGGGCAGCGCAGCGACCGTCTTTGGATGGATATCGTGCAGCAGCAAAATGCCTTTGCCGCGCGCCTGCAGGCGGCTTAGGGCCAGCGACTTGATCTGCTCCGGCGTGATACCATGATGCCAATCGTCGGCCACGACGTCGGAGGAGAAGACGATAAGATGGCGTGCGGCGAGTTCGTTCTCGACGGTGTCGGAGCGATCGAGGCCGGGCAGCCGGAAGAAGGGCGCGAGATATTTGGTGTCACCGAGCGCTGCGCCGACATCCGAAATGCCAAGATCGATCTGCCGCCGCATGCGATCGATCGGCAATTCGCCGAAATGCATCGGATGGTCTTCGCTATGCGTGCCAATCGTGTGGCCTTCCTCGTAGATGCGGCGCACCACGGCAGGATAGGCGCGCGCCATTTCGCCGACCAGGAAATATGTCGCCTTCACGCATTGGGTGGCGAGAATATCGAGGATCTGGTTGGAATAGGGCGGCAGCGGGCCGTCATCGAAGGTCAGAACGACCTCTTTGTCGTTCAGCGGCAATGTATCCGGATATTGCATGCGGCCGATCCGCTTGTAGTCGGCCGGATCAATGGCGAGCACGCGGCTGGTGCCGAGCGCGTCCGGATTGCCGGGGCAGTTGGCTCTGCCCTGCGTCGCGGCCGCGTTCAGCGGCGCCGTGGCGCCATCCGGTGATTTTGGTGCCGCGACATCTTGAGTCTTGCCGGCGGTGCCGTCCTGCTGATCAGGGGGCGAGGTGTCTTTGGCCGTATCCTGTGCGTTGTCCTGTGCCTTGGCGGTGTCGTGGCCGGGTGCGCCCTCCTGCACGGGCGCCGCTGCACCGTCTTGGCCAGGAGCGCGCACGCTGCCGCGCGCGGCCTCCGGCGCCCTGTCCTGGGTCTGGTCTGGCGCCTCGTCTTGCCAGTTGCTGTCTTGAGCCTTGTTGTCTTCCGCCTTGGCGGTCGCGCTGCCGGGAGCGCGGGATGAGTGGCTGTCCGCCGCGGCCGCGCCCCGCATGTCTTCGGCGGCGCTATCTTGACGGGCGACCGCCGCGCCATTTTCGGCCCGCGCCGGAACGGCGACGAGCGGCGCCCTCATTAGGGACGCACTTATCACTATGGCAGCCGCAGCCAAATAGCATGCAAGCCTTTGCATCCGGCAACCCTTGCAACGCGGCGATTTTCGCCGGCAACACCTGTTCTCGCGCTAGTTACTGGTAACCTTGGTTAACAGAGCGTGAACGGACCTCGTCATGTGCTGCGGCAAATTGTTGATAACGAGTGCAAAAATGCCACGCTCCGGCGAATTTGCCGCGGTTTGACCCTTTCCTCGGCGTTAATCCCCGCCGCCTAAGCTTCGTCCCCGCAATTGTTGGTGCGTGGGGTGGGAATGATGGTCGCTTCGGCTGCCCGAACCTGGTGGGCCCGGCGGCCATGGCGCGGACAGGCCGGTCCGTCGGCGTTTGGCCGGACGACCGCGCGCATCACCACCTTCACGCTCCTTGTGCTGAGCCTGGCGGTGATCGCCTGCGCCGCCGCCGGACTGACCACGACGCTGCGCAACGATCTTCGGCAGGCGGCCGAGCGCCACAGGATGCTGCAGGCAACGCTCAGCGAGCTTCGCGGCACGCTCAGCGCCGATGGCCGTTTCGATCATGCGCAGCTTGGCGTCATCGAACGCCGCACCGGCTTGAACGATTTGCGCTTCGATAGCGACTTGGCGGCGGATGCAGGCCGCGAAGTGCAGTCGTTGCATGACGGACAGGGCCGCATTGTCGGCTGGTTCAGCTGGATGCCCGATCGCTCGCTGATTACCAGCATGAACCGGCTGTGGGGTGTGGTCGGCGCTGTCGGCTTGCTTCTGGTCGTTGCCGCAGTGGTTGCACTGCAGACGACGCAGCGGCTGTCGCGCTCGGTCGCGCGCAGCGCCGATACAATCCGCAAATTGACCACGCAGGATTCACTGACCGGGCTGCCGAACAGACGCGTCATGCTCGATCGGCTCGATCAGGTCGTAGCCGGCCGCGCCGGCGGCGTCGTCGTTTTCGCGCTCATTGACATTGACGGCTTTCACGACGTCAACGAAACGCTGGGCTGGGCCGGCGGCAATGCGATGCTCGCCAGCATCGCCGACCGCTTCAAGGCGCGCCTGCCGGCGGGCGCCATCCTGGGCCGCTTCCAGGATGATGAATTCGCGGTGATTGCAGGCGGGCGCGAAACCGGCGTCGCGGCCGCGCTCGTCGAGGCGATCAGCGCGGCGCTCGCGGCGCCGATTTTCATGGACCAGATGTGGCAGATCAGCGTCAGCATCGGCCTTGCGCAGGCGCCGGAAGACGGCGTCACGGGTGATGAGCTCAGCCGCCGCGCCGCGCTTGCTCTGCGCGCAGCCAAGCGCCGCGGGCGCGGCTCGGTACGCCGCTTTGTGCCGCAGATCCAGGAAGAGCACGCGGAACGCCGTTTCCTTCTGCGCGAGCTTGAAGCCGCGATCCGCAAGGAAGCCTTTGACGTCCACTATCAGCCGGTCGTCGCCGCGGAGGGCGGCGGCGTGGTCGGCGTTGAGGCGCTGCTGCGCTGGACCCACCCGACGCGCGGCCCGATTGCGCCGTCCATGTTTATTCCGCTCGCCGAGGAGAGCGGGCTGATGAACGGGCTTGGCGAGATCGCGCTGCGGCGGGCGCTGGCCGATGGCGCGCGCTGGCCGAATTTGTTTGTTTCGGTCAATTTGTCGCCGGTGCAGATGCGAAGCCCCGGTCTGATCGAGTCGATCCGCATGGCGCTCGCGCAGAACGACATGGCGGCCACCCGAGTCGTGCTCGAGGTCACCGAAGGCATTCTCATCGACAATCCCGAAGAGACCCTGGCAAAGCTCGAAGCTTTGCGGGCACTCGGCGTCTCGACTGCGCTCGACGATTTCGGCAACGGCTATTCCAGCCTGAGCTATCTGCAAAAATTCCCGTTCGACCGGCTCAAGATCGATCGTGCCTTCGTCGCCTCGCTGGGAACGACCGGCAATGCCGGCGCGATCGTCCAGTCCATCGTCACGCTCGGCCATGCACTCGGCATGAAGGTTCTGGCCGAGGGCGTCGAGACCAACGAGCAGCGCGTGCTGTTGCGGCTGGCCGGCTGCGACGAAATGCAGGGCTATCTGTTCGCAAAACCCTGTCCCGCCGAGGCGATCGACAAGATCCTGTCGCGCAGCGCGGCGCGGTTGAGCGCCCGCCGCGCCAACGGTTCGACGGGCTGAGATTGGTCCGCTGACAGGCGTGTCAGCAGGGGCTATCTATAAGCACAACCTCGCGGCGTCTCAAGCTGCGGGAAGGAGCGCGTCATGCTGGCCAACAGCCTACCGGGGCTCGATTTCGCCCTCGGCGCCGAGATCGAGATGCTGCGCGAAACCGTGCGCGGTTTTGCCAGCGACAAGATCGCGCCGCTGGCCGCGGAGATCGACCGCTCGAACAAATTTCCGCGCGAGCTGTGGCCGCAGCTCGGCGCGCTCGGCCTGCTTGGCATCACCGTCGAGGAAGAATGGGGCGGCGCCGGCCTCGGCTATCTCGCCCATTGCGTGGCCATGGAAGAGATTTCGCGCGGCTCCGCCGCGATCGGGCTGTCCTACGGCGCACATTCCAATCTTTGCGTGAACCAAATCCGGCGCAACGGCACCGAGGCGCAGAAGCGCCGCTACCTGCCCAAGCTGATCTCGGGCGAGCATGTCGGGGCGCTGGCGATGTCGGAGCCGGGCGCCGGTTCCGATGTCGTGTCGATGCGCACGCGCGCCGACCGCAAGGGCGATCGCTATATTCTCAACGGCTCGAAAATGTGGATCACCAACGGGCCGCTCGCCGATACGCTGGTGATCTATGCCAAGACCGACCGTACCGCAGGCGCGCGCGGCATCACCGCCTTCATTGTCGAGAAAGATTTTAAGGGCTTTTCGACCGGCCAAAAGCTCGACAAGCTCGGCATGCGCGGCTCCGATACCGGCGAACTCGTTTTCGAGGACTGCGAGGTGCCGGCGGAGAATGTGCTCGGCGTGATCGGCAATGGCGTAAACATTCTCATGTCAGGCCTCGATTATGAGCGCACCGTGCTGGCGGCAGGACCGCTCGGCATCATGCAGGCCTGTCTCGATATCGTGATCCCTTACGTGCATCAGCGCACGCAATTCGGGCAGCCGATCGGCCGCTTCCAGCTGATCCAGGCAAAGCTCGCCGACATGTATGTGACGCTCAACGCGTCCAAAGCCTATGTCTATGCGGTCGCCAAGGCCTGCGACCGCGGCGAGACAACGCGCGAGGATGCCGCGGGCGCCATCCTTTATGCCGCGGAACGCGCGACGTGGATGGCGCTCGAGACCATCCAATGCCTCGGCGGCAACGGCTATATCAACGATTTTCCCGCGGGGCGGCTTCTGCGCGATGCCAAACTTTATGAGATCGGCGCCGGGACCAGCGAAATCCGGCGCATGCTGATCGGGCGTGAGATTTTCGAGAAGACACGGTGAGAGGTCATTTCGGATCGGGGCGGCGCTGGTCGCGCTTTGCTTGGCGTTCACGCCGGCGTCAAGCTTGGTCGGACGCCCAAAGCCTATAGCGCAGGAAATCGCTGCGATCCGCGGCGGCACGGCGAAAGTTCCGGACGATGCAGACAAGGTCGAGCGGCAACGCCCGTTTGGTCTGGTCGCCACAGCTTGCGCCACAAGCCTGCCCGCTCGTTTGATGTTGCCGCCGCCACGCCACCGGCCGGCCCTTCAAGGAAATTAGCTGCCGAGCCGCCGGTCGAATTCCAGGACCGCATTGAGCAAAACCTGCGCGCCGGCCGCGCATTCATCGAAACTCGTCGATTCCGCCTCGTTGTGTGAAATGCCGCCGCGGCATGGCACGAAGATCATCGTGGTGGGCGCAACGCGCGCCACATAGGCGGAATCGTGTCCGGCCCCTGAAATGATGTCGCGCGCGGCGAAGCCGGCTTTCGTCGCGGCAATGCGCACGCAGTCGATCAGCTCGGGCGCGAATTGCACCGGCGGCGAGCTCCAGATACGCGCTTCCTGATAGGCGAGGTTGAGAGGCTGAAGAATACCGGCGAGCGCGGCGCGAAGCTTTGCTTCCATCAGATCGAGCACCTGCTCGTGCGGATGCCGGAAATCGACCGTGAAAAATACTTCGCCCGGAATCACGTTGCGGCTGTTCGGCCGGTTCTCGATCAGGCCGACGGTGCCGACTGCATCGGGAGAATGTTCGCAGGCGATGGCATCGACGCGATCGATGACGCGCGCTGCGCCTAAAAGCGCGTTCTTGCGCAGCGCCATCGGCGTCGTCCCGGTATGGGCGTCCTGGCCGGTAATCGTGACCTCGTACCAGCGGATGCCCTGGATGCCTTGCACCACGCCGATCATGCAACCTTCGGCTTCCAGGATCGGACCCTGCTCGATATGCAATTCGAACATCGCCGAGAATTTACGGCTGCCCGCCTTCTCGCCGCCCCGATAGCCGATGCGCTCAAGTTCCGCGCCGAACGTCCTGCCGTCGCGATCGGCGCGTGACAGCGCGTAGTCGGCGGAAAACACGCCGGCGAACACTCCGGAGGCGAGCATCGCCGGCGCAAAGCGCGCGCCTTCTTCGTTGGTCCAGTTGACGATCTCGATCGGTGCATTGGTCTGGTAGCCGAGGTCGTGCAAGCTGCGCATCACTTCAAGCGCGGCGAGTACGCCGAGCGCGCCGTCAAACTTGCCGCCGGTCGGCTGAGTGTCGAGATGCGAGCCCATGGCGATCGCGGGCAAAGCGGAATTCTTGCCGGGGCGGCGCGCGAACATATTGCCGACTTCATCGACCGCGACGCTCAAGCCGAGCGCTTGACATTGCGCCTTGAACCAGTCGCGCACTTGCCGGTCGAGATCGGTCAGGGTGAGGCGACAGATGCCGCCTTTCGCGGTCGCGCCGATCCGCGCGGTCTGCATCAGCGTGTCCCACAGCCTCTGCGCGTCAATCTGCAGATTTTGCAATTGCGTTTCTCCGTCATTTGAGCAGGAAACTGGTTCGCAGGACGAGTGCAGCGACCGAGTCGGCCGACGCACGAGCCGCTCAGCGGCCTGATTTTTAGCATGCTTTCGGCTCACTAACTCATTGAATCCATGTCGAATCAGTTATGATGCGCCCGGTTGTCGGGGGACTATTTGCCGCGGAGCGAGCGCATGCTGCGCGTACGTTTGAAAGCGGACGGGCGTCTGGTCGAGATTCTGCCCGACGGCAGCGAGCGGCCGATCCCAACTGATCCGCAAGCGATCCGCACAGCCGCGCATAATGCCGCGCGCAGCGCGGCACTCCAACATCGCCAGAACGATGCGGTCTATGCGCGTACGGTGCGCGGACGGACCGGTCTCACCCAGGCTGCCTTTGCAGCGCGGATCGGCGTGCCGGTGGAAACGGTGCGCAATTGGGAGCAGGGCAAGCGATCGCCGCGCGGCCCGGCTCGCGCACTGCTCAAAGTCATCGAGCAGGCGCCTGAAGCCGCTTTTGCGGTTCTCGGCAAGCCGCGCTGAACCAGGCGCGATCGACAATCATCGCGCACAGATCGGCGCGCGCTCTAACAATCTTGGCCGCGCCGCCGTCTGCGGTATGGGCTGGAATTGCCGGCTCCGATGGAGGATGCTTGTCGCAACTATCAGGCGAAGGAGAGCCCGGGGATGGACGTCATCGAGGCTCATGGAGCGCGCATTCCGGTCATCGGCTTCGGCACAATGACGCTGAAGGGGGATTTATGCGTGGAGCTGGTCGAGGCCGCTTTGCAGCTCGGCTACCGGCATCTCGACACCGCGCAGATGTATGGCAACGAGCGCGAGGTCGGATCGGGCCTGCGCGGCTGCGGGCTCAAGCGTGAAGACGTGTTTCTCACCACCAAGGTCTGGTTCAATCGCCTGGCGCCGGGCGATTTCGAGCGCTCGGTCGACGAAAGCCTGGAGAAGCTTGGTCTGCCCTGGGTCGACCTGCTGATGATTCACTGGCCCAACGCGCAAATTCCGTTGAAAGACTCGATTGCCTCGCTCTGCAAAGTCAAGAAGGCCGGGCTTGCCAAAAACATTGGCATCGCCAATTTCAATATTGCGATGATCGACGAGACGGCGGGCGTCGCGAGCGAGCCGATCGCGGTGCTGCAGATTGAGGCGCATCCCTATCTCGACCAAAGCAAAGTCATTGCGGCCGCGCGACGCCACGGCATGGCGGTGGTCGGCTATTGTCCGCTGGCGCGCGGCAAAGTGCCCGGCGACGCGACGCTGCAGAAAATAGGTCGGACCCACGGCAAGACGGCGTCGCAGGTGGCGCTGCGTTATCTCGAACAGGAGCGGATCATTCCGATCCCGCGCACCTCGAAGCGCGAGCGCCTGGCCGAAAATCTCGGCAGCCTCGCGTTCTCGCTGAGCGATGCCGAAATGGCGGAAATCGGCAGGCTCAGGCGGCCCGATGCGCGCATAGTCAGTCCGCCGCAAGCGCCGCAATGGGATTGAGCGGGACGAAGACAGGTGAATTCGGTCGTATCGATACCAGGTCTTGAGGCCAACGGAGCAAAAATCCCGCTGGTCGGCCTCGGCACCTGGGAGCTGCGCGGGCGCGCCTGCGCGCGGATTGTCGAACAGGCGCTGCGGCTGGGCTACCGGCATATCGATACGGCGGAGATCTACGACAATGAACGCGAAGTGGGCGAGGGCATCCGCGCCGCGGGGGTGCGACGCAACGAGCTCTTCATCACGACGAAAGTGTGGCCGTCGCATTTTGCACCGCGGGCGCTCGAACGCGCCGCCCGCGAATCGGTCGCCCGGCTGCGCATGAGCGAGGTCGATCTTCTCCTGTTGCACTGGCCCAATCCGCAGATCCCGCTCGCGGAGACGCTCGGCGCGCTGTGCAAGGTCAAGCGCGACGGTCTCACCCGCCATATCGGCGTTTCAAACTTCACCGTCGCGATGCTCGACGAAGCGCTGCGGATCGCAGCCGAGCCTCTGGTCTGCGACCAGGTCGAGTGCCATCCATTCCTCGATCAGTGCAAGGTGATCGCGGCCTGCCGCAGTCACGGCATGGCTGTGGTCGCCTATAGCCCGATCGCCCGCGGCAACGTGCGCAATAACCGGGTGCTCGCCCGCATCGGCGCCGTGCACAAAAAAACCCCGGCGCAAATCTGCCTGCGCTATCTGGTGCAGCAGAATATCGCGGTCATTCCACGTACCAGCAAGCTCGACCGGCTGTCGGAGAACGCGTCGATCTTTGACTTTGTGCTGAGCGAGGCGGAGATGGCCGAAATACACGCGCTGGCGCGCCGCGAGGGGCGCATCGTCGATTTTTCCTATTCGGGGCGCATCGACTGGGATTGATTCGGAATTACAGTGACAGTGCAAGATCACGGAATTGACGGCTACGCGGGGGATTGGTGCGCATGGCCGACGACGCGGGCGAGGCGAGCCATGCGGCATCATGGCCGCAGCGCGACATCGTATCAATTGAGTGCACTGTCACCGTAATTTGCCGGAGCGGGCATGAGCTAGCGTCCCGAGAATACTATGCCCGGTTCAAGCGTGAGCGCACAACGTGCGCTGATTGCGGCGGATACGACGCTTACAATGAACACCATCAGTGCGCCAACGGCCGGCGTGAACCACATCATCCGAAACGGATAATCAGACCCTGTCAGAAACTGACCGGCTACGGCGCACACGCCCAGGCCCAATCCCGTTCCGATAATCGCGCACAATGCCGCTTGCACAAAGATCATGGTCATGAGCCGTTGCGGGGTGGCCCCCATGGCTCTGAGCACCGCGTATTGCCTGAGATTTTCGTTGGTGAACATGTAGAGTAGCACGCCCATCACGCCGAAGCCGACCAGAATCGCGATCGAAAGCATGGTTTCAATATCGCCGACATCCTCGGAATTAGCGAGAATCCACCACACCGTGTCGGCCTTGAAATCGTCGGATGCGCGGGCGCGCAATCCAGTGCGGTCTTCGATGCGTCTCGCCAACGCACGCGGCGCGAGCCCTGGTGCTGCAGTCACCAAGACAAATGTCAAACGTCGCCGCTCAGGCAGGAGAATGCGCAGCGCATTGGAATACGTCGTGTACAACAACGGCCGCGGCGGATAGCGCGACAAGGCCCGCGCTCGACCGACAACGGTAACGCGGCGGTCATTGACTAATAAATCATCGCCGGGGCCGAGCTTGCGCGTGGGCACGTTGAGACGCGGGGGGCCGCCGTACCATTGGTCAGCCGTCTCGACCGGCGTTTGCAGTTTGCCGGTGGTGCCGCCGGGGTCGACGATCACAGCATCGGGCGCGCGCAGAGCCATAGCCGTCACGCCGTCCTGCAACGGCGGCACGCCGGCCAACGTCGCATCGTCTACGCCGACGACCTGGAATGACTGGAAGCGGCCGTTTGGAAAGCGAACGTCGGCTCTGCCGAGCGCAAGCGGCACCGCAGTTGAAACGCCCTCGACGCTGCGCACACGGTCAAGAGCAGAGCTGGGCATATTGGTGGTCGGCTCGACCGATCTGACTGCAGGATCCATGACCCAGACATCGGTCCTTGGGTTCTCCGTGATCAGCGCAAAGCCGCGGGTCATGAAGCCGGCAAAGTACGACCCAGCGAAGGTGACGAGGAACGACGTGAAGGCAATGCCGATGAGAAGGCCGGCATATTTCACTCGGTCCCCGAGCAACATCTTCACCGCCACGCGAAGCATCAGGGCGCATGCCTATCGAGCTCGGACGTGATGCGATCGGACGGCCCGAGCTGTCTATTCTTCCCGGTCGGAACAGGAGGCGCCTCAATGAACACATTCATCCGCTGGCCGATATAGACAGGCAATGTGCCGTGAACGAAACTGTAGATGACCTGCAAGACGCGCGTATCGGTTCGCTCAGTACTAGCGCCGGTTAACGACGTCTTCGGCACGACATAGCGTTCGATCCTCTCGAACTTAAGCGGCGCGTTGATCTGAGGGTTGCCGGGGACATAGGCCACAGCAGGAGCGGTCGACTCTACCCGCCAGGCATCGGTTTCATCGATATCGACGCGAATGTTTAGAATGTTGTCATCGCCAAACAGCATCAGAGGCGGAGAAACCGTACCGCTTTGGGCGAACTCGCCAAGATGGGTGTTGATCTGCAATATGCGACCATCGACCGGAGCTCGGATCGTGTGCCGCTCAATATCAACGTCGATCCGATCGGCCTGTGCTCTTGCGACCGTAACTGCCGCCTCAGCGATGCCAACGTCATAGCGCCGGTTTGCCAAATCCACGGCGCTGATCGAACTGCCCGAAGTCAGACCTTGTCCAACCTTGAGCAAGTTCTGGGTCTTGTCGAGGTTCGCTTCCGCTTCCTGCACCCGTGCTGTCGCGACTTGGAGCTCAGCGGATAGGTCACGCGCGTCAAGCTTAAAGAGTGGTTCTCCGGTGCCGACCCAATCGCCCCATTTGACAAAGATAGCATCGACAATTCCCGAAACGGGCGTGCCGATCGCTATATTGCCGGTGCTGGCTTCAATGAGACCGGTCCCGGCGACGTAATTTTGGTACGGCGCTCGCGCTGACGGCAACGGCGCCGGTGCGGCCGGCGGAGCCTCGTTGCCAAGAATGACAGCGGCAATCGCGGCTATGAAGCCAATTCCAGCAAGGAAGGGCAGCACGTATTTGCGAGTCATGGCACTTGCTCCCGATCCTTGCCCTCCACGATTTCTGTGATCCTGCCATCGTCCATTCGCGCAATACGATCGGCGAACTCGAAAATGCGGTGATCGTGGGTGACCACGATGACCGTTCGATTGGACTTCTCCGTGAGGCTGCGCAGCACTTCCATGACCGCGTGCCCAGTCTCGTGATCGAGATTGCTGGTTGGCTCATCACACACCAGCAAAGCTGGATCATGCACCACCGCCCTCGCGATTGCCACTCGTTGTTGCTGGCCGCCACTGAGGTTTGCCGGGAGCGCGGTAGTCCGTGCGCCAAGCCCAATCGTTGCAAGCAGCTCGTTGGCGCGGGATTTAGCGCTCTTCCAAGGGACACCTTCGATGAGCAACGGGATCGCGACGTTCTCGACCGCGGTAAGCGCTGGAAGCAAATTAAACAACTGAAAAACGAAGCCGATTGATTTGGATCGGAAAACGGCGCGTTCTTGCTCACTCATGCGCTGTACGTCGCGCCCGAGCACGTTGCACTCCCCTGCATCATGATTGAGGATGGTCGTGATGACTGAAATGAGCGTCGTCTTGCCGCACCCGGACGGGCCGACGATCATGAGGAGTTCGCCGCGTCTGACGTCAAGATCAATACCACGGAGTGCGGCGACCTTGGCCTCATCGCTGCCATAGCTTTTTGTCACACCTCGGCAGGAAACAACAATGTCGCATCCCGGCGCCGAGGTGGGTGCCGATTGCATCGAACCAAAAGGCTCCGATCGTACCAAAGGGTCTCCTGGCGATAGCACGGTGGCACATGCCTGACCAAGAGATAAAATGACCGCATGCGCGGTGATAATAACCTTTGGAGCGCGAATGGGATTACTGAATTACGGTGACAATGCACTCAATTGCGTCCCTCGCCAACAGGTTTCTGTCCGCGCTTGCCGGGCCGCAGCCGGCGCGGTGAGGCGTTCGGTGCCGGCGAGAAAGCGATCGTCGCCGAGCCGGCGCCGATACATTGAGTTAGCAGTTAGTCGCCGTCGCCGAAGTTGGTCGCCGTCGCCGAAAAACGTGCGCACCCGACCGTTGCTCCGCCGCGTGACATGGTGCGGATGGCCGGAAACGACGAGGCGGGCGAGGCGAACCATGCGGCATCATGGCCGCAACGCGACATCGTATCAATTGAGTGCACTGTCACCGTAATTCGTAATTGTCGTAATCGCAGTTGCAAAAACAGAAGGCCGCGCATCAAGAGCGAACCGGATCAATCACTTCCAAAAACGGAAATCGGTTGAAATCGGTATCCCGCGTGCAAATTTGGCGTATGCCGTGCTCACGCATCAATATGGCGGTGTGCGCGTCGTGCACCAGATTGCCGGCCAGATCGGGCAATTCGGAGAGGGTCTCGCCTGCAACATCGGGGTGGCGTTGCGTCGGAACGAGAATGCCGAGGCCCGGTGACTCCAACAGCGCCGTAACAAAGCTCCACGCTGCAGTCGCACTCCAAGGTCGCAGCATCACCCGTGGATGCGTCGTGACGCGCAAGAATTCATAGATGATAGGCCATGTCGTGTACCACGCATCCGGGCGGATCCGCTGTCGGTCCAGCCATCCGCGACATCCGGCATGAAAATGCGAGTCGGCGTCGGCGGCATACACCAGCACATTGGTGTCGACGACGAGCACTATCGACCTTCCATGGCGTGATAGAGGGCATCGCGGTCGGCGATGTCGACGCGGATGCCGCCGCTGTGAAACGTCGGTAGCGGCGGAATTGTCCCCCGCCGGCGCGGCGATCGCAGCAGCAAACGTAGGGCCGTCTCAACCAGTTCGGACATGGTGCGACCTTGCCGCGCAGCCTCGCGCCTGAGTTCGGCCATCACGGTATCGTCTATATTGAGCGTAGTCTTCATATGGGTAGCCATATCACAAGGATGGGAGTACGGCCAGAGGTCCGACTTACATTAATTACGGTGACAGTGCACTCAATTGCGTCCCTTGCCAACGGGGTTCGGTCCGTGCTGGCCAAATCGATCGTCGCCGAGCGAGGCGGCCGATACATTAATTTAGTCGCCGTCGCCGAAGTTGGTCGCCGTCGCCGAAAAACGTGCGCGCCCGGCCGTTGCCCCGCTGCCTGACATGGTGCAGATGGCCGGGAACGACGAGGCGGGCGAGGCGAGCCATGCGGCATCATGGCCGCAACGCGACATCGTATCAATTGAGTGCACTGTCACCGCAATTACGCTAATTCTACAATTGCTGTGACTTTCCCGGTCTCGCGCCAGTCCCGCGCCAAGCGCGGGTCGCAAATGACACGCTAAAACTCCACGTCGAGCTCTTCCAGTTCGTCCGGCTCAACCTTGGCGGCGGCGATCCATTCCTGCATCAGCGGATGCGTCATCATGGTGTTGCAATAGGCCAGCGCCTTCGGCGCGACGGCAACGTCGTAAGTGGTAAAGCGCGAGCAGACCGGCGCATACATGGCGTCGGCGGCGCAGGGCCTGGGCCCGAATAGATAGGGGCCTTTGTACGCGTCAAGGCATTCGCGCCAGAGCGTAGTGATGCGATCGATGTCGCCGCGCGCACCCGCCCAAGCTTTGAAGCCCGGTAAATGCGCCTTGATGTTCATCGGCAGCGCCGAGCGCAGATTGGAAAAGCCCGAATGCATCTCGCCGCAGATCGAGCGGCAATGCGCGCGCTGGGCCCGATCGGAGGGAAAGAGTCCGGCCTCCGGCGCGATCTCGTGCAGATATTCGGCGATCGCCAGCGTGTCCCAGATTTTCAGCCCGTTATGGGTCAGGCATGGCACGAGAAAGGACGGCGACAGGAGCAGCAATTCGGCACGGGTTGAGGGATCGTCGGTCGAGACGTTCTTCTCCTCGAATTCCAGCCCGGCCATTTTGCACAGCAACCAGCCGCGCAGCGACCAGGAGCCGTAATTCTTGCTGGCAATGGTGAGAGTAGCTATCGACATGCCGGGCGCTCTCTTGATGTTGAGACAAGGAAATCAACTACTTACGCGTAAGCGGCGATTCCCCGTTGACACCGCAAGAGGCAAGGCGAAAGCCCGGCAACCTTAGCGCCCATCTCCGCTGTGCAGCATGTTCACATTTTTGTCGCAGCGCAACAAAAAATCCACTAGCTTTCTTCTTGCTGGGGGGTCGAGCTGTATCTGTCGGGAGATGCGGCGCGCCCGTTGATGCGCAAGCTGTATCTCGGGATGCTGTATCTCGCTTATCAGTTGCAATCCGACATTATGACGCCGGTGCGCGCCTGGGCAGGCACTTGGGCCGGCACTTGGGCCGGCATGGCGGCCAATTCCGGAAAGCCGCCGATGTTCGCCGATCATCCGGCGATGCGCAATCTCACCGCGGTCTATGAGCTGGTTGCGCGGGCCGGGCTCACCCATACGCGCCCGCCGTTCGGTATCGGCTCGGTCACGGTCGGCAATCGCGAAGTCGACGTGCGCGAGGAGGCGGCGCTGATCACGCCCTTCGCCACGCTTTTGCATTTCAAGAAGGACATCGCCGCCGCCCAGCCGCGCGTGCTGTTGGTGGCGCCGCTGTCGGGACATTTTTCGACGTTGCTGCGCGCTACCGTGCGCACCATGCTGCCCGAGCACGACGTCTACATCACCGATTGGCACAATGCGCGCGACATTCCGCTGACCGCGGGCCGTTTCGGTGTCGATGAATATACCGACCACGTCATAAAATTCCTCGAGACGATCGGGCCCGGCGCGCATGTGCTTGCCGTCTGTCAGCCTTGCGTCGCCGTGCTCGCCGCCACCGCGGTAATGGCGCAGGGCGGCAATCCGGCGCAGCCGCGCTCGATGACCTTGATGGCGGGCCCAATCGATACCCGCATCAATCCGACCGCCGTCAATGAGCTTGCAAAAAAGCGCTCGATCGGCTGGTTCGAGCGCGCGCTGACCGCATCCGTGCCGCTGCGCTATCCGGGCGCCTTCCGCCGCGTCTATCCGGGCTTCGTGCAGCTCGTCGCGTTCATGAGCATGAATATCGACCGCCACGTCAAGGCGCACAAAGAGCTTTACGAGAATCTTGCCAATGGCGAATGGGAGAAGGTTGCCGTCACCAAGGCGTTCTACGACGAATACTTCGCCGTGCTCGATCTTACCGCGGAATTTTATCTGGAGACCGTGCGGCTGATCTTTCAGGACCACGCGCTGCCGCTCGGCAAGCTCGAATGGCGCGGACAGAAGGTCGATCCGTGCGCGATCCGCCGGACCATGCTGCTCACTGTCGAGGGCGAGCGCGACGATATCTGCGCGGTCGGCCAGACGGTCGCCGCGCATGACCTGTGCAGCAAGCTGCGGCCTTATCTGAAGCGCCACCAGATGCAGGCCGGCGTCGGCCATTACGGCGTGTTCTCCGGCAGGCGCTGGGAGAGTCAAATTTATCCGATCCTGAAGAATGTGATTCTGTCGAGCGAATAAGTTTCCTGGCCGGCTGTCTGACACGCCATGCAGCATGCCGTCCCGGCAAGAGAACCCGTCGGACCATCTGGTTCCGAATTGCCGTGATTGGGCGATGACGGCTGACGTTCTACCGCATGGCCGCGGCGATGTTGCCCCCGTCGACGGTGGTGACGTCGGCGGTCGTTTTTAGCGCCAGCGCCTGGTGCAAAAACGCCTGCGCGACATCGTCGGCTGTCACTTCGCGGCCGAGCAGATTGCCGCTCATATAGTCCTTCTCACTCAGGCCGCGCGCTTTGGAGCGCGAGGCGATCATTTCGCTGGTCAGAAGGCCCGAGCGAATCCGGTCCGCATTCACCGCGTTGGAACGGATGCCGTCGGGGCCATGATCGAGCGCATATTGGCGCATCAGCGCGAGCAGCGCTGCTTTCGGCAAGCCATAAGGGCCAAAATTCGGTCCCGGATTGACCGCCTGTTTCGATGCATTGAAAAGAAGACAGCCGCCGGTCCCCTGCGCCAGCATGATTTTCACCGCGGCCTGCGCGACCCGCTGGTGACCAAAAAAATTCAGCTCGAAGCTTTTGCGCAGAATCTCCTCGTCGACCTCGCCGATGCGGCCTTGCCAGGCCGCGCCGGCGTTGGAGACGAGGATGTCGAGGCCGCCGAAATGTTCGGCGATCTTGTCGAAAGCGGCGCGCACTGCGGCTGCGTCGGTCACATCGCATGCAAGCGGCAGCGCTGTTGGGCCGATCGCTTCGGCCTGTTCGCTCGCCGCCGAAAGATTGACATCGAGCAGCGCGACCTCGGCGCCAGCCGCGGCAAAGGTTTTTGCCGTCGCCGCGCCGATCGCGCCGCCGGCCCCGGTGACGGCAACGATCTGACCTTGCAGCGGCAGTTCTTCGCGACTGCCGAGCTTGGCCTGTTCCAGCGGCCAATATTCGCAATCGAACATGTCGGCTTCGGAGATCGACTCGAAGCTGCCGGTCGCCTCGGCGCGGCTGACGCTTTTTGCCCAGGCTTCGGCGATGTCGGCGGCAATGACCGCGTCTTTTTTGCTGCGGCCGAGGCCAAACAGGCCGAGTCCCCGAACCAGCACCACGCGGGGCAGGGGATCCAGCTCGCGTTTGATGCCCCCAACGCGCGCGTTGTGGCGCCGGAAATAATCCCGATAGTGCGCGACGAAAGCCGCCGCCGCAGCGCGCGCAGCCGTGGCGAACTCGCCAAGCTTGCCGGCTTCCGGATGCGGCAGCACGAGCGGCCAGTTTTTCGTGCGAATTGTGTGGTCAGGCGTCACCACGCCGGCTCGGCTGATGCGATCGAGATCGGTGGAGTCGAGGAAATTTCGCAAACCGTCGCTGCCGCGAAATTCAAGCACGAGCCGCAACCAGGCGCCTTCGCGCTCATCCTCCCTGAGGCTGCATGCGCCTCGCACCAGCGGCGCGACTTCGGCGACCGGCGCAATCTCCCGGAAGAGGCGCGCATAGACCGGAGTCCTGGCATTGCGCTCGATGAAGCGCTCGGCGAGGGTGACCATTTCGATCATCCGCTCATAGGCCTGGCGCGCCGTATCGCCGAAGGTGACGATACCATGCTTGCTGAGGATCAAGCCCTCGCAATGCGGCGCGCGCTCGAATACCTCGATGGCTTTCCTGGCCAATCCGAAGCCGGGCATCAGATAAGGAACGAAAGCCAGCCGCCCGCCAAAAACCTCCGCGCATTTCTTCTCGCCGTCCGGCTGATCGATCACGCCGAGCACGGCGACGGCATGCGTATGGTCAATGAATTTGTGCGGCAGGAAAGCATGCAGCATCATTTCGACCGACGGATTGGGCGCTGCAGGATCGATCAGATTGGCGCGTTCGTGGCCGACGAGCTCTTCGTCACCGATCGCCTCGAGCGCGCGCAGCTTGCGCATCGGTTCAAGCCGCACGGCCACAAAGCCGTCGGGTGCGACCGTTGCCATGTCGGCACCGGATGATTTGACGCGTAGCACCTCGACCGTCTCGCCGAAGCGGTCGCGTGCCAGCGTTTTGACTGACGTATTGCCGCCGCCGTGCAGTACCAGATCCGGATCGCGCCCCAGCAACCGCGTCGTGTAGACGCGCAGCGCCAAATCGCGATCGATGCCGGATTTCGCGGCCTGCGCGATGACGGCTTCCGCCTCACGATCGACCCAGCCGCTTTTCATGGCGCATTTGTTTGATCAAGCATGCGCGGGACCGTCTCGGCGGCGGCGCCTTAGCCGCCGCCAGCGAAGCGGCGCGACCACCAGCCGGTGCGGCGCGGGCGCTCCGTCTCCTGCGCGTCGTCGCTGCTCGTTACGATCGGTTCGGGCGCTGGCGGAGGCGGCGAGCTCGGCACGGCAACTGACGCGCCATTTTCGGTCGCAACCGGTGCAGGCTCGCGCACCGTCGAACGGCGGCGGACCGGCTCTCGCTCTCCCGCTGGTGGGTCAGACGCACTTGGCTCGGGCCCCCGCGATGCGGGCGGCGGCTTGTCGAGATCGGCCACGGCTTGACCGAGCTCGGGTTCGGCCGGAGAAGGCGCGCTCAATTCATCGGTTGCGGCATAGGTCGCTTCGGCGCCGCTTGGACCAGCGCCGGCATGCTCGGCCTCATGGCTCCGGTCATTGCTCCGGTCATGGCCCCGCTCTTGGTCTTGCTCGAAATCTTGGCCGTGTTCTTGACCGTGCGCGTACGCAGCCTCGCCACGGCCCTCCGCATGGCGCTGGCGGTTGCGCCGGCCGCCACGGCGGCCGCGCCGCCTTCGCCGCTCACCGCCTTCGCGGTGCGGTTGGCCGCTCTCACGTTCCTGCAGGGCAAATCCGCCCTGTCCGTCCTCGTCATCCCTCTGCGCTTCATCGGCGCCGGCGAAAGCGTCATCGGGAGCGCTGATGGCAACATGCTCGCGAGCCTGCTCGTAGTCGGGCTGATCGTAGGCCTGCGCCTGATCGCCGCCGTTGCGGCCGCCGCGCCGCCGGCGCCGCCGGCGCCGGCGTGCACCGGCTTCGCCCTGTTCCGGCACGGCCGTGGCAGATTCGTCGGCGCCTTCAACGCCCGCGTCCTCGACCGGGACAAAATCTTCGAGTTCGTCTTCGTCTTCCAGCGGCGCCGCGGCGGCCTGCGTGCGTTCGGCAAGCGCCTTGGCGGCTTCAACCGTATGCACCTGCTCGCCACGGTCGATCACGAAGGCCTGCGGTGCGGCGACAGTTTCATCAGCCGCCACGGTAACAGTGATGGCGAAGCGCTCCTCGAGCGCGCGCAGATGGGCGCGTTTCTGATTGAGCACATAGAGGGCAACATCGGGCCGGGTGCGGGCAATAAGATTGTGGGTCGCGCCCTTGATGAGTTGCTCTTCGAGCGCACGCAGCACCTGCAGCGCCAGCGACGATACCGAGCGGACGTGGCCGCTGCCGCCGCAATAGGGACATTTCTCGGTGGAGCTTTCCAGGACCGAGGTGCGGATGCGCTGGCGCGACATTTCCAAGAGGCCGAAATGCGAAATGCGGCCGACCTGAATGCGCGCGCGATCGTGCTTCAGACATTCCTTGAGCCGCCGCTCGACCGCGCGATTGTTGCGCTTTTCATCCATGTCGATGAAATCGATGACGATCAGCCCGGCAAGGTCGCGCAGCCGCAGCTGCCGGGCGATCTCATCGGCCGCTTCGAGATTGGTCTTGAGCGCAGTGTCCTCGATATGATGTTCGCGCGTGGCGCGACCGGAATTGACGTCGATGGCGACCAGCGCCTCGGTCTGGTTGAGCACGACATAGCCGCCCGAGCGCAGCTGCACGACCGGCGAGAACATGGCGTCCAGCTGATTCTCGACGCCGTAGCGCGACAGCAGCGGCTGGGTGTCAGTGTAAAGCTTCACATTCTTGGCATGGCTCGGCATGAGCATGCGCATGAATTCCTTGGCCTCGTTATAGCCGTCGACGCCGGCGACGATGACGTCCTCGATATCCTTGGTGTAGAGATCGCGGATCGAGCGCTTGACCAGGGAGCCTTCCTCGTAGACGAGCTTCGGAGCGGTCGATTTCAGCGTCAAATCGCGCACCGTCTCCCACATCCGCAACAGATATTCGAAATCGCGCTTGATCTCGATTTTAGTGCGGCTGGCACCGGCAGTGCGCAGGATCACGCCCATGCCTTCCGGCACTTCGAGCTCGGCCGCGGCCTCCTTGAGGCGGGCGCGATCCTCGGCATTGGTGATCTTGCGGCTGATGCCGCCGCCGCGCGCCGTGTTGGGCATCAGCACCGAGTAGCGGCCGGCAAGCGAGAGATATGTAGTCAGGGCTGCGCCCTTGGTGCCGCGCTCTTCCTTGACCACCTGCACCAGCATCACCTGCCGGCGCTTGATGACTTCCTGGATCTTGTACTGACGACGATAGCGCGGCGCACGGTCGGGCACCTCTTCCAGCGCGTCGGCGCCGCCGACCGATTCCACCACCTCGGCCTCTTCGCCGTTCTCCTCGTGAATCTCGCTGAGTGTCGCCTCGCCATTCTCGGCAGTGCCTGAACCTACAGACTCTTCGAGATGGTCGACGGCGTGTTCGCCGAGCAGATGATCCGCGGCGGCGCCCGGCTCGGCCGCGGCGACCTCATCAGCTTCCGGCGCACCTTCGGCTAAAGTCGCAAGCGGCTCGTCGGTGTCCTCGTCAGCTTCCGGCTCGTCGCCCGCGGCGGCGCGGAGAATCTCGACCGGCAGCGGTTCAGCCATGGGGCGCGATGATTCCGCCTCCTCCGCATCCGACGAAGCGGGTTCTGTGCCGTCGGCAGCCGCGCCGCCGACGGTTTCGATCGAAGGCGCTTCGATTGCCGCCTCGTCGCCTTCCTCGGTCGGCGGCACAGCATGGTCGGCTGAGTCCGCGGCAGCGGTTTCGGCCGCCTCGCCCCGCATCACTTCGTCATGGCGTGCCGCCGGAAAGGATGGCTGCTGCCGGCGCCGCCGCGAGCGGCGGTCGACCTCGTCCTCGGCGGCGCGTTGGGCGCGTTCTTCCTCCGCGATCAAGGCTTCGCGGTCGGCGACCGGAATCTGATAGTAGTCCGGGTGGATTTCGCTGAACGCCAGGAAGCCGTGGCGGTTGCCGCCGTAATCGACGAAAGCAGCCTGCAGCGACGGCTCGACCCGCGTCACCTTCGCCAGATAGATGTTGCCACGAAGCTGTTTGCGGTGGGCGGATTCAAAGTCGAATTCCTCGACGCGATTGCCGCGCAGGACCACCACCCGGGTCTCCTCCGGATGGGTCGCGTCGATAAGCATTTTGTTGGCCATTGTTGAATCTCACGCGGGCCCGCATGCGCCTGCGCTCTGCGCCGCATCGGCGCAAGGCAAAGGGCACAGACCCAATTGTCGGTGAAAGGGACGGATCGGAAAGGCAGAGACTCCTAGCGGGAAAGATGATCGCGCGCGTCTCGACGCTGCCGCGCCACTTAGGACCGCACCTGAAGCTGGCCGCGTGGGCCTGAACCCAATGAACTGGGACCTCTTTCATGAACTCCGAACCGCAATGAGGCGGCGGCGCGGGACGCCACCGCAATTTCGCTAGGCGCCGACGGCGATGATGCGACACGTTTTCCGAAGCTTTGCAGCAAGCGGTAACCGCGCCACGCGTCTCAGACTCCGGCTGTCCTCTTTCTTCGAGGGTATCGGTGTCGCCTGTTCGTCCCGCCTGCCTGGCACCGAATCGTGTTGCAAATACAGATGGTTGCAATCGGACGCGATTGCAAACCCCTTGCAACAACAGCGCCGCAGCAGTGCCAAACCCACGCCCGCCTTGCTCCGGTCACGTTCCTCCGGGAGCCAATCTTGCAGCGGACGTCACCGGATGCCCTAACGCGACACAACCGGAACCTTTCACCGTCAGCGCTCCCTTTCTAAGGCGGCCTGTGGTGAATTGGCAAGCCGCCTGTGAGGCTTGGCCGGGAACCGGTGAATTGCGCGGGTTTTCCGAACCGTGACCGCCGCGTTTAACTGCAGTTAACCATGCAAGTCTAAGGGAGTGAGGGGGCAGGATGGGGTGGAAACCGATGGCTGTCCGCGCCGCGGCCTGGACGCTTCTCGGCATGTTCTATGCCGGCATGGCCGCGGGAGCGGCTCTGGCCGCAGATGGGCCGGCCGCGGTGCCGGCCGCCGACTCGTTTCCAGTCGCGACCGATGCACGAGTCGGCGGTGACGACGCGCAAACGCGGTTTGTGATGGACTTCGACCGCAGGATCGATCTGCACGTCTTCACGCTGGCCGACCCCTATCGTGTGGTCGTCGACATTCCTCAGGTGCGCTTTGCGCTTCCGCCGAATGCCGGACAGAGCGGACACGGTCTGGTCAAGGCGTTTCGTTACGGCCTGGTGATGGCGGGCGGCTCTCGCATCGTTCTAGACGTAAGCAAGCCGGTGCGGGTCGACAAGGCCTTCACCGTCGATGCTGCCGATGGTGCGCCGGCACGTCTGGTGCTCGACCTCGCCGCCACTGATCGCGAAGACTTTTTGCGCAAGATCGCGCAGGATGAGAAACTTGTCCGCGCCGAGAGCCGGCCGGCGCGCGCGCCGTCGCCGAACATTGCGGATTCGCGCCCGCTCGTCGTGCTCGACCCCGGCCATGGCGGCATCGATACCGGCACCAAGGCGCCAAGCGGGGAGGCGGAAAAGGACATTGTGCTCGACTTTGCCGAGCGTTTGCGCGACCGGATCGAGAAAAGCGGCAAATACCGCGTGCTGATGACCCGCACCGACGACACTTTTGTGCCGCTCGCCGACCGCGTTCGGATCGCGCGCAATGCCGGCGCCGCCCTGTTTGTTTCAATCCATGCCGACTCGTTGCCGCGCAAGGAAGGCGATGCCCAAGGCGCGACAGTCTACACGCTCTCCGAGACGGCGACCGATCCGGCGGCCGCGCGCCTGGCCGAAGAGGAGAACCGGGCCGACGTGATTGCCGGCGTTGATCTCAAGACCGAGCCGGATGACGTGGCCGGCATCCTGATCGATCTCGCGCAGCGCGAGACCAAATCCTTTTCGGTGCAATTTGCCCACAAGCTCGTTGGCCAGATGAAGGAGGCGACGCGCCTGCACAAGCAGCCGATCAAGTCGGCCGGGTTCCGCGTGCTGCGCGCGCCGGACGTGCCCTCGGTTCTGGTCGAGCTCGGTTACGTATCGAACAAGCAGGATCTGCGGTCGCTGTTGTCGAACAGCTGGCGCGACCGCACCGCTGATGCGATGGCGCAGGCGATCGACAGCTATTTCGCCACGCATGTGGCGGGAACCCGCAGCAGCGGCGCAAACTGAGGCCGCCTAGGAGCCTGTCCAAGTAGTCGCTGGTCAAGTTTGGACGAGTCTGATTCTTTGTGGGGCTATGAGCAAGGATTTTCGCCCCTGGAAGATTGATGACGCGCAGCTTCTGCCGCCGCGCGTGCAGGACTATGTACCCAAGACCCAC
>JAJPJB010000049.1 GCA_021324465.1 Hyphomicrobiaceae bacterium
CGCAGACCGGGTCATCGCGCGACCGACGCCCGGTACGGGACGCTAGCAGCGGGAAAGCGGCTTCCGGCCGAGAAACTCGAATCCGGCGGCGGTGGTCTCCTGCACTTCTTGCGGCAGTGCGGCAAGGCTGCTCCAAAGCGGTTCGGTCTCGCCGGCGCCGTTAGGCTCGCGCCACAGCGACAGCGTCCGCCCCACCGGCATCCCCAGAAATGCGTCCGCCTCCGCCGGGGACGCGTGCTTGCGCAACGCTGCATCCAGCTCCGAGACAAGCCAGGACAGCGAATAGCCGGGATGAAAATTTGGGGAGACATGCAGTTTCTCGGTATCGAAGCCTTCCAGCCAAGCCTCCAAACCATAGCGGGTGCAGTTGTAGAAATGCCAGGGAGCTTCGTGCAGCGGCTGCATGAACGCGGTGCGGATCAGTACGCGGCCTCCGGGACGCAGCACGCGACGGATTTCGCGAGCGGCGGCGCGCGGGTCGCGATAGTGTTCGAAAGCGTTGAGCGCGATCGCGGCGTCGAACACCCCGTCGGCAAACGGCAGCCGGTGTACGTCCGCTATCAGATCGGTGTGGCGAAATACGGCGGCTTCCACCTCGACCACGTGGTCAAAGCGCCTGGCGGTTCCGCCAGCGCTCAAGTGCAATACCGGCCCAGTCGTGCCGTTGATTAGCGCCAGGGCCGTGTCCGGCAGCGGGTTGCTCAGGTGCGAGTCGGGATTCACCTCGGGCACCCCCATGCCGGGAAACAATACTGGCCGCCCGAAAACGATCGGCCAACGTCGCGAGCCGTTTTCCGATTCCAGCGCGTCGCCCCCCAGCGCAAGTTTCAAAGGCTGGGCGGTTTCGGGGCAGCGCAGCAAGGGCAACAGACGATCGACCCTGTTGCCGTTCACGCTCCTCGCCGAGGAGATCGCGCGATCCGGCGCCGGCTCGGGCGAAGGTAAGGGCCACACCAAGCGCAGCCAAGGATGGACCGCGCCGACCTCGTCCATCATCCGGCGCAGCTTTTTTGGCTCCTGGCTTACTTGCTGGATCATCGAGCCGTCGTGCACGCGGTACTCGGCGAGCGGTTCGCCCGGCACCCGCTCTCCCCAGAATCCGCGCTCTGCGAGCCGGCACCAGAAGGCGAAATCCTCCCAGCCACCGCGGCCGTGATTATAGCCGCCGACGGCGATCCACGCGGCCTTGGCGACCAGGGCCATCGCGTCGATGTAGTTGCCGCCGATTAGCCGATGCGGGCGATATTCCGGGTCGCCCATGACACCACCGCCGGTCCCGAACTTGCGGATCGCCGGATAGGCGAACGCGGCGCCGCTTTCCTTAATAGTCTTCAGGCACCTGGCGGCGCACTGCGGCAATAGGCGGTTATCGGCATCGAGCGGTAAGACAAACGGCGTGTCGGCGGCATCAAAACCGGTGTTGCGGGTGCGGGCCAGGCCCGAGTTCGTCCGGTTGCGCAGCAATACGATGCGGTTGAAGCGGGAAGCGTGCGCTTTCATCCAGCGCGTGGCGACTGCCAGCGAATTGTCGGTCGAGCGGTCTTCGACGACAACGAGATCGAGTTCCGCAAGGCTTTGTCCCGCTACGGAATCGAGTGCCTCCTCGACATGGTGGGCATAGTTATGGAGCGGAACCACTACAGTGACCTCGGCGAGGCCGCCGCGGTCGGCCTCGAACACGACATCGTGCTCGGCAAGCGGCGGTTCGGCGAGGCGCTCTCCATCGCGGCAAATATCGAGCGCGAAGGAACGCGCCGCCTCGCGCCTGCCTCTGACGAAGTCGAACACGGACGCGACAATCTCGGCGCGGCGCTCCGGCCCGAAGCGCCACAACGCCTCGCGGCGCGCTGCCCGCGAGATTCGACGGCGCAATTCTGCGTCGTCGGCCAGCCGTGTCAGCGCCTCTTCCCAATCCCTTGCTGTAATCGCGAGGAACCCGGTCTCGCCATGACGGATCGCGCGCCGGAACGGCCCGGTCGGCGATGCGATCGTCGGCACATCGACGAGGGCGGCCTCGAACAGCTTCAGCTCGCTTTTGGCCTCGCAAAAGCGATTTTCGGCCTCGAGCGGCGCCAGGTTGACGTCGAAGCGCGCAATCTCCTCGGGCAACCGCTCGAGCGGGACAAGGTCGCGCCACTCGATCTGGCGTTCCAGGCCGTTAAAGCCGGGAAATTCGTCAAGATCGAGAGTGGCAAGCTGGGGCAAGCGAAACAGCACGAGTCGGCTGTCCGGACGTGCCCGCAGCACCGCGGCGACGGCATCGGCGCACGCAGCGAAATCACGCTGGTGCGTGCGCGTTCCGACTGCGTAGCCGATGCGCAGCACTGGCTCGCGCAAGGCTCCGATCTCCCGGCGGCGCCGCGCGGCGAGTCGCGAGGCGGCGATCGTCTCGCGGTCGAGGCCGTTCGGCAGCACGATGGCGGGCATGAATGCGCGACGTGCCTCTTGTGCCAGCTCTTCCGTCGGCGCGATGCACAGATCGGCCGACATCATCGTTTGGCGCACCAGTGCGTAATGCGCCGCAACCTCCTCTTCGCTCAGGTTTTGGCTGCGGATGCCGTCTATGATGTCCGCCTTCGCCGCGTCCGGGTCAATCATCAGGTCGTCGACGTCGAACAGGATTTTGGCGCCGCCCTGCCGGGCCTCGCCGATTGCGTCGGCGATTCGCTGGTCCCATGGTGCCCGCCAGATGACCAGCGCATCGGCTACCGCGATCTCGCCGAGGCTGGCCGGGATGTCGGCCACGCTGATCACGCTGGTCTCGGCGCCCAAGGCTGCGGCAGTCGCGGCCGGGCGCGCGACGCGATAACGATGGCCGGGCGTATCGGGCTCGCCTGATATGTAGACGAACCGAAGCGCTCTGCTCCGGACATCGGAGACTGCATACGACAGGGCGGGCGGACTGGACGGCGCCGCAGCCGACGCGGCTGGCGGGGCGGGCCGGGCGAAAAGCCGCCATCCGAACCTTGCGGTGGCGCGGATCGTTCGCCGCAGCCGCGCCGGAAGATACGCCGCAATGGCGCGGACAGGCCGCGTCATCTGCCACGTCGTCGAGCTAAGCACGCGATCATGCTCGGCCCGGGCCTCCGCCAGCGCCGCCTCGGTTCGCTCGATGCGCCCCGTCAGTTTGGCAATCACGGCGGTGGCTTCGGCGCTGCGTCGGCGGGCTGTCGCTTCCGCTTGGGCCACGCGAGCGGCAAGCGTATCCGCTTGTCGCGCCTTCTCGGTCGCCCGCGCCGCCTCGGCTTCGGCTGCGGCCGCGCGCTCGCGCGCCTGGACTGCTTCGGCCGCCGCCTGTCCGGCGCTCCGACCGGCAGCCGCAGCCGCGGCCTCGGCCTCCTCTACGCGTGCCCGCAGGCGCTCAGCCTCCTGCGCCAGCATGCGGGCCCGGGTGTCGGTCAGCCAATGCTCGCCCAGTCGCGCAAACCGCGTCCGGACCGTCGCGACCGCGGCCGGGTGCGTCAGCTCGCAAAGGGCGCGCACCGGGGCGGGTGGCTCCGCGCCGACTGCGAGCACGCCGAGTCCATGCCCGTGCAGGAATTCGAAGGCAGGATGGCGCCGTCGCAGTTCGCTCCATAGCCGCCAGACCCCAAAACTTTCGTTCCGCTCGTTGATGTCGTGGAACAACACGACGCCGCGATCGGACATCTTGCGCCGCCAATGTTCGAAATCGCGGCTTACCGCCTCGTAACTGTGCAGACCGTCGATGTGCAGAAGATCGACCTCTCCGTCCTCGATCCGGTCGAGCGCATCGTCGAAGGAGCAGCGCAATAAGGTCGAGAATGCCCCGAAAGTCTCATCGTGGAATCGGCGGAACTCATCGAACACCGCTTCGCCGTAAAAACCCGCCTGCGCATCGCCTTGCCACGTATCAACAGCATGGCAGCGCGTCGCCAGGCCGGCGCACAACACCGCCTGGCAGAACGCGGCGTACGAAACACCCGATTGGGTTCCCAACTCGACAAAGACGCGAGGCATTGTGGCGCAAACCAGCCAGCGCGCAAACGGCACATGCTCCCACCATGCGCTCGCCTGCCCCAGCCGTTCGGCCCGCCAGAACAAGGGGTCGAGCACGGGATCGGTCAGGACGCGCCACGTGGCCGCCCAGTCGCGACCGATGCGCCACTCGCCGTCCGACCCGGCCGGTCGATCTTCCGCTTCCGACATCGCTGTAACTGACTTGCGTTATTAGCGCATCCGGCGACTAGAATTTGCTTTCAGCGACAACTTGCCGGATTGAGTTCATTATATTTTTTCAGTTGCGTTATGCAACCTTATGGTCGCGGCGTCTTTAAGACTGCGGTCGGTCATTTCAGCCCGACGATCTCGGCCAGCGCCTCGAGCTGCTCGGCATAGTTCGACACCGGGTTGAGCAGCAGGTGGTTGGCGCCGGCCGCGACCATCTCTTCGAG
>JAJPJB010000051.1 GCA_021324465.1 Hyphomicrobiaceae bacterium
GGCGGCACGATGGCGTTGACGCGCGAGCCGTCCGGCAGGCGCGCGTCGCAGATCGGCGAGGATTCGTCGACGCGGCGGCCGACCTGGCTGACGATGCGCTGGCAGATATTGAGCAGCTGCTGATTGTCGCGGAAGCGAATGCCGGTCTTCTGGATCTTGCCGCCGACCTCGATGTAGACCGTGCCCGAGCCGTTGACCATGATGTCGGCGATCTCGTCGCGCGCCAGCAGCGGCTCAAGCGGGCCGTAGCCGAGAACGTCATTGCAGATGTCGTCAAGCAGATCCTCCTGCTCGGCGATCGACATCACGATATTCTTGATCGCGATGATCTCGTTGACGATGTCGCGAATTTCCTCGCGCGCGGAATCGGCATCGAGCTTGGCGAGCTGCGCCAGATCGATGGCTTCGATCAGCGCGCCGAAGATCGTGCCTTTGACCTCGTAATAGGATTCCGAACGCCGCGAATCGATCGCCGAAGGGACCTGCGGCTGCGGCGCCGGGGAGCCGCCGACATTCGGCTTGCCGGTGGGCGCCGAGATGATCGGAGCGCCGAGGCCGACGGAAGGGATCGGCGCCCGGCCGGCCTGCGAGGCCGGGCCAGGCGGCGGCGCGGGGGCGGCCGGAGCCACGGACGGCGCCGCAGTCGGCGCGGCGGCGGACCGCTCCGCGACGGCGGCCGGCGTATTTGCAGGAGTGGAACGCTTGCCAAACACAACGCAACTCCAACGATGTCACGCTACCCAGAACGGTCCAGCTCTACCGACAAACCCTAACCAAGTAATTTCTCCAGCAGCGGCGACAACAAGCCGGGGCGCTGACGTTTCGGCTCGGTCCGTCCGGTCAGATGCTGCGCCAGCATGCGGAATAGCTGCGCGGTCTTATGGCTGGCGGAGATTTCCGCGATCATCTGGCCGTTATTGGCCGCCGCGCCGAACAGCTGCGGCTCGAAGGGGATGATCGCCATCGGCTCGCCGTCGAGCGCCTTGGCGAAATCGGCAGCCTTGATCTCCGGGCGCTTGGGCACGCCGACCTGATTGAGGCAGTAGCGCGGCTTATGGTCGTTGGGCCGCGCCGCCTTGAGGAAATCGAAGATATTCTTGGTATTGCGCAGATTGGCCAGGTCGGGTGCGGCGACAATCAGAACGTCGTCGGCGCCGATCAAGGTCTGCTTGGTCCAGCCGGTCCATTGGTGCGGCACGTCGAGCACGACGCATGGCACGGTCGCGCGCAGCGTATCGAAGATCGCCTCGAACGCATCGGCGCCGAAGTCGTAGACGTGCTCGAGCGTCGCAGGTGCGGCGAGCAGGTTGAGGTGATCCGTGCATTTCGCCAGCAGGCGATCGACAAATGCGCTGTCGATGCGGTCGGGCGAGAACACCGCTTCGGCGATGCCTTGCGGCGGATCCTTGTTGAAATCGAGCCCCGCGGTGCCGAAGGCAAGGTCGAGGTCGGTGACAACGGCATCGAGCGTCAAATCGCGGGCGATCGAAAACGCGATATTGTGGGCGAGGGTCGAGGCGCCGACTCCGCCCTTGGCACCGACCACGGCGACAATACGGCCGACCGGCTTGGCGTCCGGCGCCGAGAACAGCCCGCAAATGGCGCGGACCACCTGCAACACGCCGACCGGTGAAATCAGATAGTCGCTGACGCCGCGCTTGACCAGCTCGCGGTACAGCATCACGTCGTTCATGCGCCCGATGACAATGACGCGGGTGCCGGTGTCACAATATTCGGCAAGCGTATCGAGACCGGCGAGAATTTCCTCGCCGCGACTCTCGGTCTCGAGCATGACGACATTCGGCGTCGGCGCGTTTTTATAGGCTTCGATGGCCGCAGCCAGGCCGCCCATCTGGATGCGCAGATGCGCCTTGGCCAGGCGGCGGTCCTCCCCGGCCGCCTGAACAGCGGCCGCGGTATCGACATTCTCGCAGAAGGCCTGCACCGACACGCGCGGCGCCGGCGCAATGTGTTCGCCATGATCGGCCATCTGGCCCATCGGCTCGGCGGCAGCGAGGTCTTGCCGAGCGGTTTGCGTGGCATGTTTCATGGTGGACCGGCGCTAGCTCGATATCAGTTTATTTGCCAACATCGCTGATCTTGGCGGTCTGACTGCTGGTAGATACCGTCGAGGAATCGACGCCCAGGCGGTATTTCTCGAACACCGTGGTGCGCCGCATCGTGTAGGCAGCCGTCTCGGCACGCGGCTGTACCAGATCGGCCGGATTGTCGACTTCGGCGGCAAGATTGCGCTGCGCGGCGCAGCCGTTGTTCCACATCGGCTGATTTTCGAAATAATCGCGCGTCATGCTCGGACCGATATCCTCGGGCCAGATGCCGCAAGGGCCGGCCTGTGCCGTGATCTTCGGATAGCTGATGCGAACAGTGGCGAGCGCGGGTCCCTCGGCGACATAGGTGCGCACCGCGATGCCGCCCGGCGGCATGCCGCTCGCGCTCAGGATAGAGATGATCTCGCGCGTGGCATCCGCGGACGCCTGCTCATTGCTGCTGCGCACCGGCCGCGCGATGACGATGCCGCCGGTGGCTTCGCGCTTCCATTTCAGTCCGAAGGCGAGAATCTGGGCGCGCTGCGTCGGGTTGAGCTCGCCGCGATTGGAGCCGATGAAGACTTCGAGCGTGCGATCGGACTCCTTCAGCGTGATGGGATGACGCATGCGATAGTCGGCGGGCACGTCAGGCACGCCGGCAACCTGCTGATCGGTCGTGCAGCCGCACACGAACAGCGCGCAGCCAAATACGACTGCGGCGCCCAGCCGCGCCGGGGTGCAGCGTCTGCCGGCGATCGTGCGCGTGATCTGCATCATCGTCTCCCAAGCCGGCTCAATCGAGGATGAAGCCATATTTGCCGTGATAGGTGTCGGGCGGGTCGGGCATGCCGCCGACGCCGTAGATCCGGTTGAAGCGCCCGAGCAGTATGGTGGCGGGGTCGCTGGCGTCGGCGAAGCCGTCGTCGGGCTGCGACAGCTCCTTGCGCGCCACCGAATGCACGACATAGGGCGTGACGATCACCACCAGCTCGGTTTGCTGATTGATGTAATCGCGGCTCTTGAACAACGGGCCAAGCACCGGCAGCTCGGCGAGCCCGGGCAAGCCGTTGATCGACTGCTGCGTCATATTCTGAATCATGCCGGCCATGGCCAGCGAGCCGCCGGATGGAATCTCGACCGTGGTCTCGGCGCGGCGAACACGGATCGACGGCACCGTCGCGTTGGTGCCCTGCACCGAAATCGTCAACGCGTTGGTGGCCACCAGCTGCGATACTTCGGTCAGCACTTTGAGGCTGATGCGGCCTTCGCTCAGCACCACCGGCGTGAAATTGAGGCTGACGCCGAATTTCTTGAACTCGATCGACGGCTGACAGGTGGCGACCGTGCTGCCGGAATTGCTGGAACAGCTGAAGCCGCTCAGCACCGGAAATTCGCCGCCGGCGAGAAACGTCGCGGTCTCGCCGGAGATCGCGGTCAGATTGGGCTCGGCCAGGGTACGGATGACGCCGGCCTGTTCCATGGCCTTCAATGTCGCGCTGACCGACTTGAAGCCGCCGGTAATGAAGCTGCTGCTCAGCGGCTGCCCGGAGGCGGAAAACGGCGTGTCGTTGTTGAAATTGAGCACGGCGGTACCGTAGCCGAGGCTGCCGTTCAAACTTATGCCGAGCTGCTTGACCAGATCGCGTTCGACCTCCGCAACGGTGACCTTGAGCATCACCTCGTCATTGCCGCGCACCACGATGGCATTGACGACTTTGGCGCCCTTGTCGACGGCCTCGGCGGTACCCGTGTTGGTCAGGTGTACCGCCATGTCGTAGGCCTGCTGCGCCTCGGCCTGGCTCGACGCCGTGCCGCTGAGCACGACGGCATCGCCGACACCTTCCACAGTGATGTCGCAATCCGGCAGCGCCTCGCGAATGGCTTGGCGAATACCGTTGAGATCGCGCGTCACCGCGACGTCGAAGCCGGCGATCTGCTGGCCCTGCGCATCGAAGAAGTAGACATTGGTTTGACCCAGGGCGCCGCCGATGATGTAGGCGCGGCGCGCCGAGCGCACGACGGCATTGGCGATCTTTGGATCGGCGACCAGCACATCTTTGATGTCGCGCGGCAAATCGAGGACAATGGACTTGCTCACCCCGAGCGCAAGCGGTTGCGCGCCGGCGTCGCTGGCGCTGACCTGGACCACCGGCGGCGCCGGCGGCGGGACCGGCGGCCCGCTCATGCCCAGTTTGCCCGCGGCGGCGTGCGTCGCGAGCAAACCTGCCGCGAGCAGGAGCGCAAGGCCGGCCGAGCGGCTCATTGTTCTCGCTGAGATCAAGACTGCCCTCCGTCCGCTCAATTGCCTGTGCCTATCGAACTGACGCCGAAGCGCACCGTGTTGATATTGCTTTGCCCGTTCGCGTTGGTGTCGCCGACGCCTTCTGGCGACGTCTCCGAATCGCGGATGCTGCGCAGGGTCAGGGAGATTGTGCCAAGCTGACGCGCGAGCGCCAGCGACTCGGCTTGCGGCTGCGAGAGTTCGAGCGTCGCAGTCTTGCCGAGCACCGCTTTGGTTCCGTTCTTCTCGTCAATGGTCTGGTCGACCGCCAGCACGCGGATATTGCGCAAGATCGTATCGCTGACGAATTTCTCGACGCCGCTCGCCTTTTCCGCCGATTTGTCGCGACGCGTCAGCACGACGTCGACGCGGTCGTCCGGCAGGATAAAGCCGCCGGCGCTGGTGTCCGGCGCAATATCGACGGCGGCGGCGCGCATGCCGGCCGGCAGCACGGCGGCCATGAAGCCCGAGCCCTTGGCCATTACGACATAAGGCCCGCGGATCGGATCGCCGGCGAGCATTCCGACGCGCACGATCGCGCCGACATAGTCTGCAATCGCGTTCGGCTGCTCCGACTTCTTGATGAACCCTGAATTGGCAGCCTGCGCCGGCCAGGTCTGCCAGCCGATGTCGCCATTTTGAATCACCTGTCCCCGGCTCAGATCAAATTTGGCCACCAGCACATCCACCGTTTCGAGCGGCGCCGCTTGCGGTGGCGGCGGCGCCGGCGGCGCCTCTCGATTGCCGGCAGCCAAAAACGCGGCTATGCCGCCGGCGGCGACAGCGACACCGAGTACCACTAGGCGCGCGGCTTTCATTACGCTTCGCTTTCCACGTGACGCCACGACCGGATGCGGTCGTTGTCTAAGGATTTCAGCAGCTAAACGTCAAAGCATGGTTAATGAGGCGTATCCAAATTGCGTTAATCTTGCGTTCACGAATGCGGCAAGCCGCGCCCAAGCGACACTGAAACGCGCCGCCGGCGCGCCTTTTTCAGGGATTGCGGGTTCAGGCGCGAAACGCCGTCATCCACTCGGTCTGCGGATAGACCAGCAGCGCGGCCGCCGCGAGCGCAATGCCATAAGGCACGCCCGCGTCTTTGCCGTGCAGCCGCTCGGCCCATTCCTGGCCGGCAAGGAGCCGCGGCAACGGGATCGATCGAAACTGCACGATCAGCAGGGTCAGCGCGCCGCCGAGAATCGACGCATAGACCAAATAATCAAGCAGGTGATGAAAGCCGAGCCACAGCGCGGACACCGCCGCGAGCTTGGCATCGCCGCCGCCGATCCAGCCGCAGGCGAAGCAGAGAAAGGCCGCGGCCAGCACGACGGCCGCGGCGCCGACATGCGACATTATTTCCGCGCCGCTCGCGCCGGCGAGAGCAGCCAGCACAAAGAAGCCGGCGAGCAGGATCAGCGACACGCGATTGGCGATCGTCATGGTCAACAGATCGGATGACGCGGCGAACGCCATCATGGCCGGAAACAGCGTCAGCTCGATCGCTTCGGTCAGCATGGCCTGATCACGCGTTATGGCGCAATCACCGGATTACGCTATGACGGTTGAAGGACGGTTAGCGACTGGGGCGCACCGCAGGACCGCCGCGCTGAAACTGAAAAGGCCCCGGCAAACGACCGGAGCCCTCTCGCAACAGCGTCCAAGAACGAAGCCTATTTGAGCTGGCTCGAAATGCTGGAGAACGTGCTGTTCAGCTTCGTGCCGAGGCCGTTCACAACAGCGATGATCGCGACCGAAATGCCGGCGGCGATGAGGCCGTATTCGATGGCCGTAGCGCCGGATTCGTCCTTCACGAAACGGGCAAGAAGGGTCTTCATAAGTTGGCTCCTTAAGGTCCACACGTGGCTGTCTGAGCTGACCCAACGGCATTTTTGCCGCCGTTTGAATCGTGCCGGACCGTACGCTTGAGAAATTTCGAGCGGGTTAAATCAATCGGCGAAAGACCGCGTCAATCGCGGTTTTCTCGACGTAGTTAATTTCATATTGCGCGTGTCCTTGCGCCGAAATCTCCCGCCCGATACCGCGCATGCGCCGATGCTCTTTCTGCTTCCCTGCCCGCCAGTGCCCGCCATTTGCTCGGCGCCGCTGCGCAGTGTTTACGGCCGATATACCAAGACTCCGCTGCTGCGGGATGCATAGAAACCGGGGAGCGATGCCTGCGAACCGGGCGCATCGGCCTTGCATCCGCGCGAGTACGGAGCAGTAAATTTGAATCAAACAATATCAGATCGTCGCCAAACGCGACCTCCACCGCGTTCACCGCGCCTTAATCGCCATGGTTTATCAGACCGAATTTCCCATTGTCTCGATCGGGACAGGCTTAGCGCATGGCCGACGAACTGCTCGCCTTCGTTGTCAATGTCGGCGAGACCTTCGCGAAGAATGCGCCGATCTCGCTGGCGCTCGCGATCGCCTTCACCATTCTCACGTCGTTCTGGGCCTGCAATCCCGGGCGGCCGTGGTGGCGCAAAAGCGACATCGTCACCGATCTCTGCTACTGGTTTTTCATCCCGGTGCTGGCGCGCTACCTGCGGATCGGCATGCTGATCGTGGGCGCGGCGGTCCTTTTTCAGATCACCACGGCGGATGGCCTGATCGCCTTCTATGAAAACGGTCACGGACCGCTCGCGCGATTGTCGCTCCCGGTGCAGATGATCATTTTTCTGATCGGCGAGGACATCATCCTCTACTGGACACACCGTTTGTTCCACGGCCGCCGGATGTGGCGCTATCATGCGGTGCACCATTCATCCGAAGAGCTGGAATGGATCTCGGCGGCGCGCTTTCATCCCGCCGAATTGTTTCTGCGCAATGTCAGCGCCGACGTCATCCTGCTGCTTGCGGGCATTTCGCCGAACGTTTTGGTGGTGCTCGGGCCGCTGACGATTGCGCATTCCGCCTTCGTGCACGCCAATCTCGACTGGACACTCGGCCCGTTCAAATACGTCATCGCCGGGCCGGTATTTCATCGCTGGCATCACACGGCGGCCGATCGCGGCGGCGAGAAGAACTTCGCCTCGACCTTCCCGATCCTCGACATGCTGTTCGGTACCTTCTACATGCCGAATGGTGAGCTTCCCGATCATTACGGTATTGCCGAGCGCGACTATCCCAAGACCTTCCAGGCGCAGCTCGTGCACCCGTTCACCCAGTAGGCGGCGCTGCCGGCGCAAATCGGCGCAGCGCGCCGCGCCGATTTGCACTTCGTTCACGATTTTGCAGTCGAGTGGACCGGATCGCGCAAGGTTCCAGAAGGGTTCAGGTTCACGGCCGCAGAAGGCCTGGTCGTCGAATCCGCGTAGCGTTTCGGAGAGTATCGATGACGGCGTCTTGCCTCGGGGGTCGGGCGGCCCAAAGCGCGCTGCATTGGCTGGCGGCGGCGCTGCTGTTCCTTTGTGCCGCTTCCGGTGCCACGGCCGGACCGCCAACCGCCGAACCGCCGATATTGGTCGAGCTCGACCAAGCGACCCTGTTCAAGCTGCCGGACCGCGCCGCAACCGTGGTGATCGGCAATCCGCTGATCGCCGACGTTTCGATCGAGACCGGCGGCATCGCCGTTGTTACCGCCAAGGGATACGGCACCACCAATGTCGTGGTGCTTGACCGCGCCGGTGTCGTGCTGATGGACAAAGAGGTGGCAGTGACCGTGCCGCGCGATCATGTCGTGTTCGTCTATCGCGGGGCCGCCCGCGAGACGTATAGCTGCACGCCGGATTGCTCGGCGCGGGTCAATCTCGGCGACAATCCGGAGTGGTTCGACAAGATGCTCACCGAAACCGTCAGCCGTACCACCCAGGCCTTGTCGGCCGGCACGACCGTCATCTCCGGCAAATGAGGCGGGCTTGCCGCCGGCATCAGGCCGGCGGAATCGGCAGCGCCGTCGTGGACTTGATCTTCTCCATTGCGAAGCGCGAGGTGACGTTCTTCAGCGGCACCGTCGAGATCAGCCGCTTATAGAAACTGTCATAGCCGGCGATATCGGGCACGACCACCCGCAGCATGTAATCGACGTCACCCGCCATGCGGTAAAACTCCATCACTTCCGGCATGGCGGTGACGGTCTTGGCGAATTTGTCGAGCCATTCCTGTGAATGGTCGCCGGTCTCGATCGAGACGAAGACGCTGATGCCAAGGCCGATCGCATCCTGATCGATCAGCGCGACCCGCTTTTGAATAACGCCGTCGGCCTCAAGCCGCTGGATGCGCTTCCAGCACGGCGTCGATGACAAGCCGACCCGCGAGCCGATCTCGGCGACTGAGAGCGCGGTATTATCCTGCAGAACCGCAAGGATTTTTCGGTCTATGGCGTCCATGGGAATATTCTTCCAATCGATGCTTCAAGAAGCTATTTATATAGAACAATATTCTAAATCAAGCGATGTCCGCGCCGGGCAAGAATCTGCCGCCGATCCGGCGCTCAACCGGATGCTAAGCCTGCGGAAAGGGTTGGGGGGATAATGAGCGAGGCTTCTGGCCTGCGCGCCGCCATTCGATGGCGCCTGCCGGTGAAAGTGCTTGCATGGACGCCGCCAATCCTCTCGTCGCGCGCGTTGCGCCATGTTGCGCCGCCCGACGCAAGATCGCGCTGATCGGGCTGGCGCTGACGCTCGGCTATTTGGTGGTTCTCGCCGGCACCTACCTGACCGGCAATTTCTTCGCCGACGCGCAGGGCCGACCGATCGCCAATGACTTCGTCAATGTCTGGGCGGCCGGGCGGCTGGCGCTCGATGGCAATCCCGCGGCGGCCTATGACTGGGCGGCGCACAAGGCCGCGGAGACGCGCGCCGTCGATCACGATTTTCCAGGCTATTACGGCTGGCACTATCCGCCGAGCTTCCTGTTCGTCGCGGCCGCGCTGGCGTTGCTGCCGTATCTCGTCGCGGCCGGGCTATGGCTACTCGCCACGCTCGCGGCTTACGTTGCGGCCATCGCGGCCATTCTCGGCGGCCGCGCCGGAATGTTCCTGGCGCTCGGTTTCCCCGCCGCGCTGTGGAATGTCGCGGCCGGCCAGAACGGCTTCCTGACGGCGGCGTTGATCGGCGGCACGCTGTCGTTGCTCGAGCGCCGGCCGGCACTCGCCGGCGTCTGTCTCGGGCTGCTCAGCTACAAACCGCAATTCGGCCTGCTGTTTCCGGTCGCGCTGATCGCCGGCGGGCATTGGCGGACCATCACGACCGCCGCTATGGTGACCGGCGGCCTTGCCGCCGCGTCGTGGTTCGCCTTTGGCGGCGCGGCCTGGGCGGCATTTGTGCATTGGTTGCCGATCACCGGGCATGTCGTGCTCGGCAAGGGCGACGCCGACTTCGCCCGTTTGCAAAGCTTTTACGGCCTGGCGCGCGCCGCGGGGGGCGAGGGAACGCTCGCCTGGACCGTACAAGGCGCCGCAAGTCTTACCGCAGCCGCCGGCGTCGCCCGGATCTGGCGAAGCCGCCTACCATATGATCTCAAGGCCGCGACGCTTGCCGCCGCTGCCCTGATCGTCACACCATATCTCTATATGTACGATCTCGTCGCCGCCGCCGTTGCGGTCGCCTTCCTGCTGCGCTTTGCGCTCCCGCGCGGGCTCACGCGCGCCGAAATCGTCGGCCTCACAGGCGCCGGCGCGCTCATCCTGGCGTTTCCCGAGCTCACCGGGCAGGTCGGGCTCGCCGCCGTGTTGATCGTCGTCGCGCTGATCGGGCGGCGGATCACGCAAGCAACGGCCCATGATTGCGATCAGAACAGGGTCCACGCAGACCGTGATTATGGATTCCCGCCGGCACGCAAATGACGGAAGCCCGCTCACGCCGAATGCACCGGCAAGGCCTGACCGTGCTGCGCCAGAAACGCTTCGACCTCGGCTCGCGTCGGCGTGCCGCCCGAACCGCCGATGCGGCTGCACTTGATACCGGCAACCGCGGCGCCAAAGCGCAGCGCCGCGGCGACATTCGCGCCTTCCGCCAGCGCCAGCGCAAAGCCGCCATGCAAGGCGTCGCCGGCGCCGAGCGTATCGACGGCGTCGATCTTGAACACCGCCTGACGGCGCGGCGCGCCGCCGTCGAGATAGACAATGTCATCCGGACCGTTGCTGACCGCGAGAAACGCATCGGTCCGGCGCGCGATGCGCAGCAAGCCCTCGCCGAGATCGGCAACGCCGGTGGTGGCGCGCAGGCATTCGGAGGAAAAGATCAAATGCGAGGCGAGGCGAAACAGCGGATCGTCTTCGACCGTCGGGCGGTCGCCGTCGATCACAACGGGCAGGTTTTGCCGCCGCGCCGCTTCGCAGATCGGCTGCACGTAGGCCGGATAGCGATTGTCAGCCAGGATCGCGTCGGCGCCGGCGACGATCGCGTCGGGATCGTCCGGTGTAGTCGCCGCAATCCGCTCGTCGCGATAGGTGACGATGGTCCGATCGCCGCGTGCATTCATGAAAATCGCCGACAGCGCGGTCGCCATGCCGTCGACGCGCCGACAAAACCGGCAATCGACATTCTCGCGCTGCAGCGCCTTGAGCACGCGATCGCCGTTGCCGTCTTCGCCGGCGGGACCGCCCAGCGGGCCGGCGAGCGCCGCGCGACCGCCAAGGCGCGCAATCGCGACCGCGGCATTGGCCGCACAGCCACCGTTGACGACAAAGAATCCCTTGGCCTGGACCTTGCCGTCGGGCTGCGGAAATTCCTCGACGCGAAACACCTCGTCGAGCACGATGATGACGGCGCAGAGAATGCGCGGCGCGGCGCCCGCGCCCTGCACGCCGCTACCGGATAACATCGGCGCCGTCCTCGACGAAATCGCGGATCATGTGGTGTGCGATCGCGACCGGCGGCGGCGTGGTCAAACCGTCCGGATGCGCCCGCCTGAGCATCAGCGCCAATTCCTCGCGATCGAACCAGCGCGCATTTTCGAGCTCCTGATCGTCGATGACGATCTTGTCGGAGAGCGCCTGCGCATGGCAGCCGATCATCAGCGAGGAGGGAAACGGCCACGGCTGTGAGCGAAAATAGCGCACGCGCCCGCAGGCAATGCCGGATTCCTCGAGCACTTCGCGCCGCACCGCCTCTTCGATTGTTTCGCCCGGCTCGATGAAGCCGGCCAAACACGACCACATGGTAGGCGCGAACCGCCGCGAGCGGCCGAGCAGGCAGCGCTCGTCGTCCAAAATCGCCAGCATGATGACGACCGGGTCGGTGCGCGGAAAATGCTGCGCGCTGCAGGAGGGACAGTCGCGCCGCCAGCCGGCTTGCACCACGCGCGTCGCCGCACCGCAATTCGGGCAGAAGCGATGGCGTGCATGCCAGCCGAGCAGCGCCTTGGCCTCGGCGAGCGGCGGCAGATCGTCCGCGCTGACCATGCCGTGCACGGCGATCGAGCGCAGATCGGTGACACGCAGATCGTTGCGGAGCTTGAGCTGTTCGAGCGCCTGCGGATCAAACCCGAAGCCAAAGCGCGGGGTGTCGTCAGCCAAGCCGAGAAAGACGCTTTCCCGCACCGCGCCCAGCGCGCGCGCTTCGGCGAGCGAGAACAGCGGATCGCAGATTTCATCCGCAGCGTGGCCGGTCTTCAGCACCACGAACTCGCCGCCGATGACATAGGCGCGGGCGCGCACATCCTCGGCGAGGCGCTTGAGCGCTGCCTCGTCGTCGCGGCGCGCCGCCGCGCGATCGAGCCGGCTCGCGGTATAGCCGAGTCGCGGACGCGGACCGAGATCGAGGCGCGGCGTCACGTCGTTGCGCCGCGATCGATTTGTCGACCCATTGGCCGCATCATTCCGCCGCCTCGGAGATACGCTCGTTTTTGCGGCGCGGATAGAATGTGTCGTAGAGGTCGGGTCGCTGCCATTGCGGCCCGAGCAGGCCCTGCTTGGTACCGCAGGCTGCGGACGAGCCGATCTCGTCGCGCGAGGCGCGCAAATAGCGCACGCGGTCGAGGCTGACATCGACAAAGCTCATGCCGGGCGCCGTGCTCTGGAACAGCACCTCTTCGGGCGAGGCCACCATCGCGAGCCCGCGCTGGCCCGGCTCGAACAGATTTTGCGTCGTCACCACGATGGCGAGATTTTCGATGGCGCGGGCAAAGATCAGCGTGCGCCAGGTGGTCCAAAGGCGATTCTTGTCGACGCCGGCCGGCATGAAGATCAGCTCGGCGCCGCGCAGCGCCAGTGCGCGCGTCACTTCCGGCACATAGACCTCGCTGCACATGGCAAGACCGACTTTGGCGAGCCCGGCCTTGCCGTGCGCGGTGTCGAAGACCGGATAGTCACTGCCGGCGACGTATTGGAACTCCCAGGCGCGGCCGCCGGTATAGATCCACGGCCCGTTCGGATGGGTGCGCCGGTAACGTGCCGGCGCACGGCCGTCCGGAAACGCCATGGCGGTAAGGTTGTAGGCGGTGCCGGCCTTGGCATCGATCGGCTCGAGCGTGCCGAACACGGCATGGATGCGGTGCTTGGCGGCGGCTTCTGCAATTTTTGCGGTCGGATCGTAGGTCGCCGGCATGCGCCAGGGCCCGGGATAGCTTTCCGGAAAGCACACGAAATGCGCGCCCTCGCCCGCCGCCCGCTTGATCGCGGCGACTGCAGCGGCGACGTTGCGTTCATCGTCCGGCGGACGATGCGTGATCGGCTGCACGAGCGCGATGCGGAAACTCATGGAGGACTCCTGGTTGGGCGGCTTCTGGCCCTGCTCCCTGCGGGCGTTTCTAGCGCATGTCCCGGAAAAGTGGGAACCGGTTTTCCGACAAGGACATGCGCATGATAAAAATGTGCCGCGCCATTAGCATCGATTCAACCTGCGGCCCTGTGCAAGGTCAAGGCGCGGTATTTTGCGGCACAGGCTTTTGATCCGTCACCCTTTTTCGATCCCGTCACCCTCAAAGATGACGCCGAACAAATGCAAGCAACTTCCTCGCGACGCCTTGCGCGAGCGAGCTCTGCGGAACCCGTCGCGTGAAAGCGCGAAGGAATCGGCGCACAGGAAACGAAGGGGTGGTGCCTTCGTTCTGGTTTGCGCCTATGCCCACTTCGCAGTCTCGCCATTGCGAGCAGCGCGGCGACGAAGCAACCCATTTCCTCACCGCAGCACTGGATTGTTTCGCTTCCGCTCGCAATGACGAACGAAAGCAAAGGAAGCGGAACGCCGACAGACGCTTTTTCCAACCTGCTGCGCGGCCGCGCGCTCAGCAGAGCACGCACGCCTATAGGCGTCCCACCGCGGCGGAATTGCGCGGCTTCGCCGCCTGATTGTTCTCCCGGATTTCGCTCCGTTTCATCCGGGGCTACGGTTGCCGCGCGCCCCGGCCGCGCATCTGCGATGCGCGACCCTCCCCCTGGCGGGGGAGGGGTGCAAATGAGTGAGCGCTGCTGAGTGAGCGCTGCGCTGTGGCGATGGGCGGCGCAAAGCCGCAAAGCTTGCTTTCTCCGGCCGCGCGGCCGATATA
>JAJPJB010000025.1 GCA_021324465.1 Hyphomicrobiaceae bacterium
ATCAACAGCAGGCGATGCCGGCGTCGCTGCGCCTCAAGCTCCTCGGTCAGGCGCCGGCCGATCTGGTTGAGCACGAGCCGCACCAGCGGCTTGGTGCGGCTGATGTCGGACGGCGGCACGACCAGGTAGAGGGTGGCGGGTCGCCCTCCCTCGACCAGGTCGGCAATCCGCCAGTCGCATTGACGCGTGACCTTGGCGACGATCGGATCGCGATATAGCCCCAGAAAACTCATCGCGGTCGAGAGCACACCGGACCGTTCGTTCTCGGACTTGTTCAACAGCTCGCGTGCCGCGGACGCGACCACCGGATGCGGCCGGTCGCCGAGGTGGCGCGTCGTCATCATGGCGTGCAGCGTGGTCACGATCGGCCGGCGCGGGTCGGACAGGAAGTTGGCGACTCCCGCCAACGTCTTGTCGGATTCCGCATAGAGGACGTGGAGGATTGCGCCAACGAGGAGCGAATGGCTGGTCTTCTCCCAGTGATTACGCCGCTCCAGCGCGCCCTCGGGGTCGACCAGGATGTCGGCGACGTTCTGCACGTCCCGCACCTCCGCGTCGCCACGCCGCACCTCGAGCAGCGGGTTGTAAGGCGAAGAATCCGGATTGGTCGGATCGAACAGCAGCACTCGGCCGAAGCGGGCACGCCAGCCAGCGGTGAGCTGCCAATTCTCGCCCTTGATGTCGTGGACGATCGCCGAGCCCGGCCAAGTGAGCAGCGTCGGGATGACGAGACCGACACCCTTGCCAGATCGGGTGGGGGCGAAGCACAAGACGTGCTCTGGCCCCTTGTGGCGCAGATATTCGCGCCCGAAGCATCCGAGCACGACGCCGTCGGGCTTGAGGAGCCCGGCCTTGCGGATTTCTTGCGCCGTCGCCCAGCGCGCCGAGCCATAGGTAGTCGCCTCCTTCGCCTCGCGCGCCCGCCACACCGACATGCCGATAGCAATGGCGATCACCGCGAAGCCGCCGGAGGATGCGATGACTGCGCCCTCGACAAAGATGCGTGGCGCATAGGCGTCGAACCAGTACCACCAGACAAAGAACGCCGGTGGGGGATAGACCGGCATCCCGGCGATCTCAGCCCACGGACCGCCAAGCTGTGGCTGGTAGCCGAGCCGCCAGGCGGTCCACTGCGTCGCGCCCCAGATCGCGGCGAGCGCGATGATGGACACAACGACGATCTGGCCCCAGAGGATCTTTGTCGCGGACAAGATGGTTCTCGATCTTCAGAAGCGAAGATCGCTAATGAAATTGCATCAAAGCCTCATGCAACGGAAAACTGGATGGTGTAGTGCGGCATCGCGCTTTGGCGCACGAATACCGGTCGCCCACAATGCGACGATCGCCTGGCGGCTATCTCAGAGACCGAGGCCTTGCTTGCGCCCGAAGCTCCACTCGATCGAATTGACCGAGCGAACCACACCTGAGACTTGCTTGCCGAGCTGGCGTTCTAGCGAGGGCGTCCAGGGCACAAGGCTGAATCCGAGTCCATCATCGATCATGGCGAAACGACCAGAGGCCAGGCTGACGCGCTGCCGATAGACTCCTGCAACGCTCTCGCCCTCCGCAAAGGATCGATACGGAAGGCCGGTTTCCGCCGAGAATTTGGCGCCGGCCGCATCGAGCTCGCGGCGGCGCAGCGTCTCAAGGAGGTCGCGCACGAAGATGACCCGCTGCCCCTGCCGACGAGCCAGGCCCTCACTGGCGAGATGGTCGACGCGCGCATCCATTGCGTCGCGCACCTCGCGGCCGAAGCCGCCCTCCGACAATGAGATCGGCTCGCGGGTGAGAAGCTGACGGTCGAGCCAGGTCGCGCCGTTCGCCTTCACCTGGCCTTCAAGGCGTAAGTCGGAGCGAACCGCAACGGCAAGACGCTGGCGACCCCTTGTGTCCTCGTAGCGGCGCAATTCCATGGTCGACCCCGGTTCGGAGTCTCCGGTAGCGTCCAGGTCGGCGAGCCGAATGTGATGGGCGCGGCCGTCAACTCCATCGATAACCGCATAGGCCGTGCCCTTGAGCTCGTCGTCGAGCCCGCGCGCGACCAGCCGTCCGACGACAGGGGTCGTTTCGGCCTCGCTCGCCAGCACGAAGCTCGATGTCCCCCGCTCCCAGCTGTGCTGAGCGAGGCCATGATGGATCCGCTTGATGATGTCGTTACGCTCACCCAGCGCCCGCAAGGTCAGCTCCGCATTCTCCGCCAGCATCCACTGGCCATCGACCTGTTGGGCAAGCCCGAGGCGCTCGAGCTTGCGCATGCGGCCGACCTTGATCGTATGCAACTCGTTCGGCTGCCGGTGGCGGTCCGGGCGCAGATCAATGATTCCACCGTTGGCGGCGGCTTCGCGCGCCAGCGTCCGGTCAAGGCGCGTCCAACGCTCGGCCTCGATCTGCGTCTCGAGTGAGCGCCGAATCTCCTGGTCGGAACGAGGACCGAGCTCCAAGGTGACGAGTTCTTGCGCCCGCGCGCGCATCCCCTCGCGGATGTAATCCCGCGAAATCACCAAGTCCCGATCATCATCGGTACGTCCCCGGATGATAACGTGGATGTGGGGGTGTTCGGTGTTCCAATGATCGACCGCAACCCAATCGAGCTTGGTTCCAAGGTCACGTTCGGCATGCGCCATCAGATCGCGCGTGAAGGTCTTGAGGTCGGAGAGCTCAGTGGCATCGTCCGGCGATACGATGAACCGGAAGTGATGCCGGTCCCCGTCGCAGCGCTCGGCACACGCCCGATGGTCGGCATCATCGCGCTCGGCATCGAACATCCGCCCGGGGCCGCCGTCCTTGGTCACGCCCTCCCGCCGAAGATAGGTTAGATGTGCGTTCAGGGGCGCGCGCTTGATCCCATGGCGTACGACGCGGGCCTTGACCACGACCCCGCGAGAGCGGTCGGTGAGGAGACGCGAGGCTGCGAGGCTCGCGGCGCGGCCACGCCCGAAGGCGCTCTTGCGTGCCCGTGATCGCGAGGCTCGCGCCAAGCCTCCTGCCTTCTCGGCGGCGGCCAGCGCCTGCGCAATGAACGGCCGCGTGCGCTGCGTGCCGCGCGAGCGGATGCGGCCGAGCCGGATGTGCAGATCATCGTCGCGTGTAATCATGTCTTAGGGCGCGAGGTGCGCCAGTGCTTGTGTCGTCAATGACTTGCGCTGAGTGGCACGCTGTCGTGCGTCGTCGCACGCTGTGCCAAGCTGTTGATCGCTGCTCTCTTTCCGGCCGACCGCCCGCCGCGAACCTCGCGGCTTTTATCCTGCCATCACGCGGCTGTCGTTCTCCGGCACCCTGCCCCTTCGCCACCGGTGCGAAGTTCTGCGAATTCTCACGATCAGTACCAAGGCCGGTCATTGTGGTCTCCGATCGGACGATCTCAGCACGAACAGGCTATCGACGGGTGCTTTGGCCGCGAACGGACGCGCATTGGTGACGCCAGCCGACGGCGCTTCCTGTGCAATTGTTTGGTCGTTGGGTGTGTCTTTTGTTTCGCGTTCAGGCGGCTTCGGCCTGGCTGGAAACAGCGCGCTCGACCAGCCGCGCTCGCGCTCGGCGGATACAGAGTCAGGACCGGGTGACGGCTCATAGGGCGGTGTTGTCGTATCGAAGCCAATGTCAAGAAACTCAATGCTGGTGCCCGTCGGCATGTCGAAGTTCGGCACATCGCCTTTCGCGGCTATGGCCGTCACCGCTTCGGCGAACTTGACATCGGGCTTCTCCCACGAACCGTGGTAGGCCGCGACAGCACAAAACGTTGGATCGCCTTTGAGCCGTGGATGAGTCTTGCAGCGATCGGCAAGCTTGGCGATGCGTTGCGCCGCAATCGCGACGTTCCGGCATGGCAGGAACATCGCCGGGTTAGCCTTCGACGCTGCAACCGGCAGACCGGCCAGGCCCACGCGGACGATACCTGTCTCGGCAGAGGCCGTTCGCGTTTCGCTGATTGCCTGCTGCATGTTGGAATAGACCCGCGGCATTGGTTCGTTCGGCACGGATACGGCCCACGGCTCGCCGCCGGACTGCTGCCAGACGAGCGCGTGCATCAGCTTCGGCTCAACGCCAAGTGCGCACGCGGTCACGAGTGTTACGAGATCCATGCTGGTTCACTCCATTGGCGCTGCTGATATTCATGCGGCGGATCGACGGTTGCGCTGCACCGTGGCCGGAAAGGGAGAAACGAGTGGCTGTATCGCCGACGAGCCGTTGGGCTCGCGTGGCGAGCACGAAACGTCTGCATGTCTGCGGTCTCGCTGACCCGGGAATGAAGGGTGGCCGATGCTATTTGAATACCGGGACTCAGAGGCGCTATGCTTGCCGGCCGCATGATCAATCCCCCTCGAAGGTCCAGAGCGGTTCAGCGCGACCGACGATCGAGGATGTTGCGATCGGCCCAAAATAGCGGCCGTCGAGCGATGCAGGTTCGTCCCAGTTCATGAGGAAGATGTCGCCCTTTGCGACAACGCGGCAGTCCTGCCAGTCGGGCAGCGAACGGCCGCGGCTATCGCGCTCGCGCGCCGTTCCCATCTTGATCCCGTCGACGCTGATCGTGAGGTCCTTGCGGCAGATCGTCTGCCCCGGAAGCGCAAGAACGCGCTTGATGAGCGGGACGCCGCGAGGGAGATAGCCGGCCTCGGACAGGAAGGTCGCCAGCGGCTCGGGCGGCATGGCGACGACAAGATCGGTGACCGCGAGCTTGCCGGCCGGCTCTACGCGGTAGAGGCCGATCGGAACGCTTTCGGATGCGTTCCAGACCAGACTTGGCGCCGGTTTCGGACTCATCGTGGCCGTCACGAGAGCTGCGGCGGCGATCATGGTGATCAGCGTGCAGCACCGGCTCACAGCGTGACCTTCCGCCGGTGCAGCCACGCCTGGTGACGGCTCTGCGTATAGCGGCGCGGCACTTCGTTGACCGACAGCCGGTTGTGGATGTGACGCCAGTGCTCGGGCGCGGCGTCGGTCGGATCGATGCCGAGCGCCTCGACGGCATCGATGGCCTGCAGCACTTTTTCGACCTTCGGCCAGCCGGCAAGCCGCAGGAGGATTTCTGCGCCCGGACGCACGTAGGGCACGGTCGAATAGCGCTCACCTGATTTGACCGCGTGCAGAATGTCGATACGCGAAGCCACGGTGCCGTAGTCGTTCGACGCCCAGCGTACGAACGCAAAGATGCTGCCGGGCGAAAACGAGACGACGCGCCGGTTGTTGTTGATGATCTTCTCTTCGGCGATGCGGCCGAAGCGAATCCAGTTCTCGATACGGCCTTTGAGCCACAGAAGTTCGACCTGCGTCAGATCGTTGGTGGACTCCGGATCGGAGCTTGTCATGGCACGATCCTTTCGACTTCGGCGGCGAGCGCGGTGATCTCCTGGATAGCGGCGCTGCTGTGCGGCAGCTCGAACGCGAGCCGGCCGCTTTGCATGACCTCGGCAAAGACAGCGCGTTCTGTGATCGAGCTTGTGAGTGCAGGTGGATCGTAGTCAGCGAGTGCCTGTGTCAGGTTCTGCGTGACGCCGGCGCGCGCGTTGCAGCGGTTGAGGACGAGCCGGATGCGCAGTTGCGGTCTAACGGTCATGATCCCGTTCGCGAGCCGTAGCGTTTCGACGAATGCCAGGCCTTGGAAGGGCGGCGGCTGAACCGGCACGAGCACGAAATCCGCCGCCATCAGCGCGGAGCGCGTAATCGGTTCGATGTGCGATGGCCCGTCGATGATGGCGCGATCGACGTCACGCGTGATGGGTGGCAACTCGCGGTGAAGCGTGTCGCGTGCGATCGCTATGACGGTGAACCGGCTCGGGAGCGTTTCCTGCGCGCGCAGTTCCGACCACTCGACCGCGCAGGCGTCGGGATCGGCGTCGACGACTGTGATGCGATGCCCCTGGCAGGCCCAGACGCCGGCGAGATGCAGCGCCAGGGTGGTCTTGCCGACTCCGCCCTGCTGGTTGAGGAGCGCGACGATCATGGCGTGCGCTCCCGGCGACGGGCGAAGCCCCGTCGGGGTTTTCCAGCGCGCAAGGTCTCCTCAACAACAAAGAATTTAGACTCTGATTTAGAGTCTTTAGGCGCGCCGGATTCGCCGTGCGGCGAATGAGTTAGCGGCAGTTTATGCGCCCGAAGTCCCGATACGGGTGCGCCCGAAATCCCGATACCGGTTGCGCCCGAAGTCCCGATAGCTGCGGACGAATTACACAGCTTATCCACAGGGCCTGTGGTCGGATTTGGTCGCATGAGGATGAGCTCGCCGCCATCATCGCGTTGGAGCGCGAGCCGATAGCCGGGGAGCGGTTGGCGGGCGACAATCCGCCGGATGTCGAGCGCGAAGTCGGAGAAGCGGGCGAGACTCGCGCTCTTGGCGTGGAGATGCTTGAGTTCAAACCGCCAGCCATCCCGCTGACGGCCGGCGTGCTTGCGCGCGACGCGGTAGAGCCAGCGCTCAATGCCGCCTGAGAGCGCGAAGTAGGCCGGGTCGATGGCCAGGACCAGGCGCCGGTCGAGCACGCCCTGGTAGAACCACTCCGGCAGAACGAACTCCATGCCCTCGCAGCGGCCGGCGCGCGTGGTGAGTTCCTCCCATTCGTTGATCCAGGAGAACTGCTGACGGCGCCAGTGCTCGCCGTGACGGATGGTCGTGCGGATGACGGTCGACTGTAGGCGGGTGAGCGCGCCCTTGAGGAGCTGATACTCGCGGTTGCCGGTCGCACGTCCGATGGCGATCAGGAGCTGGTATGGTGTGAAGCGGAAGAAGCGTGACGTCGGCAGTCCGCGGTCCTGCGCGGCGAGGATCTGGCTTGCGGCCCAGATCAGCACGTCGGCGTCCCAGATGGTCGCCATCCCGTGCTGGGGAACGGCGTAGACCTGCACTTGGATTGCTCCAGACTGGTAGAGGATCGGCGTGACGCGCTTGGCCTTGGCCAGCGAGAAGAATGGCCGTTCCATGAGGTCGCGTTGGTCGCGCGGCGGCACATCGCCGGCGAGCGCGTCGAATGGATCAAGCGTCGCGCGTTCGCTCGTGGTCGGCCGCTCGCCCGCCATGGTCAGCGCGCCGCCGGGAAGGGACGGCGAAGCGGCGGGGTGGCGGCTTGATCCGGCGGCGCGCCGCGCTTGGCCGGATAGACCGTACCGGTGCCGGGATCGGAGGTGGAGGTCTTGGCGCCGAGATCGGCCCAGGCCTTCAGATCGTCGAGCGCGTAGACGACGCGCCCGCCGATCTTGCGGTACTTCGGCCCGGTGCCGTAGGTGCGGTGCTTCTCAAGCGTGCGGCCGGAGAGGCCGAGGAAACGCGCGGCTTCGGGCGTGCGCAGAAAGCGCGGCGGCAAGCCGGCGAGCGGGTCGGGCATGATCGAGCCTCCGTGATCTTCGCGAGCGCCGCCGCGTTCGGCGGCGCGTTGCGGATCACGATGGCGGAGTGCGATCGCAAAGGGGGATGGCGAAGATCGCGGCGCTGAAATCGCCACCCCTGTGGGCGTGAGCTCAGGCGCTGCGGAGAAGCTTCCGGTAGCCGTCTCGCATCAGGGCAAGTCCGCCCTTCACCAAGCGGATGGTGCGGTCGCGTAGCGACGAGGTCTTCCAGGGCTCTCGCTCAAGCCGGGTCTCGCCGAACAGCGCTTCGGCAATCTCTTGATAGGAGGCGGCAGCGAGATGACCGTCGAGCGCGCGCAGCATGAGCACGAGGCGATCACGGCGTTGCTTGGTGAGTGAACAAGGTGTTTCGCTGGATGCATGGCCCTGCATTCGCGCCCAGAGCCTCGATGCGGCCGCGGCACGCACGGGGAAGTCGCCGTCGAGTGGAATAACGACCGACAGTGATTGATTTCGTTCGAGCGCATAGATGCAGAGGCGGAACTTTTCGTCTCGGTCGCGAACAACCAGATGCCGGCGATGTTCATCGGTCCGCTCGGCAACGTCAGGACCGAGGCCGGCGACGTCAATCGGAGGTGCGATGGGGAGGCCTGCGGGAGTCGGCGCGAGCAGGACGACGGTGGGCAGCACCTCTGGCTGCCAGAAGACGGTCGCTTGATCGGCAGCAAGCTGCGGGTCGATCGCGAAAGGTCAGCCCCCAACGCCAGACAAGGGGCTCGCGTCTTGTTCCCTCATCTGCTGCGTCGGAGGCGGCCTCTCGAGCAATGGTGTTGTAGTCTTCTTGATAGGCAGGATTGCGACGCAGGAACTCCCACGCGAACCCCGGTCGATCGAGATCCTGCAGATAGTCATGCCCGGTTAATGACCGCCAATCGGAGGCCGCTGGCATCTTTGGTCTCCGCAAGATGCGCTACACGCAAAGGATGTCCGCCCAGCCCACCAACAGATTCCCGTGTATGCGCATCTTGGGGAGTCGCCTACAGGGCATCACGTGATGCCACTGCGGCGTCGCACCAAAGGCGGGGCTGAGGTGTTTAATGGAGTCGAGCCGAATCGCCTGTTTGAAGTTTTTGTGAATCGCAGCACTGAACCAAACGCCCGCGATGCCTGGATTTTTCGCAGCCGTTACGGTCGACGCAAATTTGCGACGCTGTCCTTCCCGTTATCTCGCGACGCAATGTGCGGCGCTGCATGAAAGGCATGCGCGGGCATGCCGCCCGGTTCCGGAGATCATTCCGGCGCGCTGCGGCGTAGAAGCTCGCGATAGCCATGCTCGATCATCCACTTGGCGCGTGCCAAATGGCTTTCCCAGGCGCGGCGGGCGCGGGCCGGTTCGCGTGCGGGATCGATATGCAGGACAAGATTGGCGACCTCGGTCCAGTCTGCGCCTTCCGCATCTGCATCGAGCAGTCGCAGGTACGTAACGAGGTGCTCTTCATCATAGGGCGTCAAGGTCTCGGTGTTGGGTGCCGTGTCGGCCACAGGCGGATCGAGCGGTTGAGCCATGAAATGTCCTACAAACGTCGAAGCTCCGCGGGACCGCTATCCGGCGACAAAGCCCCGTCGAGCATTAGCGATACATGTCCTCCGAATCGCAGCAACATCCTCCCGGCTGTGTTTGACAGAATCGTCACGCTGCGAGGGAATCCACCGTCGTTTTTGGCCTGTCGGTCCTTGAGAAGCGCGAGGCTGGGCGAGGTTGACCCATCCGCCAGCAGCATCGGTCAATACACGCTCGCGCGATTGTCGAGGATACTCCGTGGTGAAATGCACGACAAGGCGCTCGCCTCTCGGGCATGCAGATACGAGAGGTCTTCGCCCGCAACCTGCGGAAGGCTCGAAACGCGAAGGGTCTGTCTCAGGAGGCGCTGGCCTATGAGGCTGGGATTGATCGCACCTACATCAGCGCGCTGGAGCGGGGCGTGTATAGCGCAACGATCGACATGGTCGGCAAGCTCGCGGCGGTTTTGGAAATCGAACCGAGCGCATTGCTTGAGCGACAAACAAGGTCGCGCGCACGTAAAGCTTAGGTCGCTCCTCGAAGCGCAGGTCGGGAAGACGTGAAGCAGCGTCCGGCCGCCGGGCGCGGTGCGACCGGACGTGAGGGAGCCGCGATAGAGGAAATGGTGACAGCGAGCGGGACAAAAATGCCCCGCCCGGTTAGATCCGGGCGGGGCTTGCTGCCGGTCTGGGCTTCAGTCGCCGTTCGTCTTGCGGCTGCGCGACCAGATGAGGGCGAAGGTCTCGCCGTCCTCGACGAGGTTGGCGTAGATCGGAGCGTTGAAGCTCGGATCGTCGAGCTTGACCGAGAGGTAGTCGCGGCCCTCGTTGGAGCGCTTTGACCACGCCGCACCGATCTCGGCCCGGCCGACGTAGACCCGATGGCTCGGGGCATTGTCGCTCGTCCGATTGGTCTCGGGGACGATGCGGACGCCCCTGCTCTGCAGGCTCAGGGTGACGATCTCGCCCTGGAACTCGTGGCCGGACTTCTTGAAGGTGCCGATATTTGCCATGTCTCTTCTCCTTGGCTGTTCGAGCCCGCGACCATCGCGGCCTCGATGGCGATCTGCAGGCCGAAGGCGATCGCCGCCGCACCCGTCTTCGGGCCGGAGCGCAGCGGAGGATGACGGGGCAGAGACTTTCTTGGCTCGCGAGGAATGGGCGAAGCCCAGGGGAAGAAAGTCTCGGCGCCGCCGTTGCGGCACAGGCGATCGAGGCACAGCCGTCCTTTGGCCAGATCAAGCCATCAGAGGCCCGCGCTGATCGCGGTTCGGCAGCAATTCCCAAGGAGAAGACGTGGCGGATGTCGCCCGCACAAGAGGCCAGGCTCATTGGGCGTAGAAAAGGAAACCCCAGCGTGCAGATGGGCGGCCGCAGGTGCCAGGACCAGACGGCGCAAGGCCTCACCACGATCGCGTAGCCTGCGCTGAGATGCGCGCACGGTCATAGCGTTCCAGAGACCGCACGCAGCTCATGCGTGGCGATCAGAGAGAACGGCCCGGACAAGCACTCCTCAGAGACGGCTGGTTCGCACCTCGCTGATCTGCGACGCTGGCAGATGAGGCGACGTCAGACCGGCGGCAACGCCTGGCTCGGCATCGGGCGGGGAAGAGAGCCACATGCGCATGAAGGCCGTCGCCGCCACGATGGTCGCGCCCGCAATTGCGACCGCGTCGCGCCAAGCCTCCGCGGGCACGACGAGCTGCGCGAGCCCGCGTGCGGCATGATACCCGGCCACGGCGGCCGGTACGGCAAAGAGCAGCGCGAGCGCCGCGCGCACGAGGGATGACCGTAGCGCCGTGAAGGCGACCTGTCCGAGAACGCGGACAACGCCGCCAGCAACCGCGCCGATGATGATCGCTGCAACCGGCCCCGAACCGCTGTGATAGGCGGTAAGCCCACTAGTCACGCCGGCAAAGAACGGAAGTGCATGGACTGCCAAAGCGAAGAGCAGCCAGCAGAGATAGGCGAGCCCGACAAAGCTCAGGACGATCCCGATGATGTCATGGTGGTGCGCCTCCGTGCAAATCGACGGCTGCGCCTCCTCCACCACCATGGCGCTGGGCTTAGAATACCCGATCTCTATCGCCTTTGGAATCCATGTTCGGATGGCGCATGCGGTCGAGCCAGGGCGATAGCCGTGCGTGCCGGGTCGATTTACGTGCGAAAAGCGTGTGCAGCCGTGCCATGTTTGCGGCTGTGCGACCTTTTAGATGTGCTGGGATTCGATGGAATAGCGGCGCTTATGCGCCGGCGAATGTCCAGACTGGAATGCCGAGCTTCCTGGCCTTATCGGCGAGGTTCGCGGAGATGCCGGAGCCGGGGAAGACGATGACGCCGATCGGCAACACGTCGAGGATCTGATCGTTGCGCTTGAACGGCGCGGCTTTGTTGTGGCGGGCCCAGTCGGGCTTGAATGCGATCTGCGGTACCTTGCGGTGGTCGGCCCAGCGGGCGGCGATGCGCTCAGCGCCTCTCGGTGATCCTCCGTGCAGGAGAACCATGTCGGGGTGCTTGGCGTGGACCTTGTCGAGCCTGTCCCAGATCGTGTGATGGTCGTTGAAATCGATCCCGCCGGTGAAGGCGATCCTCGGGCCGGCCGGGAGCAGCGGCTCGGTCTCGACACGGCGCTTGGCGGCGAGGAATTCGCGGCTGTCGATCATCGCCGCGGTGAGCGTGCGGTGGTTGACCAGCGAGCCGGTGCGCGGGCGCCACGGTGAGCCGGTCGCGCGTTCGAACTGGTCGGCCGCGATGTCGCGGAAGAGCTCCATGCTGTTGCGGCGCTCGATGAGGGTCAGGCCCTCGGCTATGAGGCGCTCAAGCTCGACCGAGCGGATTTCCGAGCCGTCCTGTTCTTTCTGGCTGCGCTTCTGGGCGTCCTCGTTGTCGTCGAGCGCGCGTTGCACGCGGTCGGCAGCACGGTGGAAGAGATTGACTGTCGACCAGAGCAGGTCCGCGAGGTCGGGTTCGAGGCGCGTGTCAGCGAGGGTCGCGTTGAGCGCGTCGAAGATGTCGGCGACAGCGCCGGCGATGGCGTTGGCTTCGGGCAGCGGGCGTGGGTCGGGCTCGTCCTGGAATGGACGGTAGCCAAAGAGTTGGAGCTCGGTGAGGACGTGGTCGGTGGGAGATGTGTGCGGGGTTGAGAACTCGGTGTCGTCGCGATCGGTCGCCATGGTGATGTCCCTTCTCGGATTTCGGCCGCGCGCGAAAGCGGCCTTCACGGCGATCACCTGACGGCGGGCGGACCTAGCCTGCACCGCCTCAGCGGCCGGAGCGAAGCGGAGGACGGCGGGCGGCGGCTATTTTGTTTCGCGATGCAAAGCCGGAGATCTAAGAAGTTCTGCGCGGCGAAGCCGCGTCGGCTTGGTCACTCTCCGGCGGCGGAAAATAGCCGCCGACCGCCGTTGCAGGCCCGGTCCGGCTGCCGTCCGATCGCCCTCTTGAAGGCCGTGGCGCGGCCGCTTTCCGGGAGGGGAGGATCAGCGGAGACAGATGCGATCGAACCGCAAGCTCAGCATTGCACTTATCGTCGCGGCCCGGCCGCGTCGACCGAGAGCAGGAATCGCGGCACGTCTTCCGGGGCGAGTTGGATGCGCAAAGCCGCGCGAAGCTCATCGATGCCAAGCTCACGCAGGTCTTCGTTGAAATCGCCGAGCACCGGCGTGAGCGTCAGCGCCTCGATCCCGGCCGAGTGCGCCCGCTCGGCCAAAGTTGCCACGGCCAGATCGCCGGCCGGGTCGCGGTCGCGTGCGACGTAGAGACGCCGAAGCGTGGCCGGGAACAGGATGGCCGCGAGATGATTGGCCGAGAGTGCGGCGAGCATAGGCAGTGCCGGCAGAGCGCTGCGCAGCGACAGCATGGTCTCGAGGCCCTCGCCTGCCGCCATGACGTCGGTCGCGATGCCGAAACGGACGCCGTGCCCGAGAAGACGACCCATGGCGCGCCGCGGCGTGTCGACGAGTGCCTTGTCGCGGCCGGACGGGTCGAGCCAGGTTCGATGCGCGCCGGTGATCTTGCCGGCGAGATCGGTGACGGCAGCGATCAGTGCCGGCCAGACCTCGGTCGGGGCGTCCACGTCGGGCCGGTAATAGCAGCGCGGGTGAAATCGCAGAGCGTGGAGTTCGTGCAAAGCCGTGATGCCGCGTTTGCGCAAATACGTTTCGGCGATGGTGCCTGCAATCGGCTGCGACATGGCGAACAGACGGCGGGCGGACTCGGGTGAACCGGTCGGTGCCGGTGATTGCTTCCGCGTGTAACAAGCAGATGGCGGCTGGGGGCGCGGCAAGCTGAGAAAGTGCCGGGCTTCGCCAACGACATCGTGGAAGTCGACGAGGCCGCAGCTTTCTCGGATCACGTCGAGCAGATCGCCGTGCTCGCCGGTCGCGGCGTCGGTCCATTTGCCGGCAGCGCCCTCGCCGCTCTCCGGACCGGTCAGGCGGACGAAGAGGCTTCGTCCCGGACTATTCGTCACGTCGCCGACCAGCCAATAGCGGCCCTGGCGGCGACCGTTGGAGAGGTAATGGCGGCACACTGCCTCGGCATCACGCGCGAGGCGGCGCGCCAGTTCGGCGGCCTGGGAGGACATGGCGCCCACCTCAAGCCGCCGCCTTGTCGGCCACGCGGACGAGCGGATGACGCTCCATCAGCGTGGCGAGGATCGCCGGACCGGATGAACCCGTCGGGACGAACAGGCGGAGCTTCCAGGCGATGATCTCGGTCATGAGGCCGATGGCCTTCAGGCGTTCGACCATGCCGTCGGTGAAGCCCAAGAGCTCGATGCGGAATTCGCGCATGATACTGGCGCGACGCAGCTCCAATCCGTCTTGAAGCCGCAAAATGGCCCGTCCGTCGAGCACGGTCGTGAACGCGTCGGCCGGGCTTACGCTCGGCGCGTCGCTCTCGATCGCCTGTGTAACCCAGATGGGCGAGACCAGCCGGCCGATGACGCGTTCGCCGTCGTCGGTCTGGAGTCGATAGACCCGCATCGACTCATTGGGTAGTCGCTTCCAGATGGGCAGCAGCAGACCGGTGACAATGTGAAAGCTGCTGTCGGTGAACTCCGGCACCGCGGCGATGTCGGCGTCCCAGGCGCGAACAAAGTCGGCGCGGTCTGCCTCCTTCCAATGCGAGTGTGCCAAATTGTCGATCGAGATCGCCGGTCGCTCCATTGGCCGCAGCAGGCGAACACGGCGTTCGACGGTGCCGTCGTCCTGCATCAGACTCGGCGCCGGCACCTGTACAGCGGCACGACCCGACTGAGCGTTGATCAAGAGCTTCGCGTGGCGATCACGTGCCCGCTCGAGCGCTTCGGCCAGCGTGAACGGCCGGTTGCGGTCGCGACGCGTGATCGTGAACAGGCGCGTTTCGGCGCCGCTTTGCGGATGGGTGTAGAGCGTGCGGCGATCGGCGACGACGAGGCTCTCGGCCATGATCGTCTCAACGCCGATGTCGTAGGTGCCCGACGCAATGGCGCCTTCCACCTTGGCCCGCAGCAGGTCGTCGAACACGCCGAACAGCGTGTTCTGCAGGTTGATCGTGAGCGCGAGCAGCCGATTGAGGAAGGTCGTGATCGGCGGCAGATCCTCGCGCAAGCTGCCGTCGTTGTCGGTCAGCCGCAGCCCGGTGGCGTCCTCGAACGCCTGCAGCGAGCAGCCCTCGACCTTTCCCATATAGAGCAAGAGATAAAGCTGGCGGAGCGCCGCCCGCGCGTAGACAGATTCGAGATTGTCGTCAGCCCGGAACAGGCCCTGGCCGCCGGTCTGACGCTGGCCCTTGGTGATGGCGCCGAGCGTGTCGAGCCGCCGCGCAATCGTTGAGAGGAAACGCTTCTCGGCCTTGACGTCGGTCGCGATCGGCCGGAACAGCGGTGGCCGCGCCTGGTTGGTGCGGTTCGAGCGGCCGAGACCCTGGATCGCGGTATCGGCTTTCCACCCGGCTTCGAGGAGATAGTGAACGCGCAGCCGCTGGTTCTTGGCGGCGAGATCGGCATGGTACGACCGGCCGGTCCCGCCGGCATCGGAGAAGACGAGGATGCGTTTCTCGTCGTCCATGAAGGCTTGTGCTTCGGCGAGGTTGGCCGAGCCGGCGCGCGCCTCGACGGCGAGGCGGTCGAGACTACCCGTCTCCCGCTTGAGCACGATCCGGCGGGAGCGGCCCGTGATCTCCGCAACATGATCGGTGCCAAAGCGCTGCACGATCTGGTCGAGGGCACCATGCACAGGTGGCAGTGACGCTAACCGCTCGATCATGCGGTCGCGCCGCTCGATCGCCTCGCGGCATTGCACCGGCTGGCCGTCGCGATAGACCGGGCGGGAGAAGAGATTGCCCTCGCTGTCGCTGAACGGCTCATAGAGCTGGGTCGGGAAGCCGTGCGCGAGATAGTCCAGGACGTATTCGCGCGGCGTGATGTCGACCTGGACGTCGCCCCATTCCTCGGTCGGAATCTCGGACAGCCGCCGCTCCATCAACGCCTCGCCGGTGGAGACGATCTGGATGACGGCGGCATGGCCCCGCGCGAGATCGCGCCCGACCGCGGCGATTAGGGCCGGGGTCTTCATGGCTGTAATGAGGTGATTGAAGAAACGCTGCTTGGCGCTCTCGAACGCCGAACGGGCGGCGGACTTGGCCTGGCTGTTGAGCGTCCCGGTCTCGCCAGTGATATTGGCGGCCTGCAGCGCGGCGTTCAGGTTGTTGTGGATGACCTGGAATGCGCCCGCATAGGCGTCGTAGATGCGGATTTGCTCTGGCGTGAGTTGATGCTCGATCAGCTCGTATTCGATCCCCTCGAACGAGAGTGAACGGGCCGCATAGAGGCCGAGCGCTTTGAGATCGCGGGCGAGCATCTCCATGGCGGCGACGCCGCCGGCCTCGATCGCTTCCACGAACTCCGCACGGGTGGCGAACGGAAAATCCGCGCCGCCCCACAGGCCGAGCCGCTGCGCGTAGGCGAGATTGTGGACGGTGGTGGCGCCGGTCGCCGAGACGTAGACGACTCGCGCATTCGGCAGGGCGTGCTGCAGGCGCAAGCCCGCTCGCCCCTGTTGCGAAGGCGCCCGTTCGCCACGCTCGGACTTTTCGCCGGCCGCGTTCTGCATGGCGTGGCTCTCGTCGAAGACGATCACTCCGTCGAAGTCGGGGCCCGACCAATCGACGATCTGCTGCACGCGCGAAACCTTTTCCTCGCGCGCGTCGGACCGTAGCGTGGCGTAGGTTGTAAAAAGGATGCCCTCCTCCAGCCGGATCGGCGTTCCCTGGCGGAAGCGTGCAAGCGGCGTGATCAGAAGCCGCTCCTGGCCGAGCGCGGACCAGTCGCGCTGCGCATCCTCGATCAGCTTGTCGGATTTTGAGATCCAGACGGCGCGGCGCCGGCCCTTCAGCCAGTTGTCCAATAGGATGCCGGCGACCTGGCGGCCCTTGCCGGCGCCGGTGCCGTCGCCCAGGAACCAGCCACGCCGGAAGCGGACAGCCCCTTCGGCATCGTCTGGCGCAGCCGAGACGACATCGAAGGTCTCATCAATCGTCCAGGAACCCGCGAGATACCCCCCATGGGCCTCGCCGGCATAGATAACACTCTCGAACTGGGCGTCGGACAATAAGCCGTTCGAGATCACCGCCGGCGGGAGATGTGGCCGATAGCTCGGCTTGGGCGGCGCGACCGAGGCCATGGCCGCGGACTGCACGAGCCGCGTCGGATGGGCCTGAGCACCCGGAATGCGGATTGATTGAAGGGCGTAGCCTTCATAGAGCACATCCGTGATGCGGCCGCCGGTCTCCGGCGCCCAGTCGATCGTTTCATAGGTGAGCTCAACCGCAGCACGCTCAACAACAGGCGTGGTCGATCTGTTGGGCGATTTGCCCTTGAAGGAGGTGCGTACCGCTGTCGCTCGCCGGGTCGCCGATGGCGTAACGTGTCCGAGGGTTGGCGCTGTCACCGGCGCTCGCGGGGGAATGAGCGTCGTAATCCACTCGAGCAGCGTGGCGGTGTCGCTTGCGATCCCGGGCGACTGCGGAAATCCGTTCGGATCGTCAGCCGGCACCCGATCGATAACGGTGAGCCGCGTCTCGGTGGTCGTGCCATGTCGGGCATAGACTCGCCCGTCGATCGCCGCCGAGAACGCGACACGGCCGCGCTCCTGCAATCGCACGAACGCGTCGCGCCAGGACGGATTGTCGGGTGACAGATTTGCGCCGGTCACAGCGACCAGCCGGCCACCGCCGGCGAGACGCGCGAGCGCCGACGCAATGTGCCGGAACGCCGCGTCGGCAACGCGGCCATCGACATGAGCCGCGACCGAGAACGGCGGGTTCATGAGCACGGCCGTCGGACGCAGCGATGCGTCGAGATGATCGTGGATGTGAGCGGCATCGTGCCGGGTGACGGTGATGCCAGGGAAGAGATGCTCGAGCAGAGAGGCCCTGGTGTCGGCAAGCTCGTTCAGGGCGAGGCTCGCGCCGGCAAGCTCGGCATGAATCGCAAGGAGCCCGGTCCCAGCAGAGGGCTCGAGCACCAGATCGGCGGGCGCGATCGCCGCGGCCAGACTCGCGACGAATCCGAGCCCGATTGGCGTCGAGAATTGCTGGAGTGTCTGGCTCTCCTCGGAGCGGCGCGTGTGGGTCGGAAGGAGCGCCGTGACCTTCGCGAGCATCGACAGGATTGCCGCCGGCGACGCCGCCCTTGCACGCATGGCCGGATCGAACTTGCGCAGGAAGAGGACGGTCGCCGCCTCGCAGGCGTCGTAAGCGGTCTTCCAAGTCCAGGCCCCATCGGCGTCGGAGGCGCCGAACGCGCTTTCCATCGGGGCGCGCAACATCGCGGCATCGATGCGGCGACCGGATTCGAGATAGGGAAGGAGGAGCTGCGCGGCCGCGACGATCGCGGCTGCGGGGTCTGCGGCGGCACGAACTGGCGCAGCCGCGATGGCGGCCGCGGACGCGGAAGGTTGCGACATGATGGGAGCCTCGGGAGAGCGGGACGGATCGGCCGCCCGGACGCTCTCTCGACCCGCGGCGGCTCAAACCTGTCCCGGCCTGCCTCTCCCTCTCACCTGCTCACCAACCGAGCGTCTCGTATTGACTGACTATGCCAATTTTGGCATAGTCAGAAGATGAAGGAAGTGAGGTGGTACGGCAGCAGCCGATCCGATGTCGACGCATTTCCGAAGGACGCCCGGCGCGAAGCCGGATATCAATTGTTCCAGGTTCAGATCGGCGAGGATCCGTCCGACTGGAAGCCGATGACATCGGTCGGCCCTGGCGTTCGCGAGATCAGGATACGTCAGGCATCTGGCGCCTACCGGATCATCTACCTGACCACGATCGGCGACGTTGTCCACGTACTGCATGCCTTCCAGAAGAAAACACAAGCAACGGCCAAGCGGGACATTGACCTCGCCAAGGCACGGCTTAGACAGATCAGGTGACGGCAATGGCAAAATCGGTATTTCACGACCTGTTCCCGGCGGAAGAAGCGGCGGAGCTTGAAATGCGCGCCAAGCTGCTGTCCGGGATCAACAAGTGGCTGAGCAAGTCCCGGCTGACGCAAATCGAGGCCGCGAAGCGCCTCGGTATCACGCAGGCTCGGGTATCCGAGATCAAGAACGGAAAGATCAACCGATTCAGCCTGAGCATGCTGGTTCGGCTTGCGGAGCGCGCAGGTTTGCGCCCCGGCATCCGGTTTCAGAAGGCAGCGTGAGGGCACAGTCTGAGCCTCATGAAAGCTGTGTAGCCGAGCGCCTGGTCGAGCGCGCCAGACGCTGCGACCATCCACATCAGTCCGGATCGACCAGCCGATAAGCCCGCTTCTTGACATTCGTGATGCGATAAAGCCCGCCGGTGTCGGTGGCACGAAACAGCATGGTGCGATGACTGCGCGGATTGGCTACGACCTCGAAGCGGTCGAAGCTGCGGCCATCCGAGAACGAGAGTGCCTGATCGAACACAATCGTCTGGCCGGGACGCGGCGACGGCTTGCTCGACAGCGCGCGTCGTGCCGCTGCGTTCTCCCGGCAGCGGGTCCGCCACGCTTGCGCATAGGGATACTCGGTCGGCGTGAGCAGATCGAGGATCGCCTCCGGGCAGTCGGATTCGTTCGGCCCAACGGTTTCGTCCATGTCCTTGTAACCGAAGATATAGCCCTCGCGGTCGCGCGGGTTGTAGCGGACGAGACACACAGCGGCGAAGACGATACGTTCGCCCGTCTCGTGACGAATGTGCTCGACGGCTGCGTAGTAGACGCGCATGCCGACGAGCGCGGATCGCAGCACCTTTGACGTCAGCTCCGGCCGCGTGAAGGTAAACTGCGCATCGAGATACTGGCGCGGGCCGTAATGGCCGCCCAGCGATTGTATGTAGAGCCAACCCATGATGGGTCTCCTTCGAACAGGTTGTGACATGCGAAAAGCCCGGCGCGGTGGCCGGGCTCGTGGTCACGGTGGATGAGCGGGAGCATCAACTCGCGGACTCGCGCTCGTCGTCGAGCGCGGTCAGCGTGATGCCTTCGTCCGCGGCATATTCCTTGGCGTCGTCGAGCGCACGCAGCAAGTGATGCTGGACCGCGAGCCAGCGTGCGTATTTTGCGATCACGGTCACGCGGTCGCCGTCTTGGCCGATCCGGAACGGATTGCCCCACTTCGAGCCGCGGCCGATGTAGACAGCGCCCGCCGGAATGCCCGCATGATGCTTGTTGAGAACCCTGCACATCGTCCTTCGCTCTTTCGTCTCGCGTTGCGCGCGGACGGACGAAGGGGCGCGGCCAAGCATCGGCGGTCACGCGAGGCCGTCGGGCCGATGCGGAAACGGCTTGCCCGTTGACGGCCGATGCGCCGCGCCCAGACAGGACGCGCCGCAACGCGACGGAGCGGAGGAACGGATGCCAGGGGTCGTACATGACCGCGCGGCGAATCCGGCCGGCGCCCTGCATACGCGGCGGGAAGACTTTACGGCGCGACGTGCTCGATAAACTCCTCAAGCAGATCGCTCGTGGACTTGCCCATGATCTCGTCGGCGGAGATCAGGACGGCAGCGCCGCCGAAGCCGTCCGGGCGCATCCGCGAACAGGTGAAGGAGGACACGGCTGTGACATAAGCCAGGGTCGACGATCGCTTCACGATGTCCTGCATGATGAACTCCCAGGACGTCGTGCTGAGGTCGAGGTCGAGATGCGAAGGCAGCGGTCCGATCGCCTGTGGGTCGGGCAGATGCGCTCTGACGAAGCGATTGGCTGTACTGTCGACGGCTCCCTCTGACGCGGCGAGCGCGGCTTCGAGCGCGCCCCGTTCGATAGAGAGCATGTCGGACGGCCCTTGTTCTGAAAAGAAGTACCAGCCATCGCCGTCGCGTTCGGCATCGAAAATGTGAGCGAGAAACAGAAGCTCCAGCGGCGTCATGTCTGTATCGGAAATCGACTGCTGGATCACGGTTGGGGTGTAGTAATCGGCCATTGGGATTCTCCTGAAGGCAAAATGGCCCGGCGCTCGTTCGGCGGAGGCCGGGCCGGGAGGGGTGGGAGTGAAAGTGCGGGTCAGAGCCGCCAGGTCGCGACGATCTCCTGCGCCTGGCTATGACAGGCGAGCATCTGGCGGTAGAACGCCTTGCGCGCCGTGCGGCGGTTCGGGTCGCGCAGCGACTGTCGTGTGAGCTTGCGCGATGCTGCGCGCACGACCGCCCGCCAGCCGTCATGGACGGTGATGTCGAGCCGGAGATAGGTGCCGTACATCACGCGGCCCCCGTCGGCTCGGCCGATGCCGGCGTTTCGACCTCGCGCTCGATGCGGCGGGTGCGTCCCATCCAGGGCTCGGGCCGGATGGCCTTCGCCCAGTCGGCGAACGACGGGATGAAGCCGAGATCTTCGATGACATGCTGTTCGCCGACCCAGCGCGTCGGGATCACGCGGCCGGACGACAGCGTAACGGTAGGTCCGAAGATCGTCTCGGCCATGAAGATGCCTTCGGCATGATGCCGCAACGCGCGGTGCCGGAAGTCGGCGGTGATCTCCTTGCTGGCATCGAACCAGCTATGGATCGCCAGGTAATCCTCGACCGTCCCGCCCCACTTGCGCACGGAAGACAGCGAATGGTGATAGGGATGCGCCATCGTTGCCCCCTCAGAACACATGCTGGGTGTATTCGAAGGTCTCGATCCGCTCATTGTAGTTGAGCGTGATCGTGCGCTCGGCAACATCGAACAGGAAATCGCCATAGGCGCCCTGGTTGTCCTCCCAGCCGCCGTGGGTTTCCTCGAGGAAATCGTAGGCAAGTCGCTCGATCGCCTCCTTCACCGTGAAGGCCTCGCGGACGATCTCAAGGCTGCCGTACTCAACGCGGGCAATATCCACATTGCACTCGGGAAGATTGACGGCGATGTCAGGGCCCGCATGGGCGCTGATGTCTTCGATCTGCCCGCTGTCGCCGTAGCCGTCGAATTCGACGAGGACGGTGGTGATGCCCGCCTGCGCAAGCGCTTCGAACAGGACGACCTTGTTCGCGAGGCGAATGGATTCATCAAGCCTCGCACGCGCTTGCTCCTGCGCGAGCCAAGACGCGGTATCGAGAGTCGGATCGGGGGTGGGGGTGTCGTTGGTCATGATGGCGCTCCAGAAACGATGAAGCCCGGCGCGAGGGCCGGGCTGAGGATTGAGATGGCGGTAGAAGGAAGCGGGACGGCCGGAGCCGCCCCGCTCGTGGAATCATTCGGCTGCGACAGCGTGCGGATGCTCGTCGTCGCCCGTGTCGGCCGCTTCGTCCTCGTCATCGGCGAGGAATTCCGGGAGCGGCTCGGCCGGGCTGTCGGCGTCACTCGACGCTGATGTGGTCTCGGCGAGGCGCAGCGGCTCGGGCAACCAGCCCGTGCCGTCGAGCAGCCGCTCGGCCTCCTTGGCCATCTCCGTCTTCTTGAGATGATCAATGAGCTGCGTCGACGCTTCGCCCTTCGCCTCGCGCACGGCTTCGAGGATGCGGCTCTTGGTAACGCGGCCGAGATAGTTCTCGACCGTCGGCCGCCAACCGGCTTCCACCATGTCGAGATTGACCGCACGCGCCAGGCGATCAGCCTGGTCGAGGCGACGGCGCAGGCCGTGCGACGACACGCCATTGCCGCCGTAGCGATCGACCTTCTCGAATAGCGCGTTCACGCCGTAGGACACGCAATGTGCCAGCAGCGTGGAGCGGCTGGCCTCGTCGAGCGCAGCGAGCCAGTCCCACAGCGCATCGTCATCCTTGGGCATGTCGGCCTTCCAGGCCTCGTGCCGCTCGTCGACTGCCTTCGCCGACGCGCTGTCGTTCAAACCCGGCGCCTGAACCGGCAGATGGACCTGCCGGACCGCTGCCTCCATGCACCCCGGCGCATAGCCGTTGTGGAAAGCATCGACGCAGAGCTTGTGCAGGAGCGCCGTCATCGCGACGTGCGGATTGCTCGCAACGGCATCCCGCAGCGCGAGCGTGCGATGCGCTGTCAGCTCCATGACGAGGCGGTCGGGCAACGGCTTGATGCCGTCGTCCTCCTCATCCTCCGCGTCTGGCTGATTGCCGCCGACCGTGATGACGGCGCGACGCGTGGACGGCGTGCCGGGTTCGGTTCCGTCCGTTCCGGGCGATGCGTGTTCACCCTCCGCGTCCGTCTGATCGACCGGCGCTTCGTCCTCTGGTCGCACGAAGCCGCGCTCGATCAGGAGCGAGCCATCGCTGTCGATGCTGACGAAGGCGCCGGCACGCGCGATCTCGGCCGGATCATAGATGTGCGGCCGCTGGTCGAACGCGGACAGCGCCTCCTCGATCTCGCCGAGACGCGCATCGACCTCGTCCGGCAGCTCGTCGGCGTCCTGAAATTCCGCCTCGAGCTTGGCCTGTTCGGCCTGCACAGCGTCGATCGTCGCCTGCTCTTCGGCCGTGATGTCGGCGGGTGTCCCCTCAAGCTGCCGCAGGCCGTAATCGTGGTTATACGGGAAGCTGACGGAGACCTCGATCCACTTCCAGCCCTCGACCGCGATCCTTTCGGCCTCGGCCTTCAGCTTCTCGGTGACGAGGCGGTCGAGCAGCGGCACGTCCTGCAGCCAGCCGCCGTCGTCGTGCTCGAACAGGTCGCGCAGAACGGCGCCGCCGGCGGCCTCGTAGGCCGCGACGCCGACGAATTGCGCTCGCTTGTCGGACGCGCGAACCGTGCTTTCGGTGAGCATGCGCCGGATCTGGTAGGGCTCGTCATAACTGGACTTGCTGACGTTCTCCCAGACCTGTTCCTGGCGGGCGTGATCGCTGGTGACAGTGAACGCCATCAACTGCTCTAGCGTCATGCCATCGTCGGCATAGACGTCGAGCAGGCTCGGCGAGACGGACGCGAGCCGTAGGCGCTGCTTGACGATTGCAGGCGTCACGAAATGCCGCGCGGCGATGTCTTCCTCGCTCATGCCAAGGTTGAGGAGCGTCTGGAACGCGCGGAACTGGTCGAGCGGGTGTAGGCCGACGCGCTCGTCGTTTTCGGCGATCGAGTCGTCCTCGGCGATACCGCCTTCGCGGACAACGCACGGAACGGGCTGCGTCTTCGCCATGCGCTTCTGCTTCACCAAGAGCTCGAGGGCGCGGTAGCGCCGACCGCCGGCCGGCACCTCGAATATGCCGGTCTCGTTGCCGTCGGCATCGAGCACGGCGCGGACGCTGAGGCTCTGCAGCAACGTGCGGCGTGCGATGCTCTCGGCCAGTTGCTCGATCGAGACGCCGGCCTTGACGCGACGCACGTTCGACTGGCTAAGCACCAGCTTGTTGAAGGGAATGTCGCGCGAGGGCGACAGCGTGATCTTCTGAACGGCCTTTGCCATCTCAGTTCTCCACGACGGGCGGCCAGAGACTCTCTCTCGGCCTCCAACCCGTCGCGGAGCCCACTCCGCCCTCTCACTCTCGCTACCCCCCACGTTGCAGGGCCGCGGCCGCGGCGCGCAGCGATCGCTCGTCTATCACGAGTCGTCCTGCGGTCCGCGCCGCTTGTGCATAGACCGACAGCGGATATTCACCCACGAACAGGATGTCGCGCTCGATGCCCATGCCGAGCGGAAGCTCCAAGGATTGCATCTCTGCAAGACTGAACGATCCGAGCTCGGGATCTCCGAGGTCGGCGAGCCCGAACAGCGTATCGCCATCCTCATCGAGTTCGGTCGCGAGCCAAGTGCCGACGCCGAGCGGGTTGAAGAATTTGACCACAGGCACATGGTCGAGACCGCGGCGGCGGCCATTGGCGAGCAGGCGCTCGCGCAGTTCCGGTGTGAGGAGGATCATGCCGCCCTCCCTTCGACCGCATCGACCGGGATTTCGCGCCGCGCCTGTTCGTCCGGCAGGAAGCCGAGGATGAAGTCGGCGGCCTTGCTCGCCTGCGACGCCGCTCGAACGATGGCCCGATTGTCCTCACGCAAGACCTCAAGCCAGGAGCCGATGTAGTCCGCATGCCGCACCGTCGGCACGATGCCGAGCGATGCACAGGAAAACGCAGCACAGAGTTCGGCGACCAGTTCTTCGAAAGCGTATTTCTTCGAGCCGTGCGCGCCGGAGAGATCGCGATTGAGGCGTGAATGATGGCCGCTCGCGTGGCCGAGCTCATGCAGCGCTGTTCGGTGCCAGTTGATGGGTTCGAAATACGCCGCCGGCGGCGGCACCTGCACATAGTCTCCGGCGGGGACATAGAAGGCGCGGTTGCCGCCAATGCGGAAGTCGATGCCGGTCGCCTTGATCAGCGTCTCCACCCGCGGCTCGATCATGCCGGGCGGTGGCGGCGGTGCGACGGTCGCAATCTTGTCGGGAAGTTCGTCGCACTGATCGGTGTTGAAGACCGTGAACCGCTTCAGGAACGGAATCGCCTGGGCTTCCTCCCCGCTCTCGGCTGCGCGCTTCTTCTCGTCATCGGGAATGAAACGGTCGGCATAGACGACGGTTGTGCCGCGCTCGCCCTTTCGGACATGTCCGCCGAGCGAGAGCGCCTGGCGAAAAGTCAGCCAGCTCTGGCCGGTGAATCCGTGCTCGATCACCGCTCCCCAGAGAATATGCACATTTACGCCGCTGTATTGCCTGCTCGTCGAAGCGTTCTTGGGCATGGCGAGCGGCGCTTTCGCGGCGGCGGTCCCCCAGGGCTGAACCCAGGGCACACGGCCGCCCTGCAGCTCGGCGATGATCTTGTCGGTGATTTCGTCATAGAGGTTTGCCCGGCACTCGCCGGCGCGCGCCCGAACAGCATGTCTTGACATCGCGGGTCCCCGCGACGGGCGCCACGAGCCTCTCCCGCGACTTCTAACCCGTCACGGCCAACCCGGCCGGCACTCTCCCTCTCATGACCTTTCTCAACACGCGCGAACGGGAGTGAACTTTACGAACACGTCCGCGACGCTTGCGTCAGGGATGGAAGCCGCAGGGTGAAGACCGGGCGCAGCCGGGGCTTCAGCGAAGCCGACAGCCCGGTCCCGGAGGGAGGCGCCCATCGCAGTCGTCTATTTTCGGCATAGCCGTCCCAGATGGTTGTCCCAGATGGTTTATGGTGGACTGGCGAGTACCCGCATCCTTCGGCTAGACTAAGACTAGGATCGATATCCGATTCGATTTGACCTCCATCATTGCGGCCGTTCAAGCTTTTTCTGCCTGTTGGTCACCCGAGACCGCGCCGATGCCGATAGCGATCGAAACAATCGCCTGCAATTTCGTCGGTCAATTCAAGGTCGGCGACAATCTTGGGTTCAATGCCGAACTCTTGCAGAAGTTGATGGCTGCCAATGAGGGCGGCGCGTTGAACAAGTTCATCGTGCTTCAATCGGGCGCGATCGTAGAGGCGGCGCTACAACAGATCATCTATCGTGCCCAGAACCACACTGTCGAGGGCGTGCCGAACATTTCGGAGGCCGACCGCACTCAGATTGAGGAAAGGACCGTCGACACGTTCAACGTGATCATCGACGTGCTCAAGAAATACAAGGTGCTCGACGGTCTCGGTGCCGACATCTACGACGAATTGCACAAGCTTCGTAAATATCGCAACAAAGTTCACATCCAAAAGCCGATTGGCATTCCGAACGTTTCGGCCGACGAGGGCACGGCGTTCTCAGATGAAATCCGGAAGTGGGCACTCGGGCTGAACGTGCGCGTGCTCAAGCACTTGAGCGAGAAGTTCGCGCGCCCGAAGGAACTCCACGGCTACGTCGGTGCGCTCACAGTTCCGAGTGCCCAATAGCTGCGGATCACGTGGTGACCGGAATCTCGATGACAGGCCGCAACGCCTCAAGCTGCTTGGCATACTTTCGCACTACGCTGTCATAGAGATCGCCAAGATGCTTGGCATGGACGCTTACGACCAGAGCGTAAGGTAGCTTCTCCTTCGGATCGTGGTCACGGCCGCCCTGCCGCGCATTGTAGTGGATGTCCAAAACTGGATTGCGAAGGCTCTTGCCCATGAAGGTCACGCGTGTGTGCAGGCAGTTTTCCCATTTCCAAGCGTCGCGGCGGAGCTCATCCTCAAGCAAGTTGTTCTGCGTTCTGCCGAAGAACGGTTTGCTGTCAGCGTGAGCCTGCTTTGGATCTTTGCGATTTTGATCGTGCGGTCGAAACGTTGGCTCAAGTCCTGCGCGCGTGTAGTTTCCGGGATGATTTGGATCGATACCTGTCGGATAGCAGAGCGTCGCCGTGATCGTGACTTTGCCCGGCAGCACGCCCGATGGAACAGGGATCGGTGCGCGAATGTAGCGGCTCGGGGTGATGACGCCCTGATAGACGACGCGAACAGTATCGTCATCGCAGAGGACAATCTCTTCGAGGGATCGCGCCACACGGCCGCGACCAACCTCCTCACAGGGATGATCAGAGGGTTCAGTGGTGTGGACCAGGAGCGCACGGACGGCGAGGATGTTCAGGGCCTCACCGAAGTGAGCGCGCAAGCCTGCGCCGAGGCGCAACACCGAGGGTGCCGAAAACGAGGTGCCTTCGGTCGCCTCTAAGGCGAAGGCCTTGCCCTCGTGGACCACGATGAACGGGCGCTGCAAGCAACCGCCGAACTCGACAAAATCGGGCTTCACCAGACCGGGACTACGCCCAGGCCCGACGGAGCTATAGTCGCATCGACTCCACGGGTCCGCATAATTATCGCATGCGCCGACCGCAAGTGCGTTCACGCAATCGGAGGGAACCTGAATACGGTTGAGCCCGTCCTTAGCGGATTCCGTGCCGTTGTTACCTACCGCTATGGTCGCAAGGCTATCGCCAGCGGCGAGCCGCTCGTCGAGAACCGCCGTCCAGGCATGCACGTCGTCATCTTCGACCGGCGGATAGGGCCCGACGCTCAGGTTGATGAAGTCATACTTCTTTTCAACCAAAACGCTGTCGATGCGAGCCAGGACTTCATAGAGTTCAAGCGGGTCCTTGCTCGGCGTGGTGTCGAGCACTCGATAGTGATCGACGGACGCGTAGGGTCGGCCAAGCGGCTTGGTTGGATCGATATGCCCGAACAGGAAGGCGGAGGTGACGCCGACGCCGTGCTTCTGAAACTCCTCCCACGGCTCTCCGATTCCAGCAGGCTCGATCGGTTTCACCCACTTCGTGATCGGATGCCCTTTCGGAATACCTCCATCGAATATAGCAACACGAATTTTTGGGTCGAGCGGCCCCTTCGTCGGCAGCTCGATAGCCTCCATCGGGACACGCGACGATCGGAAGCTGGGGCGAAGAATGCGCAGCATCGGCATTTGACGCACGGCGCGCACGGGCGTGAAGGTGGCGATGCGCTCGGCTAGTTCAGCCGGAGCGTCAAGCTCGACAAAGCTCAACCCGCCCGCATCGAACCGGCGCCCCAGAGTTGCCTCGATGCCGCTCTTTTCGAGATAGTTCTTGAATTCTGTGACAACACTCTTGGCATGAGTGCCGGCGCTGTGGAGGACCACTTCAAGGACAACATGGCCTTTCTTCGGCAAACGCCCCTTGATCTTCTCTCGCCCCGTCGGGGCTGCTACCTGTTCGATGGACGCCAGATCCTTTGCGCCAGGCGCTTGCTGCCGCCAATCGGGAAGCGACGAGCGCCAAGAGCGAAACGCCGAGCGCGGCCCCATGACGAACAGCTCCGTCGTGATGGTCTCTTCGGGGTCACGGCCCTTCGAACGCTTTTCCGGCGTTATGCGGCGGGGACGGCTGCCGACCGTCTCAAGCCCGAGAGATTCCAGAAGCCTCTCTGGGAAATAAGACTTGGCTATGTATTCGGGATTGAGCGTGACCGCCGCGACGGCAACATCATTAGGGCATGCTTCGTTGGGCAACTGGTCGATGCCGCGGACCATGCGCGTGAGCATCGGCGCGATGCGGTCTTTCGCTTCGGAGAAGGTGTAGGGATGGCTCTTCGGCGCACCGCCGCGCACACCCGCCACATCGGCGACAAGACGCTCACCTTTACCGAGCAGAAAGTTGCGCTTGTTCATGGCTCAGCTCTTCCATTCTTGCGCTTAACCACCTTCTTTTTCAAGGATGTGCGGCTTCGGATCGTATCGCGCGCGATGCCCGTCAGCTCACGCGCTCGACGCTGAGAAAGCAGGCCTCGATCCACGAGCGCCGTTGCCAAATGAATGCGCCGGGTCTTCGGGATGGATTTGTTGGTCAGCAATCCGGCGAACTGCTCTTCGAGCGGCGCATCCCGGAGCGCGGCACTGCGTCGTGCCGCCGAAAGCTCGCGCTCGATGTCGCTGAACGACTGGCCCACAAACGCGACGGCAAGAAATGCGCTCCACTCGCGTGCCGCCGGGAAGTAAGGCGTCAAGGTGCCTTCAACGAAGCGCGTGATGGCCTCTTCGTTGGGGATTGGAAACTCGACGTGGAGGTCAAATCGCCGCCAGATGGCGGGATCGAGCAGGTCGGGGTGGTTCGTCGCAGCCAGCAACACGCCGGATGATGGCCAATCATCGATCTGCTGAATGAGCACGGTGACGAGGCGCTTGAGTTCGCCAACTTCGCCGCGGTCGTCGCGGCGCTTGGCGATCGCATCGAGCTCATCGAGAAGCAGCACGCAATCGATCATCTTCGCATATTCGAGCACGTGGCGCAGGTTGCTCCCCGTGCGTCCGAGCAGGCTGCTCATCACTGCCGCGAGATCGAGAATCAGAAGCGGCCGTTTCAGCTCCCGCGCGAGCCAGCGTGCGGCCATCGTCTTGCCGACGCCGGGCGGCCCAAGGAATAGCGCCGCGCGCGAAGGATCGAGCCCGGCACGGACGAGCGCGTGCGGGTTCCTGCGCTCTTCAACAAGCTGGCGCAGCGAAGCTTCGAGGCTTGGTGCAAAGACCGGCTCGTGATCGAGCACGGGCTCGGCCTCGACCCGCATGAGATGGAGCCGCGAGTCCAGGTCGACTGGGAGCGGAACTTCGGCCTGCCGCCGTAAGGGAGACGCCTGGGACGGCAGCTCATGGAGCAGCGTCATCAGCGCGTCGGCAAACTGCGGCACGAACTGGTGATAACGCTTGGCGGCGCGGCGCAAGATAACCTGAACGTCCTGCGTGCGGCCGGAGAGCGCGATGCGCGCGAGTTGCAGGAAGTCGGCTTCAAGGTCAGTCTTCTTGGTGAGTTGGGTCATGTCGCCTTCGGATACAAACAACAACCGGGAGGCAGTCACCCTAGGCGCGGGTGGACGAATTTCAAAGGCTGCACTTGAAATTCGTCCACAAACTCTGAAATTGCCACTAAAACAATCGCTTACTGGCGGACGAAAATCGCCCACCGCTGGTGCTTTGGCCTTGTGGATCGACGGCCACCTCATCCCTTCTGGCCCCGAAGCCGATTCCATGCCCTCTGCCACCAGGGCGCACATTGCGAGGATGCGGGCGTCGTCGTCCGCACACGGCGCGGTTGGAATTTCTGCATGCGGATGTCGAACAAGGGGTCGCCCGTCTCGTCCGGCGGATGGTGTGGGCAAACGTGATTTTTCAGCAGCTCCATACGCGGGTTGCGCGTGATCGTGCCCTTGTTGCCGTCATAGTCTAGGAACACGAAGCCGGGCGGGTTCGGATACCAGGGCGTGAGCACTTGAGTCAGCAGCCCAACGGCGGTTGACGCCAGCACGCCGTTCGACCACACCACTTGCGGGCGCGATCCTGCCGCGCCGTAGAGCTTGGCCTCCTGCTCAAGCCGTTCGTCGGTGATGAAGCCGCAGCAGCGCATGCATGGCGCGCCGGGCGACGAGAGGATCACCTGACCGCTGACCAGGAAGCCCTTCTTGCCGAGATCGTGCACGTCCATGCCGATGTCGATATACGGAATGAGGTGTCTGCGGGCGAACCGCTCGAGCTGCTCGCGCTCCTTGAAACCGTCGACCGCGCCCACGATCACGTCGCAGAGCTTGAGGTCATCGACCGCGTCATGCCAGTCGGCCTGAACCGAGATGATCCGCGCGTTCGGCTGCAAGCCGCGGATCAAACGCTCGGCGATCGTGACCTTCGGCAGACTCACCGAGACGTCCGCCAAGGTCCCGCCGATGAGGCGGTTCGTATTGGTGTCTTCGATCACGTCGGGATCGGCATTGACATAGCCGCCGATTCCCATGTGCGCGGCCTGTTGGGCGACGTGCGAGCCTCCGCCGCCAAGGCCAACGATGCCGATCGTGGCGGCATCGAGAATGGCGTCGCTCTGAGGCCCAAGGAAGCTTTGCCGATCGAGACGGCTCATGCTGCTCTCCAATGGCGAATGGGCATACCAACCTCGGAGAAGGCGGTGATGAAGGGTTGACGCGACTTGCGGTCGAGCCACACTTGGCCGAAGGCGGCGTTGTCGCTCAGCACGATGGCGCCATGCACACAGTACGGTGCGACCGAGACGAAGTTCGGCACGAATTTCGCATTCTCGCTCACGTCAATGCCGCTGAAACCGGGAATCCCACGCCCTCCGTGCGTATGAACATGGAAAATCGCGACCCGGTCGTTCATCGCCCACTGGCGTGCGCGGCGGATGGCCTCGGCGCTCATCATCGCGCCGACGCTGGGGTCGCGGAGATACTCGTCATCGCGAACCGGGCGATATTCGCGCGCGAGGATCAGAAGTTCATCATGCGCTGCGGCGAGCCCGGCGGCGACGAAGCCGACGCGCTCATGCGCAAACGGGTGCGGCCGCCGCAGGTCGATGCGCACCGTGGCGAGAAGCGCGGACGTGATCTTGAAGCGGATATTCATGCAACGGCCCTCAAATGTGCCAAGAGCATCTGCGTCCATCGCATCGAGGCCGGTACATGGTTCCACGAAGGAGCCCACCAGTTGCGCTCGATGACGCGGTGCTGATTCCAGTTGCTGCCGCGGCCCTGGATCTGGCGCTCGAAGAACAGCCGCGTGATGTAGCCGGAGTGCGCGAACGGCACGAGCAGCAGGTCCATCTTGAAGGTCTGCTCGCCGGCGGCGGTGAATCCGAAGGCGGGCATTAGCGCGACCGGCTGGCCGCCCTCCTTCAGGAGGACGGCGCCGGCATGCATGGCCTTGAGGCCCGCGAACTCCTTGGCCGCGTCGGTCACGACGAGCCCCCGCACGGGACTTGCTCGAAGAACTGCATGCCGTCCTTGATGCGGGTTTTCTGCCCCGGTTTGAGCGGTGTGAGGTTCCCCTCCTCGTTGATGACTTCGAGGATGTAACCTTCCTGCACACCGAACAGCGACTTGAGCTGTTCGGTCGTATAGGTGCCGCGAGGCAGCTCGCGCGGCTGGTTCTCGAAGTAGACCGTCACCAGCCGCTTCTCGGTGTGCAGATGCTCGGTACCCGCTTGCCCGAGGTCGAGCACGTCGCCCGGTCCGAGGTCGATATCGTGGCCGTCGCGATCGAGAACGAGAACCTCGCCTTCGCGCACGTGAGCGATCATGCGGAGCTCCGGCTCGGAGATCTTGTCCACGCCCCACTCGAAGCCGTGATCGTTGAGGATGAAGCGGAAGATGCGGTCGCTCTTGAAGGCGCGGAACTCTTCCGTGCCGGCCGCACTCAGGTCGACCGTTTCATCGAGACCGATGGAACGGCTGCTGTGCTGCATGAGCTGGATGAGCACATAGTTGCCCGGAGGCTTGAAGCCGGCCTTGTCGAGGATGCGCTCGCCCTTCGGCGTGCCGTCCCCGAACTTCACGGTGTTTCCGTTGACCGTGGTGAAGAACTGGCCGTCCGAACCCGGGCCGCGTGCGGCCTGGCCCTTGACCTTGTCCTCGCGGCCTTCGCCGCTCGTCACTGCATTTTCCATTAGCGTTACCTTCCTATTCGACCCGGCACGATCGCCGGAAGCGTGACGCTAAGATAGGACGGCATGCTAAGAACGTCAAGCAGATATCAAGCGTGCTTGACATTCTTAGCGGCAGAGAGTAAATACCTGAGGTGAATCAAGATCATGGAGGAGCAATGTCATGGCCAAGAAAAGCGTGGGGGCGGAGATCAAGCTCACGCTTGGACAATATCTCGCCTCAATTCGCGGCGACCGCGGCATCACGCTGCGCGATGTCGAGAAGCGAACGAACAAAGTGGTGTCGAACGCCTATTTGAGTCAGATCGAGAATGATCAAATCAAAAAGCCGAATCCGAATATCCTGAATGCGCTCGCCGAACTGTATGAAATTCCCTACGAGGACCTGATGGAGCGTGCGGGCTTTGTGGTGCCGACGCGGTCGCGCAGTGGCGACCAGCGCCATGGTCGCGTGGCGACCTTCGCAGGCCACAATCTCACGCCCGATGAAGAAGCGCAGCTTCATCAATTTCTAGGCTATCTGCGCAGCAGGAAGAAACCGGGTGGCCAAGGCTGACGATAGTAGCCTCGATCCCGAGGGGTTGCGCGCCGTGCAGTTGGCTGCACGGCGCGCGCTAGACCGGGCATCGGCGTGGGGCGTCCACCCGACGCCGACGGCGGCGATCTTGGAAGCGGCCAATCTCAAAGTCGCACCGGCAAGCGCGTTCGATCCGCTGCGCCTCATGGAATACCTGATCGGCAAAGCCGAACAGGCGGCAAGCGCGCTAAAGTCCGCGATTTCCAAGGTGTTCGGCATCTACGACGCGGGAGAACAACTGATCCACATCGATGATACGGTCAGGCCATCGAAGCAAAATTTTCTCAAGCTGCACGAGGCGGGGCACCATGAGCTGCCGACGCACCGCAAGCTGTTCCGTCTATTCCAGGACTGCGAGAAGACCCTGGACCCGGAAACCGCGGACCTGTTCGAGCGCGAGGCGAACAATTTCGCCCGCTTTGTGCTCTTTCAGGGCGACGGGTATGCCTCGATGGCTGCCGATTACAAGCTGGAAATCAAGACGCCAGTGAAGCTTGCCGGCAAGTTTGGTGCCTCGATCTACGCGTCCTGCCGCGAATACGCGCGGACGCATCATCGGGCCTGTGTAGTCTACATCCTGGAACCGATCACATTCTGCGAGAAATCCGGGGCGCAAGCGCAAGTGCGGCGCATCAAGGTTTCACCTGCGTTCTTGCAGCAATTCGGTCGCCCGAGCGAACAAGTGATCAGCCTCGATCATTCCCTCGGGCGGGTCCTGCCAATCGGGCGAAAGATGACACGGCCGACAACCGTTTCGGTCACCGATCGAAATGGTCAGGCGCACGAATGCCTCGCCGAGGCGTTCGACACAACGTTCAATGTGCTCATTTTGGTCTATCCGATAAGAGTCCTGAGCCGGTGACTGTCCTCGCTGCGCCACACCGTCTGTCGCACCAACTGACATTCGCTAAAGCGCCATGGTGCCGCACACCGACTGGTTCGATGATTCCGCCGTTCTAAATGCCGTTCTAAAGTTCAGGCTAGAACGGTGCGGTTTGCGTAAGCCACTGAATTTAATGGCGCGCCCGAAGAGATTCGAACTCCTGACCCCCAGATTCGTAGTCTGGTGCTCTATCCAGCTGAGCTACGGGCGCGGGTTGCACCACGCGGAATGGGCTTTAAACGGCCCCCGCGGCGCGCGCCATAGCTAAAGGTTTGGGGGCCCATTGGCAAGGCGGGCTTGTCGCCGCCATTGCGGAAGCCGCCGACCGGTCCGCGCCAGGCGCGCCGCCGGATGACAGGTTCAGCGGCTGTCGGCAACCCACAACCACAGCTGCGATGGCGCATCATGCAATTGCGGCTCGACGCGAAGCGTGGCATGGGCCGGCCAAGAAGCGGCAGCGTCGGGCTTGGCGTCGGGCGTGGTGGCGGGCTTGGCTCCCCCCGCAATGGCGAAGCGTCACCCATGCGCCCGGCGATGCGCGGCAAGCTCCACGGCCCGGTCGGGAATCGTCAGCCGCAGCGTCGCCCCGATCGTGCCCTCGACCAGGCGGATGTCGCCGCCATGAGCGCGCACCAGTTCGGCGGCGATGGCGAGCCCAAGCCCGGTGCCGCCGGTGCGGGTCGAGCCCTGGAACGCCTCGAACAAATGCGCGCGGGCCTTTTCCGAAAATCCCGGCCCGGTGTCGGACACTTCGATCACCACGACGGCGCCTTCACGGCGGCCGGTGATGCGGATCTGGTCGTGGTTCGGATCGCGTGCGCCGCGCGCCTCCAATGTCTGAAACGCGTTGCGCGCCAGATTGAGCAGAATGCGGAACAGCTGATCGGGGTCGGCATCGACCATCAGCCCGCGCTCGACCGCGGTGATCCAGCGCACCGGCGTGTCGGGACCGAATCCGAGCGTCTCATGCACTTCTTCCACCAGCGGCTCGAGCAGGATCTCGCGGCGGTCGGGCGGCGGCTCCTGCAGACGGCCGTAGGACAAGGTCGACTGGCAGAAGGCGATGGCGCGTTCCAGCGCATGCATCAGTTTCGGCGCAAACCGCTGCACGCCGGGCTCGGGAATCTTTGCCAGCCGATCCGAGAACAGCTGCGCGGAGGCGAGCAGATTGCGCAGATCGTGATTGATCTTGGACACCGCGAGGCCGAGCGCGGCAAGCCGACTCTTCTGATGCAGCATGGAGGCGAGCTCGGCCTGCATCGCCGAGAGCTCGCGCTCGGCGGTGCCGATCTCGTCGACGCGGCCGGTCGGCACCATGATGCGATCGGGATCTTCCGGCGCGGTGCGAAACGCCATCATATTCGCGGTGACCCGCCGCATCGGCCGCACGAACAGGTAATGCAGCGCCAGATAAACCAGCGCCGCGGTGATGCAGGAGATCAGCAGCGAGATCAACAGAATGTCGACGGAATAGCGCAGCATGGCCGTGCGCAGCGGCTGCTCGTCCATGATCAGTTCGATATAGTCGCCGCCCATCGGCGCCGGTCCGACCACGCGCATGACGCTGCCGCGGGCGCGGTTGGACAACAGCATCTTGAAGGCATCAACGATCGAATCGAAAGTGAAGTCCCGCCGCATGTCGAAGTCGTCGCTGATCGCCGGCGGCATGTCGTCGAGCGCCAAGAGCCGGCGTTGCGTGCCCATCTTCATGGCGACTGCACGCGCACCGATCGAATCCAAAATCTCCTTGGCGAGTGCATCGGAGACGACACCGTTCGGCGCCGCTTCCAGGACCAGCGCCGCCGTATAGCCCGAGGCCAGCCGGTCCCTGAGCCACATCACCCGGAAATTGGCCACCGAGGGCACATAGATCAGCACTTCCGCGATCATCACGAACAGAATCGTGAGAACGAGGAGTTTCCCCGAAAGCCCGAAGCGCGGCGGCCGGACCGGCGCCGGCCGCGCGGCAGATTCCTCACTCATCAGCAAAGCCTCGCTGCCCGCCTTTTTTGGGACGAACCGTCAACCAAACCGACGCAGCCATCCTATGATGCGCCGCACCAGCGGCGACGTCAAACCCCGGTTGAAATATGTCATGGCGGCACGCTTTCCCACCTCGGCATAGGTCGGATAGGGCACAATAACCCCGGCCAAGGCCTCGATATTCATGGTTTGGCCGACGGCAAGGCTCCACAGCGCGATGTTTTCGGCAGCCCCCGCGCCGGCAATGGTCGCCCCCAGGACGCTGCCATTGCGGTCGGTGACAACTTTGATGTGTCCGCGGGCGAGCCCCGCGGACTGCGCGCGCTCGTTCTCGCGATAGGGCCAGCGCAGGACGCGGATTGGGAAGGAAGCGGCGCGCGCCTCCGCTTCCGTGAGGCCGACCTGGGCCAGTTGCGGATCGGTAAACGTCACCAGAGGCAGCGCATGGGTCTCGGTATCGATCGGCATGCGGAACAGAGCATGGCGGATGACCAGGCCGGCATGGTGATAGGCGACATGCGTATATGTGGGCGCGTCGGTCACATCGCCGATCGCGTAGACGCGCTTGTTGCTGGTGAGGAGGCGGCGGTCGACCACGATCCCGCTCGGCGCATAGCGAATGCCGGCTCTGTCGAGGTCAAGATCGTTGACATTGGGCCGCCGGCCGTCGGCGACAAGAAGATGTGTGCCGTCGACGACCTCGACACCCGCCTCGCTTTCGATCTCGACATGCACGCGCGCCAGCGCGCGGCGGATCTGTGCGATCTTGATGCCGGCGCGCAGCACGATGCCGTCGCGCATCAGCGCGTCGAGCACGGGCGCCGCGCATTCCGGATCGTAGTCGGCAAGCGGCGCCCGCGTCAGCAGCACCGTGACCTCGGCGCCAAAGCGCCGGAACGCCTGCGCCAGTTCAAGCCCCAGATTGTCGGCGCCGATGACGATGAGATGGCGCGGATAGTCTTCGAGATCGAAGACGGTCTCGCCGGTCAGATGCGGCACGTCGGCCAGGCCCGGGACGGCGGGCAGCGCCGGCAGCGAACCGGTCGCAATGACAAAGCGCCGCGCCTTGATGACGACGCCGTTCGCTGCGACGGTGTCGCGGTCGAGAAACCGCGCCGTTCCCTCGATGACGCGGATACCGAGCCCAGTCAGGCGCGCGCGACTGTCCAGCGGCTCGACCGCCTTGATCACCTGCTGCACATGCGCGCGGACCGCCGCATAGTCAACGCCAAAGCGGACCGATTTGGCGCCAAACCGCGCGCCGGTGCGCAGCGCATGCGCGCGGTCTGCCGCGGCAAGCAGAGCTTGTGCCGGCAACGCACCGTTATTGAGCGTCGCGCCGCCCATCCGGCCTTTTTCGACAAGCACGACATTGACGCCGAAAGCCGTCGCCGCCGAGGCCGCGGTCAGTCCGCCCGCGCCTGCGCCAATGATGCAGAGGTCGGGATGGAGTACTTGCGCGACTGAGGCAGTGTCGGCCGTCATATTGGGTCCGGAGCAATCCGATCGACCCGAAGGCAAGATCTGTGAAGGAGACCGCCAAAGGGGCGGACCATGATCCTTATATTGCACGATCCTTACATTGCATGATCCCTCCATTGTACGGCTCCATTCGAGCGCAGAGAAAATTTTAACCGGGAAGTGGCGCCGCAGGCGGTGCGCCTTCGGCGCGTTCTTGACTTAAATTTATCTTTGCGCTGCCGTCGGCCGTTGCAATGTAGGACCGCGATGGGGCTGACTTTGGCTCTGGCCCGCCCGCCTCCTTCACATTGACGCCGCGAAGCACCTCCCGTATAAGCCGCGCCAATCGCGCCGCCAGGCCCGGTGGGCTGCAGCGCCTGCGGGCGTCAACTTCTAAAAATTTTGCGCGCGCAGCGGAGATCGACCCGTGAAACGGACCTATCAGCCGAGCAAATTGGTGCGTAAGCGCCGTCACGGCTTTCGCGCCCGGATGGCGACCAAGGGCGGCCGCAAGGTGCTCAATGCGCGCCGAGCCCGCGGCCGCAAGAAGCTCAGCGCCTGACTTTGACGCCTCGTTTCGGCGTGCGTGCGGCGACGCTTCTCGTCGCAAAGCCGATCGAAAGCCAACCCGAAGCGAATATCCAAAGCTCACTTCATGGAGCGGTTGAAACGCCGGAGGGATTTTCGGGCTTTGGCCCAAAGCGGCGCGCGCGCGCCGACGAGCGCGTTCGTGCTCCAGGCGCGGCGGCGTGAACACAAGGCGGGCGAAGCCGGCCAAGAGGGACCCGTCCAGGGTCCGGTCCGGGTGGGCTTTACCGTGTCGAAGCAGGTCGGCACCGCCGTTGAGCGCAATCGCATCCGCCGGCGGCTGCGTGAGATCGTGCGGCTTGCGTCCAAGCTTGCCGCCATGGCGGCCCTGGCGCCCGGCCATGATTACGTGCTGATCGGCCGCCGCGCCGCGCTCGATCTGCCATTTGCCCAGATGCTGCGGGAACTCGACGGCGCGCTGCGCCGCGTCCATGGCACGCCGCGGCACAAACGGAGCGCGGCGCATGGCGACGCCGTGGCTGGTGCGCCGGGCGAGCCGCCCCTACATAAAGCCCGTTCGCAAACAGGCGACCGGCCCGCGGGCGAGTCGAACCGTAACAAGTCGCCGCGCGGCAGGCACAATCGCAGAATCAAGCCCCGGCAAAACACCTCACAAGGGACCCCAGACGAGCACTGACATGGGCGAGCACAAGAACACCATCATAGCCATCGTGCTGTCGCTCATTGTCGTGATCGGCTGGCAGATCCTGGTCGGCTATCCGGAGATGGAGAAGCAGCGCCAGCAGGCGCAGCTCAAGCAGCAGGAACAATCGCAGCAGCACCAGCCGCCGCAGGCGAGCGCGCCGGGGACCCCGGGCGCGCCGGAAGCGCCCGGCGTGCCGAATGCGCCTGCGCCTTCCGCGCAGGCGCAGGCCGCGACGCGTGAAACTGTCGTCAGCTCCTCGCCGCGCGTCGCCATCAACACGCCGCGCCTGGGCGGCTCGATCGATCTCAAAGGCGCCCGCATCGACGATCTCACGCTGACCCAATACCGCGAGACCACCGATCCGAATTCGCCGCCGATCACGCTGTTCTCGCCCTCCGGCGCCCCGAACGCCTATTACGCCGAATTCGGCTGGGTGTCGGCCGCCGGCAGCAATATCGCCATACCGGGGCCCGACACGGTCTGGCGACAGCAAGGTTCCGGCGCGCTTGGCATCGATCACCCGGTGACGCTGAGCTACGACAACGGCCAGGGGCTCGTCTTCACGCGCACCATTTCGATCGACGATCATTATCTGTTCACGATCAAGGATTCGGTCGCCAACAAGAGCGGCAATCCGGTGACGCTCTATCCCTATGCGCTGATCTCGCGTCACGGCACGCCGGAAACGCTGGGCTATTACATCCTGCATGAGGGCCTGATCGGCGTGATGGGCGATCACGGCGAGCAGACCGAGACCTACAAGAAGATGCAGGACAAGAAGTCCGAGACCTGGGATGCCACAAATGTCTGGCTCGGCTTTACCGACAAATATTTTGCCGCGACGCTATTGCCGCAGACCGATGCCAAGGTGCGCGCACGCTTCTCGGCCGGCGAGCTCAACGGCCAGCCGACCTACCAGACCGACTACATGGCGCAGCCAGTGACGGTTGCGGCCGGCGCAACCGGCACGACCGATACGCGGCTGTTTGCCGGCGCCAAGGAAGTTTCGGTCGTCGGCATCGACTTTCCGTTCGGCCCCGGCGGCTATAACGCGGCGCTTCACCTCAACCACTTCGATCTGCTGATCGACTGGGGCTGGTTCTACTTCATCACCAAGCCGATGTTCCTGGCACTCGACTACTTCTTCCACGTGGTCGGCAATTTCGGCATTGCCATCCTGATCGTCACCGTGATCGTCAAGCTTCTGTTCTTCCCGCTCGCCAACAAGTCTTACGCCTCGATGGCCAAAATGAAGGCGGTGCAGCCGCAGATGGCGATGATCAAGGAGCGCTATGCCGACGACCGCGTGAAGCAGCAGCAGGCGATGATGGAGCTCTACAAGAAGGAGCAGATCAACCCGATCGCCGGCTGCCTGCCGATCGCCATTCAGATTCCGGTGTTCTTCTCGCTCTACAAGGTGCTGTTCATCACCATCGAGATGCGGCACGCGCCGTTCTACGGCTGGATCCACGATCTGTCGGCGGCCGATCCGACCAATATCTTCACGCTTGGCGGCCTGATCCCGTTCGATCCGACCGTCCTGCCGATGATCGGCTCGTTCCTGCAGCTGGGCTTCTGGCCGGCGATCATGGGCGTGACCATGTGGGTGCAGATGAAGCTCAACCCGGCGCCGCCCGATCCGACCCAGCAGGTGATCTTCAACTGGATGCCGCTGATTTTCACCTTCATGCTGGCGAAATTTCCCGCGGGGCTTGTGATCTACTGGGCCTGGAACAACACGCTTTCGGTGCTCCAGCAAAGCGCGATCATGCACCGCCACGGCGCCAAGATTGAGCTGTGGGACAATTTGAAGAGCACATTCACACGCACCAAGCCCAAGGCGCCGCCGGCGGAGTAGTCGTCCGGCCTCACGCGAGCAGACACGAGAACGGTCGGCCCGTCGGGATCGCTGTGTGCCGCCTTGCGCCGCGCCTGGCGCCTGGCGCCTGGGAGACAATCAAAAGACGTTCCCCGGACGCGGTGCAGCGTGGAGCGAAGCGAAACGGTGCACCGCTGATCCGGGGCCTGCGCCAGCAGGGCGCCTGAGAGCGCGGAGCGCGTGACGGTCCCGGGTCGGCAGCGCACCATTCCGCTGCGCTCCATGCTGCGCCGCGCCCGGGAAACGCAATTCGTAGCCCGGATTGAGCGCGGCGAAACCCAGGGAGCGGTCATAAAGCGAAAAACGGAGTTCCCGGATTTTGTCCTGCTCAATCCGAGCCAGCTTCGCGCTTTCAGGTGGGGGGCGTCACGCTGACACTCGCGCGCAGAAGCGCCGCGCCGGAAGGGAAGCGCTCTGCCGCCGTTCGCCGCGCCGACGCGCGCAGCATTTAATCGTTGCCGCAACACATAACCAGGATACTTACCGTAGGTGCATTGGGAAACGACATGGCTGCGCCGGGAAGCGTGCGCGCCGCCGCTTCCAGCGCCGCGTCGGCAATCGCGAATGTCAGAATTTCGTCTTCGCTGGGCGCGACCTCGCGCGTGTCCTCATTCATGACAGTCCCCCACCCAAGCCCCGTCGGCGGCGCAGCATAGCATGGAGGCTTTATGCGCCAACGCGCAGCCCGACAAAAAACGGGAGGCCGAAGCCCCCCGTTGTTTGGTCCCGAAATGGAGATGGCCGGTCAGCTTTTGCCGACCACGTCGAGCGTGACATTCGCCAGGCCGGAAAAGCCGAGCGCATGCGCGGCGGCCGGCGACAGGTCGATCACGCGGCCGCGCACGAACGGGCCGCGGTCATTGATGCGCACCACGACCGAGCGGCCGGTCGAGCGATTGGTGACCCGCACCATGGTGCCAAACGGCAGGCTGCGATGCGCCGCAGTGAGCGCACTTGAGACCATGCGTTCGCCGTTGGCGGTGCGGCCCCCTGAATAGACCGAAGCGATGCCGGACTGTGCCGAAGCAGTCACAGTTAATCCGACGGTGGAAGCAAGAAGAGTGAAAGCAATGACGAGTTTCCCCGGGCTGTGCCAAGCCATTATCTACCTACGACGTTGTTGATGGGGTGGGTGATTCGGCTCGTCCCCGCGAGCCAGGGGGCCTAAAGCCAGCCGAATGTGGTCAGAATGCGTCTATGTACTGAGCTGGATCGCTCACCGGGGTGCCGTAAATCCATGTGGCATAAAAATGATACTTGGAACTACTGCACTAAGCGTTTGCAATTCGATGATTTTACCGCACCGCAGCATGCCAAAGCCGCCGATAACACGGCTGCAGCCATGCGTATGCTGCATTGCAATACGACCCACCTATGCGCTGAGCGGGACGAACAGTTTTGCGAGATTCCCGTTCCCGGGCGCCCGATTATTCCGCCGCCGCGGCGCCGGGCAGCACGTAGTCTTTGAATTGCACACGCAGCGCGGTCTTCTGGATCTTGCCGGTCGCGGTGTGTGGAATCTCCGGCACGAAGACCACGTCATCCGGCATCCACCATTTCGCGACCTTGCCGGCCATGAAGCCGAGCAAGTCGTCCCGACTGAGCTCTTGGCCCTCTTTGCGCACGACGACCAGGAGCGGCCGCTCGCCCCACTTTGGATGGCGCACGCCGATCACCGCAGCCTCGGCGACTTTGGGATGGCTGATCGCGATGTTCTCCAGTTCGATTGAGGAAATCCATTCGCCGCCCGACTTGATCACGTCTTTCGAGCGGTCGGTGATGTTGAGATAGCCGTGGCGATCGATCGTGCCGACGTCACCGGTGTCGAAATAGCCTTCGGCGTCGAGCACGTCCTCGCTCTCCTTGAAATAGGCGCGCGCCACCGCGGGGCCGCGCACTTTGAGCCGGCCGAAGGTCGCGCCGTCGCGCGGCATTTCGCGCCCCTCGTCATCGGTGATCTTCATCTCCACGCCGAACGGCGTATGCCCCTGCTTCATCTGGATGTCGAGCCGCGCGTCGCCGGTGAGATGCGCATATTCCGGCTTGAGCGAGCACAATGTGCCGAGCGGCGACATTTCGGTCATGCCCCAGGCATGACAGACCTGAACGTCGTAATCGTCCTGGAATTTCTGCGTCATGGCGCGCGGATAGGCGGAGCCGCCGATCACCACTTTGCGCAGATGCGGCAGCTTGAGATTGTTGCCTTCGAGATGGGAAAGCAGCATCAGCCACACTGTTGGCACCGCCGCCGTAAACGTGACGCGGTAGGCGTCAAGGAGTTCATAGATCGAGGCGCCGTCGAGCTTGGCGCCCGGCATGACCATGGTCGCGCCGACCATCGGCGAGGTCAGCGCCAGCCCCCAGCAATTGGCGTGAAACATCGGCACGACCGGCATGATCACGTCGCGGGACGAGACACCCATGGCGTCGGGCTGCGCCGCCATCATCGAATGCAGGACATTGGAGCGGTGCGAATAGAGCACGCCTTTGGGATTGCCGGTGGTGCCCGACGTGTAGCACATGCCGGCTGCGGTATTTTCGTCGAACACCTTCCAGGCGTAGTCGCCGTCGACCTCGGCGATCCATTCTTCGTACGGTACGGCATTCGCAAGCGCGGTTGCCGGCATATGCGCGTTGTCGGTGAGCACAATGTATTTCTCGATCGGCCTGAGCCTGTCGGCGAATTTCTCGACCATGGGCACGAAGGTGAGGTCGATCATCATCATGCGGTCTTCGGCATGATTGACGATCCAGACGATCTGATCGGCGAACAGGCGCGGATTGACGGTGTGATAAACGCCGCCCGCGCCCATGATGCCGTACCAGGCTTCGAGATGCCGCCACGTGTTCCAGGCGAGCGTCGCGACACGGTCGCCTTCGCGGATTCCGTCGCGTTCGAGCCGCTGCGCAACGCGCAACGCCCGGCCGCGCAACGTGGCATAATCCGTAGCGTGGATCGGTCCCTCGACCGAGCGCGAGATGATTTGTCGCTCGCCGTGATTGAGCGCGGCGTGATCGATGATGCGATGGCACAGAAGCGGCCAATCCTGCATCAGGCCGAGCATGGGGCTCCTCCCAGGAATATTTCGTTTTGTGAGAAGGTTACTCCGTCCACGCCCTCGCGCAAATATCTCTTGCCGCCGGCGTTACTTGAACAAGGGTCGACTTACGGCCTAAATCAGTCCCGCCATCGCGGCCTGGGGGATTTTTGCGTGCGGTTTGTCGTTGTCATCGCGGCGCTGTTGTGCGCAAGCGGCGTCGCTGCGGCGCAAAACGGCAACGCAGAGAGCATTCAATTGCCGGGCCTGAATTCGTCCGCTGCGGCAAAGCGGCTCAGGTCGGAGAAGGGGCCGGAGAGGTCCGAGAACAGGCCGGAAAAGGCGCGCGCTGTGAGTGGCTTGCCGGCGGTGATCCCGCAGAGTTTCGCCCCGCCGCAGGAGGAATACGCGTCCTTTCCGGACACGTCGGGCAGTCCCTCGGCGCCGGTCGCGCCATCGGCCTGCCAGATCGCTCTGGCCAAGATCGCCGAATTCAAGCCGCTGCCGATTTTGGTCGGTCCCGGCGAATGCGGTGCAACCGACGCCGTTGCAATGGACGCGATCATCCTGCCGGACCAGAGCAAGGTCACGGTAATGCCAGCGGCCATCATGCGCTGTGCGACGGCCGAGCAGCTCGCGCAATGGGTGCGCGAAGACGTGGCGCCGGCGATGAAGAAATTCGGCCCGCCGCTGCGCGGGCTCGACAATTTCGATTCCTATTCCTGCCGTGGCCGCAACAATGTCCGCGCCGCGCAACTGAGCGAACACGGCAAGGCCGACGCTATCGACGTGCGCGACTTTCAGCTCGCCGACGGCCGCCAGTTCGGCTTGACCGACATCACCGTCGACAAGGACTGGCGCGAAACTATTCGCGCCAGCGCCTGCGCGCGGTTTTCGACGGTCCTCGGCCCCGGCTCCGACGGCTACCACGAAGAGCATATTCATCTCGATCTCGCCGAGCGGCGTAACAACTACAAAGTCTGCCAGTGGGACGTGCGCGTCCCGCCGCCGCCCGTCGCGGCCAAAGCGCAGCCGCAGAGCACCGATCGAAGTCAAGCGGCGGCCGCCGCCGAGGGCGAGCCGCAGGAGAGCGATGTGGCCGCGATTCCCATCGCCCAGGTGCCATTGCCGCGTCCGCGTCCCGAGGCGCGGATCGAGCGCGCGCTCGGCCGCGCGCATCGCTCGAGCTTCGACCGGCCGCTCGGCATCACGGCGCAATAGCGCCTGATTGTGTTGTTAGGTTTGTTGTATTTGCCGTTATCCGACAAGCGGGGGAGAACATTGATTGCAAGTCGTGCGGCTCAATACAAATGAGCAAGGTCGGCGAGGCAGATTTCATCGTTGCCTGGGGGCCCCGCGAATTCCTCTCGCGGACCGTGGCAGGCGAGCAGTCAACGACGATTTGGCGCTGAACACCATCGCCGTCTCGGAAAGGTGTGAGACGGGATAGAAGAGGGACAATGAGATGCCGCTTTCCAATCTCGCGACCCGCGACGTCGAAACACTGGTGCATCCCTATACGAATCTGGCGCAGTTTCGCGAGACCGGTCCGCTCATCCTTGAACGCGGCCAAGGCGTCTATGTCTATGACAGCGACGGCAAGCCCTATATCGAAGGCATGGCCGGGCTGTGGTGCACGGCGCTCGGCTACGGCAACGAGGAGCTGGTCGAAGCCGCCGCCGCACAGATGCGCAAGCTCTCATTCGGGCATCTGTTCACCGGCAAGAGCCACGATCCCGCGATCGAGCTTGCGGAGAAGCTCAAGGAGATCGCGCCGGTGCCGATCTCGAAAGTTTTCTTCTGCAATTCCGGATCGGAAGCGAACGACACCCAGGTCAAGCTTATCTGGTATCTTAACAATGCGCTCGGCCGCCCCGGCAAAAAGAAGATCATCAGCCGCGTGAAGGCCTATCACGGCGTCACCATCGTCGCCGCCTCGCTCACCGGCCTGCCGCCCAATCATCGCGACTTCGATCTGCCGCTGCCGGGCTTTCTCCATGCCGGCTGTCCGCATCATTATCGCTTCGCGCATGACGGCGAGAGCGAAGAGGATTTTGCCACGCGGCTCGCCGCCGAGCTCGACGCCCTGATCGTCAAGGAAGGCCCGGACACGGTCGCTGCTTTCATCGCCGAGCCGGTCATGGGCGCCGGCGGCGTGATCGTGCCGCCGCAAACCTATTTCGAAAAGATCATGCCGGTCTGCGCCCGGCACGATGTGTTCGTGATCGGCGACGAGGTGATCTGCGGCTTCGGCCGGCTCGGCACGACTTTTGGCTGCGAGAAGCTCAATTTTCGTCCGGATTCCATTTCGGTCGCCAAGATGCTGTCGTCAGCCTATCTGCCGATCGCCGCCGTGATGCTTCCGGAAAGCGTGCATCAAGCGCTGCTCAGCGAGAGCAAAACGATCGGCACTTTCGGCCATGGCTTCACCTATGGCGGCCATCCGGTCTCGGCCGCGGTGGCGCTCAAGGCGCTGGAAATTTATGCGCGCGATCGCATCATCGAAAAGGCGGCGCAACGCGCGCCGCACTTTCAGAAGCGTCTCAAGGCGCTCGGCGATCATCCGCTGGTCGGCGAAGCGCGCGGGCTCGGTCTCATCGGTGCCGTCGAACTGGTGGCGGACAAGAAGACCAAGCGCTCCTTCGATCCGCAGCACGGCGTCGGCGCGCGGGCGGTGCAATTTGCCGAGGCCGAAGCCCTGATCGTGCGCGTGGTCGCTGGCGACGTGTTAACGCTATCGCCGCCGCTCATCATCAGCGCGCAGGAAACTGACGATCTGTTCGATCGGCTCGGCAGAGCCCTGGATAAGACGCTTGATTGGATCAAGGCCGAGCGGATCGCGCATTCGTGATGGGGCGGTAACCCATTTGGGTCATGGATCGGCTAAGGGTGCTCATAACGCATGCCGCCTGCGCTCCGCATACGCGATCGCAGCAACGGCCCGTTCATCAGTTCCGGGTTAATGAAGCGTTTCATGCACGCCAAGGTTCCATCAGCAAGCCCGCTGCAGCTGGCGCAGCTCAAAATCCGGCTGAGCCGGCGCCGTTTGCTGATCGGCGGCGCCGGCCTTGTTGGACTTGCGACAAGCGCGACCGGCGCCTATGCGGCCGGCATCGAGCCGCTCGATCTGGTGGTGACGCCCTATGCGCTGACGCCGCCCGGCTGGCCGGCCGGACGCAAGCTCACCATCACGGTGATCGCCGATCTGCATGCCGGCGGCCCGCACATCACGCTGCCGCATGTCGCCCATGTCGTCGACACCGCCAATGCGCTGCGATCGGACCTGATCGTGCTGCTCGGCGATTTCAAGGCGTGGTATCGGTTCAAGTTCGAGCCGATCGACGATCCGCTGTGGGCGGCGGAGCTTGGGCGACTGCACGCGCCGTTCGGCGTGTGGGCGATCCTCGGCAATCACGATTGGTGGCACGACATCAAGGGCGTGCGCCGCGCGCTCGCCGATGTGCGCATTCCGATCCTCGAGAATGAGGCGGTGCTGCTCGGTCCCGCGGGACAAAGATTCTGGCTGGCGGGCATCGGCGATCAGCTGGCGCATTGGCTGGGGCCAGGCCGTTTTCGCGGCGTCGACGATCTGCCCGGCACGCTCGCGCGCATCCGCAGCGATGATCCGGTCGTGCTGCTCGTGCACGAGCCGGATATTTTCCCGACCGTGCCGAGCCGCGTGGCGCTCACACTCGCCGGCCATACCCATGGCGCGCAGATCCGGGTGCCCTTGATCTGGCCGTCTTTCGTGCCGTCGCGCTACGGCGCGCGCTTTGCCTATGGCCACATCGTCGAGAACGAGCGTCACATGATCGTATCCGGCGGCATCGGCACCAGCATTATTCCGGCGCGACTCGGCGTGCCGCCGGAGATCGTCCATGTGACGCTTGGCGCCTGAACAACAAACGGCGCCGGCTTTGGGCCAGCGCCGCTATCGCATTTGCGAATGCAATCAGTTCAGTAAGGCTTGACTGTCGCGGCCTGCGGCGCCGAAGCAACCTGGCCGCCGAAACCGTCCTGCTTGGGCGCCAGCACCACGACGATGGTGCCGACCTTGACGCGATTGTAGAGATCGATCACGTCTTCGTTGGTCATGCGGATGCAGCCCGAGGAAATGGCTTGGCCGATATATCCGGGCTGATTGGTGCCGTGAATCCGGTACAACGTATCCTTGTTGCCGGAATACAGATACATGCCGCGCGCCCCCATCGGATTATGCGGCCCACCGGTCACGAAAGCCGGCAACGGGCCGAGGCGCTGCTGTTCGCCCGGCGTCGGCACCCAAGCCGGCCATTCTTCCATACGGCCGATCTTGGCGATGCCGCTCCAAGCCTGCGCCTCCTCGCCGACCGCAATGCCATAGCGGATCGCCCGGCCGCCCGGCAGCACGTAATAGAGGAACTTGTTGTCGCTATCGACCACGATCGTGCCGGGCGCTTCCTTGCGCGTGTATTCGACGATGTGGCGCTTGAACTGCTCGGGGATCGCGGCCTGCTGATAGGGCAGGTTCGACATCAGCTGCTTGTCACGCGCGTTCCAGCCTGCCTGGCTCGCCGGCTCGATCGTCTCCTGCATGCAGCCGCCGAGAGCCAGACCCGCCAACCCGATGATCAAGAAAGCAATCGCACGCCTTGCCATACCCGCTCACCCGCTCTGTCCACCCAGCCGCCCGGCCCAAAGACGCGAATCCAAATACCCAAACCGGGCCACGCATGCCAGACGTTACATTACCCCGACTGTCAGGTCCCCGATGACTGTTGCAGGAATGCCTCAGTTTCGCATCAGGGCCACGTGGAAAACTGAGGCCAAGGCTGGCGGCTCCAAATGCCAAGCCCAGTATGGGCGCCAGACATTAAGCGAGGGTTTACCACAGCGCACACAAGTTGTCGCTACGCAGGCAGACTAGCGAAAATGCCGCAATTTGCCGCCCATTTCCGCCGTAGTCCTTGCGCAGATGTGGGACATCGCTTCGACGAGACGGGATGGGGTTTGCAAAATGACGACGATCACGGCCGAAACGGCCAAACAGACGCAAAAATCCACCGCACGCAGATTGCCCGGCGAAACGCTGGATCAGCGCTATCAGCAGATCGGAATACCCGCAGTCGCAGCGGCCGCCCGCTATCACGGCGTGGCAAAAAACCCCGCTTATGCACCAGCGCCGGCGCGCCGGTACGATCATGAGGGCGAGGCGGCCTGATTTGAGCCGAATCTACGATGCGGCTGTTGCAGGAACGGGGACCGCACTCCCCTTTGCTTTAGGTGTGGGGCTGGTGCTTTGGGGTGCGGGGCTAGGTCACTGACGCGCCGTGATCCCGCCGCGGGTCTTGGCGGGTCAGCCAGACCTCAAGGCCGGCCAGCGCCGCGACCGCAATGCCGATCACGACATCGATGGTCATGGCATCGCTATCCTGGAAGCCAAGCAGCCAGGGCGATGCGATCAGGATCAGCCCCGCTCCGAGATTGAGCCACTCTTCCCAGACTGCGAAAGCCGCCAACGCCGCGATTGACACTGCCGCCATGATGATGCCGACCACGGAAGCCGTTTGCCATGGCGCTCCGGTGGACAGACCGAACAGCCAAGGCGAAAAGAACAGCACACCGGAGAGAACAAGATTCACCACGTCACACAATCTGACGCTCGACCAGTCGTCCATGAAACCCTCCCAGGCGGCGGGTCGCTCGATGCGAATTGAAAGGATGCGCCGCACGCTCCGGCGCTGAGAAAACGGTGCCTCGCTATTTTTGTTCCCTTGCGCCGATGTCGAGTCACAAATAAAGGCGCGCGAGGCTGCGGCGGGATGACGAAGGCCTTGGGCCTAAGCTGATGAATGCTTTTTCCACTGCCGAAATAGAGGCTGGCCGCAAGCTGTTCGCCGGCGAATGGCACTTCTGCTCGGCGGCCGGCTCGCTCGCGTCCCTGCCACCAATGGGTGGTCCGGAAATCGCTTTTGCCGGACGGTCCAATGTCGGCAAATCAACACTGATCAATGCGCTGACGGGACGGCGGGCGCTGGCGCGGACCTCCCACACGCCCGGGCGGACGCAAGAACTGATCTTTTTCGGTAGCGCCCGCCGCGACGGTCTCGTCCTCGTCGATATGCCCGGCTACGGCTATGCGGCGGCCGCTAAGAGCAAGGTCACCGCCTGGACCCGGCTTATCCACGACTATCTGCATGGGCGCGCCACGCTGGCGCGGGTTTATGTGCTGGTTGATGCGCGCCACGGGCTCAAAGACGCGGATGACGGCATTTTGCATACGCTTGGCACGGCGGCGGTCAGCCACCAGATTGTCCTGACCAAATGCGACCAGGTCGACGAGGCCGCGCTTCGGAAACGGATCGACGCCGTCTTGGTCGCCATGCGCAGGCGGCCTGCGGCCTTTCCCGACCTGATCGCGACCTCGGCGCGGACCGGCGCCGGCATCGCCGAACTGCGTGCAGCTATCGCTCGGCTGCTGCACGAACGCAGCTAGCACCCGGGCAGGAGCGCAAAAGCTGGCGGCCCCGGAGACATCCGAGGCCGCCGAGTGCGCTGCTCATTTTTGCCGCGTGTTCTCTCAGCTGACGCCGGCGCGGATCGGAGCAGCCCCAGGGCTCGTACGCATGAAGCCGATCATGGTGCCTGAGAGCGTGCTGCCGGTCAGCACAATCGCTGCGCCGGCGACCAACAAGGCAACCAGCGTCAGCGGAGTGGTGTAAACGCCGGAGACCGCCAGGATGCCGAGCACGATGACCGCCAAGCCAGCCATCGCCTGCAGGCCGGCGGAGCCGGCTGCGATCTCAGACGCAATCAGTCTGAGCATTGGCTCGCGGGTTTGGAAGCGTTCAGTGACCGAGCGTGAGGTCAGGAGCTGCCAGACGGAGGAGCTGCTGATCAACAGCGCAGCCCCAAAGGCAATCACCGCGGCTGAAGTCAGTATGGTCTCGTATACGCCGAGGAGCGCCAGAACGCCCAGGACAATGCCGGCGACCCCGACCAGGAACAATGCGGACAATCCGCCGCCGCTGGCCGTCGCATGGGCCTCCGGCGTCATTTCTATCTGCGCAAACTCGCTCAGCATGGCGCCGCCCTGGATGAGCAGTGCCGCGCCGAACACGATAGTCGCGATTGACACCAGAGCCTCGGGCCTGACGCCGGCCAAGCCGATGATCGCTAGGACGATCGCGGCGATTCCACCCAATGCATCGACAAAGCCGCCGTATGATGCGGCCTCGGCCGATAGCGTTGACGACGATGAAGAGTATGTCGTGGACATGACGACCTCCATTCAATGGAACTGTAAAAAAGGGTGCGCCGCCACGGGCGCGCGGAACTCGGGCCTGGAGGCTCGCCGCTGCCCAGCTATTTTGATGGGCACGGGGCACGCGCACCTTCCGCCGATTTAACGTGTGGGGTTGCCGGAGAGTTCCTGCGACACCCTCGCCAAAGCCCGTTCCGGCGGTTAAAAAGCCCGCGCCGATTGCCCGAAAGCCCGATCAAATGAGCACAAACGACCCTTCGAGCCCCGAAGTGCAGGCCCGCATCCTCTCCGAAGCCCTGCCCTATATGCAGCGCTATGATGAGGAAATCGTCGTCGTGAAATATGGTGGGCACGCCATGGGCGAAGAGCACTTCGCCCGTGAATTCGCCCGTGACATCGTCCTATTGGAACAGACCGCCATCAACCCGGTGGTCGTGCATGGCGGTGGCCCGCAGATCGAGGCCATGCTCAAGCGCGTCGGAGTGCAATCGCAATATACCGCCGGCCTGCGCATCACCGATGCGGCGACGTTGGAAATCGTCGAGATGGTGCTGGCCGGCGCCATCAACAAACAGATGGTCGGCTTTATCAATGCCGCCGGGGGCAAAGCCGTCGGGCTCTGCGGCAAGGACGGCAATATGGTGATCGCGCGCAAGCTGACGCGTACCGTAGTCGACCCCGGCTCGGAGATCGAACGGGTGGTCGACCTAGGCTTTGTCGGCGAACCCGAAAGAGTTGACACGACCGTACTCAACCAGATCCTCGGCCGCGAACTCATTCCGGTCCTCGCCCCGGTCGCGGCCGCGACCAATGGCGGCACGTTCAACGTCAATGCCGATACCTTTGCCGGAGCGATCGCCGGTGCGCTCAAAGCCAAGCGTTTCCTGCTTTTGACCGACGTGCCCGGCGTGCTCGACAAATCGAAGAATCTGATCAAGGAGCTGTCGGTCGATGATGCGCGGCGGCTCATTGCCGACGGCACCATTTCCGGCGGCATGATTCCCAAGGTCGAAACCTGTATTGACGCCTTGGAGCGCGGCGTCGAAGGCGTGGTGATCCTCGACGGCAAGGTGCCCCATGCCGTGCTGCTCGAACTGTTCACCGAGCTTGGCGCGGGCACCCTCATTCACAGCTGATCGCGCTTGCCAGCGCGGACCGTTGCCGCTTTGCGCGCGCGAGCGCCGTTAAGCGCCGATTCACCATTTGCGGGAGGCCGCGCGGCGCGCGCACAACTTGGCCTTTACCAATGAGCCGGTAACACGTTGCATCCCAGGCACAGCGGCGGAGGCAGGCTTGGACTGGTCGCCGGGCATCTCATACCTTTTTGGCCAGATCGATAAAGCGCTGTTGGCACCCGGCTCGGATGCCTCGTTGGCGTCATTGTGCTGCGCGCTGGTGATCGCGTTTGGCGTGCTCGCCGCGCGGCGCTACCGGAAAGGTCGCCGAATTCGGCTTCGAACCTTGCTGCGCGCGTTGTTCCCCCGTCGCATCCTGCGCAGCCGATCAAATATCGCCGATATCGGCTATTTCTATTTCAATGTCTTTCTATTTGGCCTCGTGCTCGGTTGGGCGATCTTATCCTATATGGCAATCGGCCGTGCCATGACCGGCGCGCTCGTTGCGCTATTCGGCCCCATGCCGGCGGCACCTTTGCCCGCATTCGTCTCGAGAACAATCATCACACTGATGCTGTTTCTGGCCTATGAGCTCGGCTATTGGGTCAACCATTACCTCAGTCACCGCATTCCGCTGCTGTGGGAATTCCATAAAGTGCATCATTCGGCGACCGTGCTGACGCCGTTGACGAATTTCCGCGTCCATCCGGTCTATATGTGGATTTTTCTCAACATCCTTGCGATCTTCACCGGTCTCGCCAACGGCACCGGCGACTACCTTCTCGGCCAAAATGCGAATCAATACGGCCTGTCGGAGACAAACATCATTCTCGTCTTTTTCATTTATCTCTATGTCCATCTGCAGCACTCGGAGCTTTGGATTGCATTCACCGGCCTCTTCGGCCGTCTATTCATGAGCCCGGCGCATCACCAGATTCACCACTCGAGAAATCCGGCTCACTTCAACAGGAATCTGGGAAGCTGTCTGGCCATATGGGATTGGATGTTCGGGACCTTGTATGTTCCCGCACGCGATCCCGAAAAGCTTGAATTCGGCGTCGAGCCGGATCGCGAGCACGCGCATACGATCAGAGGCGAGCTCGTGGCACCGTTCGCCGAAGCTGCACGCCTCCTCACCGGCCGGCCCTCGAAGCTGCCGCCGCAGCCGATCCCGCTGTCGGCCTCGCCCGAAGCGTAGTATAGCTCGGCTCGCCCTGCGCCGTTCGTGCAAGCGCGAGCGAACTCCTGGTCCCCCGGAGCCTGGTCTCACTTGGCCTTCCGCCTTCCGCCTTCCGCCGCCGCCGTCGCTGCCGGCATTTCGCTCGGCATATCCGACGTTTTGGCGAAGCTCGTTTTGGCATCGGGCGCCGACGTCTTGTCGATGCTGTCGTTCCGCAGCGTCATCGGATTGGCTTTTGTCGCCGCATGGCTGGGCTTCGGACAAAAGCCGAAAGCCGATACCCGCCTGCGCATAATCTCGATGGCGAGCGGAGTGATGTTCGCCGGACTCATATTTTGTTTGTTCAAAGCGATCGAGGCGATCGATGTGCCCACAGCGGTGCTGTCGTATTTCACTTATCCGCTCTTGACCGGCATCGGCGCCTCGCTGTTGGGCTTCGAGCCGCTGCGCATTAGGGGCGTGCTCTGCGCGCTTGCCGCCTTTCTCGGTCTCGGCGTCATGATCGGCGCCCATCCGGCGGGCCTTGCCATTGCCGGCGTCGTCTATGGGATCGGCGCCGCCTGCTGCCGGACCGGCGTGCTGCTCGCAACCCGCGCCTGGCTCATGGGCGCCGATGCGCGGCTGACGACCTGGTATTCGATGATCTCCTCGACCGCCTTGTTCATCGCGGTGTCGCTTGCAAAAAACTCCTGGCACATGCCGCAGAGCGGCCCGGGCTGGTCGTGCCTCATCGTGCTGAGCTTCGCCACCACGGCCGCCATTCTGTTGGTCTTCATCTCGACAGTCCGCATCGGACCATTCCGCACCGCATTGATCATGCATCTTGAGCCGCTGTTTGCGATGATCACGAGCGCACTCCTTCTTTCCGAGGTGATTACGCCGCTCCAAGGCCTCGGCAGCGCGATCATGCTGGCGGCTTTGATTGCGTTCCAGATCTGGCGATAACGACACGCAAATAGGTTGCGGCGCCCGCGTCGCCGATGCGCTAAGATCGACGGCAACAGAAACAAGGGAGACGCCTATGGACACACCAAGCGGCGCGATTGCGCATGATGGCGACGGGGCCGAGCAGTATTCGGCTAGGCGATTGAGGCTCGGCTGCGGGTTTCACTCGTCGCGACGGCAATTTCTGGCAGGTGCCGCTGCGTTCGGCGCCGCGGCGGCGTTGCCGGACGAACAGTCATCGGCGCAAGCGGCACCGGAAAAACTGATCGACACGCATCATCACTTCTATCCACCGGCCTACCAGAAGTCGTGGGCGGATTGGGAGGATCAGCGGAAAATCCCGCACCTTGGCGTGCAGCTGGCTTGGACCAAGAACAAAGATTTGGAGGAGATGGACAGGAACGGCATTACCACCAGCATCCTGTCTTTGCCGTCGACGCCGGGCGTTTGGTTCGACACCGATGCGCAGACGGCGCACGACATGGCGCGGCTGTGCTGCGATTTCGCCGCCGAGATGGTTCAGAGCAGGCCCGGCCGCTACGGCCTGTTCGCGCCGCTGTCGATGCTGGAAACAGATGCGACGCTCAAGGAAATCGAATACGCCTTCGACACGCTCAAAGCCGACGGTGTCAATCTGCAGACCAACTACGGCGACAAGTGGCTGGGCGATCCCGCTTACAGGCCGATCCTGGAAGAGCTCAACCGGCGCAAGGCCGTCGTTTATGTGCATCCGCTGGTCGCGAGCTGTTGCGCGCGTCTCAGCGTCGGCGCGTTCCCGGCGGTGATCGAAGTGCCGCACGACACGACGCGCACCATAGTCAGTCTTCTGCTCAGCGGCACTTTCACGCAGCTGCGGGAAATCAAATGGCTGTTCTCGCATGCCGGCGGAACCATCCCGTTTCTCGCCGGCCGCATCGAAGCCTTCTATGACCAGAAAGGCCGCGCACCCGGCGGCTTTGCCCCGGACGGCATCGAGACCGTGTTTCGCCGTCTCCACTATGACACGGCAAATGCGACCCATCCGGCGGCAATCGCGGCGCTGACCAGCATGGTGCCGTTCTCGCAAATCACCTATGGCACCGATTATCCGTATTTCCCGCTCAATCAGATCGAGAACCTGCGGCGGCTCAATCTTTCCGCCGACAATCTCGCGGCCATCGCCAGTGGCAACGCCGCGCGACTGCTGCCGCGCCTCAATGCCTGACCCGGCACGCTCAACGTCTGAAAATCCGGCGACGCGCCGCACGCCTCGCCGGTCGCCCATCGGGCGCAGCATGTGGCTTCACAGTGCGGCTTCATATTGAATTGAAATGCAGTTGATCTGCGGCGGCCTGCCGTGTCACAAACTCGGCGGGTTTCGCGCTCACGAATCGCCGGGTATTCGCATCAAATGCATGTGCTAATGCGGTGAGGTTGGAACCATGCGCGGGTTCCACAACAACTCGTTTGACCCTCAGACGCTTGTCGTTCTGGAAGCGGCCTTCGACGAAGCGTGGCTGACGCTGAAAGCGATCGGCAACACGACGGTGAAGCCCGATGAGCTTGCACGCTGCGTGCTCCGCCTGGCAATGGAAGGCGAGCGCGATCCTGTCGCCTTGCACGACGGCGCGCTCAAAGGTCTACTGCCGGCCACTGCCTGGCGCGAGGCGAGCTGATGCCGCCCTTGTCATACTTGGGACGATCGCTTGTTATACTTTAGACGATGATGGAGCATCCCGCCCGCGGTTACGTCAAGCCGGATTTCAAGCATATCGAGACCTGGGTCTTCGATCTCGACAACACGCTCTATCCGCATCATCTCAATCTGTGGCAGCAGGTCGACGAGCGCATCCGCGATTACATCGTGCGCTTCCTCAATGTCACGCACGATCAGGCCTTTCGCCTGCAGAAGGACTATTACAAACGCTACGGTACGACACTGCGCGGCCTGATGGCCGAGCACGGACTCGAGCCGGACGAGTTTCTCGAGATCGTCCATCAGATCGATTATTCGCCGCTCACGCCGAACCCGGCGCTCGGCGCCGTGATTGCGCAATTGCCCGGCCGCAAGCTCATTCTCACCAATGGCACGCGGCACCATGCCGACGCGGTGCTGCGGCAGCTCGACATTCACCAACATTTCGACGACGTGTTCGATATCAAAGCGGCGGAGCTCGAGCCGAAGCCGAATGCAATCGTCTATGAGCGCTTTCTCGCGCGCCATCAGGTCGATCCGGCGACGGCGGCCTTGTTCGAGGATCTCGCTCGCAACCTCGAAGTGCCGCATGCGCTGGGCATGACCACCGTGCTGGTCGTGCCGCAGGGCGCGCGCGTCGTGCTGCGCGAAGAATGGGAGCTCGCCGGCCGTGATGCGCCGCATGTCGATTATGTCACCGAGGATCTCGCGGGATTTCTGCGGAATATCGCGGGACCGTAGCCTGCCTTGAGCGCGGCGAAACCGAGGAAGCGACGGCACGGTTGTCCCTGGTTTCGCCTCGCTCGACCAAGCGCGATTACTTGACATCCTCGGTTCCTGCCCCGACAAACCGCGCAGCAGGGACCATTTTCATGTCGCAAGCCGGGATTGCAGAAGACCTCGTCGCAGCCATTGACGTCGCTTTCGAGCGGCGCGACCAGATCGGCCCCTCGACCAAAGGCGAAGTGCGAGAGGCCGTTGATCGGGCGCTCGCTCTACTCGACCGCGGCGCCGCGCGTGTCGCCGAACGAGCTGCCGACGGCACGTGGAAGGTCAATCAGTGGCTGAAAAAGGCCGTGCTGCTGTCGTTTCGCCTGAACGACATGACGGTCATTCCCGGCGGCCCGGGCCGGGCGGTGTGGTGGGACAAGGTGCCGTCGAAATTCGACGGCTGGGATGACAACAGTTTCCGCGGGGCCGGCTTCCGCGCGGTGCCGGGCTGCGTCGTGCGCCGCTCCGCCTATATTGCGCCCGGCGTCGTACTGATGCCGTCCTTTGTCAATCTTGGCGCCTATGTGGATTCCGGAACCATGATCGACACCTGGGCGACGGTCGGCTCCTGCGCGCAAATCGGCAAGAACTGTCATATCTCTGGCGGGGCCGGCATCGGCGGCGTGCTCGAGCCGCTGCAGGCCGGTCCGGTGATCATCGAGGACAACTGCTTCATCGGCGCGCGATCGGAGGTGGCCGAAGGCGTGATCGTGCGCGAAGGCCCGGTCTTGTCGATGGGCGTGTTTCTCGGCGCCTCGACCAAGGTCATCGATCGCAACAGCGGCGAGGTTCTGCAGGGTGAAGTGCCGCCGTATTCGGTCGTCGTGCCGGGATCACTGCCGGGGAGGCCGAACAAAAAGGGCGACGCGGCGCCGAGCCTCTATTGCGCCGTGATCGTCAAGCGCGTCGACGAGAAGACTCGCGCCAAGACCAGCATCAACGAGTTGCTGCGAGATTGAAGCGCCGGCGGCTGCACGCGACGTGTCATGGATTGGGCTTTTCTCTTCAACACTTTCGACGGCCGCATCAGTCGTAAGACATTCTGGATTGCGATCGCGACGCTCACGGTCGTCGAGATCCTCGCCCATTTCCTGGCGATACAGATTCAGGGCGATCGGCTCAGCGCCATCGTCGATCTGGCCTTCGTCTATCCGGAATTTGCCGTCACCGTGAAACGCGCGCACGACCGTAATATGCCGGTTCTGTTTCTCATCGCTTTCTTCAGCGCGAGCGCATTTCTGGATCTGCTGACGGTTATGCAAATGACCGGGACCGACGAGCAGCCGAGCGCGATATCGGTGCTGATCGCGGTGCCGTTCACGATCTTGGCGCTGTTCCTGCTGGTCGAACTCGGCTTCCGCCGCGGCGTACCCGGCCCGAACCAGTATGGGCCGGATCCGTTGGGCACGATATGAGATGGCGATGACCGCCGATCCTGTTGCTATTGCCCGCGATCTGATTCGCTGCCCCTCGGTAACGCCTGAGGACGGCGGCGCGCTCGGTTTTTTGCAGGGGCTTTTGGAGCAAGCCGGCTTCACCGTGCATCGCACGATCTTTACCGAGCCCGGGACGGTGCCGATCGATAACCTTTATGCGCGGATTGGCCTCGCCAAGCCGAATCTGCTGTTTGCCGGCCATACCGACGTCGTCCCGGCCGGCAACGAAGCGGCGTGGTCGCATCCGCCTTTTGCCGGTGAAGTCGCGGGTGACATACTCTACGGCCGCGGCGCCGTCGACATGAAGGGCGGCATCGCCTGTTTTGTTGCCGCCGCGCTCGATTATCTCGCCGCCAACGGCGGCAAGCCGAAGGGCTCGCTTTCGCTGCTCATCACCGGTGACGAGGAAAGCGTCGCCGTGAACGGCACCATCAAGCTTCTGAAATGGGCGGCCGAGCGCGGCCAAACCTTTGACCACTGCATTCTGGGCGAGCCGAGCAATGTCGAGGTGCTGGGCGACACGATCAAAGCCGGCCGCCGCGGGTCGCTCAACGGCACATTGATCGTCACCGGGCGGCAAGGCCACGTCGCCTATCCCGAACGCGCCGACAATCCGATCCGCGGTCTGATCACGCTGATGGCGGCGCTGCAAGCGCCGCTCGACGAGGGCAGCGCGCATTTCTCCCCGTCCAATCTCGAATTCACCTCGGTGGATGTCGGCAATACCACGGTGAACCTCATTCCGGGCGAAGCCCGAGCGCGTTTCAATATTCGCTACAACGACCGCCACAGCCAGGCCGCGCTCAAGACCTTGATCGAGCATCGCGCCCAAGCCGCCGCGGGCGGCCGCGTGCACTACACATTCGAATGGCAGCGGTCGAATGCCGACGTCTTTATCACCAAGCCCGGGCCCTTCACTGATCTCGCCATTGCCGCTATCGCCGAAGTCACCGGCCGCACGCCACAGCTTTCGACCAGCGGCGGTACGTCGGATGCGCGGTTCATCAAGGATTATTGTCCGGTGTTGGAATTCGGCCTTGTGGGGCAAACCATGCATGCGGTCGATGAGCGCACCCCGGTCGCCGACCTCATCGCCCTGACGGCGATCTATAGGCGTATCATCGAGAAATATTTTGCGTGAGTGTCATTTCATTCTGGGGCCGGCGCAAGGCGGCAATCGCGATCCATCGTCCCTGCACTTCCGGAAGAATTTCCTCAGATTGTGTATTTCCTCAGATTGTTTTGCAGCGCTCGTGGCTATGGATTCCGGGCTCCGCGCCTGTCCGCGGCTCCGGAATGACGGACGGCGATCACCTGGTCCGCGGCGGCGACGCCGGTGAGAAATCCGCCATGCGCGGTTGAGAAATCGTGCGGCGAACAGGCCTCGCCGGCAAAGAAGAGTCGGTTATCGACCGGCGCGGCGAGTACAGCGCGGCAATCGGCAAAGCCCGGCAGCGCGAAAGAATACGAGCCGAGTGCGAACGGATCCTGTCCCCATTGATGCACGCGGATCGGCCTGATGCGTTTTGCAAAATCATTGCCGAATAGCCCTGTGAGCTCGAAGGCGGCATAATCGAAGAACGCTTCCTCACCCTTAGCTTCGAGCTCCGCCGCCAATCCGCCGGCGAAATAGACCTCGATCTGCGGCCGGCCGAACGGCCGGAAGTGATAACCGCCGGTGCCTTTGCGGTCGGTGCGGCCGAACAGCCGCGTCTCCTTGTCAAATTCTTCGGCCCGTTCCAGCGACAAGAAAAGCTTGTCGGCAAGACCCAGCGGCAAGCCGCGCGCCGCCTCGGTTTTTTCCGGCAATGCCGGCGTGAACGCAATGCGCTCGGCCGCAAGCACCGCGCTCGGAACGGTAATGATCACCTGATCCGCGGTAATGCCGCCTTTGTGCGTTTCGACGTGCAACCGCCTGCCTCGATGATCAATGGCGGTAACCGGGCAATCGAGCATCATAGGCAAATCCGCACCATGGTCGCTGACGAGGGCGCCGTAGCCTTTGAAGACCCGGTAGTTGATTCCACTGTCCTCGTAACGATCGAAATCCTTCACCGAAAGCCGATCGAGATCGGCGCCGCTGATATAGGTCCCGATGGCATTGATCAGGCCGTTCCAACGGCTGTTTGGATCGAGCAAAGTGGATACTGCGACGTCGTTCTGATCGTCGGCGGCGCGAGCGACGCGCCCGAAAAAATCCGCAAGTGCTTTGCGATAGTCCTTTTGATCGGCGCGCGAGAAGCCGAATTCAAGCGGCGGACGCGTCCAGGGCGGCGGCGTCTCGTCGATAGCGGCCCGCTGCTGCTTTGCAACCTTCACCCACGGATTGCGATCGGCCGAATGCAGCCACCCACAGCCGAGATCGAGCGCGTTGCCGGCAGGGTCGATCACGGTCCAAGCGCGGCCGCCAAGGCGTTGGCGCGCTTCAACGAGGAGACAGCGAACCGCAGCCTGCTGAAGCCGTTTCGCCGCGGCGACGCCGGCTGCGCCGCCGCCGATGACGACGACCTCAACATCGCTGTCCGGCATAGCTACTGCTCCGAGCGCGCCAGCATGAAGAACCAAGGTCAAAACCCGTAAACGACAATTTCTGATCGCTTCGCGCCGTCGATCGGTTACAACGGTTCCGAACAAATCAGGCTGTCAAGGGCACCTTTGACTCCGTGCGGCGGCTTTGCCGCTGACAGCCTGAATTGTTCGGAAAAGGACGGTGGCCGTTGTGATCGACGGCCGGTCCTGGCGGCAGCCAGGCATGATAGGCCGATTCTCGGAGTCAGTGCTGGTCGCCCATTTATGAATTTCGACCCTAATAGTCCACGCGCATGAGATAAAGGCCGTGCGGCGGCGCGACCTGGCCGCAAGCGGTGCGGTCCCGAGCCGCAAGCGCGGCCGCGAGATCGTTTGCGCGCCATTTGCCTTCACCAACGTGAACCAGTGAGCCGACCATAGAGCGCACCTGGTGTTGCAGAAAGGAACGTGCCGAGGCGGTCACGCGAATTTCATCGCCGTCACGCGCGACGTCGAGCCGGTCGAGCGTCTTCACCGGCGATCTGGCCTGGCACTCGGTCGAGCGGAAGGTGGTGAAGTCGTGCTTGCCGATCAGCCGCTGCGCCGATTCATGCATCGCCGCGCTGTCGAGCGGGCGCGGCACACGCCAAGCGCGATTTTGCTCGAGCGCAAGATCGGCGCGTCGATTGATGATGCGATAGAGATAATGCCGCTTTCGCGCCGAGAAGCGCGCATCAAAATCGGCGGTCACGCGCTCCGCCTTCAGCACCGCAACGGGTTGCGGGCGCAAATGGAAATTGATGGCATCGCGCACCGTGTCATCGTCCCACTGCCTGCTTAGATCGACGTGCGCGACTTGGGCGAGCGCATGCACGCCGGTATCGGTGCGCCCGGCGCCGGAAACAGTGACGCGCTCGCCGGTGAACGCGGAAATAGCGTCGGTGAGCGCGCCTTGCACCGAGGGACCATTGTCCTGCGCCTGCCATCCGATGAACGGCGTCCCGTCATATTCAATGGTGAGCTTGTAGCGCGGCATGGGCTGCGCCCGCGCTCAGTTCAGGACTTCGCCGCGGCGGATCGGCATGCCGCGCAGGAATTCGTCGGCCTGCATTGGCTGCCTGCCAGCGCGTTGCAGTTCGACCAGCCGCACCGCACCCTCGCCGCAGGCGATCGTGAGCTTGTCGTCGAGCACTGTGCCGGGGGCGCCGGCGCCCTCGCCTTTCGTGCTACGCAGCACTTTGATGCGGCCCGTCTCGCCGAATTCGAACCAGGCGCCCGGAAAAGGAGACAACCCGCGGCAATGGTTGTGAACCATGCTCCACGGTTTGGTCCAATCAATGCGTGTCTCGCTTTTGTCGATCTTGGTGGCGTAGGTCACACCTTCAGCGGCCTGCGGCGTCAATTGCAGCTGACCCTTCTCCAAAGCGGCAAGCGTACGCAGCATCAGATCGGCGCCGAGCCGGGCCAACGTGTCGTGCAGCTCGCCGGTCGTCGCATCGGGCCCGATCGCAACCCGCTCGGCCATGGCGATAGGTCCCGCATCGAGGCTCTCTTCCATTTTCATCGCCATCACGCCCGTCTCGCTGTCGCCGGCCAGGATAGCGCGATGGATCGGCGCAGCGCCGCGCCAGCGCGGCAACAGCGAAGCATGCAGGTTGAAGCAGCCGAACGGAAAAGCATCAAGAATCAGCTTCGGCAGAATGAGCCCATAAGCGACGACGACGGCGGCGGCGGCGCCGTGAGTGCGCATGGCATCGGCAGCCGTGGCGCCTTTCAGCGTGTTCGGCGTGAGGACCGGCAATCCAAAGCGCTGCGCGTTGATGGCGACCGGCGATGGCCGCTCGGCCATGCCCCGGCCCGCCGGCTGCGGCGGGCGGGTATAGACAGCGGCCACATCATGACCAGCGCCAACGATCTCAGTAAGCGTGGGCACGGCGAAATCCGGCGTACCCATGAAGACGAGGCGCAATGCCAATCACGCCTCCTCCTTCTTCATCGCCGACTCTTTGGCCGCCTTGGTGAATTTCTTGACGACCCGATCGCGCTTGAGCTTGGAGAGATAATCGATGAACAGCACGCCATTGGTGTGATCGATCTCGTGCTGCAGGCAGGTCGCGAGCAGGCCCTTGGCTTTGATCTCGTGGCTTTTGCCGTCGAGGTCGAGATATTTGACCTTCACCTCGGCCGGCCGCTCGACCTCCTCGTAATATTCCGGGATCGAAAGGCACCCCTCCTCGTATTTGGCCCTTTCTTCCGACGCCCAAATGATCTCCGGATTGATGAAGACCTGCGGCTTATGGTCTTCCTCCTTCTTTGACAGGTCCATGGTGACGACGCGCTTGGCGACGCCAAGCTGGATCGCCGCAAGCCCGATGCCGGGCGCGGCATACATGGTCTCGAACATGTCATCGACCAGTTTCTTGATGCCAGCATCGATCTTCTGCACCGGCTCGGATTTGAGCCGCAGCCGCTTGTCGGGAATTTTGATGATTTCTCGGATCGCCATGGTTTTCGCGATGTAAGGCGTGGTGAAAGCGGGGTCAATGCGGGCCCGGCGCACCGCGCGCTTGACTTCTCGCGAATATCCATGTTCGCTGTTTGTTCTTCATTTACCCGAATCGCTTACAATGCGCGCATGATGGAAAAATTCCCCGCTCTGCCGCCACTGCAGGATCCCACAACGCTTGCTATAGCGGCCGCGCTTGCCGGCGTCCTCCTGGTCGCGATCGCGGTCCTGATCTGGCAGGGGCGCAAGCGGGCGCAAGCGCATGCGGTTGCGGTCTCGGCGCTGACGCAAGCGCATTCCGACACGGCGGCGCGGCTCGAAGCCATGATCGAAGTCCTGTTCAAGGGCCAGGCCCAGCTTGCGCATAGCCTCAACGAGCGGCTCGATTCGGTCTCGACGCGGCTCGGCGATTCCCTGGAAAAGACCAAGCAGAGCACGACCGAAAACCTGCAGAAGCTCAATGAGCGGCTGGCGCTGATCGATCGGGCGCAGAAGAATATCTCCGATCTGGCCAGCCAGGTGACATCGCTGCAAAACGTGCTGGCCAATAAGCAGGCGCGCGGCTCGTTCGGCCAGGCGCGGATGGAGATCATCATTCGCGACGGCCTGCCCAGGACGGCTTACGAGTTCCAATATACGCTCCCCAACCGCATGCGGCCCGACTGCGCGGTGTTCCTGCCCAACCAGCGGCCGCTGGTCATTGACGCCAAATTCCCGCTCGAAGCCATCACCGCCTACAAGGAGGCGCAAAACGACGAGGAACGGCGGCAGGCGGCGGCGCGTGTCCGCCAAGATATGACCAAACATATCGGCGATATCGCCGAAAAGTACCTGATCCCGGGCGAAACACAGGATATCGCGCTGATGTTCGTGCCGTCGGAATCGGTGTACGCCGATCTGCAGGAGGAGTTCGATGACGTCGTGCAGAGGGCGTTCCGTGCCAAGGTCGTCATTGTCTCCCCGTCATTGCTCATGGTCTGCGTTCATGTCATCCAGCAGATGCAGAAAGAGGAGCGCATGCGCGAGGCCGCCGGCCAGATCCAAGTCGAGGTCGGGCGGTTGATCGAGGACGTCGAGCGCTTGCGCGAGCGGGTGCTCAAGCTGCAAGGCCATTTCAGCCAGGCCAATGAGGATGTGCGGCAGATCGTGATCTCGGCCGAAAAAATCGAGAAGCGCGGTGCGCGCATTCAGGATGTCGAGTTCGCGGGCGAGATGGAAACCGTCCAAGACAACAGCGAAGTCATCCCTGCCCCCATCAGTCGCAGGCTGCAGGCCGGCGAATAACAGCGCGAGTGAGATTGAATGGCGGCAACGCCCGAGGTGTCCCCCACCGCTGCCGGTCGGATTGCAACCCAGGTCGCAAGTCCGGTGGCAACTGCGCGCGCCTCGTTCGCTGACACGCTCGCCGTCTATCTCAAGCGCCGCGTGCTGATCATCTTGTTTCTCGGCTTCTCCTCCGGTCTGCCGCTGGCGCTCTCGGGCTCGACGCTTCTGGTCTGGATGACTGAGGCCGGGGTCAATCTCGGTACGATCGGCCTGTTCGCGCTGGTCGGCACGCCCTATACGATCAAGTTCCTGTGGGCGCCGCTGATCGACGCGCTGGACGTACCGCTATTGTCGCGGCAATTCGGTCGGCGCCGTGGCTGGCTCCTTTTGTCGCAATTGCTGCTGATCTTGGCGATCGTCTTTCTCGGCGCCTGCGATCCTGCGGTGTCGCCGTTCATTGTGGCGGTCGGCGCGCTTCTGGTTGCCACCGCCTCGGCGACGCAAGACATTATCGTGGATGCGTTCCGGGTCGAAAGCCTGGACGAGAGCGAGCAGGCGGCCGGGATGGCGTCTTATGTCGCCGCCTACCGTGTCGGCATGCTGGCCTCGACCGCCGGCGCGCTGTTCCTGGTGAGCGGCTTTCAGACGCTCGGGCTTGATCATCATGCCGCCTGGCGCGCCGGCTATTTTGCGATGGCGGCGCTGGTCCTGGTCGGCATCGCAACGACGCTCGCCGCCGCCGAACCCGAAAAATCCGCAGCAGCGAATGAAGTGCATGCGCGCGAAAGCGGTCTGCAGCGCGTCGCCGAAGCGGCAGTCGGCGCCTTCGCCGAATTTCTGCGGCGCGACCTCGCTTTTGTCGCGCTCGCCTTCGTTATTCTCTTTAAGTTCACGGACGCGCTGTCCGGCGCGATGACCGCGCCATTCGTCATCGATCTCGGCTTCTCGCGCAACGAATATGCAACGATCATCAAGGGGGTGGGCCTTGCCGCAACCCTGCTCGGCGGCTTTGCCGGCGGCTTTTTGGCGCGGGCTTTCTCACTGCCGGCGAGCCTTGTGATTGGCGGGATCGTGCAGAGCTTGGCCAATCTCGGCTTCTCCTGGCAGGCGGTGCTCGGCCACAATGCGGTCTGGCTGACTTTCGCGATAATCGCCGAGAATTTCACCAGCGCCGTAGCGACCGTGATCTTTGTCGCCTATCTGTCGGCGCTCTGCCGCAATCCGCTGTATACCGCGACCCAATACGCGCTGCTTACGGCGCTCGCGGCCGTAGGCCGCACCTATCTGTCGTCGGGCGCGGGCTATATCGCGGCCGCACTCGGATGGGCCGGATTTTTCGCAATCTGCGCGGTTGCGGGTCTGCCCGCGCTTGGCTTGCTTGCATGGCTGCACCACCGCGGTCATTTTGAGGGTCTATCGCCGGCCGAGAAATGACAGCGACATGGCTGCGGAATTGTGGCGTAATGGCTGGATGATTCCGGTCCTTGGCCCGCGTCTCGGAACGGCCACACTCGCAAAAAAGTCTTTTTGTAGGGATCAGATCGCTATAGTCGCTGTTGTCCCTTGCGCCCTCAAGGGGCGGGCTACCCCGCCGTTCGTATCAACGACGCAGCCCCGAAGATTGCGGTGCCGATGGATACGATTCTGGTCAAGATTTTTGCAACCGCGCTGGCACTGAGCGAGGTGACGACACAGCCGCAGGCGGTCAAGACCCATTTCGATCCGGCGCAGGACCAGGCGCAGGTCGTGCAAATCTTGCGTGACGGCTGCGCCCATGTGAAGCAGGCCTTCGACATCGAATCCATCAATCTCGACGAGCTCATCACGACGGCGCTCGACGACCCGAAAGCAGCCGGCGCCGATATCCCGGCTTTCCACGGCGTCAATTTCGCCGATCTCAACACCGCCTATCACCAGTTCTGCAAAAACGAGCCGATCACCAGTCCGGTGGTCGACATGGCTCAAGTGATCGACTTCTATAACAATGCTGCGGCTGATCTGCCCGACGAGAAGCAGCTCAAGGGCAGGAAGCTGCCGAGCCTGACCACGGTGCTGGACGGCAGCGGCCAGAATTTTGCCGACGTGTTTCAGCCCGGCAACCGGCGCATCTGGACGCCCCTCTCCGACGTGCCCGACTATGTGCAGAAAGCGTTCATCGCCGCCGAGGACCGGCGCTTCTATGAGCATCATGGCGTCGACGAGCGCGGCATCATCCGCGCCTTTATCGGCGACATGGGCAATCCCGGCCGGCCGCAGGGCGGCTCGACCATCACGCAGCAGGTCGTGAAAAATCTGCTGGTCGGCGAGGACGTCAGTTACGAGCGCAAAATCCGCGAGATGATCGTCGCCTCGCGGCTGGAAAACACGCTGAGCAAGAAGGAGATCCTCGAGCTCTATATGAACTCGGCCTATCTGGGCCGCGGCTCATGGGGCATCGAAATGGCGGCGCACAGCTATTTCGGCAAAACGGCCAAAGATCTCACGCTGGCCGAAGGGGCGTTGCTCGCTGGCTTGCTCAAGGGGCCGAATTTTTACAATCCCGACCGGCATCCGGACCGCGCCAGGGAGCGGCTCGCCTACGTGCTCGGCCGAATGCAGGAGGACGGCGTCATCACTGGGGCGCAGAGGGATGAAGCGCTCGCCGCACCACCCAAGCTCGTTGCCTATATGCCGCCGCGCCGCGATAGCGGGTTTCACTTCATCGATTTTCTCGGCCGCGAAGCCAAGGCGGACGGCGTCCCCAATCTGACGGCGGATTCTTATACGATCCATTCGACCATCAATGCGCAATTGCAGCGCGATGTCGAAGCGGCACTGCAGGAGGGCTTGGCGCGCTACGAGATGTCGCAGGGGCGCATGCAATTTCGCGGTCCGGAGGCGAATATCGCCGACGCCGTGCGCAAGATTGCCGCCAGGAACGATGGCGGCGCTCCGGCCTGGCAGCAGGCGCTGCAAGGCGTACGGCTGCCGCTCTATGACGTGCATTGGACGCCGGCTGTGGTGCTGCAGAAGGTGGGCCAAAACGCCAGCGAGGGTATTCGCGTCGGCTTGCCTGACGGACGCATCGTGCCGCTGACCACATGGAGCGCGCCGATCAGGCGCAGCCTTGGCGCTTACGACGTTGTCTATGTCAAGGTCATCGAAGGTCGCGGCGGTGACATCAAGCGCAGCGAGAGCAAAAGGAGCGCCAAGAACGCGGCCAGAAACGCTGCGAATAACGCGAACACGGTGACAGGCAGTAGTCCAAGCGGCGGCGCCGTGGCGCAGCTGCGCGTGCGGCCGACGGTCGAAGGCGCAGCGCTGGTGCTGGAGAACAAGACCGGCCGCATCCTGGCGATGGCCGGCAGCTTCTCTTATCCGATGAGTCAACTCAATCGCACCGCGCAGACTCAGCGGCAGCCCGGCTCGGCGATGAAGCCGCTCACCTATCTGACCGCGCTGCAGCGCGGCCTGCAGCCCAACACGCTCGTGCCCAATTATCCGATCACCTTTCCGCCGATCGGTAGCGGCATTGGCGGCCGCGATGTCATCGCGCGCGAATTCGGCGGCAGCGCGCGAGAACAGGATTTCTGGTCACCCCGCAACTACGGCCGTGAAGAGGGTGGCGTCTTCACCATGCGCCGCGGGCTTGAGAATTCCGTCAACATCGTGACCGCGCATCTGCTCGACGGCGGTATCGACGGCAACCCCGAGCGAAGCCTCGACGCGGTCTGCGCCACCGCGGTCGCCGCCAAGATCTACAGCGAATGCGTGCGCTACTATCCGTTCGTACTCGGCGCCCAGCCGGTGAAGATGATCGACATCGCGGCCTTCTATGCCGCGGTAGCCAATGAAGGCGCGCTGCCGCAGCCGCACGGCATCGACTCCATCGAGCAGCACGGCAAGGTTATTTATGAATATCCGAACACGCCGCTGCCCTGGATCGGTGCCGCGTCACGCGCATCATTCTATCAGCTCAAGACCATGCTGCAGGGCGTCGTGGCGCGTGGCACTGCGCGCGCCATCGGCGCACTGTCGCCCTATGTCGCCGGCAAGACCGGCACCACCGAGGATGCCGTCGACGGCTGGTTTATCGGCTTCACCAACGATGTCACGGTTGCGGTCTGGGTCGGCTATGACAACGGCGACGGCAAGCGTCGCTCGCTGGGCGCGAACGAGACGGGCGCGCGCGTAGCGCTGCCGATCTTCGAGCCGATCATTGAGGCGATCTGGAACAAGCATATCGCGCCCAAGGCGCCGCTCGCCGGACCCTCGCCCGAGGCACGACGGGAGCTTGTCGATATTCCGATCGACTACATGACCGGCGACCGCATCGGCACGAACGCCGGCCGCAGCGACGGCTGGGGGAATTGGAGCGCCTGGGCCAATACAGCCGCCAATGCGCCTCCGAGCGGCAACGCCTTTATCGAACATTTCAAGCGCGGCGCCGACGGACAGGTCGAGGATACGCAATATCAGCTGGTGTCGCGTGACGACGCCTATGCCTATGGCAATCAGGGGCAGTACGGCGATAACGACCAGGGCGGCTGGTTCTTTGGTGGCAGCCCCTGGCGCAATGATTGGTGGGGCAATCGCAGCGGCCAATGGATCGGGCGCTCCTATTATCCGAACCAGAGCTGGCGCGCGCCGCCGCCTCCACCGCCCCAACCGCAGCCGCGCGGCCTGTTTCAGCCGTGGAATTGGAGCGACAACCCGCAGCCGCGCAGCCAAAACTACTTCTTGGGCGGACGCGCCAACTGATCCATTTCTCCAAAATCGCCGGATGAGAGAATCGTGAATGTGGACGCGGCATGCCATCGTGCTCCTCGCCTTGCTTGGCCCTGTCTCGGTAGCTTCGGCGCAGAACTTCACCATCCAGGATGTGGCTGACCTGCGCAAAATCGACGTCGCGCTGCTCAAGTCCGGTACGATCGTGTTCAGCGACCATACCGGCTCAGCCGCGGTCGACAGCGAAACCGCGCTGTTTCATTTCGACGATTGGGCCGACAAACACCCGACTGAGAAAAAATTTCTGGCCCTGTTTCCGACCTATGCGGAGCCGACCGTCGGCAAGCTCGTCAACGGCAGTACCGCGCAGGTGCTCGAAAAGCTCTACATGTATGTTGCGCAGGCGCGCTTTTTCCTCGACAAGGCGCCCGGCGCAATCGATCTGTCGCGCTATGTCACGCTGGCGTTCTTGCAAAAGATCGACCCTTCGATCACGCACAAGCCGCTCGCGCCGGCCGCTATTGGGCCGTTCAATGACGAAGCCGGCACCGGCAACGACAACCCGGATCGCAAATGGTGCACCGGCCGCACGATATTGATCTGCATTGCATCGAGCTACAAGCTCGAGGGCAAGATCCCGATCGGCATCATGCTGGTCAACAAGCTGCGCGACGGCGGCAAGAAGGTCGCCGATCACATCGATTTCCAGAGCGAGCTCTCGGCGCTTGCGCCTGCGGATCTCGATCAGGGCGCCGTGCAGCAACTGACCGGGCTCGATGCCTCGGTCGTCGGCGCGCTCGAACAGGATTTGTTCTATGTCAATCAGATCATGAAATTCGGCAAATTCTTTGCGGTATTTCAGAACGACCCGGACGACAGCAACAAGACCGTCGTGACTGCCTTCATGGCGCTCGGGATCAAGGCCAGCGTGCTCGACGAGAAACGCGGCTTCGAGACCGTGCCGGTGCTGCGCAATCTGGTACCCGCGCAGGTGCTGATGGGCCAATCGTCCTTCAATTCCGGCAACTCGATCAGCGCCGGCCTTCCGGTCTATGCCCGCAACGAGATCAAGACGATTGCCGGCATATTGGAACGCGATTCGAAGTAGTGCTCCGCATGCCGGATGATGGGACATAATCGGCGCATAACAGGCGCAGGCGCTGATGCACGAGACCGATTTTACCCACGAGCACATTGAGACTGCAGCCGAGCGGCGCGCCGTCGCACGCACGATCTGGGACCAGGACAATGTCGCCTTCAACACAGTCGGCATCGATGTCGGCAGCTCGACCTCGCACCTGCTGTTCGCCAGGGTCGCGCTGCAGCGACAGGTCCAGGGACTGTCCAGCCGCTTCGTGGTGGTCGGCCGCGAGATCGCGTGGCGCTCGCCGATCCTTCTGACACCGTTTCTGCCGGACGGCACGATCGATGCACGGGGGCTCAGCGAATTCATCGCCTGCTGCTATCGCAAGGCAGGGTTCACCCAAAGCGACATTGACAGCGGCGCCGTTGTTCTCACCGGCGAAGCGATCAAGCGCAAAAATGCCCGTGCCATCAACGAGCTCTTTGCGGCGGAGGCGGGCAAATTCGTCTGCGCTGCTGCCGGCCACAAGCTCGAATGCCGGCTGGCGGCGCACGGGTCGGGCGCAGTCGCGCTGGCCAGGGCGCGCGACTGCTGCTTGCTCCACGCCGATATCGGCGGCGGCACGACCAAGCTGGCGCTGATCGATCGCGGCAGCATCATCGGCCTTTCCGCATTCGCGGTTGGCGGCCGCCTTGTCGCCATGGACGGAGGCGGCACGTGGAGCCGGATCGATCAGTCGGCACGGCTGGTCGCGGATGATTTGCAGATCGAGCTGTCATCGCAAGCTTTGGCCGACGAAACGGTGCGTCGCCGTATCGCGCGGCGTCTGGCCGCCGTCGCTGCCGACATGATCCTCGGAGCGCCGCTGGATCGGCTCGGGCAATCGCTGCTGCTGACAGAACGATTGAGCGGCGGCGGACCACCGCCTTCGGCGATCACCCTTTCCGGCGGCGTCGCCGAATACATGTTCGGCCATGAGGTGTGCGAATTCGGCGATATTGCCAAATTGCTGGCGCAAGAGCTTGCCGGCGTGCTGAGCCGCCGCGCTGCTCCGCTGCTGATCGATCCGGGCCAGCGCATCCGGGCGACCGTGATCGGCGCCTCGCAATTCACGGTCCAGGTCAGCGGCAAGACCATGTATCTGCCCGATCCCTACGTACTGCCGGTGCACAACGCGCCGGTGATCCAGGTCAAACTGTCCGATTTCGGCGACATCGATCGGCAGGCCATGATCGCCGCCATTCGATCCGGGATCGAAGAAGTCGATCTCGATCGCAACGGAAATGTCGCGATTGCCTTCTCGTGGCACGGCGATCCCGAACATGCGCGACTGAAAGCTGCCGGCGAGATCATCCTGGCGGCGCTGATGCCGCTTAGCGCTCGGATAAATCTTCTGCTCGTAATGATTGACGGCGACATCGGCAGGATCTTCGGTCGGCTCTTGCATCGCGAACTGCATTGGCCTGGTAAGATCATCGCTGTCGACGGTGTGGATCTGCACGAACTCGATTACGTCGATGTCGGCGAATTGATCGCGCCGCCCGGCGTCGTGCCGGTAGTGATCAAGTCACTGCTGTTTGCATGACACGACTTGGGGCTATAAGCGCGTCCAACAACGATCTGCCGGAGGAAAACGATGAATATCAGCGAAACCCCGCAACAAGAGCAAACGGCGCGCTACGGCATCGATCCCTATCTCGACTGGCTCAAGGGCGAGGGCATTCCCGTTACGGAAGATTTTGGCGTCGATCTGTTCGGTGTCGATACCGCGCCATGGCCGCGCTATGGCGTCGGGGGCGCGGCGGTGCATCTCAAAGGCCGCGGCGACTTCGCCAATATGTTCGTGCTCGATATCGCGCCCGGCAAGTCGAGCTTGCCGCAGCAGCATCTCTATGAAGAGGTCATCTACGTTCTCGAAGGCCACGGTTCGACCCAGCTCGAATTTGCCGATGGCGCCCGGCGCAGCTTTGAATGGGGCGACAGGAGCCTCTTCGCCATCCCGCTTAATGCCAAGCACCGTCACTTCAACGGCAGCGGCACCGAGCGCGCGCTCCTTGTCTCCACCACCAATCTGCCGATGGTGCTCAACTTGTTCCACAACGAGACCTTCGTCTTCGGCTGCACTTTCGATTTTTCCGGGCGCGCCGGAAGGCGCGAATATTTTTCCGGCGATGGCGACCTCATCACTGTGCGGCCTGGCAATCACATGTGGGCGACGAATTTCGTTCCCGATTTGACCGCGATCGAGCTCAAGAGTTGGGGCGATCGCGGCGCCGGCGGCACCAACATCATGTTCGTGCTGGCCGACGGCACCATGCACGCGCATATTTCCGAAATGCCGGTCGGCACCTACAAGAAGGCGCATCGCCACGGCCCGAGCTTTCACGTGATGTGCGTGATGGGTCAAGGCTTCTCGCTGCTCTGGTATGAGCGCGAGCGGGATTTCCGCCGCATCGACTGGAAGCATGGCATGGTGCTGGTGCCGGCCGATCGGCAGTTCCATCAGCATTTCAATACCGGGCCGCAGCCGGCGCGCTATCTCGCGACCGCCGTCGGCGGCCTGCGCTATCCGACGACACAGGCGCAGCGCATTTCGCTGCTAGGCGCGGGCGGCGAGGACAAGCCGGCGGTGTCAAAGAGCGTCAAGGAAGGCGGCGATCAGATCGAATACGAGGATCAGGATCCGCGCATCCATCGCATCTGGCTCGAAGAAATGCGCAAGAACGGCGCCGTGCCGAAGATGGAGAAGTTCATCCCGACGCCCGCTGATTTGAAAGTCTGAGCGTCCTGCCTGGGCGCGCCGAAGGCGCCAACTCAGATTCCATAATCCCGGACAATGCCGAAGTTTTCATTGCCCATGCCCAAACTGCCAAGACGGGGGTTATGGATACCGGCTCCTCGCCGCGCTCGGCCGCGCAATGACGGTTTTAGGCTGCCGCGCGCGAAGTATCTCCCCGCTCGAGCGACGCAACTGCTTCGTCGACCGTCTGCACGTCGCCAAACAGGCCGTAGAAGATCGACAGCGAGGCGTTGTGCTCCTCGTCGTTATGGGTGGCGAGCGCATCGGAGACCATGATGACCTTGAAGTTGAGCATCATGGCGTCGCGCGCCGAGCTTTCGCAACAGACATTTGTGGCGGTGCCGGCGATCAGCAGCGTGTCGATGCCACGGTCACGCAGCAGGCGCTCGATGGTGGACGAGCCCTGGATAAAGGCGCTGTAGCGCGTCTTGGTGATCTGCGCATCTTCCGGGCGGATGTCGTTGAGGTGCCAATATTCATAGCCGTCGGCATCGACATCCATGGCGGCGTAGCGACTCTCGCGGCGCTCCGGCGTGTGCAGGAACTCGTGATAATTGGACCAGCTGTCGCGTGTATCGCGGGTGCCGTTGCGGACCCAAACGACCAGCCCGCCGCGGCGTCGGAGGTCGGCCGCAAGCCGGTTGATATTCGGCACGATGTCGCGGGATTTCGGCACTTCGCCCTGCTGGCCCGCCTTGCAGAAGTAATTCTGCATGTCAATGACGATCAGCGCGGTTTTGCGCGGATCCATCACATCGAAGGGATGCAGCTTGCCGGTCCGCTTGGTCATGCGGTCGACCGCCGCGGCGGAAATCGCGATCTTGTGCACCTTGGCCTCCCTGTGTCGCGCCGAACCGTTGCCCGATCAGCCTGCCGTCGGCACACGCCCTTTTTGTCTGCGGCAAAAGCAGCGCGGGCAACAATGAGAATACCATAGGCGCCGGCCGCAAATATACCGATCGATTGGCCGGGCAGCCGTGCGCTCAGCATGCCGGCAAACAGCGGGTTGAGCGCCGCACGCTACGCCGGAAATTATGGGCAACGCCCCGCCCTGCGCCGCGCGCGGGTCGGAAAACGGTAGATTGCCCCGGTCGGGAATTTGCGTGGCGCTCGCCGTCGTGCTCTATCGAAATTCGCCATTGGACCAAATGCCGCTATGTGATTTTCTTGCCGCCGCTGCGCTGATGAAAGGAGATGATCCGTGCCTGACGCGCCGAGCCTTTGGGAATTTTGGATCGATCGTGGCGGCACCTTCACCGACGTGATCGGCCGGCGTCCGGATGGCGCGCTGGTCACGCATAAGCTGCTGTCGGAAAATCCCGAAGCGTATCGCGACGCTGCCGTGCACGGCATCCGCCGCCTGCTCGGGCTCAAAGCCGGTGAACCGATTCCGAGCGAGCGGATCGGCGCGGTGAAGATGGGCACGACGGTCGCCACCAATGCGCTGTTGGAGCGCAAGGGCGAGCGCACGCTGCTCCTGATCACCAAGGGCTTTCGTGACGCGCTGCGTATCGGCTATCAGGCGCGCCCGAAGATTTTCGCCAAGCACATTATCAAGCCGGAAATGCTCTATGAGCGAGTCGCCGAGGTGGATGAGCGCGTGCGCGCCGACGGCACGGTCGAGCGCGAACTCGACCTCTCCGGTGTGCGCGCCGAGCTTGAACGGGCCAAGGCTGACGGCATCAATGCTGTCGCCATCGTGCTGATGCACGCCTATCGCTACAGTGAGCATGAACAGCGCATTGTCGCGCTGGCGCGCGAGCTCGGCTTCCCGCAAGTGTCGGCGAGCCACGAAGTCTCGCCGCTCATCAAGCTGGTCGGGCGCGGCGACACCACCGTGGTGGACAGTTATCTTTCGCCGATCTTGCGCCGCTACGTGGCCCAGGTGGCGAGTGAGCTGAATCGGCCCTCCGCCATGGCGGAAGGTGAAGAAAAGCGCACGCGTCTCATGTTTATGATGTCGTCCGGCGGGCTTACAGCGGCGGAGCTGTTTCGCGGCAAGGATGCGATCCTCTCGGGGCCCGCCGCCGGCGTTGTCGGCATGGCCGAGACGGGGCGTTCGGCCGGCTTCACGCGCCTGATCGGCTTCGACATGGGCGGCACCTCGACCGACGTGTCGCATTTCGCCGGTGAATATGAGCGTGCCTTCGAAACCGAAGTCGCCGGCGTGCGGATGCGCGCGCCGATGATGCTCATTCACACGGTGGCGGCCGGCGGCGGCTCGGTTTTGCATTTTGACGGCGCGCGGTTCCGCGTCGGTCCGGATTCGGCCGGCGCCAATCCGGGCCCAAAGTGCTATCGCCGCGGCGGGCCGCTCGCCGTGACCGATGCCAATGTCATGGTCGGCAAGCTCATTCCGGATTTCTTTCCAAAAATCTTTGGCCCGCGCCAGGATCGGCCGCTCGATGCCGAGGCGGTGCGCGAGGCCTTCGCCGCGCTCGCCAACGAGATCGGCGATGGCCGAACGGCGGAAGAAGTTGCCGACGGCTTCATCAAGATTGCCGTCGAGAACATGGCGAATGCAATCAAGAAAATCTCCGTGCAGCGCGGCTATGACGTGACGCGCTATGCGCTCAATTGCTTTGGCGGCGCCGGCGGCCAGCACGCGTGCCTGGTGGCCGACGCGCTTGGCATGACCAGCGTGCTCATTCATCCACTGTCGTCGCTGCTGTCGGCTTACGGCATGGGCCTTGCCGATATTCGCAGCGTGCGCCAGCAGGCGATCGAGGAGCCGTTCGGCGCTACGGCCCGTGCGGTACTGGAAAAGACCGCGCGCCGACTCGGGCGCGATGCAATCGGCGAAGTCGCCGGCCAGGGCGTCGAGCCGAAAAAGATCAAGCTGCATGTGCGCGCGCATATCCGCTATGCCGGGACAGACACGCCGCTGATCGTCGATGCAGGCATGTCGGCCGCGCGCAGCATGAAGCTCGCTTCGCCGACAAAGATGAAATCCGCCTTCGAGCGCGCGCACAAAGCGCGCTTCGGCTTCATCGACCGCAGCAAGACACTGGTGATCGAGGCCGTCTCGGTGGAAGCGGTGGGCGGCGGCGCCACCTTTGGCGAACGCGCGCGCAAGACGACACGAACACGACTGCCCAAACCGGCGCGGCGCACCCGTTTTTTTTCTGCGGGCAAATGGCACGATGCACAGGTCTATACCCGCGCGACGCTCTCGCCCGGCCATAAGATCAAAGGCCCGGCCATCATCATCGAGCCGCATCAGACCGTGGTCGTCGAGCATGGCTGGCAGGCGGAAGTCACGGCGAAAAACCACCTGGTGCTCAAGCGCGTGCAGAAACTTGCGCGCGCCAAGGCCATCGGCACGCATGCCGATCCGGTGATGCTCGAAGTGTTCAACAATCTGTTCATGTCGATCGCCGAGCAGATGGGCGTGGCGCTGCAGAACACCGCCTATTCGGTCAACATCAAGGAGCGGCTCGACTTCTCCTGCGCGGTGTTTGACGGCGACGGCTCGCTGGTCGCTAACGCGCCGCACATGCCGGTACATCTCGGCTCGATGGACCGTGCGGTCGAGACCATTATCCGCGAGAACAAGGGCAAGATCCGCCCGGGCGACGTCTATGCGATCAACGCGCCCTATAACGGCGGCACGCATCTGCCCGATATCACGATCTGCACGCCGGTCTTCCAGGGCAAGACGATTCTGTTCTGGGTCGCGTCGCGCGGTCATCACGCCGATGTCGGCGGCATCTCGCCCGGCTCGATGTCGCCGAATGCGACCTCGATCGAGCAGGAAGGCATCCTGTTCGACAATTTCAAGCTGGTCGATCGCGGTCGCTTTCGCGAGAAGGAACTTTATGCGGCGCTGACCGATAATAGATATCCGGCGCGCAATCCGCTGCAGAACGTCAACGACATCAAGGCGCAGATGGCCGCCAACGAGAGGGGCGTGCACGAATTGCGCAAGATGGTACGCTATTTCACGCTGCCGGTCGTGCGTGCCTATATGCGCCATGTGCAGGACAATGCCGCGGAGAGCGTGCGCCGGGTGATCGATCGCCTGCACGACAGCGCCTTCGCCATCGAGACCGATCAGGGCAATATCATCAAAGTGCGCATTTCGGTCGACAAACGAAAGCGCGAAGCGACCGTCGATTTCACCGGTACCAGCCCGCAGCAGGCGTCGAATTTCAATGCGCCGGAGCCGGTGACGCGCGCCGCGGTACTTTACGTCTTCCGCGTCATGGTCGACGACGAAATCCCGATGAATGCCGGCTGCCTGCGACCGATCCGCATCATCATCCCGAAGCGATCGCTGCTGTCACCGGAATTTCCGGCGGCCGTGGTTGCCGGCAACGTGGAGACTTCGCAGGAGGTGACCAATTGCCTGTTCGGCGCGCTCGGCGCCATGGCCGCGGCGCAGGGCACCATGAACAATCTCAATTTCGGCAATGAACGCTATCAATATTACGAGACGATCTGCTCCGGCTCGCCGGCAGGCCCCGGCTTTCCCGGCACCGACGCCGTGCACACGCACATGACCAACACGCGTCTCACCGATCCGGAAATTCTGGAGTTTCGTTATCCGGTTCTGCTCGAGGATTTTCACATTCGCAAAGGCTCGGGCGGACGCGGCAGGTGGAATGCCGGCGACGGCATCCGCCGCACCATTCGCTTCCTGGAAAAGATGGAATGCACCATCCTTTCAGGTCACCGGCGCGTTCCGCCGTTCGGGCTCGCCGGCGGCCACGATGGCCAAGTCGGCGAGAACTGGGTCCGGCGCAAGGATGGCCGCATGGAAAAGCTGCAAGGCTGTGACGAGACCATCATCGATGCCGGCGACGCGATCATCATCCAGACGCCAACCGCGGGCGGTTATGGCAGGCCTGCCTGAGATTCATCAAAGCCTTTCTCGCGTCATTCCGGATTGCGGCCATGCCAACCGGTCCGCGCCTCAGGGCGACGATTTTGAGGCGGCCGCACGCCGCGCAACCGAGTACTTCATCCGGACCGCGCCGCCTTGCCAATAGAACGTGTAGTCCACAGTGACCGTGGCGCCGTCGGGCAGCGGCAGCGCCGCATTGCAGACGACCTGGTCCTTGCTGCTCGACACCGCCTTGATCGGCTCGTAGCGCACGGGCTCGAACTTGAGCTGTTTGAGCAGGTCGGAGAGCGTGTGCTTGGCGCGATCGGAATCGCATGCCGGCAGCACGAAATGATCGCGTAAACCGGAATAGACCAGCACGCCGGCAACCGCGGCGGCCGGGATGCCGATAAGCCGCACTGCGAGGCGATAAGAGCCGGGACGCGACGGCGGTGATGGCGGCCTCCGCCAGGGCCGCGCCCGGATCGGTTCGGAAGGCTTGTTTGAACTACCGTCGCTCATCGGCGGGCATGGTCCCGAAAAGTGGATACGGGCTTTCGGAGAGACCATGCTCCAATCCAAAATTTGTTCTACACCGCCTTGACGATCTCTTCCGTCATTTTCTTGGCATCGCCAAGCAGCATCATGGTGTTGTCGCGATAGAACAGCGGATTGTCGATGCCGGCATAGCCGGAGGCCAGCGAGCGCTTATTGAACATGACGGTGCCGGCCTTCCACACCTGGAGCACCGGCATCCCGTAGATCGGCGACTTCGGGTCCTCTTCGGCCGCCGGATTGGTCACGTCGTTGGCGCCGATCACATAGGCGACGTCGGCCTGGGCGAATTCCGAATTGATGTCTTCGAGCTCGAACACCTCGTCGTAGGGCACATTGGCCTCGGCAAGCAGCACATTCATGTGTCCCGGCATGCGGCCGGCGACCGGATGAATGGCATATTTGACTGCGACGCCTTCGGCCTTGAGCTTGTCGGCCATTTCGCGCAGCGCATGCTGCGCCTGTGCCACCGCCATGCCGTAGCCCGGCACGATGATGACTTTGCCGGCGTTCTTGAGAATGAAAGCGGCATCCTCGGCCGAGCCGACCTTGACCGGCCGCTCACCGGCGGCGCCCGCCGGCCCCGCCACTTCGCCGCCGAAACCGCCGAGGATCACCGAGACGAACGAGCGGTTCATGCCTTTGCACATGATGTAGGACAGGATGGCGCCCGAGGAGCCGACCAGCGCGCCGGTGATGATCAGCGCGGTGTTTTCCAGCGTGAAGCCGATGCCGGCCGCGGCCCAGCCGGAATACGAGTTCAGCATCGAAATGACCACCGGCATGTCGGCGCCGCCGATCGGAATGATGATCAGGACGCCAAGCAGGAACGAGATCGCCGCGATCAGCCAGAAGGCGGCGTGCTGCTGCGCCTCGAAGAACCATACGATCAGCGCCAGCAGAGCCGCGCCGAGCCCGATATTGACGAGGTGACGCGCCGGCAAGATGATCGGCTTGCCGCTCATGCGGCCGGACAGTTTTAAGAATGCGATCACCGAACCGGTGAATGTAATGGCGCCTATCGCGACGCCGAGCGACATTTCAATCAGACTCTGGCCGTGGATCGCGCCTTCCCAGCCGATGCCGAACGCCGAAGGCGCGTAGAGCGCGCCGGCCGCGACCAGCACCGCCGCCATGCC